>NZ_JBFBAL010000020.1:0-81088 GCF_040682175.1 Streptomyces sp. NPDC051320
TCAGACGGCTCGACGGATTCGACCTCAGTCACGTTGTCACTGGTCATCGATGCATCTTCCATGATCGGGAGTTACACCGAACGTTTTACAGTCCCGCCGATCCCCGACAGCCAACGGCAGGGCGCTGGGTCCAGCAGCGATAGCGGTGCTGCCACGGGGCGCGGCCGCGACGTTCAGGCTGGGGTGAGGCCCTTCATGTGCGATGGTGCACGCGGACAGTCGGGGTGGTGCGCCGAGGTGCTGGGCGCCCAGATTCCCGAGCCGTGCCACGAAGGGCTCGACCGGTCCGCAGCGCGCCCGAATCGCGCGCCACACCCTGCGAGAAGCCCCCCGACGACTCAAGTGAACGATCACAATCGGCGTCAGGGAGCGGCCCGGGAATATCTCACACCGGAGTGAGGCGCATCACGCAGCTTCCTGACCGGACAGTGAACTGTCAACTGTTAGCGCCAAAAAAGCGCAATCCTCAGAAGTCCCCGGGAGGCGAACCGCGTACAGGCTCAGCGCCCTTCCCCCGGTGCACCGGCGATGACGCTCATCCGCTGACCGTCGGTCGGTTCGGTGACGGAAGCGAGAACAGCAGGCCGCCGATCCGGAGGCAGCGCCCCTGAGCGTCGCGGTCGGGCCGAACCTCAGGGGGCGCGGCGCCGTGGCTCTGAGAAGGCGCTCGGCGGTGCAAGGCGACCGCCGCGACGACCCGCATCCGTCGGTCCCGGCGACCAATATGACGCAGGCACAAACGGACTGTTCGGCGAGGCCGGTCTCGATCCGGTGGACGGCATCCCGGCATCTGGCGGTGGGCGCCGACCGATGGTCAGGTGTGACTCATCCCGGCACTCATGCTGGCAATCGTGTGGGCCCTTACGTCGGGATGCTGCCTGTCTGAGAAGTGGGCGACTACGGCGCGGACATGATCCTGGGCCGATTGGGCCAGCCCGTCGTACACCGCGACACATACCGCCCGCGCCCGCGCCCGCGGCCATCCTTGCGGCAGGAGCTCGAGGGGAAGTACGGGGTCCAGCGCTGGGAAATGACGGAAGGTGTTGATCACCTCGGTGCGCGCACGGACCGCTGCGGCTCCGGTGATGCTACCGGCGGTGATTGCGGGCAACAGGCTGCCATACCGCACTATGAAGGCCTCGTACTGTTCGGCGATGCCAGCGAGGTCCCACGCTTGGACGGGGTCACGGTTGACTTCCGACTCGAGTTGTACCTGTTGGGCACGGAACACGCTCATCGACCCCAACGCCAAGTCAGCCAGGCCACTCCGCACATCGGGCGCCAGGGGGCGCGGCGACGCCCAAACGGCGTCGTACAGCGGTGCGTATCCCCATGATCTCAACGCAGTTCGCAGGGCGCGCCGCCGTGTGCTTTCGTGTTCCGGAACCGAGAAGGCGATGAGAGTCCACCATCCGTCCCAGGAGTCGCTATTCGTGGTGAACGCGGCGATCGAGCCACCACCGTCCAACAAATAGCCAGCATGCCGCTGCGTCAGCCGGTACGAACTGTTCCGTCCCTGCCGACGACTCTCGAGCACACCCCGACGCGCCAACCTGCTGAGGGTCGTGCGGGCTGCGCCGCTGGTCATCCCGAACTCGCCGAGCAGGGCCACGACCGCCCCCGACGGCAACCATGCGCGATCGGGGAGCGTGTAGTCGGCGACCAATATCTCCGCCAGTCCCTGCTGCGGCTGACTGGCCCGGCGCATCAACCACGCCGACACGGCGTCGTCGCCTGACGAGGGTTCCTCGGGGTTGGACACGCTTGCCATGGTCTGCTCCGGCACGGTCGGGTGGGATCCCGACCCACCCTAACTGGCCACGCGGCACGGACCACGCCCCCGTATGCAGCGGCCACGACGGACTGAGGGGTGTGCTGTCTCCCCCGGGTCCTGTCCAGTCGGTCTTGTCGGATCAGCCCGGGGCGTCTGGTGCGGTGCGTCGCAAGGCGCCGACGTGTCCGCAGGGTTTACGCGTGCGGGCGAATGCGTTGCCCTGCTGCACCGAACGGGCAGACGGTCTCGGCATTGGCGCGGAGATGCGGCGTACGGCAAGCGATCGGGGGCTGCCGGCTCGCACGGAAAATTTCTCCGTAGCAGGTGTTGCGCTTCGATAATTCGACTGCCATCGTCGGGCCCATCACCCGACTACGAGCGCCCGGCCTACTTGTCATCGGCATCGAAGCGCTTCGACAGAGAGGCGGTCGGACGGTCCCGCCATGCCGGGATTCGCCCACCGCAGTAGTCACGGCAACGAAATGGAGCCCCCCATGCGCGCAACTCTCCGCAGAAAGCCTCGAGCGATCCTTCTCGGCCTCATCGCCTCCGCGACCGCAGCGATCGGGCTGACCGCGGCACCGGCGTACGCCGCGACTTGGGCGTCCAGCGCTCAGTACGGCACGTGGTCCAACGGCGGCTACACGCTCTACAACGACGTCTGGGGCGGCGGCGCCGGTCCGCAGACGATCTGGGCCAACTCGTACAGCAACTGGGGTGTGTGGGCGAACCACCCCAACACCGGCGGTATCAAGTCGTATCCCAATGCCACCCGTTACGTGGGCAAGAAGCTCAGCGCCCTGCGCTCGGTCAAGTCCAGTTTCAACGTCAGCGTGCCCTCCAGCGGCGCGTACGAGACCACGTATGACATCTGGGACACCAACCACGCCTACGAGATCATGCTCTGGATGAACAAGACCGGCGCTGTCGGCCCGCTCGGTACCTCCCAGGGCAACGTCTCGGTCGGCGGCAGCACATGGACGGTCTACAAGGGAAGCAACGGCAGCAACGCCGTCTTCTCCTTCGTCCGCACCTCCAACACCAACTCCTCGACCGTCGACGTTCTGGCCGTCATGAACTGGCTCAAGAACAGCAAGCACTGGCTCGGCGACGTCACCCTCGCCGAAGTCCAGTTCGGCTACGAGATCACATCCTCCTCCGGCGGGCTGAACTTCAACACGAACTCGTTCTCGGTCTCCTCCTCCTGAACAGAGGCCCGTCTGTCACCCGCGTGCCCGCACCGGGACCGGACGGCTCTCTCCGACACTTCGGAAAAGCCGTCCGGGGCCCGGGCCGGCACGACCCAACCCCCACGTCCTGCGACAACTGCATTCGGGTGACCCTGGAAACCGCAGGGCGTCAGGCGGACGGGCGGTGTCTCGCCTACGACTTCCCCGACTACCGCCGACTCGTCAATCTGCCATCCGGGCGCCGGACCCTGGTCGATGTACCGGCCTTCCGGCAGTCGCTGGAGACCGGCCCGGTCCGCGCCGGCGAGGTGCGCGAGCAGGATGGGCTGTCGTACGACCTCAGTGTGCTCAGGGTGGCCGACGACGGCACGGTCGCCCTGTGCGCAAACCGTTCTCGATGCTGATGCCGGTCCGCCTTGCCGACTGACCGCCATACGCTCAGCGCAGGTACACCGGGAGTGTTTCGATGCCGTACACGATCGACAGCTTGCGGAAGGCCAGATCCTGGGGAGGGGTCGCCAAGCGCATCTGAGGGAACCTGCGCAGCAGGGCCGGATAGGCCGCGCGGAGTTCCATACGCGCCAGTTCGGCGCCGATGCAGCGGTGAATTCCGTAACCGAAGGCGAGATGCCCCGTAGTGTCGCGGTGCGGGTCGAAGCGGCCGCCGGCCGCGCTGTACGACGGGTCGCGGTTCGCGCCGCTCAGGGAGCAGAGGACCATGTCACCACGGCGGACGACCTGCCCGGCCACCTCGATGTCCTGGCGGGCGAAACGGGGGAAGGCGATCTGCACCGCGGTGAGGTAACGCAGCGCCTCCTCGACGAACGGCGCAGTCATCGCGCTGTCGGTCCGTATTCGCTCGAAGAGGTCCTGGTCCCGCAGGAGTACGAGTGAGCCGAGGGCGAGTGTGCTCGCGGTCGTCTCGAACCCGCCGGTGAGCACGCCGTCGGCGAGGCCGGCGAGTTCCTCGTCGTCGACACTGTTGCCATGCTCGCGCACGATCATGCCGAGCAGACCGTCGCCCGGCTCCGCCCGCTGCTTCTTGACGACATCCCGGAAGTAGCCGAGCGACGCGGACATGGCCCCGAAGGGGGCGGTCGATCCGGCGGCGAGGTCGAAGCGGTCCATGGCCAGCCGCTGGAAGTCGTGACGGTCCTCGTAGGGCACGCCGAGCAGTTCACAGATCGTCAGGGACGGGACGGGCAACGCGAATTCCTGCACCAGGTCGACGGGGCCCGTCAGGACCTCCATCGCGTCCAGGCGCTCCTCCACGATGGCGTCGATTCTGGGAGTCAGTCGCCTCAGCCGGCGCATCGTGAACTCGGGGGTAAGGATCCGTCGCAGCCGGGTGTGTACCGGAGGATCA
Source organism: Streptomyces sp. NPDC051320 (assembly GCF_040682175.1). Taxonomy (NCBI): domain Bacteria; kingdom Bacillati; phylum Actinomycetota; class Actinomycetes; order Kitasatosporales; family Streptomycetaceae; genus Streptomyces; species Streptomyces sp. NPDC051320. The sequence goes on from NZ_JBFBAL010000020.1 coordinate 4,331, forward strand.
CTGAACCCTAGCCCGCCGGGGGTCTGTTCCGCCGTCACTCCGGCGTTCGCAGCGAGATGGGCGAAGTCGGTACTGAAGGCGTCGGCCGCGCCCAGGACGGCTTTCGACTCCTCATAACCGGTGACTATCCAGGCGTCCATGCCGAACGGCAGCGAGACCTTGGACACCGGCGTCTTCGCCTGCACCTTGGCCAGCCTGTCCACCGGATCCGTGCCGTCTCGGCGCATCAGCATCAGCAGATCTGGTGGCAACAGCCTGATGGTGGAGGGCCCGAGCCCGCGCTGCTGGATCCTGGACAGATAGGCGCGCCCGATCCGGGCGGTCATACGAGAACGGAATGTCGTCCTCAACGTGCACTCCAAGGGCTGGGCAGAAAGCGGGGTATCGAACGTGGGCGGGTGCGAGAACGGCGGCTGCGAGTGGTGTTACGTCCCGAACAAGGGAGACAGCCGACGGTACACAGTGGCGTGGGCGCCCCCGTCCGCGGCCTCCACCAGCTCGTGGGCGGAGGGCCGCCCGGGAATCCCGGCGGGCCCGGCCGTTGTCAGCTCTTGACGTCGCTCCCGGCCTGCGGATGAATGGCGCTCCGGGACAGCGGTCACTTGGCGAGCCGGGGTACATATGGGTCGTATGAGTCGAAGGGCACTGATCGCGGGAGGAACCGTGGCCAAGGTGGTGGCTGACCACTACGGGAGCCGGGTGAGGCCACCGCGCTGATGCCGGCCCCAGCGGTGGCGCGGACCACAGCCTCATGGTGCCTTTGCGTCAGTCCGTGTGACGCTGACAGGAGATGACGACCAAGAAGGGCCACAGCGCCTGGACGAAAGTCAGCGCACGCTCGGCAACGCCGGGCGCCCTGCCGGTCTGCAGTTCCAGGACGAACCACATCGCGCTCGCGCACATCAGCGCGCTCGCCGTGAGCGACACGCCGAACCGCAACCCCCACGGCACTGCTCGCCCCCTGCGGTCGGCAGCCAGCAGGGGCCACAGCGCCAACAGTACGAAGCCGACGCCGGCCACGGCCCCGTGTTTCAGCGCCCCGCCGCTACTCGGCGCAGGCACCAGCGTCAGCGCCAGTGCAGCCAGTCCGCCACCGGCCAGGGCCGCACGCCCGGCGAATGCCGCCGCCCGCAGCCCGTGTGCCGTGGCCACGTAGCAGGTCCCCAGCCCGATCAGTATCGCCGTCATCAGCCAATAGCTGCTGGCTCCGTAGGATGCCAGCACGCTGATGGTCTGCTTCTCGGGGTCGTACTTCGGACCTTGCCGCAGTTGCGCAATCGTCCAGGCACCGACCAGCAGCACAGGGGCGCACCCGGAAGAGAGCAAGGTCCACCGGGGGGCAATTCGCATCACACCACCATAGACCGGACGCAACCGTCACTCTCGGGTCCAGGCGGCGAGGCCCGTCCGGCACGGACACACGTCCAGGCCGGCCCGCGCGGGCCGGCCTGGACGCTGTGACCAGGATGCCGTGATCAGGAGGTCGTGATCAGGAGGTCGTGATCAGGCGACCTCGAACCGGTCGAGGTTCATCACCTTGTCCCACGCCGCGACGAAGTCCTTCACGAACTTCTCCTTCGCGTCGTCGCTCGCGTAGACCTCGGCCAGCGCCCGCAGCTCGGAGTTCGAGCCGAAGACGAGGTCGGCGCGGGTACCGGTCCACTTGACCTCGCCGGTGGCCGCGTCGCGGCCCTCGAACGTGGTGCTGTCCTCGGACGCCGGCTTCCACGTCGTGGCCATGTCGAGCAGGTTGACGAAGAAGTCGTTCGTCAGGGATCCGGGGGTCTCGGTGAGGACGCCCAGCGACGACTGCCCGTGGTTCGCGCCGAGGACGCGGAGACCGCCGAGGAGCACGGTCATCTCCGGCGCGCTCAGCGTGAGGAGGTTGGCCCGGTCGATCAGCAGGTACTCGGCAGGCAGCCGGCTGCCCTTGCCCAGGTAGTTGCGGAACCCGTCGGAGGCCGGCTCCATCTCGGCGAACGACTCGACGTCGGTCTGCTCCTGCGAGGCGTCCGTGCGGCCCGGGGTGAAGGGCACCTGCACCGCGAGACCGGCATCCTTGGCCGCCTGCTCGACCGCCGCGCAGCCGGCCAGCACGATCAGGTCGGCGAGCGAGATCTGCTTGCCGCCGGTCTGCTCGGCGTTGAACGACTTCTGCACGCCCTCGAGGGCGGTCAGCACGGTCGTCAGCACCTCGGGGTCATTGACCTTCCAGTCGCGCTGCGGCTCGAGGCGGACCCGGGCACCGTTGGCACCGCCGCGCTTGTCGCTACCGCGGAAGGACGCGGCCGAAGCCCACGCGGTGGACACCAGCTGGGCCACGGACAGCCCCGAGTCGAGGATCCGGGCCTTGAGCGACGCGATGTCCTGGGCGTCGACGAGCTCGTGCGTCACCGCCGGGACCGGGTCCTGCCACACCAGCGTCTCGGACGGGACCTCCGGGCCGAGGTAGCGGGAGATGGGGCCCATGTCACGGTGGGTCAGCTTGAACCAGGCGCGGGCGAAGGCGTCGGCGAACTGGTCGGGGTTCTCGAAGAAGCGCCGCGAGATCGGCTCGTAGACCGGGTCCATGCGCAGCGCGAGGTCGGTCGTCAGCATGGTCGGGGCCTGGCTCTTCGACGGGTCGTGGGCGTCGGGGATGGTGCCCGCGCCGGCGCCGTCCTTGGCCGTCCACTGCTTGGCTCCGGCGGGGCTCTCGGTCAGCTCCCACTCGTAGCCGAAGAGGGTCTCCCAGAAGGTGTTGTCCCACTTCGTCGGGGTGGGCGTCCAGGTGACCTCGACGCCGCTGGTGATCGCGTCGCCGCCCTTGCCCGAGTTGAAGGTGCTGCGCCAGCCGAGGCCCATCTCCTCCATGCCGGCCGCCTCGGGGTCGGCGCCCACGTGGTCCGCGGGGCCCGCGCCGTGGGTCTTGCCGAAGGTGTGGCCGCCGGCGATCAGGGCGACGGTCTCCTCGTCGTTCATCGCCATCCGGCGGAACGTCTCACGGATGTCGCGGGCCGAGGCGATCGGGTCCGGGTTGCCGTTCGGGCCCTCCGGGTTGACGTAGATGAGACCCATCTGGACCGCGCCGAGCGGGTTTTCCAGCTCGCGGTCACCGGTGTAGCGGTCATCGCCGAGCCAGGTGGACTCCGGGCCCCAGTAGACGTCCTCCTCGGGCTCCCAGACGTCCGCACGGCCACCGGCGAAGCCGAAGGTGGTGAAGCCCATCTCCTCCAGGGCGACGTTGCCGGCGAGGATCAGCAGGTCGGCCCACGAGATGTTCTGGCCGTACTTCTTCTTGACCGGCCACAGCAGGCGCCGTGCCTTGTCGAGGTTGCCATTGTCGGGCCAGCTGTTGAGCGGCGCGAACCGCTGCTGGCCGGCGCCGGCTCCGCCGCGGCCGTCGCTGACGCGGTAGGTGCCCGCGCTGTGCCAGGCCATCCGGACGATGAGCGGCCCGTAGTTGCCGAAGTCGGCGGGCCACCAGTCCTGCGAGGTGGTGAGCACCTCGGCGATGTCCCGCTTGACCGCGGGCAGGTCGAGGGACTTGAACGCCTCGGCGTAGTCGAAGTCCTCGCCGAGGGGGTTCGCCACGGCGGGGTTCTTGGCCAGGACCTTCAGGTTGAGCCGGTCCGGCCACCACTGGCGGTTACCGCCGCCCTGAGTCGGGTGCTGGGCGCGCACGTGCGCAACCGGGCAGCCGCTTGTGCCCTCCGTCTTCGCGTCTGTGACGATTGCGTCGTGGTTCTCGGACATGGGAATCCTTCCGGACTGGGCGAATCACGGTGCTGTGGAACTGCGGGCGGTGGAACTGCGGGGGCACGTCCGGGACGGCGTGCCCGACCGCGCCCTGCTCAAGGGCGGCCGTCACCTGTAGGCCGACACCGCGCAGCTCGGCGGTGGTCCCGTCACGTCTGTGTCTCCTGCCGTACTGGAATCTTCCCGTCCCTTGGCTATTGCCGTAACCGATCCTACGATGGACACAGTCCAAGTCAAGAAGTAGGCCAATCCCCTGTGCGATCCCCCACCGAACCTGAACGGGTGAACCGATGTGAGTGACCTGCTGGAGCGACTGCGAGGACGTGGCTGGCGGATGACCTCACAGCGGCGGGTCGTTGCGGAGGTCTTCGACGGCGATCACGTGCACCTCACCGCCGACGAGGTGCTCGCCCGCGCGGCAGAGCGGCTGCCGGAGATCTCGCGGGCGACCGTCTACAACGCCCTGGGCGAGCTGGTCAGCCTCGGGGAGATCACGGAAGTCTCCACCGACGGCCGTGCCAAGCGCTACGACCCCAACGCCCACCACCCGCACCAGCACCTGGTGTGCTCCGGCTGCGGCACCATCCGAGATGTCCACCCGGCGGGTAATCCGCTGGCCGACCTGCCGACGGAGGAACGCTTCGGCTTCGCCGTGTCCGGGGTCGAGGTCACCTACCGCGGACTGTGCCCGTCCTGCGCCTGACGCCGCACTACGAAGCTGTCGGCGCCCGGCCACCCCAGGCAACGGCGAAGCCTCCGCCCCTTCCGGGACGGAGGCTTCGCCGGGTCGGTCCCGGAACGGCTCCGGACAGGACCTAGCCGCAGGTCAGCGTCGGTGCCGCCCAGTCGCCGTGGTCGCTGCCGTTGCCGTCACCGGCGTCGCCCACCTTGAGGTCGACCACCTGCACCCCGGTAAGATCGACATCGATCGGCACCGCGGACTGCTTGCCCCGGACCGGGTCGGTGGTGACCAGGGTTTTGCCGTCGGCGATCACCGAGAACGTGACCGTCCCCGCACCACGGGTCTCGTCGTCGACTCCGACGTCCGCAGTGAGCCGCGAGCACTTCCCTGCCAGGTAGAGCTCGACGTCGCTGACCGCGTTGGTGCCGAGACCCTTCGGGTAGCCGACGCCGGCGATGGTGAGGGGACGGCCGTCCCCGGCCGCCTGCTCGCCGACGCTGCTGTCGCGCTCCACCGGGCCCCATCCGTTGGTGGAGGACAGGAACGGCAGATCGCTCACGGCGTCCTTCCCGGCCGGCGGGGCCGGCGGGATCCCGGCCACGATGCGCTCGTCACCGGCGGCGGCCGGCCGGCCTCGCTGCACGTAGTGCACCGTGGCGGTGAGGGCCGAGGCGGAGGGCAGCGTGCCGGCCGGCGGCTGTACCTTCCAGCTGAAGGTGGCCGAGCCGCCGGGCGGCAGCAGTTTCACCGACGCGGGGCTCGGCTCGCTCGCGCTCCAGCCGTCGGGCAGCGCGAGCGACCCGGTCAGCCGGGCGGCCGCCGGGCTTCCCGCCGGGACGCGCACCGTTGCCTCGGCCGTGAAGGACTGTCCCGATTCAGCGGCGTTCGGCACGTCCAGAGCCACATCCACCCCTGGCCGCTTCGGCATCGCATAGGTCGCCCTCCGGTAGCCGGGGCTGTCGTTCTGCGCGACCCGAAGGGAGGACGAGTAGCTGCCGTAGTTGGTGAGCGACACCTTTCCGAGCCCGCCGGTGCTGCCGTCCAGGTTCCACACGGCGATGGCGATGGTGTTGTGGCCGTCCGGATTCAGGATCCCGTTCGGTACCGGGAAGGTGTGCTGCGGCCCGAGGTAGTTGACGTAGTTGCCGACCTGCCAGCCGTTCACGAAGATCGTGGCACGGTATTTGCGCGCCGGGTCGTCCGTGAACGTCAACCCGAGCGAGGTGTCCTGGCCCTGCGGCAGTTTCAGCCTCACGTCGGTGCGATACCAGGAGACCCCGGGGCGGGTGTCGCTCGTGGGCAGGGACGTGGTGCTCCACTTGGCGTCCGGGTAGCCCGGCAGGGACCAGCCGGCCCGCTCGCCGTACAGCCCGCCCGTCGACAGCGCGCCGCGCGCCGTGTCCAGCAGATCCTCGCCACCACGCACGCCCTGCAGCCGCCAGGTGACGGGGGTCAGCGGCGCCCCGACCAGGGAAGCGCTGGTCAGGCCGCGCGCGGTCTTGTTGCCGTTGGTCGAGTTGTAGTCCTCTTCATGCCCCATGTTCACGGTCAGTACGGAGATGACGTTGTCACCGTCCGATTTGACCGCATCGGCCGGGAAGGTGAAGTCGGCACTGCCGGTGGTGGAGCTGCCGAGGAAGGTGCCGTTGAGCCAGGCGGAGAACGCCTGCGCCTTGCCGCCGGAGTCCGACACCAGGTGGATGCCCTTCTCCTTGCCGGTGGCGCGGAAGCGGCCGCGGTACCAGGTGTTGCCGGTGTGGAATCCGTAGTCGTCGGCGTAGAGCACCGGCAGCGAGTTGATGCCGGACACGCTGTTGGTCGTGGTCTTGTCGGCCACCTGCCAGGCGGAGTCGTCGAAACCGGAGGCCGCTTCGGGTGATTCCTCGGCACGCTTCCAGTTCGTCAGCGCCGGCAGGTGGATCGGGGCCGCGACCGGGATGGTCCCGGTGAGGCCGCTGGTCTCGACGGCCCGGGAACCCAGCGCGTCGCCGTTCCAGGTGACGTGCTCGGCGGAGGTGAACACCTCGAAGTTCTTGTCATCGGCGTTGTCGCCGGTGAGCGCCACGGTGTGGCCGTCGTCCAGGCTGGTCGCCGTCCGCAGCAGGTGGCTGCCGCGTACGAGAACCGGGCCGGTCGCCGTGTCCTGGCGCCAGAAGGTCTCCGCCGTCGCCTTGTCGCCGACGAGCAGCATCAGCGGGCGCGATCCGCCGCCGTTGATGCTGACGCGGATCAGGCCCTTGTGCGTGTAGTTCAGCCGCAGGTCACCACTGTCCTCGTCCCAGGTGGTCGTGACCGGGCCGCCGCTGCTGGTCACGGTGGGCTTGGAGGAGTAGTGCAGGACGGTCTCGCCGTCGCTGCCGGGATCGCCGTAGAGGACCGCGACGTCCCGGTTGCCGATGGTCGCGTCGGTCATGATCTCCGACGTCGAGTACTGCAACTGCGAGTCCCCGACCCGGTAGTTCGCCACGATCACGTGCGAGTCGCGGCCATCGAGCGTGATCGCGGTGCCCGGCTGTTGCGGCACGACCGGGTAGGTCGGCTTAGAGGCCGCGTCCGTGGGCACGTCGATCGCGTCGATGGACACGAAGTTGTCCGACGACGCCGAGCTGTGGGTGCCACCGACGACGATCTTCAACGTGTGCGCTCCGGGTGACAGACCTGTCTTCTGGAAGATCACCGCCTGGTCTTCGCTGCCGGAGTCATCGACCGTCGCCGCCTTGGTGCCGTCGAGATAGACATCGGCGTACCCGTGGTTGTTGGTCTTGGGCCCGATCCAGCGAACGGCGGTGCCGTCGAACGGGACGGTGACCGAGTCACCGGCCTTGTTGGAGAACGACTCGGTCTTCTTGTAGTCGCCGCCGGTGTAGCTCTCGTTCGCCACATGCGACCACGACCCGGTGTACTGCAGCGCGGAGTCGGTGTCGTCCCAGGTGTAGCTGGTGTCCGCGGACGGCTGAGCGTTGAAGTCCAGCGAGATGTGGGTCTTGTCGACCGCCGTGGAGGTGGAGTCGCCGTGCCGCAGGACATGGAACTGGGTCTTGGTGTCCGGGTTCATCCGGGCCGTGTCGACGACCGCCGCGTCATCCGGCCGCGCCGCCTTGATCGCGTCCGTCTTGGTCAACGGCGTGACCGCCTGTGTGAAGTACCCGATCAGCTTGTCCTCGTAGTACTTCGGGTCCAGCTGGCGGTTCTCGCGAATCGCCGCGCCGTAGTCGTAGGACGTGTAGTTCTCCGGCATGCCCAGCCAGCCCCAGTTGGTGCCGCCGTAGGTCATGTAGAAGCTCTGCGCGGTCGCCCCGACGGCTATGTTCTGCTTGTAGAACACGTTTGCGAACTGATCGTTGATCAACTGGGCGCACTTGTCATAGCCGGGGCCGCCCCAGGGGTCGAAGGCGCCGCCTTGGAACTCCGGAGAGTACAGCGGCTTCCCGGCCGGGTGGTCGTAGCCGATGTTCGGGACGCCGTTCCACTTGGCGGGGTTCGAGCAGTTGAATCCCTGGGGGTAGGAGTCCGGGCCGTCCACGTCGAGGGCGCCGTCGCCGGAGTTGAAGGTGCCGTTGTTGTTACCGGTCAGCGGGACCGTGATGCCGTCCGCACGGGCCTTGTCCTCCAGATGCCGCATATAGGCGCGGGCCGCCGTCGAGCCGTCGTAGTACTCGTTCTCCACCTGATAGGCGATCACCGACCCGGTGCCGTCGGTCAGCTGATGCCGGGCGATGATCCGGTCGATCTGCGTCAGCCACTCGTCGGCGTACTTCAGGAACTTCGGGTCGTTGCTGCGGTTCTTCCCGGCCTTGGTGGTCATCCATCCGGGCAGGCCACCGCCGTCGACCTCCGCGTTGATGTAGGGCGCCGGGCGCGCGATCACGTAGAGACCGGCTTCCTCGGCCATGTCGAGCAGCTTGTCGACGTCGCGCACTCCGCTGAAGTCGTACACGCCAGGTTTCGGCGAGTGGTATCCCCAGTCGAAATACAGGGAGGTGGCATTGAAACCGGCTGCCTTCATCTTCTGGAAGATGTCGCGCCACAGGTCGGGACTGGGAAGCCGGAAATAGTGGAACTCCCCGGACCAGAGGTAGGTGCGCTTGCCGTCGACGAGGAACGAGTAGCCGTCGAAACTCACCTTGTGCGCCTGAGAGCTGACGGCCGGTGCGGTAGCGGGCGTCTGCCTCCCGGTGCTCTCTGCCACGGCGGGCGCGGTCAGGCCCGCGAAGAGGGCGAGGGTCAGGGCTGTCGCGAGGATCGCCCACCACCGTCGACGGCGGGCGGGTCTCGCGCCCCCCGAACTGTCCCGATTCCGACTACCTTGCACTGCGGCCTCCACACTGCCTGAGGAATCAACACCCAACAGATTCGAGCGAAGTCGAACACTAAGGGCGCCCGAGAGGCAGCACAAGGGGTGGGACGGAGGTAGTCGCGATACGCCGCCGCAGCGGGCGGTGGAGCGACAGAAGTGGCTGACTCCCCCTCATGCGATGGGCAGGGCACGGCACCGACGCCGGCGAGCCGCCATGTGACCAACTGTTGAGTTTCGTCGCATTGTGTGCCATCGCCTTCGCCGACCTCGTCTTCGGGCCGGCCGATGGGCGTCGGTGTGGCCGGGTGACCTTGTCCGTCGGTACTCCATCGGAGGGCAAAGTCGGGGACTCGCCGTCAGCAGCGCCCGCACCGCCTGCTCCCTGCCTAGGTTTCGGATAAGGGGCGGGGCCTGTTTCAACCGGACCAAAGGAGACGATGACCGTGGCAGACCGTGCGACACGTCGACGAGGTTATCGGGAGGGTATCGGCGGCGAAATGATCGCCGAATTCCTGGGAACCTTCGTTCTTATTCTGTTGGGCGTCGGTTCGGTGGCCGTCGCTGTTGCCGGGCTCCCCGGATCGGGCCGCCAAGCAGCCCCCTTCGGGGCCGCCGACTGGCTCATCATCGCCTGGGGCTGGGGCTTCGGTGTCACCTTCGGTGTGTACGTGGCCGGAGGTGTGACCGGCGCGCACCTCAACCCGGCGGTGACGCTCGCTTTCGCGGTCCGACGCACCCTGGCCTGGCGGAAGGTCATCCCCTACTGGTTCGCCCAGCTCGTGGGTGCCTTCGTGGCTGCCGCGCTGGTGTACGCGTCGTACCGGTGGGCGATCGACTTCTTCGATCACAAGGCGGGTCTGTCCCGGGACAAGTCGCTTTCCACCTATTCCATTTTCGCCACCTTCCCCGCCGAATACTTCGGGAATTCGTGGTGGGGCCCGCTGCTCGACCAGATCGTCGGCACCGGCGTTCTGCTGCTGCTGATCTGCGCGGTCACCGACACCCGGAACACAGCAGTGCTGTCGAATCTCGCCCCCTTCATCATCGGCCTCGTCGTCGTGGTGATCGGGCTGGCCTTCGGCACGAACGCGGGGTACGCGATCAACCCCGCCCGCGACTTCGGGCCGCGACTGTTCACGTTCTTCGAGGGCTGGGGGAAGATCGCACTGCCCGGGACATATCAGTGGTTCAGCGGCTACTGGTGGATCCCCATCGTCGGCCCGCTCATCGGCGGAGTGATCGGCATGGCGGTCTACGACCTGCTGATCTCCCCCTTGGTCAAGGCCCGGTTCGGCCCGGAGCAGGAGGGCCACGTCTCGGAGGAACAGACGACCCAGCGCTGACGATTACCGGGCCCGTCGGCGTGCGCCGACGGGCCCGGGGCCGCCCCGAATGGCCGCCCTCCGCAGGCGATCCGTCCGCCCCGCACAGATGGTGGTGAGGGCGGCATCAGCATCGCCCGAACCGGAACGTGCCGTGGCGGCCGTCAAGCCGCCACCATCCCGGTGAGCCGGTCCGTTCGCGGACGTGTAGAACCAGGAGAAGGGGCGGCAGCGATGCCCGAATTCGTCGGTGCTGTGGACCAAGGGACCACCAGCACGCGCTTCATGATCTTCGACCACGCCGGCAACGAAGTGGCCCGGCACCAGCTCGAACACAACCAGATCCTCCCCCGTTCGGGGTGGGTCGAACACGACCCCGTGGAGATCTGGGAGCGCACCAGCACGGTGATCCAGAACGCCGTCCGGGCCGGTGGCCTCAGCGCCTCGGACCTGAAGGCCATCGGCATCACCAACCAGCGGGAGACCACGGTCGTCTGGGACCCGCGCACCGGACACCCGTACTACAACGCCATCGTCTGGCAGGACACCCGCACGGACAGCATCGCCGCCGCACTGGAACGCGATGGCCACGGAGACGTCATCCGGCGCAAGGCGGGTCTGCCTCCGGCCACCTACTTCTCCGGCGGCAAGATCAAGTGGCTGCTGGAGAACGTGGACGGGCTGCGGGCGGCGGCCGAAGCGGGCCACGCCCTGTTCGGCAACACGGACGCGTGGGTGCTGTGGAACCTCACCGGCGGACCGAACGGCGGGGTGCACGCCACCGACGTCACCAACGCCAGCCGCACCATGCTGATGAACCTGGAGACGCTGGACTGGGACGACGAGTTGCTGGGCATCTTCGACATCCCGCGGGCGATGCTGCCCAGCATTCACCCCTCCTCCCACGCGGAGGCGTACGGGTCCACCCGCACCTCCCGGCCGCTGAACGCGGCCATCCCGATCGCCGGTGTCCTCGGTGACCAGCAGGCGGCCACGGTCGGCCAGGTCTGTTTCGCACCCGGTGAAGCCAAGAACACCTATGGCACCGGCAATTTCCTCGTCCTCAACACCGGTACCGAGCTGGTGCGTTCGCAGCACGGGCTGCTGACCACGGTGGCGTACCAGTTCGGCGACAGCCCGGCGATCTACGCGCTGGAGGGCTCCATCGCCGTCACCGGTGCCGCCGTGCAGTGGCTGCGCGACCAGCTGAAGATCATCGGCAGCGCCCCGGATAGCGAGCCACTGGCCCGGTCGGTGGCGGACAACGGCGGGATGTACTTCGTACCCGCCTTCTCCGGGCTGTTCGCCCCGTACTGGCGCTCGGACGCCCGCGGCGCGATGGTCGGGCTGGCCCGCTACAACACCAACGCGCACATCGCGCGCGCCACCCTTGAGGCCATCTGCTATCAGAGCCGCGACGTGGTCGACGCGATGGAGCAGGACTCGGGTGTGCACCTCGACGTGCTCAAGGTGGACGGCGGTGTGACCGCCAACGACCTGTGCATGCAGATCCAGGCGGATGTGCTCGGCGTGCCGGTCAGCCGTCCGGTGGTCGCCGAGACCACGGCGCTCGGCGCCGCCTACGCGGCCGGCCTCGCCACCGGCTTCTGGCGGGACACCGACGAACTGCGCTCCCACTGGCAGGAGTCGAAACGGTGGGAGCCGCAGTGGAGCGAGGACCAGCGCCAGGAGGGCTACCAAGGCTGGCAGCGGGCGGTGGAGCGCACTCTGGACTGGGTGCAGGTGGATGCCGGCTGACCTCAGCGAACGCCGTCACCGGCCATGGCGGGCGCGGTGGGTACGCCGGCATGGCGCAGGGACAGGTCGAGCAGGACGTCCCACTGGGCGTCGATCGTCGCTGCGGTGGCTCGTTCCTCGTCCAGGTGATGCCTGATGAGCCGGGCCGTGGTGTCGTCGTGCATGCGGTCGGCCAGGTGGCCCAGCATCTCGTAACCGGCGATGGCCAGGTGGATGAGCACGTAGGCATCGCGGGCGTTCTTGCCCGCGTGGTCCCTCCTGGCCTTCGCGAGCAGCCCCTCGCCGAACGCCGCCAGTGCGAGACCGGTGTCCTTGACGGCCGACGGCCGCGCCTCGTGCGCGTGCAGCCGGTCGGTCAGGGCGTTCAGATGTTCTCGTGTCATCGAACGGTGGTGTTCGAGCGGGATGCGCAGCTCGGGTGCGTCGGTCGTACGGATGAGGGCGCCCAGCGCCGTGTCGATGAGACGCTCCAGTGCGTGGGCGTCCCGGAGATAGGTGACGAAGACGTCTTGCAGCGTTCGCTCACTCATGAGACAGCGGCGTCCTTCGAGTCGGTCCTGCGGGTGCGGAGGGCGGTCGGTGTCATTTCGGCGGCCTTCGGATCGCGCAGCAGGTCGGCGGTCAAGGAGTCCAGGAGACGCACGGCTTCACCGACCGCGGTGCGTACCGGGGCGCTGAGGCCCGCTGCGACCTCGGGTTCGTCGCCTCGCATGCGGACCAGCGGCTCACAGCCGAGGACCAGCACACGGGGAAGCCGCGCCTGGTCCGCGTCGCTCAGAGTGCGGGCGAGCGCGAGCACCTTGACCGGGTCCATTCCGTGCGCTTCGGGGACCTGCCGGGGGTCACCGTCCTCGAGGTCGGGTTCGATGACGTACAAGGTGCCCGGCTCCTCGCCGCGCGGTGCCGCGTCGACCAGTACCGCCACGTCGTAGCCGTCCAGCAGCCGGTAGGCCAGGTCCATGCCGCGGATGCCGAAATCCGCCACATGCACCCCGTCCGGCACCGGGCGGCCGCTCATGGCGGTGATGACCTCGGGGCCGAAGGCGTCGTCGGCCAGGAAGATGTTGCCGATGCCGGCGATCAGGATGCGCGGGCCCGGCCGCTCGGCGTCCGTGACGGGTCGGGCCGCTGTCATGCGTCACCCGGCTCGGCGGACCGCATGGGCGCCGGCTGCTTGTGTACGAACGCGGCACGGAGCGCGTGATACGGCTCATCGGGCGAGAAGAACGTCCGGCGCATCCTGGCCAGTTCCTCGTCCCGGTACACCGAGAGCGGCCGGACGGCCTCGTCTCGCTCCCGGGCCGCCTTCTTGTCCGTGATCCGCCGGTCGGTGGCTGATGTGCCGGCGAGGCCGGTGGCCAGCCGGGCCACCTCATCGGTGAACTCCCGCGGTGAGCCGGCCATCACCCGGTCGGCCAGGCCGAGGTCCTGTGCTGCGGAGGCGCTCATCGGAGCGGCATCGCGCTGCAGCGCAGCGGCCACCTCCGCGCCCACCCGCCGGGGCAGGGTGTACGTCCAGAACTCCGAGCCGAACAGGCCCATGAGGCGGTAGTGCGGGTTCAGTACGGTGCCCGCCCTGCACCACACCTCGTCGGCGGCGAGCGCCAGCATCGCCCCGCCGGCCGCGGCATTCCCGGCCAGGGCCGCGACGACCAGCCGGTCGGTCGTGGTCAGGACCGCCTCGACGAGGTCGTCCATGGCCTGGATATTGGCCCATGACTCGGCGGCGGGGTCGGCCGCGGCCTCGATGACGTTCAGGTGGATCCCGTTGGAGAAGAAGTCGCGTTCGCCGCCCAGGACCACCACGCGGGTCGGCCTGGTGCAGGCGAACCGGAAGGCGGCGAGGAGGCGGCGGCACTGCGAGGTGCTCATCGCGCCGCCGGGGAAGGAGAAGCGCAGGAACCCCACGTCGGACCGCTCGTGGTAGCGGATGTCGCGCCAGGTGCGACGGCTCTTCGGCAGTTCCAGCGGCGCGGGCATCTCCGGTACTCCGGTCAGCCGGTCGCCGAGCGCCGACCCGGCCGGCAGTTTGATGGTGGGCGGCCCGCCGGGCGTACGGCGCAGTCGCGCCTGCGGAATCCAGACGGCGCCGTCGACAGTGGCCCGGCAGATCGCCTCGTCCCGCGTCGCCAGGATGCTCCCCGGCTCGCCGCGCAGCCGGTCCTCGGGATGACCGCCGTGCAGGAAGCATTCGACACCCAGCAGTTCGTCGAGGACCCCGGGCTGCGAGTCGGCCGCACGCAGCGAGCGCAGGACCGACTCGGTCGGCCAGGACGTCCAGTCGATGCGGCGCTCGGGCTGTCGCAGGAACGGCCGGGACCGTGCCGTCATGCCGCGCTGCGACATCGGCAGGTAGGTGCCGGAGGCGTACCGCTCGACCGCGACCCGTACCGCCGTGAGTGCCGCGTCCGCGACCTCCCCGCGGTACAGGTCGCTCTTGGCGACCGGCGGCAGCGCGCACGGCTCCCAGGCCCAGATGTCGCCCGCGTCCATCTCGGCGTCCGCCTGCAGCACCGTCACACCCCACCGGCTCTCGCCGTCCTGCACCGCGCGGTCCAGCGAGGAGGGGCCCCGGTCACCGGGCGGGCCCGGATGCACGATCAGGCACACGTGCTGGGACCAGATGTCCTCGGGGAGCGCCGTCCGGAGCATCGGCGCGATGATCAACTGTGGTGCGTGGCGTTGAACGGCGGTCCGCACCGAGGCGTCGTCGGCGGCGAGGACGACGGCCATGCTGTGGCCGTCGTCGCCGAGTTCTGCGCGAACCCGCTGCGTCAGACTGTTGAACGCGCTCGCGATGAGCAGGATGCGCACCACAACCTCCAGGCGATCGGACTGCGGCGGACGGTCGGCCGCACGGCGCCGGATCCGTCCCACGTCGCACGCGATCCCACCGGCGCTCCCAGCACGCCGATCGTCACCCGGCGCGAGCGGATCCGACCGCGGCCCGCCCGTGAACCGCCGCCGGTTTGCGCCGAACGGAGGAACACCGGCGCGCACGGAGACCGGCTGCCGGAGTCGGGGCGGCGACCTTCCTACAGTGACGGCCGGCAGGACAACGCCGTGGCGTCGCCCGGCCTCACACCGTGGACGGGAGCGGCATGCACGAACTGTCGATCGCCACCGCGATCGTCGAACGGGCCGAAGAGGTGGCCCGTCAACACGGCGTTCCGGCCGTTTCCGCGGTGCGGGTACGGGTCGGCGAAATGGCGGGTGTCGTAGCGGACGCTCTGCTGTTCTCCTTCGAGGTCGCCCGGGAGGGAACGGTGGCCGGCACGGCACGGCTGCTCGTCGAGGACGTGGCCGCCCTCGCCCGGTGCGAGCCGTGCGGCGCCGACTTCGCGGTCGGCACTCCCCCGTTCCTCTGGTGCCCGGCGTGCGACCGGCCCGCATCCGGTCTGCTGAGCGGCCGGGAGCTGGAAATCACCGCTATCGAGTTCGAGGAGACAGCCGGATGATGTGCCGAGTGGTGGACGTACGGCAGGCGGTGCTGGCCAAGAACGACACCCTGGCGGCGACGCTGCGCGCCGAATTGACGGCCCGCGGGACCATCCTGGTCAACCTGTTGTCGAGTCCCGGCAGCGGCAAGACCGCCTTGTTGGAACGGGTACTGGCACGGGCTGCCGAGCGCGGGATCGGCGTCGCGGCGCTGACGGCCGACCTGGCCACCGAGAACGACGCCCGGCGCCTCGCCCGGTCCGGCGCGCCCGTCAAGCAGATCCTCACCGGCGGACTGTGCCACCTGGAGTGCGACCAGCTCCGGGCGCAGATCGACGGATGGCTGCCTGACGGTACCGAGGTGCTCTTCGTGGAGAACGTCGGGAACCTCGTCTGCCCGGCCTCCTACGATCTCGGCGAAAGCCTGCGAGTGGCGATGATGTCGGTGACCGAGGGCGAGGACAAGCCGCTCAAATACCCGACGGCGTTCGGCCTGGCGAACCTGGTCGTCCTCACCAAGACGGACATGGCGGGCGCGGCAGCCTTCGCTGACGACGAGTTCCGCGCCCATGTGGCGGCCGTGAACCCCGGTGTCGAGGTCCTGCCGACCTCGGCCCGTACCGGTGACGGTGTCGACGCGCTGGTGGACCGGGTCATGGCGGTGCGTCGCGGGGCGGCGGCGCACCAGCCGTTGCTCGCCGACCGGCACATGAGCGAACACGGTCACGACCACGGTGACGACGGCGGGCACGGCCATGGCCAGGAGGGCGGTCACCGTCACACGACTCTGAGCGTCGGGCCGTGACGGTGCGTCCGCAGGTCACGGAGCAGCCGCAGCAGAGCACCGTCGTTGCACCCGGCGTACCTGACACCGTCCGGGCCCGGCTCACGGTGAGCGGCATCGTCCAAGGCGTCGGTTTCCGCCCTTTTGTTCACGGACTGGCCGGTGAGCTGCGCCTCGCCGGATACGTCACCAACACGCCCGCCGGCGTGGTCGCGGAGATCGAGGGCCCGGTCGGCCCGGTGGGTGCCTTCTGCGAGCGGCTGCGCAGCGAGGCCCCGCCACTGGCTACGGTCTCCTCGGTGTCCCGGCTGGACCTGACGCCCCTCGGAGTCACCGGCTTCGCCATTCGGCCGTCCGAACAGGGACCGGGGCACACCCTGCTGCCACCGGACACCGCGCAGTGCGCCGCATGTCTCGACGAACTCGGCGACCCCGGGGACCACCGGTACCGCCATCCGTTCATCACCTGCACGCACTGCGGCCCCCGCTTCACGATCGTCACCGGCCTGCCCTACGACCGGGCGACCACCACGCTGGCGGACTTCCCCCTGTGCGAGCGGTGCGCCGGTGAGTACACCGATCCGAACGACCGCCGCTTCCATGCCCAGCCGGTGTCCTGCCGCCGGTGCGGCCCGCGCCTCCGACTCACGTCCGACCGGCCGACCCCACCCGACGGCGATGACGCCGCTCTGGCGGAGGCCCGTCGGCTCCTCACCGCCGGCGCGGTGGTCGCCGTCAAGGGCGTCGGCGGCTACCACCTGGCCTGCGACGCGGAGAACGGCGAAGCGGTCAGGAGACTGCGGGAACGCAAGGAGCGCGGCAGCAAGCCGTTCGCCGTGATGGCACCCGACGTATCCACCGCCGTCGCCATCGCCCCGGCCGGCGCGGCCGAACGCCGACTGCTCGAAAGCGGCCGTCGCCCGATCGTGCTGCTGCGGCGCGCCGCGCACTCCCTGCGTGATGCGCCGTCCGGTGGGCCGGTCCTGGCCGCAGGCGTGTGTCCCGGCAGCCCGGACATCGGGGTCATGCTGCCGTCCACACCGTTGCACCGGCTGCTGTTGGGGCTGCCCGGTGATCCGCCCGGCCCCCGGGTGCTGGTGATGACCAGCGGCAACCGCTCCGGCGAACCCATCGCCATCGACGACGCCGACGCCCGTACCCGGCTGGACGGCATCGCCGACGCCTGGTTGTGGCACGACCGGGAGATCCGGGTGCCCTGCGACGACTCGGTGATCCGGGTGCGGCCGGGCGGCGACAGCCTGCCGCTGCGCCGCTCCCGCGGTTACGTTCCGGAAGCGGTCACCCTGCCGTTCGACGTTCCGGACACCCTCGCCGTCGGGGGTGACCTGAAGAACACGTTCTGCCTGGCCCGGGGACGGTCGGCGTGGCTGTCGCAGCACATCGGTGACCTGGACCACCTCGCCACCGGACAAGCCTTCGACCACGCCCTCGCCCATCTCACCAGCCTCACCGGGGTGCGCCCCGGCCTGCTGGCCGCCGACCGGCATCCCGCCTACCGTTCCACCCGATGGGCCGAACGGCAGGCCGGTGGCCGGCCGTTGCGACTGGTCCAGCACCACCACGCGCACATCGCCTCCGCCATGGGGGAAGCCGGTCTGGACGGGAGCACGCCCGTCATCGGGGTCGCCTTCGACGGCACCGGCTACGGGGACGACTCCGCCGTGTGGGGCGGCGAGGTGATGCTCGCCGATTACGACGGATACCAGCGCCTGGCCCACCTGGCCTACGTACCGCTGCCCGGAGGCGACGCCGCCGTACGAAACCCCTGCCGGATGGCGCTGTCGCACCTGCGCTCCGCCGGCATCGAGTGGGACCCGGACCTGCCGTGTGTGGCCAGTTGCCCACCTGCTGAGCTACGGGTACTGGACCAGCAGTTGAGCCGGAACGTGGCCTGTGTGCCGACGTCCAGCATGGGCCGGTTGTTCGACGCCGTCTCGTCACTGCTCGGCATCTGTCATCGGGTCGGTTACGAGGCGCAGGCGGCTGTCGAACTCGAGGCGTGCGCGGCGCCCGCGATGGCCGGCTGCGGCAGCGGTTACACCTTCGGGGACCCTGACGGCCTGCTGGATCCCGCGCCGGTGCTGCGTGCCGTGGTCGCCGATCTGCGCGCCGGGACCGAACCGGCAGTGATCGCCGCCCGGTTCCACCACGCCGTGGCCGGCGCCGTGACAGCGGCCTGCCGGGCCGCCCGGCACCGGACAGGGGTGAGCACGGTGGCCCTGACGGGCGGGGTGTTCACCAACGCCCTGCTCGACGAGGCGTGCACGCGGCAGCTGGGCGCCGAAGGGTTCACCGTGCTGCGTCACCGGATCGTGCCGTGCGGGGACGGAGGCCTGGCCCTCGGTCAGCTCCTGGTCGCCGCCCGGCTGCAGAACCAGGTCGGCCCGCTCCGGACCGGCCCGGTGGAATCCACCCAGGGAAGAGGAGGTGCCCATGTGCCTGGCAGTGCCCGGCAAAGTGGTCGCCGTTGAGGAACGCGACGGTACCCGTATGGCTCAGGTCGACTTCGGCGGCGCCGTCAAGGAGGTGTGCCTGGCCTACCTCCCGGACATCGAGGTGGGTGATTACGCGATTGTCCACGTCGGTTTCGCGCTGCAGCGACTCGACGAGAAGTCGGCGCTCGCCACCCTCGAACTCTTCGCGCAGATCGGCGCACTCGACGAGGAGTTCGGTGACCCCTGGCAACGCGCCGCGGCGGAGGCCGGTACCGCGGTGCCCGCCTCGGTCTCATCACAGCCGCACGTCGTCTCCGAGGAGGCCTAGGTGAAGTACATCGAGGAGTTCAACGACCCGGCGCTCGCCCAGCGGTTGCTGGACGACATCCACGCCACGGTGACGCGGCCGTGGGCCATGATGGAGGTCTGCGGCGGGCAGACCCACTCGATCATCCGCCACGGCATCGATCAGTTGCTGCCCGAGGGGGTGGAACTGATTCACGGCCCCGGCTGCCCGGTCTGTGTCACCCCGCTGGAGATGATCGACAAGGCACTGGCCATCGCATCGCTGCCGGACGTCATCTTCTGCTCGTTCGGCGACATGCTGCGGGTGCCCGGTACCGACCGCGACCTGTTCCGGGTCAAGAGCGCGGGCGGCGACGTGCGCGTGGTGTACTCGCCGCTGGACGCGGTGGAGATCGCCCGACAGAACCCGGAGCGTCAGGTCGTCTTCTTCGGCATCGGTTTCGAGACCACCGCTCCGGCCAACGTGATGGCCGTCCACCAGGCACGGCAGCGAGGTCTGCGCAACTTCAGCCTGCTCGTCTCCCATGTGCGCGTACCACCCGCGATCGAGGCGATCATGACCTCCCCCGACTGCCGGGTGCAGGCCTTTCTGGCCGCGGGACACGTCTGCAGCGTGATGGGCCTGGCCGAGTACCCGGAACTGGCCGAACGGCACAAGGTGCCCATCGTGGTCACCGGCTTCGAACCGCTCGACATCCTGGAAGGCATCCGTCGTACGGTCCATCAACTGGAACGCGGCGAGCACCGGGTCGACAACGCCTACCCCCGCGCGGTCCGCGACGAGGGCAACCCCGCAGCACTGCGCATGCTCGCCGAGGTGTTCGAGACCACCGACCGGGCGTGGCGCGGGATCGGCATCATCCCGGACAGTGGCTGGCGGCTGTCGGAGGCGTACCGGGAGTTCGACGCCGAGTACCGCTTCCAGGTCATGGACATCAGCACCGAGGAGTCCCCGCTCTGCCGCAGCGGTGATGTCCTGCAGGGGCTGATCAAGCCGCGCGAGTGCGCCGCGTTCGGCACCACGTGCACCCCCCGCACCCCGCTCGGCGCCACCATGGTCTCCAGCGAGGGCGCCTGCGCCGCGTACTACCTCTACCGCCGTCTGGAGCCGGCGGCAGCCGCCCGTACCCCTGAGGAGGCGACCCCGGTTGTCTGACACGACCCTCGACCTGTCCGGCTGGACCTGTCCCGCGCCGCTCCGCGACCAGCCGGTCGTCGTCATGGGGCACGGGGGTGGTGGCGCGCTCTCCGCGGAGCTCGTCGACCATCTGTTCGCCCCCGCTTACGGCAACGAGATCATGGGCGGTCTCGCCGACTCGGCTGCACTGAACCTGGGAGGCGCCCGGCTCGCCTTCTCCACCGACTCCTACGTGGTGCGGCCGCTGTTCTTCCCGGGCGGCAGTATCGGTGATCTGGCCGTCAACGGCACGGTCAACGACCTGGCCATGAGCGGCGCCCGGGCGGCCTACCTGTCGTGCGCCTTCATCCTGGAGGAGGGCACCGACCTGTCGACCGTGGGACGGGTCGCGCAGGCGGTCGGCGCGGCCGCCGAAATGGCCGGCGTCACGGTGGCCACCGGCGACACCAAGGTCGTCGACGCCGGACACGGTGACGGGGTGTACATCAACACCTCGGGTATCGGCCTGATCCCCGACGGTGTGGACATCCGCCCGCAGCGGGCTACTCCCGGCGACGTCGTCATCGTGAGCGGTCCGATCGGTATGCACGGCGTCGCCATCATGAGCGTGCGCGAGGGCATCGAGTTCGGCGTCGACATCTCGAGTGACACGGCCCCCCTCGGCGGGCTGGTGGAGACCATGCTCGGCGTCACCGCTGATCTGCATGTGCTCCGGGATCCCACCCGCGGGGGTGTGGCGACCACGCTCAACGAGATCGCATCGGCTTCCGGCACCGGAGTGGTCATCACCGAACACGCCCTGCCGGTGCCCGAACCGGTGGCCAACGCCTGTGGGTTCCTCGGGCTCGACCCCTTGTACGTGGCCAACGAGGGCCGGCTGGTCGCCTTCGTACCCCGTCAGCATGCGGAGGCCGTGCTGGCCGCGATGCGCGCGCACCCGCTGGGCGCCGGAGCGGTGGCCATCGGTGAGTGTGTGACGGAGCACCCGGGCATGGTGGTGTCCCGCACGAGGTTCGGAGGGACCCGGGTGGTCGATCTGCCGATCGGGGAGCAGTTGCCGCGGATCTGCTGAGCTCGCCGTACCGGGGCGGTGGAAGGGGAGGCGCAGTGGGCGCGGTACAGCGGATCGACGCCTTCCAGCAGCGGCACACCTGGGTCGGGCAGCCGCTGGCGGTGGCGTACAAGTTCTTCGACGACGAAGGGGTCTACCTGGCAGCGCTGCTCACCTACTACGGCTTCCTCTCGCTCTTCCCGCTCCTGCTGCTGCTCATCACGGCGCTCAGTGCGCTGCTGGAGAACGATCCCGGCCTGCAGCAGCAGGTGCTGCATTCGGCTCTGCGGCAGTTTCCGGTGATCGGGGATCAGCTCCAGAACAACATTCATTCCTTCCGCGTCAACGGTCTCGCCCTTGCCGCGGGCGTGGTCGGCAGCCTGTACGGCAGTCTGGGTGTGGCCCAGGCCGCGCAGCACGCGCTGAACGCGATCTGGGCCGTACCGCGGCACCTTCGGCCGAATCCGATCCGCTCGCGTATGAAGGGCCTGGTGTTCCTGGCGATGGTGGCCGTCGGACTCGGCGCTGCCACCGGGCTGTCGATCATGGCATCGGCGACCAGCGCCTTCGGGTTCAACCTCGGAGACGAGTTCCGATTTCTGGCGACCGTGCTGGCGATTCTGCTCAACGCGTCGTTGCTGCTGATGACTTATCGGATACTGACCCACCGCGAGGTCGCGTTCAGGAAGTTGTGGGCCGTGGCGCTGGGTGGCGCGTGTGTCTGGCAGGTGCTGCAGTGGGCCGGGGCCTACTACGTCAGGCACGCTCTGCGGGGGGCCAGTGCCACGTACGGGATGTTCGCGATCGTGCTCGGCCTGATCGCCTGGCTCTATCTGGGCGCCCTCATCTTCGTCACGGCCGCCGAGGTGAGCGCGGTGCGGGCGCACCGGCTGTGGCCCCGCAGCCTGCTGACGCCCTTCACCGACGACGTCCAGCTCACTCCGGCCGACCGGCGCGCGTACACCTCGTATGCCACCACCGCGGCGTTCAAGGGATTCGAGGAGGTCCGCGCCGTGTTCCACCAGGAGACCGGGGAAACCGGCGAGCCGGACACGTCCGAGGACGATTGACGGACCCACGGGTAGGGCGACCCGACACGGGGGCGGTCCTTCGATGTCGAGCAGATCGCCAAGGAAGCCGGTGTGCGCCAGGAGCTGTGACCGCCGGGTGGACGGTGTCATCGGTTCCCGGCGAAGAGGCGGGCGAGCTCCCGCAGGTCGCTCGCCGTGTGGTTCGGCGCGGACATAACAGCGGGGTAGCCGGTCGCGGACCGGCTGAGCCACGCGGCCTGCAGACCCGCGCGGCGCGCGCCGTCGATGTCCCACGGATGGACGGCGACCAGCAGCGTCTCGGCCGGCGCGACGCCGAGGAGATCAGTGGCGTACCGGTAGGCCGCGGCAGCCGGTTTCCACGCCCGCGGCGCGCTGACGTCGAGATGCGCCTCGAAGCAGCCGCCCAGCCCGGCCCGGGACACCAGGCCGTCGGTGGTGGCGGTGGACCCGTTGGTCAGGGTGGCCAGCCGCAGGCCCGCGGCGTGCAGCGCCGGTATCCCCTCGCGGACGTCCGGATGTACGTCGAGATCGCCGAAGCCGTCCAGTACGTGTGCAGCGGCGGCCCCGGGGTCGTCGCACCGGATGTCCGGACCGGCCAGCAGCCCCCGCAGCCCGGCCTCGCCCACTTCCCGGAAGTCGGCGTACCCGCCGGCTGCGGTCAAGGCGATTCCGTCCCGCAGCACACCGGCGAACCAGGTCGCCAGCAGGTGACCGGGGGCGCCGGCCTCCTCGAACCTGGCCCGCAGCGGGGCCAGGTCGCTCAGCGTCTCGTTGACGTCGAAGAGCACCAGCCGCACCGGCGCGGCAGCCGCATCGGACGTGTCGCCGATACTCAGGGCAGCCGCCGCTCGACTGCTTCCCGGCCCTTCTCGGCCAGTTTGCGGCGGGCCCAGTCCAGATTCACCGGTGTGACGTCCCGCCCACTGGCGAGGACGAGATCCTCTGCCGACACCTCTCCCTCGGCGCCGGTGTGCAGGTCGGAGTCCGGGGTGACATCGGAGGGTTTCGGGGTGAGCCGTCGGTCGCTCTCCTCCACGCCGCCACCGCCGAATCGCCGTTCGAACTTCTCGATCTGACCGGCGGAGTCGACGGCTCGCGCCTCCCCCGTGTAGAACGGGTGGCTCTCCGCGGAGATCTCCACGTCGATCACCGGGTAGCTCCGCCCCTCCTCCCAGTCGATCATCTCCTCACTCGTGGCGGTGGACCGGGTGAGAAAGGCGTACCCGGCGGCGCGGTCCCGGAAGACCACCGGCTGGTACGAGGGGTGCTTGTCCTGTCGCATACCTGCTCCTTGCTGCTGACCGGAGTGCGGCGCGTGCCCTGGGCTCCACGCCTCGCCCACGGCGTATGAGCGAGCGCGGCGGCGCACACGGGCGGCGGGAGGACCGGGGGCTGCGGGTCCGTGCACCTCGCGCCGCGACTTTCTGCGCTTCGGGTTCCGGCGATTCGGGTTCCGGCGATTCGGCTTTCCGCGATTCGGGTTCCCCCATCATCGCGCAGAGACACCTGGTCCGCCCGAGGAGACTTGCTCTGTCCCGTCCGGCCGGGCAACCGGTACCGTGACTCGTTTGCATCGCTCGACTGATCCCTGCCATTGACCACGGTCACGGACAGGTCATAGCGTAGAGACCGGTTTCCATACCGCTCTCTCAAGGACATCACCTGTGACCCAGCGACCGGTGGCGCTGTTCGCCATGCGTTCCCGTGATCTGCCAGACGTCTTCCCGCCCCACGTCCTGCGGCAGCTGCGCGAGGCGGTGACCATCGACCCGGACCTGATCGCCGAGCGCTTCGACGATCCGCGGGTGCTCGGGGTGCTCGCGTCGGCCGAGATCCTCATCACCGGCTGGGCCAGCCCGGTGATCGACGCGAAAGTGCTCGCGGCCGCGCCCCGGCTGCGTTCCGTCGTGCACTGGGCCGGGTCCGTGAAGGGCCACCTGTCCGACGACTGCTGGGACCGCGGGCTGCAGATCTCCTCAGCCGCGGAGGCCAACGGCGTACCGGTGGCCGAATACTCCCTCGCCGCGATTCTCTTCGCGGGCAAGGGCCTGTTCGCCCTCCGTGAGCGCTACCGCGCCGACCGGGCGTTCACCCTGGCCGCGGTCGAACCAGGCGTGGGGAACTTCCGCCGCCGGGTGGGCATCATCGGTGCCTCGCGCATCGGCCGCCGAGTGATCGAGCTGCTCCGCCCCTTCGACTTCGAGGTCTTCCTGGCCGATCCGTACGTCGAGGCATCCGAGGCGGCGGCGCTCGGCGTCACCCCGGTCGACCTCGACACCCTCCTGGCCTGCTGCGACGTGGTGAGCGTGCATGCCCCGGCCACCCCCGGCACCCGCAACATGCTCAACCGCGACCGGCTGGCGCTGATGCGCGAGGGTGCCACCCTCATCAACACCGCCCGCGGGGAACTGGTCGACACCGAGGCCCTCACCGACGAGGTGGCCCGGGGCAGGCTCTCCGCGGTGCTCGACGTGACGCATCCCGAGCCGCTGGACCCGGAGTCCCGGCTCTTCGATCTGCCCGGTGCGTTTCTGACCCCGCATGTCGCCGGCTCGCACGGCAACGAGCTGGAGCGCCTGGGCCGGAGCGCGGTCGGTGAGGT
Organism: Streptomyces sp. NPDC051320; assembly: GCF_040682175.1. Taxonomy (NCBI): domain Bacteria; kingdom Bacillati; phylum Actinomycetota; class Actinomycetes; order Kitasatosporales; family Streptomycetaceae; genus Streptomyces; species Streptomyces sp. NPDC051320. The sequence goes on from NZ_JBFBAL010000020.1 coordinate 28,955, forward strand.
GGAACGACTCGTCTCGGGCCTGCCGCTCGCGTATCCCGTCCTCCGTGAGCAGCTCAGCCGCAGTGCGTGAACCCATGGCGGGCGTCAGGTCGTAAGCTGCGGGCTGTCCCGCCGGGGGACGCGAAGGAGAACGCGAGCCAGTGGCCAAGAAGCAGACACCGCAGAGCGGCGGGCGCGCCACCGTGCGGGATGTCGCGGCCCGCGCCGGGGTGTCCCCCGCGACCGTTTCCCGGGTGCTCGGCGGCACCTATCCGGTGGCCTCCGCCACCCGAACGAAGGTCCAGCGGGCCATGCGTGACCTCGACTACGTGGTCAACGCCCAGGCCAGGGCGCTGTCCGGCGGCACCACCAAGACGGTGGCCTTCATCGTCGACGACGTGACCGGAGCCTTCTACGCCCATATCGCACGCGGCGTGGAGGAACAGGCGGCGCAGGAGGGCCGGCTCTGTCTGCTCTGCACGACCCAGGGCGACCCGGAACGCGTGCTCGCCGTCGTCGAGTTGATGCGGGAGCAGCGTGCGGACGCGGTGATCGTGGTGGGCGGCGCCTGGGAGGACCCGGTCCACCACGAGCGGATGACCCGCTTCGCGTACGCACTCGAGCAGGCAGGCTCCCGGCTTGTCCTGGTGGGCCGTCCGCCGCTGGGCGAGGACGTGCCGGCGACGGTCGTGAACTATGACAACGAGGGCGGAGCCTACGCGGCGACCAGCCATCTGCTGGCGGCGGGCCACCGCAAGGTCGTGTACGCCGGCGCCATGGCGGGCCTGGTCACCAGCACCGAGCGGCTCCGGGGATTCCGGCGCGCGCACCGGGCGCACGGCTTCGAGGCCGACGCCTCGCTGATCGTGCCCGGCGACTTCAGCCGTGCGGACGGACGCCGGATGATACGCGAACTCCTGGCCCGGAACGCAGAGTTCACCGCCGTGATGGCCGCAACGGATGTGGTGGCGGCCGGTGTGCTGCTGGAACTGCGGGAGGCGGGCCTGCGGGTCCCAGCTGATGTCGCCGTGGTCGGCTATGACGACATTCCGCTGGCGTCGGATCTGTATCCGGCACTGACCACCGTCCATGTGCCGCAGGAGGAACTGGGTCGCACCGCGGTACGGCTCGCGCTGCAGCGGGATGCGCGGTCCGGAGCACGGGAGCAGCAGGTGACGCTGGGGACGCATGTGGTGGTACGGGAGTCCGCGCCTCCGCCGGGGAGCCTGCGCATCTGAGGCGCGCCAGGAGCGGAGACGACGCGCAGACGGAGTCGGGGCGACGGAAACTTTCGGTGTCGGGGGAATCCGGGCGCTGCGCTCGCCGGCCGGGCACGATCCGCACCATGAGCGCACTCACCGTCAACGGCGTCACGCTGTCCTTCACCGATCACCCGGGCCCTGCCGGGCCGCCGCCGCTGTTGCTGGTGCACGGCTGGGGCGGCAACGGGGCGGAGTGGCGGGAACAGGTCCGGTCGTGGGCCGGCCGGCGCCGGGTCGTGGTGCCCGATCTGCGCGGCCACGGGAAGTCCTCGGTACCTCGCGACGGGTACCGCCCGCGCGACCTCGCCGCTGATCTCGCGTGCCTGCTGCGGGAGTTGGGCACCGGCCCGGTGGTCGCTGTGGGGCACTCGATGGGCGGCCAGGTGACAACCGCACTGGCCGTGGAACACCCTCGTCTGGTAGCGGCGCTGGTGGTCCTGGACCCGGCGTACGGCGCCGATGAGGCGGAGGCGGCTCGGCTGCCCGCCGAACAGGAGGCACTCCGGCGTAAGGGGGCGCGGTGGGCCGTGCGGTTCGTGAACCGGGGGTTCGGCCCCGGCTCCCCCACCGATGCCCGCCACCGCCATACGGAGTTGATGGCCGCCATGTCCCCGGACGTGCTCCTGCGGTGCAGGGAAGGGATGTACCTGGCTCCGGACGCCTTCGGTTTCCAGCCCGCCGCCATGGAGTATCTGGCACGCCGCCGCTGCCCGGTGCTCGCGGTGTACTCCACGTCCGGCGCGGCGGACTGGGAGCGGAGCACCCGGCCGCCTGCCGGTTCACGCACGGTGGTGTGGACGGGCTGCGGTCACTACCTCCACGAGGAGCGGCCTTCGGAGCTGGCGGCACTGGTCGACGAGTGGAGTGGCCGCCTGCCGTGACCCCGCAGCAGGAATCGGTCTTTCACCGGGCGGGCGCCGTACTGCTGCGCTCGATGAGCCGGGTGGACAGCTCGGTCCGAACGCCGTCGGGACGCTCGCCGTCCATCATCCGGCCGAGCAACCGCAGCGCCGTGGCGGCCATTTCGGACAGCGGCTGCCGTACGGTCGTCAGTGCCGGTGTCGCCCAGCGGGCCTCGGGCAGGTCGTCGAAGCCGACCACGCTGATGTCGTCGGGTATCCGCAGACCCTGCTCGGCAATGGCCTCGTACACCCCCAGCGCCATGGGATCGGAGCAGACGAAGACGGCGGTCGGCCGGTCCGGGAGTGCAAGGAGGTCGCGCATCCGCTCACGCGCCGTGACCTGGTCGAAGTTGCCGTACCTGACGTAATCGGAGCGGTGCCGGACACCGGCCGCGGCCAGAGCGGACCGGTATCCGGCCACCCGCGCGCTGCTGCACATCTTGCGGCGGTAGCCGCCGATCACGGCGATCCGCTCGTGGCCGAGGGAGAGCAGGTGCTCGGTCGCGCTGACGCCGCCCTGCCAGTTGGCCGCGCCCACCGAGACCACGCCGGGCGACGGTTCGACGACCGGGTCGATCATGACGTACGGGATGCTGTGCTGGTCGAGCCAGGCGTACTGGGTGGCGGTGAGCTCGGCCAGGTTGAACAGGACGCCCGCGGAACCCCGCGCACAGAGTTTGTCCAGCCAGCCCCGCTCGGGCCGGCCGCCGCGGGTGCGGGTCAGGCCGGCGGAGACCACCACCTCCAGTCCCGCGTCGTGCGCGGCCATTTCCACCCCGTGCAGGATCGCTCCCGACCAGGAGCTGTCCAGCGAGTGCACCACCAGATCCACCAGCGCGGGCGGCTTGTTGGCCTGGAAGCGCGGCCTTCGTACGTAACCGAGCCGGTCCAGCACTTCGGTGACGCGGCGGCGTGTCTCGGGGGCGACGTCCTCACGGCCGTTGACCACCTTGGACGCCGTGGGCACCGAGACTCCCGCCTCGCGGGCGATCACGGACAGAGTGGGGCCCATCGCGGTTGCGGATCCGGCCATCGGTCTCCCCCTGGCGTTCGAAAATTTCGAGTAACGGCTGTAGCCCGGCAGAAACATTGACCCGGCAGCAACCGGTTCCTACATTAAACGCGCTGTGAACACGCAGGGAAGACCTGGGAATTCGCCGGACCGACCCAGCTAAAACTTTCGAAATATCGAACACGGAACCATCCCGGACTCCCTGAGAGGTGACCGCGCCATGCATGTCTCCACCCACCGGATACGCATCGCAGGAGCAGCGGTGGTGGCGGCGGCCATCACCTTCACGGCGAGCGGCTGCGGCAGCTCATCGGGCAGCGGCAACGGAGGGACCATCACGCTGAAGGTCACCACTCAGGTCGACTACGGCTATCGGAAGTCGCTCTACAAGGAGTACGAGAAGACCCACCCCGGCATCAAGATCAAGGAGGTCCTCATCGACGACCTTCCGAAGAAGCTGGTCACCCAGCTCGCCGCCGGGCGCGGGGCCTCCGACGTGGTGGGGCTGGGCGACGACACCATCACCAAGTTCATGCCCAGCCACGACAAGTTCCTGAACCTCGCCGACTACGGCGTCGACAACGTCAAGGACCCCTGGGTGGACTGGGCGTACAAGGCAGGCACGGCGGAGAACGGCAAGTTCGTCATGGGCCTGCGCACCGACATCGGCGGCATGGGCATCTGCTACCGCACCGACCTGTTCAAGAAGGCAGGACTGCCGACGGATCCGGCGAAGGTGGCGGCTCTCTGGCCCACCTGGCAGAAGTTCACCAGCGTCGGCGAGCAGTTCGGCACCAAGGTGAAGAACGCCTCCTTCACGGCCAACACCGGGGACGTCTGGGTGGCCATGGGCAACCAGATCAAGGAGACCTTCTTCGCCGAGTCGGACGACTCCTTCATCGCTGACAAGAACACCGCGCTGAAGGCCGACTTCATGGAGGCCGCCGCCATGTCGGTCAAGAAGGTCAGCGGTGGCTACCCGCCCTTCACCCCCGAGATGGCGAACGCGCTCAAGACCGGCAGGACCGCGACCGCGATCTGCCCGGCCTGGAAGCTCGACCGTACGAAGGAGGCCTCGGGCGCTGAGAACTCCGGCAAGTGGTCGGTGGCCGCAGCCCCGCTGGGCGGCAACTGGGGCGGCTCGTACCTGACCGTGCCCAAGCAGACCGCGCATCCGAAGGAGGCCGCCGCGCTGGCCCGCTGGCTGACCGCATCGGCGCAGCAGAAGAAGCTCTTCCTCGACGCCGGCTATCTCTCCAGCCACCCGTCGGTCTACAACGACCCGGCTGTGCAGGCCAAGAAGGACCCCTACTTCTCCAACGCTCCCACCGGCAAGATCTTCGCCCAGGCGGCCGACGCCATGAAACCGATCTATCGCGGCACCAAGGACAGTGACGTGCAGAGCGCGTTCATGAACGCGCTGCTCCGGGTCGAACAGGGCAAGCAACAGCCCGAAGCCGCCTGGAACCAGGCCGTCTCCGACGCCAAGAAGGCCATCGGCTGATGACCGTCACCGAGACCCGTCCCGCGGCGGAGGCCCCCGAGGCCCCCGCCGCGGGGCGCTCCCCCTGGCGCACCCGGCTCTCCCGCTTCGACCTGCGCTACACGCCGTATCTGTTCATCGTCCCGTTCTTCGTCGTCTTCGGCTTCTTCGGAGTCTGGCCGCTGCTCTACACCGGCTGGATCTCGTTCCACAAGTGGGCCATGATCGACGGCGACCAGGGCTGGGTCGGCCTCGACAACTACACGGCGCTGTTCAAGGACGCGTACTTCTGGAACGCCCTGCTGAACACGGTGCTGCTGTTCCTGCTCGGCACCGTCCCCCAGCTCTTCGCCGCGCTGGGGCTGGCCGCGCTGCTCAACCGCAAGCTGCGGGCCAGTTCGCTGTGGCGCGCCTCGGTGCTGCTCCCGCACGTGGTGTCGGTCGTCGCGGTGACGCTCGTCTTCGCGCAGCTCTTCGGCCACAACACCGGTCTGGTCAATGACGCGCTGGGACTATTCGGCATCGACCGCATCGACTGGCAGGCCAATCGCTGGTCCGCGATGATCGGCATCAGCACCATCATCATCTGGCGCTACACCGGCTACAACACCCTGATCTTCCTGGCGGCGATGCAGAGCGTCCCGCACGAACTCAAGGAAGCCGCGATGCTCGACGGCGCGTCACGGTGGCGCGTCTTCCGGTCGATCACCGTGCCGAGCATCCGGCCCACCATCATCTTCGTCGTCATGATGTCGTCCATCGGCGGCATGCAGATCTTCGCCGAACCACAGCTCTTCGACGTGGCGGGCACCGACGGTACGGGCGGCAGCGACCGTCAGTTCCAGACGCTGATGATGTACCTCTACGAGAAGGGCTTCCGGGACTTCAACGCGGGTTACTCCGCCACCCTCGCCTGGGTGATGTTCCTGCTCATCGCCGTGGTCTCCGGCATCAACTACGCACTGTCGCGGCGTATCGCGACCAAGGGGTGACCGCGTCATGTCCACCACCGCAACCGCCCGGCCGGAACGCCTCAAGCAGCAGACATCCCCGCTCAGCCGGCGGCCCGGCTTTCTCACCTACGCCGTACTGATCGCGGCGCTGCTCGCGTCCGTCTTCCCGCTCTACTACTCCTTCGTGGTGCCCACCCGGGACAACTCCGTCATCGGGGACTCGGCACTGAGCCTGACCCCCGGCGGCCACCTCTTCGAGAACATCCACCGGGTCTTCGACAAGGTCGACTTCTGGCTTGCGATCCGCAATTCGCTGATCATCTCCACCACGGTGACGGTCTGCTGCGTGCTGCTCGCCTCGCTCGCCGGCTTCGCCTTCGCCAAACTCCCGTTCCGGGGGCGGGGTGCGCTCTTCCTCATCGTGGTGATCACCGCGATGCTGCCGACCCAGCTCGGTGTCGTGCCGCTCTACATGCTGATGGGGCACCTCGGCTGGATCGCCACCCTGCCGGCCGTGATCGGCCCGGCGCTCGTCTCCGCGTTCGCGGTGTTCTGGATGCGCCAGGCGTGCGAGGAGTCGGTTCCGTACGAACTCGTCGAGGCGGCCCGGATCGACGGGTGCTCCACGCTCGGCACGTTCTGGCATGTCGCGCTGCCCGCCATCCGTCCGCAGGCGTCGGTGCTCGCCATGTTCACCTTCATGGGTGCGTGGAACGACTTCATGTGGCCGCTGATCGTGCTCGATCCCTCGGAGTCACCGACCGTGCAGACCGCCCTGTCCTCGCTGGCCGCCGGCTACTCACTGGACTACACGCTCATCCTGTCCGGCGCCGCGCTCGGTGTGCTGCCACTCATCGTCATCTTCATCCTGCTCTCCCGGCAGATCGTCGCCGGTGTGATGCAGGGAGCCGTGAAGGGCTGAGCCCTCCGGAGCACTCCTGAGCGCCTCTCCCCCGCACGCACTCGTACATACGAAAGGACCTGCATGTCCGCGGGCCAGATACACAACCCCGTGCTGCCCGGATTCCATCCGGATCCCAGCATCGCGCGGGCGGGCGACCACTACTACCTCGCCACCTCCACGTTCGAATGGTTCCCCGGGGTGCCGCTGCACCGCTCCGCGGACCTGGTGAACTGGGAGCTCATCGGTCATGCGCTGGACCGTACGGAGCTGATCGACCTGCGCGGGGTCCCCGATTCGGGCGGGGTCTGGGCGCCCTCGCTCTCGTACTCCGACGGTCAGTGGTGGCTGATCTACAGCATCGTGCGGACGGTCGGCGCCCCGTACAAGGACGTCGACAACTACCTGGTCACCGCTCCGGACATCGAAGGCCCCTGGTCGGAGCCGGTCTTCCTGAACTCGTCCGGCTTCGACCCGTCCCTCTTCCACGACGAGGACGGGCGGAAGTGGCTGGTCAATCTGCAGTGGGACCACCGGGCCGGCCGACAGGCCTTCGCCGGCATCGTGCTCCAGGAGTACGACGCGCGGAAGCAGACTCTCGTCGGGCAGCCGTGCAACATCCTGCGCCACGACGAGCTCATCGAGGGACCGAACCTCTACCGCAGGGACGGCTGGTACTACCTGATGCTGGCGGAAGGCGGTACCGGCTGGAACCACGGCGTCCTGATGGCCCGCTCGCGCCGGCTCACCGGCCCGTACGCGTTCGATCCGAACGGCTCCCTGCTGACCACCCGGGACGATCCCGACGGGCCGCTGCGCAAGGCAGGCCACGGCGAACTGGTGGAGACGCCCGACGGCGAGTGGTTCCTCGCGCATCTCGCCTCCCGGCCGGTGGACACCCCTGACGGGCCGCGGTGCATTCTGGGACGGGAGACCTGTCTGCAGCGGGTCGGCTGGACCGACGACGGCTGGTTGCGGCTGGTGGGCGGCGGCAACAAACCGCTGACCGAGGTGGCGGCGCCGCGCGGGACGCCGCACCCCGTACCGGAGCCGGCGGCGCGTGACGACTTCGGCTCGCTCGCGCTGGACCCGAGCTGGAACACCCTGCGGGTCCCGCTGGGTCCCGCACGGCTCACCCTCGCGGAGCGTCCCGGCTGGCTGCGACTGCGCGGGCGGCAGAGCTCGCACTCGGCGTTCCAGCAGAGCCTGGTCGCCAAGCGGCTGCGGTCGGTGCGCTGCGAGGCGACGACCGTACTGGACTTCCACCCCACGCACTTCTCGCAGATGGCCGGCCTCATCTGCTGGTACGACACCACCACCCATTTCTATCTGCGGGTGACCCATGAGGAGGGACGGGGCAGGGTCCTCGGCATCGACCTGACCGACGACGGCAGTTACCAGGAACTCACCTCGAGTGCCGTGCCCGTCGACGACTGGCCGCTGATTCACCTGCGGGCCCGTTTCCAGGGCGCCGAACTCCGGTTCTCCGCCTCCCCCGACGGCACGGCCTGGCAGCGGATCGGCCCGGTCCTGGACGCCGGCAAGCTCTCCGACGACTACGGAACGCGGCTGCGCTTCACGGGAGCGTTCGTCGGGGTCTGCGCCCAGGACCTCGGCGGCACGAGCGCACCCGCCGACTTCGACTGGTTCGAACTGCGGGACGTGTGACCACGGGTGGCCCCGGCGCGCCCCCGTTCGATGTCATCCCTTCAAGCCGGCCGACGCCATGCCTTCGACGAAGTAGCGCTGCGCGACGAGGAACAGGGCGATCATGGGGAGGGTGGCCAGGGCCGTGCCCGCCATGAGGTAGTTCCACTGCACCTCGATGTCTGCCTTGCTGAAGACGGCGAGGCCCAGCTGGATGGGCCGCATACGGTCGGTGCGGGTGGCGAGGAGCGGCCACAGGAAGTCGTTCCAGGACGACTGGAACTGGAAGACCGCGATGGTGATGACCGCCGGCTTGATCAGCGGGGTCATCACCCGTGCCCAGATGCCGATCTCGGAGAGACCGTCGACCCGCGCGGCGTCGGCCAGTTCGCCGGGCAGGTCGATATAGAACTGCCGGGCCAGGAAGACGTACAGCGGGGCCAGGGCTCCCGGGACGATCAGCGCCCACCAGCTGTCGAGCCAGCCGGTGCCGCCCTGGCCGAACCAGTTGTTGCCGCCGAAGAACGGAATCGAGCGGACGATGAGGAACTTCGGGACGAGGATGACGTATGCCGGGACCATGATCATGGCCACCGTGAAGCCGAAGACGATGCCGCGGCCGCGGATCGGGGTCCGGGCGAGCGCGTAACCGGCCGCGCAGGCGAAGACCACGGTGATCAGGGTCTGGCCGGCCGCCATGATCACACTGTTGCGGAAGTACAGGTCGAAGGGCGCTGCCTGGAACGCGTCGGCGAAGTTGCCCCACTGGATGTGCTTCGGCAGCCAACTGCCGCTGCTGAGCTCGGCCTTCGGCTTGAGGGCGGTGAGTACCATCCATCCGAAGGGAGCGAGCATGGCGAGCGCGCCCAGTGTCAGGACGGTGTAGAGCAGGCCACGCGCGGCAACCCCGTTCCTGGTCGCGGTCCTAGTCACGTCGGGCCCCCTTGTTGAGCAGCATCACCGCGGCCGTCACCATGCCGATGACCAGCAGGAAGACGATCGACTCCGCGCAGGCGTAGCCGAACTTCAGCCGGGTGAAGGCGTTCTGGTAGATGTCGTAGGTCAGGACGAGCGTGCTGTTGATGGGACCGCCCTGGGTCATCACGTAGACCTGCTCGAAGACCTGGAACGAAAAGATCACCGAGGTGACGAGGACGAAGAGATTGGCCGAGGAGATCGAGGGCCAGATGACATTGCGGAAGACCTGCACACGGTTCGCACCGTCGAGCTGCGCCGCCTCCTTCAGTTCCGGTGGCACGGTCTGCAGAGCGGCGAGGTAGATCACCATCTTGGTGCCGAGACCCTGCCAGATGCCCAGCACCATGATCGCCGGCAGCGACCACTGCGTACTGCCGAGCCAATTGACACGGGCGATGCCGAAGAGGGCGAGGAACTCGTTGACCGCACCTAGGTTGGGATCGAGAAGCCAGAGCCAGACCACGGCGATCGCCACGGTCGCGGTCATATGCGGCAGGTAGTAGGCGGTGCGGAAGAATCCGCGGAACCTGATCTTCTGGTCGAGGGCGAGCGCGATGAGCAGGGCCAGGCCCATGCCGACGGGCACCACCACGACGGTGTAGACGACGGTGTTCCACAGGGCGGTACGGAAACGGTCGTCTTCCAGCAGGGTCGAGTAGTTCTGCAGCCCGATCCACTGCGGGGCCTGCAGGAAGTCGTACCGGAAGAAGCTGAAGCCCAGCATCATCAGCACCGGTGCGGCGACGAAAAGCCCCATGTGCGCGAGACTCGGTGTGAGCAGGGTCCACCCTGCCCTGCGCTGGCCGCGGGTGAGACGGCGGGACGCCGGCGATGTGCCGACGGTCCGGCCCCGGGGTTTCGAACCGGCCGGGGTGCGGGGTGCGGTAATCGTGCTCATCACATCGCCCCCGCCTTCTTGGCGAGGATGTCCAGCCCCTGTTGCGGACTGCGACGGCCCATCAGCACCTCATCGAGCGCCGGGGTGAACGCGTTCTGCAGGTCGAGCCAGTTCGGTGCGCCGCCCGCATATGCGGAGGCCGCAGTGGACTTCGCGGCGAACTCGCTCGCCGGATTGGACTTCTCCACCGCGGATCCGACAGCCGCTTCCGCAGCGGGTATCGCGAGGTTGAGTCTCGCCAGGTCCTGTTCGGCCGCGGGCGAGGTGAGCACTTTCAGCAACTGGTAGGAGGCACCGGGGAGTTTGGTGCGTGAGGACAGGGAGACGATCTGTCCGCCCATGAACATCGACTCCTCGGAGCCAGTGATATTGAAGAACCCCAGGTCGTCACAGGTCTTCTTGCCGATTCCGGTCGTGTTGTCACAGTCCACGTAGGCACCGGCGAAGCCCATCGCCGCCCGGTCGGAGAGGACGAGCGGGCTGCCGTCGGCCGCTCCGGTGGCGAAGTCCGTGGCACGGTCCTTGCTGATCAGGTCGTCCATCACCTGGAGAGCCTCGACGCCCTTCGGTTCGTTGAAGGCCGCTGCCCCACCGCTGTCGTACATCCGGCCGCCGGTGGCCTTGAGGAAGGTGACGTAATCCTGGATGTACTGGTGCTGGACCGGGTTGACCCAGAAGTCGAAGCCCGAGCGGACCAGTTTGCCGCCCTTGCGGATCGTGAGCTTCCTGGCGTAGGAGCGAAGCTCGGCCAGGGTCCTCGGTGGCTTGTCGGGGTCGAGCCCGGCCGCCCTGAAGTCGCTCTTGCGGTACGCGATGACTTTGGCACCGCCGATGTTCGGTACCCCGTACACCTTGCCGTCGTACACGGCGGGCTGCACGAAGCCGGGCCGGACCTGTTGTGCGAGCGTCGTGGGGGTGAGGCCGAAAGCGGAGAGGTCGGCGAAGGCGCCCTTGTCCGCGAAGGGCGGGATCCAGCCGACGCCGGTGACCATCACGTCCGGCATGTCCCCCGCCGCGATGGAAGTGGTGACCTTCTCGCTCAGATGCGAGAAGGAGGCGAGGTCGGTCTCGACCCGCACCTTGGGATACGTCCGGTGAAAGGTGTCGATGACCTTCTTGAGGGCCGCCTTGCCCTCCGGCGTGGTCGGATAGCCGGGTGTCATGAAGTGCAGTGTTCCGCTGACCTGGGACGGGTCCTTGTCGAGCGAGAAGCTGCCGGCCGCCGATGTGCGGTCCGCGCATCCGGTCACGGACAGCAGGCCCATGAGGGCCAAGGCCGCAGCCAGACACCGCGCCGAGCTGCGCATGTCTGTCTCCCGGGATGGATAGAAACCGGTTGTCGGAGAGAGCATAGGTACGGCCTTGGAGTCCGACAAGACTCTGGGCAGAGGTAATGACAACCGGTTTCTACGCGTTCCTCCTCGACGCCGGCCGGCGGCTGCGTCTCAGGATCGACGGAACAGACGGTGGAGCAGCAGCGCGGGTGCGCTGATGCCGTACACCGGCGCCAGGCCCGGAAGCCGCCACAGCACCGCGGCCCAGGTCCCACAGGCGACCAGCGCGAGCAGGCAGCGACCCGGACGGGTGACGGCCGGCAGCAGCGCGGCGCGCACCAGACCCCCGAACGAGCCATCGGCCCTGTCCTCGTGCGATGCCACCTCGAAGAGGGTGAGGTGACCGATCAGCACCAGTACGGCCAAGGGCACGAGCGCGACTGCGGCCACGGCGAGCAGCGGACCGGGGGCGCCCAGCCAGAACGAGGCAGCGCACCACAGTCCTGCCAGCAGCGGCAGACCGGTGGCCGCGAGCGGCAGCGAACCGCGCAGCCGAGCCCGGAACTCGGTGACGAAACGCACGCTCGGACGGGTCTCACCCTCTTCGCGCCAGGCACGCAGGCTCGCATGCAGGGCGATTCCCGCCCCGTAGGAGGTGATCAGCGGTAGCGCGGCAAGCAGCCAGCACAGGTTCAGCACCGCCAGCTGGGCGGGGAATTCGAGCCACCTCAGGAGCCGGGCGCCGCCCGCCCTGTCAGCACCATCGGAGTCGGCGTTGCCGGCGGCTTCGGCCGTCACCGACGGCCCACCGGCGCTCATGTCACGCCGCCGCCCGGCCGAGTTCCGGCCGGCCGAGTTCCGACCGGCTGCTCGGCCGGCGGCTGCCCCGGCCGATCGACGCCCGCCGCCCCGCCCGAGTCCCGCAGGTCACGTACCGAGTCCCGCACCACCACGTGCGTGCCGAGGAGCCGGTGCTCATTCCGCGCCGTAGGACTGCGATCCAGTGCGGTGCTCACCGCGATCCGCCCCAGTTCTTCGTACGGCACATGCACCGTGGTCAGCGGCGGATACAGATCGCGGGCGAAGGCGATGTCGTCGTATCCCGCCAGCGAGACGTCCTCGGGCACCCTCAGTCCGGCCTCGCGCAGAGCCGTCAGGGCTCCCGCGGCCACCATGTCCGTCGTCGCGAAAACCGCCGTGAAGTCCAGCCCCGCGGCGAGCACTTCACGCACCCGCCGGTGCCCGCCGTCCCGGGTGAAATCGCCGGTCCTGATCAGTGCGGGATCCGGGTCGATGCCACGCGCCGCATACGCCCCGCGGTAACCGCGCTCGCGGCCGTCCGCGGTCATATGGCCGCGGATGCCGCCCAGGAAGAGGATCTTGCGGTGCCCCTGGGACAGCAGGTGGCTGCAGAGGGCGAACGCACCTCCTTCGTTGTCGTACTCGATCACCGTGCCCGGAACGTCCGGTCCCAACGGGGGCCTACCGCACAGGACGAGCCGTGATCCCGCGGACTGCAGGGATCGGGCGATCCCGGACATGCGCTCGTGGTATTCGGGGCTCTCGACCGTGCCGCCGACCAGGATGACGGCTGCCGCACGCTGCGCGCGCATCACTTCGACGACGGCGAGCTCGCGTTCGGGGTCGCCCTCCGTCGTGCACACCTGGCATAGGTGTCCGCGCCTGCTCGCTTCCCGCTCCACGCCGTGCGCCATCTGCGCGAAGGACGGGCCGGTGATGTCGTCGAGGACGAAGGCGACCGTGCTCGCCCCAGCGCCGGCGATGGCCCGGGCGCGGGCATCAGCCACATAGTCCAGTTCCTTCACGGCGTGCATCACGCGGGTGCGCGTCGCCGCGCTCACCGGGTAATGGCCGGCCAGGACCCGCGAGACGGTGGAGGCCGACACCCCGGCTCGGGCTGCGACATCGCGGATGGTGTGGCGCCCTGCGGCGTCGGCGCTCTTCCTGGTCAAGACCCTACCCCTGTCGGCAACCGGTTTCTGAGCGGAGGCTAGCAGTGCTGAGCTCAGGAAGGGAGAGGTTTCGCCGATGGGTCTGGACCACTTCTGCGGAGGTGGGCTGGGGGTGGGACGGCACGCGATATTCGAAAGTTTCCTGTCCGCACGGAGGGGTGTCGTGGCTGCCGGGCGGGCCTAACATCCGGGATGCACGAGCCGTGGCAACCGGTTGTCCGCTCTCACTCCGGCGGTTCCCGATTCAGTGAGCCTCCGGTCTTCCGACCTGTCAGACCAAGGCGCACCGATGCTTTCGAAGGTACGTCAAGGGTGTTGACGCACTGTGGGGACGGCAGCGGGATCCGGCCACTCAGGTTCCACCCCCGGGGGTGCCCTGCGGACCTTCGACGTGAAGAGGAAGAGAGGCGTTCATGCGCTCACCTGCCGGCGCTCCGATGAGTCGCCGCCGGTTCCTCGCGCTGTCGGCAGCCGGAGCCGCTGCCGGAGCGGCGACGCTCAACGGCTGCACCCTGCATACCCGCCGGAAACCGAACCGGTGACCTGCGAGGAGTGGCTGGAGAAGGCCGAACGTCTCGCCCAGCGCGAGAACGGCCCGACCCTACGTCAACGCCACCGGAGCCCCTCTCAACAAACTGGTGGCTGCCGGCGCCGTGATGTACGTCGTGCTCCTCCCGCTGATCTTCCTGGTCGCCCGGCGCGGCTTCGTCAGCGGCGCGGCCACCACCGGCCTCACATGGCTGCCCGCCCCCGCTCGTTCCCCTTTACCCCGCTGTTCCCCTTTACAAGGAGTCATGCGTGAACATGCCCCTGTCCCGCCGCACCGCCCTCCAGGCGGCGGGTGCCACCGCGCTCGCTGCCGGTTTGTCCGGCCTGACGGTCACAGCGGCCCGGGCGGACGACGGTCCCTCCGTGCCGAAGCTGGTCACCTACCCACGCCCGTCCGCCATGCCGACCAACACCAGCTTCAAGGTGCGGGTCCGGGTCGCCCCCGACGGCGATTGGCAGACCCTGGACATCTACCGGCCCCAGCTGGAGGAGATCAACGCCACCACCGGCTCGGGCAAGGTCTACAACACGTCGATGGTGTACTTCGACTTCCAGGGCTCCGTCGAGCTCGAAATCACCTACCTCAAGGGCGGTACCAGCAAGGCCCGCGTGCGACCCGACGCGCTCGGCATCAAGCCCGAACTGCTCGGCGACACCCTCCGCTTCACCCTCGACGAGCCGCGCGACGTCGTCGTCCAGATCAACGACGAGATCTTCGACTGTCTGCACGTGATCACCAACCACATCGACCACCATCCGCCCGCCGCCGACGACCCGGACGTCATCTACTTCGGTCCCGGCATGCACAGCATCACCGGCAACGTCCTCACCGTCCCCAGCGGCAAGACCGTCCACCTGGCCGGCGGCGCCGTGCTGACCGCGCAGGTGTACTTCAAGAACGTGGAGAAGGCCTCGCTCACCGGCCACGGCATGCTCACCGCGGGCCCCGGCGCCATTCTGTGCGAGGGCAGCAAGAACATCCGGGTCGAGGACGTCATCCTCATGAACCCGAACGGCTACGCCGGCACCTTCGCCGAGAGCGAGAATGTCCATATCAAGAAGGCGCGTTCGTTCAGCTCGAAGGGCAACGGCGACGGCTTCGACGTCTTCTCCTCCACCGGCGTCGTCTTCGACGGCTGCTTCATGCGCAACTCCGACGACTGCATCGCCATCTACGCCCACCGCTGGGACTACTACGGCGACACCCGCGACATCACCGTCCAGAACTGCACCCTGTGGGCTGATGTCGCCCACCCGATCAACGTCGGTACGCACGGCAACACCGACGCCCCCGAGGTGCTGGAGAACCTGGTCTTCAAGAACCTCGACATCCTGGACCACCGGGAACCCCAGATGGGCTACCAGGGCTGCATCGCCCTCAACCCCGGCGACTCCAACCTGATCAGGAACGTGCACATCGAGGATGTCCGCATCGAGGACTTCCGCCAGGGCCAGGTGATCCACATGCGGGTCATGTACAACACGAAGTACAACACCTCGGTCGGCCGCGGCATCGAGGACGTCTACGTCAAGAACCTCAGCTACACCGGCACGCACGCCAACCCGACGCTGCTCCTCGGCTATGACGCCGACCACGCCATCAAGAACGTCACCTTCGAGAACCTGGTCATCAACGGCACGGTCGTCGCCGACTCGATGAAGAAGCCCACCTGGTACGCGACCACCGACACGGTCCAGTGGTACTCCAACGAGCACGTCCTGAACCTGACGTTCCTCACCACCGCCGAGGCCGAGGCGGTCGCCGCGTCATGAGCCTTCCCACCACGAGCCGCCGAGGCTTCCTCGGTGGCGCCGCGGCCCTGCTGCTGGCTTCGGGCGCGAGCGGACTGCTCGTGCCCGGCACGGCGCGGGCCGACGGCCGCACTTCGGCCGGCCTCCGGGCCTTCTCCCACCCCGGGCTGCTGCACAGCGCCGACGACCTGGCCCGTATGAAGGCCGCCGTCGCCGCCAAGGAATCGCCCATCTACGACGGGTACGCCGCGCTCGCGGCACACGCGCGCTCCTCGTCGACGTACGCCGTGCAGAACACCGGACAGATCACCTCCTGGGGACGTGGCCCTTCGAACTACATGAACCAGGCCGTCGCCGACTCCGCCGCGGCCTACCAGAACGCCCTGATGTGGTGTGTCACCGGCGAACGCGCCCATGCCGACAAGGCCCGCGACATCCTCAATGCCTGGTCCGCCTCGCTCACCGCGGTGACCGGCGCCGACGGCCAGCTCGGCGCGGGCCTGCAGTGCTTCAAGTTCGTCAACGCGGCCGAACTGCTGCGCCACAGCGGCTATGACGGCTGGGCGGAGGCCGACCTGGCCCGCTGCGAGGAGTCCTTCCTCCGGGTCTGGTATCCCTCCGTGTCCGGCTACATGTTGTACGCCAACGGCAACTGGGACCTGACGGCCATCCAGACCATCCTCGCCATCGCCGTCTTCTGCGAGGACCGCACACTCTTCGAGGACGCGCTGCGCTTCGCCGCCGCCGGTTCGGGTGACGGCAGCGTGCCGCACCGCATCATCACCGACGCCGGCCAGGGCCAGGAGAGTGGGCGGGACCAGGGCCACGAACAGCTCGCCGTCGGCCTGCTGGCTGACTCCGCGCAAGTCGCCTGGAACCAGGGCGTGGACCTGTACGGCTACCTGGACAACCGGATCCTGAAGAACGTCGAGTACGCCGCCCGCTACAACCTCGGCGACGACGTGCCTTTCACCGCGGATCTCGACCGGACGGGCAAGTACATCAAGACGGCCGTGTCGGCCACTTCCCGGGGCAACCTGCCGCCCATCTACGAGATGGCGTACGCCCATTACGCCGGCGTGCGCGGGCTGGAGACACCGAACACGAAACGGGTGCTGTTCCGCGGTACCGGCGGAACCCGTGCGGTGGAGGGGAGCAACGACGACCTGCCGTCCTGGGGGACACTGACATACGCCGGAGCACACGCTTCCCCCGCCGCGCCGACAGCGCCGGCCGGGCTCTTCGCCGCCGGTGAGGACAAGGCGGTCCAGGTCTCCTGGCTGCCGTCCGCGTGGGCGACCGGCTACACCGTACGGCGATCGACCGGACCGGGCGGACCCTACGAGCAAGTCGCCACCGGGATCACGACCGCTACGTACACCGATGAGGCGGTGCACGCGGGCCGGACGTACTACTACACCGTGTCGGCCACGGACTCGTCCGGCGAGAGCGCGACGTCGTCCGCCGTCGCCGCCACCGCGGGGCTCCCCGGGCACTGGCGGGCGCAGGACGTCGGGGACGTACGCAGGACGGGCAGTACCGTCTTCGACGGTGAGCGATTCGTCCTGGAGGCGGGCGGCGCCGACATCGGTGGCACTGCCGACGCCCTGCGCTTCGTTCATCTGCCGCTGCACGGGGACGGCGTGATCACGGCGCGTGTGGTGTATCCGCTCAGCTCGCAGTACTCCAAGGTGGGCGTCGCAGTCCGCGGGTCGCTGGCAGCGAACGCCGCGCACGCCACGATGCTGATCCAGGGCCTGCCGCTGCACACCTGGAGCGGCGTATGGACCACCCGGCCGTCGCCGGGCGGGCCGACCACGGGCACCGGCAGCACACCGGTCGCACCGTCCCAGCAGCAGACCATCACCACCAGCGCCTCGTTCCCCATCTCCGACCTCGGATCGCTCCCCGAGTCGGCGACACCGCTGACCGCGCCGTACGTGGAGGCGGCCGGTGACGGTTACCGACTGCGCAGGCCGTACTGGGTGCGACTGGAGCGCCGCACGGACCGTATGACCGGATCGATCTCCCCCGACGGCGTCAGCTGGACGGAGGTGGGCTCCACCGAGGTCGAGTTGGGCAGGAACGCGCACGTCGGTCTGGTGTTCAGCTCCTGTCTGGGCGTCGACGCCTCATACGCCGAGACCGGGACCGCCGCGTTCGACAACGTCAGCGTGCAGGCCCCGGTGGGAGGCGGCTGGACGGTATCCCGACCGGCCGGCACCGCCACCGGTCTGCGGGCCGAAGCAGCGGCCGACGCGGTGGAACTGACCTGGACCGACCCGGACCTTTCGGCCCGGTACACGGTGCTCAGGGCGACCCGCGCCCCAGGACCGTACGAGGAGATCGCCACCGCGGTGGGCCCCATCGGTTTCGGCGCCCGCACCCGGTACACCGACGCGACCGGCACACCGGGACGGAGCTATTACTACACCGTCGCCAAGGCCAACACCGCGGGGACCGGCCCCCGCCCCGACCCGGTGAGCGCCGTCATGCCGAACCCCGCGGCTCCGGAGGGCGTCGCCTCGGCCACCGCCTACGCAAACCGGGGGGCCCCCTTCGAGTACCGCATCAGCGCCTCGCACGAGCCGACCCGCTTCTCCGCGGCGGGGCTGCCGACGGGTGTGAACCTGGACAGGAGGACCGGTCTGATCTCCGGAACACCCACCGGAACCGGCGAGTTCGCGGTCCGCACGACGGCCGGCAACGCGACCGGGAAGGCCGGTACGGCTCTGGGGCTCACCGTCGGCACACCACCACCCGCACCCTGGACGTACGGCGACGTCGGCGACTTCGTTCTCGACGAGCGACAACTGGGCACGTACGGTGTGGCGGCCGTCCGCGCGCCCGGGATCACCGGTTACGAGAGCGGCAGCTTCACCGTCCGTGGTGCCGGGAGCGATCTGAACGTCAACGGGCAGGGGATGACCGGCCAGTTCGCGCGCCTGCCGGTGACCGGCGACTGCGAGATCACCGCGCGGATCGTCTCACGGGCGGGCTCCGTCAGGGCGGACCGGGTGGGGCTGCTGATGGCCAAGTCGCTGTCACCGTTCGACCAGGCAGCCGGTGCGATCGTGACGAGCAGCGGCAACGCCACCGCCGGTACCCCACAACTCCTGCTGCGCAAGACGGTGGCAGGCCGCACCACCTTCACCGGTGGCACCCCGGCCCCGCTGTCCCTCTGGTTGCGGCTGCGGCGCACCGGCACCACCTTCACCGCGGCCGTCTCCCCCAACGGCGTCACCTGGACCTCTCTCGGCCGGGACACCGTCCCGGACTTCGGTGACGCCCCCTACTACGCCGGGCTCATGGTCTGCTCCCGGGATCCGATGACCCTCACCACGACGGTCTTCGATCACGTGAGCGTCAGCTAGAGCCGGGAGCGGCACTGGAGCCGCGGGTCCGGGACGAGAGCCCCCCATCCGAAGAGTCCCGCAGGGACTCGATGATCTCGCAGAATGGAGACACCCCACGTATGAACTCCATCGACCGCGACACCGCACACCGTCAGCGCAACCAACACAGGATGAGTCGCCGCAGCCTGCTGCGGACCGCCGGCGGCGTGGCCGCCGCCGGCGCCCTGGGGGGTGCTGCCACCGTACTGACCCGTGGCAGCGCGAACGCCGCGCCCGCGACGTTCACCCACCCCGGTGCGCTGCACGCCTACGGCGAACTGAACCGCGCCAAGGTCCGGGTGGCCGCGGGTGACAACCCGTGGCTGTCCGGCTGGCAGCGCATCACCGCCAACTCCCACTCCGCCGGAACCTGGAAGGCGAACCCGCAGGCCACCATCATCCGTGGCGGCACCGGCCAGAACTACGGCATTCTCTACAACGACATCCACGCCGCCTACCAGAACGCCCTGCGCTGGAAGATCGCGGGGACCTCGGCCAACGGTGACGCCGCCCGCGACATCCTCAACGCCTGGTCGGCCAAGCTCACCACGGTCACCGGCAACGCCGACCGCTTCCTGGCCGCCGGGATCTACGGCTACCAGTTCGCCAATGCCGCGGAACTGATGCGCGGATACGGCGGTTTCGACCTCGACCGGTTCCAGACGATGATGCTCGACGTCTTCTACCCGCTCAACAACCAGTTCCTCACCGGTCACAACGACGCCTGCATCACCAACTACTGGGCGAACTGGGACCTGTGCAACATGAACTCCATTCTGGCCATCGGCATCCTGTGCGACGACGGTGCCAAGTACGACCAGGCTGTGAACTACTTCAAGACCGGGGCCGGCAACGGCTCACTCGGCCATGCCGTCCCCTTCCTGTACGACAGCGAGGGCCTCGCGCAGTGGCAGGAGAGCGGCCGCGACCAGGGCCACAGCATGATGGGCATCGGCCAGATGGGCGCGTTCTGCGAAATGGCCTGGAACCAGGGTGACGACCTGTACGGCCACGACAACAACCGGTTCATGAAAGCCGCCCAGTACGTCGCCAAGTACAACCTCGGCCAGGACGTACCGTTCACCAAGTACACCTGGGGCACCGGGCAGAGTTGTGCGTACAGCGAGCAGACCGTCATCTCGTCCGGTTCTCGCGGGCAGCTCAGACCGGTGTGGGACATCCTGCACTACCACTATGTGGGGCGGCGCAAGCTGTCCGTCCCCTACATCACCGCGATGGCCGAGAAGGTCCGTCCCGAGGGAGGCGGCGGAGACTACGGATCGACCAGCGGAGGTTTCGACCAGCTCGGCTTCGGGACGGTGATGTACGCCAAGTGAACCGCTCATCCCTCAAGGCACCGCGGTGACAGGGGTGTTCGCGCCCTGACCTGCGGGCAGGACCGTGCGATAGATTTTGCGTCTCCTTGACCGCGAACACTCGACCAGTGGAGACACGCTTCCCGATGAACGACATCGTCAACGGACTTGGCCGCGCCGCCGTCTACGGAGCCCTCGGAGTGGTGCTGCTGATTCTCGGCATCGTCCTGGTGGACCTGCTGACCCCCGGAAAGCTCGGCCGGCAGATCTGGGAGGAACGCAACCGCAATGCCGCCACGCTGCTCAGTTCGGCGCTGCTGGGCATCGGCGGGATCGTGTTCACGTCCATATGGACGACGTACGACGATTTCGGCAAGGGCCTGGCGTCGACCGCGCTGTTCGGTGTGCTCGGCCTGGTGATGATGGCGGTCGCCTTCCTGATCGTCGACCTGGTCACCCCGGGAAAGCTCGGCGCGACGCTGGTCGAGCAGGAGCCGCACCCCGCGGTATGGGTCACCGCCTCGTGCAACATCGCGGTCGCGGCCATCATCTCAGCGTCCATCGCCTGACCGGAGCTCACCGACCGCAGGTGGCGGCGCCAGGCCATGGCGCCGCCACCGCTGTCATTCGGCGTCGGCCTCGCTGTCCGCCGCGGCGACCGCCGCGGCCTGCGCCCTGATCCGCTTCCCGAGCACGGCGACGACTGCGAGCGCGCTGCCCGCGAAGGCCACGCCGACCGTCCACGGCTGGTCGAACCGATGGCAGGTCGCGCGGTCGAGGGAGAGACGGCCCGGACCCGTCAGTCCGATCACGGCGGCGGTGAAGCCGAGGAAGGCGGGATACTCGTAGCCGCCGCTCTGGGCGAAGAAGCCGGCCGGGGCATGGACCGCGACGGCTCCGGCCATGGCTCCCGCAGCCGCCGCCCCGGCAGCGGGCGTCGCCAGACCGAGCGCCAGCAGCGCTCCGCCACCCGCCTCACCGAGCCCGGCGGCGATCGCGCTTCGGCGGCCCGGCAGGAAGCCCATGTGTTCCATTCCGGCCGCCGTCCCCGCGAGTCCGCCGCCGCCGAACCAGCCGAACAACTTCTGGGCCCCGTGCGCGCCGAGCACCGCGCCGGTACCGAGCCGCAGCACCAGCAGGCCGAGGTCATGTCGGTTGATGCAGGTCATCAGGGCTCCAGGTGTGTGGGCTGCGGACAACGGATACGGGCGTACCTCTCCACTCTCGGCGCAATGGACCGCACAGCCGTACCGGTGCTGGGCCATCCGGGCGGCCCCGGCCGACGAACGTGTCACCCGGGGGGATTCCGGGCTCCTACAGTGGCCTCCATGGAGACACCCGCCGACGAGACAGCAGCCCGCGCGATACAGGACGAACTGCGTACCCGTGTGGTGCTGGACGAGCCCGGCCCGCCGCCGGGCACCGGTCTGATCACCGGTGTCGATGTGGCGTACGACGACGAGCGGGACGTGGTGGCCGCCGCTGCCGTCGTGCTGGACGCCGCCACCCTGGTGGTCGTCGACCGGGCAACCGCTGTGGACCGGGTCGCGTTCCCGTACGTTCCGGGGCTACTGGCGTTCCGGGAGATCCCGACCGTGCTGGCGGCGCTGGACTCGCTCACCGCGGACCCGGGTCTCGTGGTCTGCGACGGTTACGGCCTGGCGCACCCCAGGCGTTTCGGCCTGGCCAGCCATCTGGGCGTACTGACCGGGTTGCCGGTGATCGGCGTCGCGAAGAGCCCCTTCGCCTTCTCGTACGAGCAACCGGGTGCCCGGCGCGGTGAGTTCACCGCGCTGATCGCCGACAACAGCGAGGAGGTGGGCCGGGCGTTGCGCACTCAGGACGGTGTCAAGCCGGTCTTCGTCTCGGTCGGCCACCGGGTCGGCATCGACAACGCCTGCGCCCACACACTGCGCTTGTCTCCCCACTACCGCCTTCCGGAGTCCACCCGCAGCGCCGACACACTCTGCCGCCGGGCGCTGCGGGAGGCCACCGGGGTACGGCCCGGTCAGGTCCTGTCCGGCCCGCCGACCCGCCGTACGACCCGGAGCAGATACCCCTTGCGATCGAGGGGATCGTGGTCCGTACGCGGCCGGGACGGAATCTCCGCGCCGGCGAGCTGATAGTGGTCGAATGCGGACTCCAATACGCCCTCACCGCTGGTCAGGGTCGGCAGTTGCTGTCCCAGCCGGTGCACCGACGCCGCCGGGATGTCACCCTCCAGGAGGTACGAGGCACCGTGTACGGACTGGGTGTGCGGAACGGCGCGCAGCCGGCCCAGCACCGGCAGCACCGCACCGAAGGCGTCGGCCGGGACCTCGAGCCGGAAGCGGTGCATCGGCTCGTGCACCGTGGTGCCGGCCTGCCGCAGCGCGTCCATCAGTACCAGCGGTGTCAGATTGCGGAAGTCCCCAGCGGTGCTCGACATGCTCTTGTCGAAGGTGCCGTGCGCGTGGCTCTGCCGCGCCCAGTAACCGGAGTGCGTCAGGGTGACCGTGCAGTCGGTGACCTGCCATCCGCACATCCCCTGGCCCAGGGTTTCCTTCACGGTGTCTTCGACCGCCTTGATCAGAGCGTAGGGCATGGAGCCGAGTTCGACCGCCAACCGGAATTCCACGCCGCTGCCGACCGGCGCCGGTTCGATACGCAGTCCCACGGTGGCGAGAAAGGGATTGGGGTTCTTCGCAATGTATTCGACGGCGTTTCCGGTTCCGGCCGGCCTTTCGATACAGATGGGGGTGGTCTCCCGGAAGGAGACGGCCAAGCCGAATTCACTCTCCAGCGTTGCCTGGATCACCTCTTTCTGCACCTCCCCGTAGAGCGAAACAGAGATCTCCTGCCGCATCCCGTCGTGCCGGAGGTTGATCAGTGGGTCCTGCTCGGCGAGCTGCGAGAGTGCTGTGTGCAGCGTCCCCTTCTCGGCCGGGTGACCGGGGATGACGACCGTCTCCAGGGTGGGCGGGGCGAAGTGGTGACGCGGTGCGGCGCCCTCGCACGGTACGCCGATCGCATCACCCACCTGAATGCCGCCGAGCCCGCGGATCGTCGCGATCTGCCCCGCGGACACCGATGCGCGCCTCACCACCGAACCTCGCTCGAAGACACCGATCGCGGTGACTTTCGCCTCGCCGTCCCGGCCGAACCGCAGCAGCCGACGCGTATGGACCGTCCCGGAGAACATGCGTACCTGCGCGATCCGCTCGCCGGCCGGGCCCCGTTCGACCTTGAAGACGGTGCCCGACACCGGGCCGTCCACGTCGCCTTCGGAGGCGGGCAGCAGTTCCCTGACCCCGGCGATCAGCGCGTCCACACCCGCACCGGTCAGGGCCGATCCGAAGTAGACCGGGTGCACCAGTGCCCGGCGGGTCTGCGCAGCCAGTACGCTCCGCAGCTCGCTGTACGGCACCGGCGTGCGGTCGTCGACGCAGGCGGCGAGAAACGCGTCATCGCTCTCGGCGAGCAGGTCGGTCAGGGCGTCCGTGAAGGGGGTGTCGTCGGCTCCGTAGGGCGTGAAAGCGGCTCGCCGTGTGCCGAGTTCACTGGGCGAGCCCATCGCGACGGCGGCGCTGCTCAGTTTCCCGGAGATGTCCCGCAGGGTGCTGTCGCCCTGGGCGCCGGAGCGGTCGATCTTGTTCACAAAGATGAGCGTGGGGATACGCAGGCGTTGCAGTGTCCGCATCAGTACGCGGGTCTGTGCCTGCACGGCCTCGACCGCGGACACCACCAGCACGGCGCCGTCCAGCACGCGCAGCGCGCGCTCCACTTCGGCGATGAAATCCGGATGTCCCGGAGTGTCGATCAGATTGACCGTGACATCGTCGATGACGAAGGAGACGACAGCCGACTTGATCGTGATCCCGCGCTGCCTCTCCAGCGCGAGCGTATCGGTACTGGTATTTCCCTCGCTCACGCTGCCGATCTCTTCGATGACGCCCGTGGCATACAGCAGCCGCTCGGTCAGGCTGGTCTTACCGGCATCGACATGGGCGAGAATTCCCAGGTTCAGAGTGCGCACGAAGTTCCATGTCCTCGAGATAGGGGTGAATTCCTGTCCGAATGAACATGAAAGATCCGCGCATGATCAGCTCCCAGGTCGCGTTACCGGTAAAGACCGCAGCCCGGCAGAACCGCGGCCCGGCGAAAGGCAGTACAGCAGGGGCCGCCCCGGTGGGCAACCGATTTGCCCGAACGGCGGAGCAGTGGACAGCCGGGGGCCGATCGCTATGCTGCGACAGACGCTCAGTCGAAGCGTTCAAACAGACAGTGCGCAGCGGTGCGGCGAGGGGGCCAACAGCATGCGGGAGCCGGTCGAACTCAGGCGACAGCGAATCCTCGCCGTGGTGCAGTCACGCGGCACCGTCAAGGTCAGCGCGCTCGCCGCTGAACTCGAGGTCTCGGTGGTCACCGTCCGGCGTGATGTCGAGGAGCTGACACTGGCCGGAAAGCTACGGCGCGGACACGGGGTGGCCCGACCGGTGGATGACATCGGCGAACTGCCCGCCGTCCCGGCCGCACGCCCCGGGGAACCGGCCGGTGCATCCGCGGGGGAACCGACGGGGGACGGCGGCGCGGTCGCCCTGGTGGTGCCGGAACGGCATTCGTACCTCTACGAGACCCTGCACGGCGCCCGTAGCGTCCTGGAGGAATCCGGAATGCGGATCGCGCTGCATATCGCCCCGCAGTCTGCGGGCGCCGAACACCCCCTGGTGGAGCGGGCGTTGGCGAGCGGGGCGCGTGGCCTGCTGATCGCGCCGCGGTGGCGCAGCGCCGTCTCGGAGGAGGCTGACTACGGTTGGCTCGCGGATGTGAAGGTGCCGACCGTGCTGATGGAGCGGCGCCCGCGGCCGGGCAGCGCCCTGCACGCCCTGGACTCGGTGTGCTCGGACCACTGGTACGGGGTACATCTCGCGGTCGACCACCTGGTGTCGCTGGGGCACCGTCGTATCGTGCTGGCCGCCCGCGACGACAGTCCCACCGCCCGCACCGTCCGTGCGGCGTTCGCGGAGATCGCGTCCGCCAGGCCCGAGGTGGAGGACTGGACCGTGGTGCTCAGCACCCCGAACGCAGTGCCCGGACCGGGTCGCGCCCCCGGGCAGACGGCCGTGACGACGCCGGCCGGCGCCCCGGCCGCGCCGCTCGACCTGGCCGCGCTGCTGCGCGAACGCGGGGCCACCGGCGCGGTGCTGCACGGTGATGTGGACGCACTGATGCTGGTGCAGCGACTCGCCGAGAGCGGTGTGCGGGTGCCGCAGGACTGCTCGGTGGTGGCGTACGACGATGTGGTCGCTGCACTGGGCAGCACGCCGCTGACGGCCGTCTCCCCGCCGAAGGCGGAGATCGGCAGGGCCGCAGCCGAACTGCTGCTGCACCGGCTGTCCCGCCCGGTGGGCGACAGCGGCCCGGTGCGCCGGACGGAACTGCTGCCGACGCTGAAGGTACGTGGTTCGGCACAGGCCCCCACAGACTGATCGTTTGACCGCTTCAACTTTCTTCTGATCGGTCTATTGACCTGCTCCGATCAGCCGATCAGTATTCCCGTGTCTCGACTCAACAGCTCGACGCAACAGCCGCGGGAGGCGCCCATGCCCGGCCCACAGAGCCGTCGATCCGTGCTCGCCACGATCGCCGCGCTGCCCCTGGCGGGGGCGCTGAGCGCCTGCAGTGGTGGTGACGGATCTGCGCAGTCGGGCAGCACCGGTACGGCCGGCGCCGTCAGCCGCAGGAAGGCGAAGAACGCCACGCGGATCACTTTCTGGTCCGCGCTGCGCGGCAGCCAGCAGGTGGTGGACGCGTTCAACCGCACCCACGCCACGATTCAGGTCGACTTCCAGCAAATACCCACCGGCGGCCAGGGCGGCTACGCGAAACTCAGCAACGCGGCCCGGGCCGGAAACGCCCCGGACGTCGCCACCATCGAGTACCCCCAGCTCCCCGGCTTCGCCATCGATGGTGTCGCCCGCGACATCACCGGCCTGGTCAGCGACAGCCTGCGCGCCAAACTGCTGCCGCAGTCACTCGGCCTGACCACCTTCGAGAAGCGAACGTTCAGTCTGCCGCTGGATGTCGAACCGATGGTGATGCACTACCGCAGCGACCTCTTCCAGAAGTACGGGATCGAACCCCCGACCACCTGGGACGAGTTCGAGGAGGCGGCCAAGGCGGTGCGCCGTACGGGCGGCGGCCGCAGGATCACCACGTTCCCCACCGACGGCGCCCCACAGTTCGCGGCGTGGGCCTGGCAGGCCGGCGCACAGTGGTTCGACACATCGGGCGGCGCATGGAACGTGTCGCTCACCGACGTGCCGAGCCGCCGCATCGCGTCGTACTGGCAGCGCCTCATCGACCAGGACCTGGTCTTCGTGAACGCGGTGGACAGCCAGCAGAACGACGCGCAGGTCGGCGGCGGGCTCGTCCTCACCAGGCTCAGCGGGGCCTGGGACGCAGGGGCGCAGATGACCGCTCATCCCGGGCAGAAGGGAAAGTGGACCATCGCCCCACTCCCCCAGTGGGATCCGGCCGACCCCGCCATCGGCACCCATGGCGGCTCCACCTTCGCGGTCACCGAGAGCAGTACGCACCCGGAGGCGGCCCTGGAGTTCATCGAGTGGCAGGTGGCGCACCCCGACGCGTTGCGCGCCCGGCTCGCCAGTGGTGCGAGCAGCCAGTACCCCGCTGCGCCCGGACTGGTCGGCACCGGGCGCAAGGCCTTCGACCGCGCCTACTACAGCGGCCAGGACATCTACGCCCTGTTCGAGCAGGAAGCGCACAAGATCCGGGACGGCTGGGTCTGGGGGCCGCGGATGACCGCGACCGGAAAGGTGATGCAGGACGGCTTCGCACGGGCGAGCGGCGGCCAGGGTTCCCTGATCGATGCGGTACGCGCGGCACAGCGAGGCACCATGCCGGACCTCAAGGCGCTCGGCCTCGCCACCACCGAGCGCGGCAACTGACCCGTAATCCCCTTCCAGCAGCAGAGAGGCAGGTGACACTCATGACCAGCCCCGCCACCACCCCCGCTTCACTCCCGCCCGGCACCGCGGCCCGTCCGTCGCACGCGCCTTCGGCCGCCGGGCCCGCGCCGCGCTCCACCCGAAGGCCGGCCAGGCGCCGCGAACTCGGCGCCTGCGGCGTCCTGATGACGCCGTTCTTCATCCTTCTCGTCACGATTTTCCTCATCCCGGTCGGGACCGCAGTGTGGCTGAGTTTCTTCAGTGACGACGAGCCGGGACTCGGATTCGGCCCGGAACGCCGGGTCTTCGTCGGACTGCGCAGCTACTCCGCGGTCCTGACCGACCCGACCTTCCTCGGCGCGCTGGGCACCATCGTGTTCTACAGCGTGATCTACATCCCGCTGCTGGTGATCGGCTCGCTGGCGCTGGCGCTGCTGCTGGACTCCGGCGTGGTGCGACTGCGCTCCTGGGCACAGCTCGGTCTCTTCCTGCCGCACGCGGTGCCCGGCATCATCGCCGCCATCATCTGGCTGTACCTCTACACTCCCGGCCTCAGCCCGGTGATCGATCTGCTCGGCAGGGCCGACATCACCGTCGACTTCCTCGGTGTGCACACCGTGGTCCCGGCGATCGCGAACATCGCGCTGTGGAGCAACCTGGGCTACAACATGGTGGTTTTCTACGCGGCGCTGCAGGCCGTGCCGCGCGAGATCATCGAGGCGTCGCACGTCGACGGGGCGGGCCCAGTGCGTACGGCCCTCCAGGTCAAAACCCCGCTGGTGCGGTCGTCGATCGTGATGGTGGCGATGTTCACGCTCATCTTCGCGCTCCAGCTGTTCACCGAGCCGATCCTGCTCAGCCAGTCCAGCCCGATGATCAATTCCCGCTTCTCACCCAGCATGTACATCTACGACGCGGCGTTCACCCGCAACAACTACGGTCTGGCGGCAGCCGCTTCGGTGGTGCTGCTGATCTGCACGATCGCGCTGTCCTACGGAGTCACCCGATGGACCAATCGCGCCAACGCCCCCGAGGAGGCAGCCCGATGAGCGCGACGAGCTCCACTCGCACCGCGGCCGCCCTGCGGCCCCGGCTGCTCGGCCGTTCGGTGGTCAATCTGGTGGTGGGCATCTCGGTGCTGTACACCGTGCTGCCGGTGCTGTGGCTGGTGCTGGCCGCGGCGAAGGACCAGGACTCACTGTTCGGCAGCAAGCTGCTGTCGCTCAATCACTTCTCCTTCCTGCACAACCTGAAGAACCTCTTCGCGATGGACGGCGGCCAGTACGTCCGGTGGTACGGCAACAGCCTGCTGTACGCGGTCCTCGGCGCCGCACTCGGCGCCCTGCTAAGCGTTGCCTGCGGCTATGCCTTCGACAAGTACCGCTTCGCCCACAAGGAGAAGCTGTTCGGTCTGGTCCTCGCCGCGGTCATGGTGCCGCAGACCGTACTGGCGCTGCCGCTCTATCTGATGGCGTCCGCGACCGGTGTGGTGAACACCTTCTGGTCGGTCTTCATCCCCGTCCTCTTCAATCCTTTCGGTGTCTATCTCGGCCGGATCTTCAGCCAGGGGTATGTGCCCGACGAGGTGCTCGAGGCGGCGCGGGTGGATGGTGCCGGCGAGCTGGCCACCTATTTCCGGGTCGCGCTGCGGATGCTCGGGCCGGGCCTGGTGACCGTCTTCCTCTTCCAGCTCACCGCCATCTGGAACAATTTCTTCCTGCCCATGGTGATGTTGTCCAACCAGGACCTGTATCCGGTGAGTCTCGGCCTCTACACCTGGAACAGTGCCGCCACCGTCTCACCCGAGTACTACCCCGTGGTGATCATGGGTTCACTTTTCGCGGTGCTGCCGCTGATCCTCGCCTTCGCGCTGCTGCAGCGCTTCTGGCGCTCGGGGCTCACGGCGGGCGCCGTCAAGTAGCCGGACCGTCGAGCCACCACCCCCCGCACAGGAGAACGATGCCCAGCACCACCCCCACCGCACACCGTCCGCGCACCGCTGTGGCCATGAGTCCGGAGGCGGCAGCCGCGGTACTCGGCCCCGAACCGCTGGCCGCGCTGGCC
Organism: Streptomyces sp. NPDC051320; assembly: GCF_040682175.1. Classification (NCBI taxonomy): domain Bacteria; kingdom Bacillati; phylum Actinomycetota; class Actinomycetes; order Kitasatosporales; family Streptomycetaceae; genus Streptomyces; species Streptomyces sp. NPDC051320. The sequence continues at coordinate 58,243 of NZ_JBFBAL010000020.1, forward strand.
GAGGTCTGCGATCCGGCGCCGCTGCCGGTGCTCGCCGACTTCACCACCGGACGCGCTCGCGCCGTGCTGGCCGATACGGAGCTCCTGGTCACCGGCTGGGGCTGTCCGCCACTGGACGGCGCCGTCCTGGACGCGGCCCCCCGGCTGCGCGCCGTGGTCCACACGGCGGGCACGGTCCGCGGCCATATCACCGAGGCCTGCTGGGAACGCGGCATCGAGGTCTCGTCGGCCGCCGCCGCCAACGCGCTGCCGGTGGCCGAATACACCGTCGCGATGATCCTGCTCTCCGGCAAGCGGGTCCTGGAACGGGCCCGTTCCTACCGCGCGGCCCGCCGCCGCGACAGTGCGCTCGACACCTCGTCGGAGGTTGGCAACTACGGTCGCACGGTGGGCATTCTGTCCGCCTCGCTGATCGGCCGGCGCGTCATCGAACTGCTGCGCCCCTACGATCTGCCGGTGCTGCTGCACGACCCGTACGTCGCCGCGGCGGAGGCGGCCGCTCTCGGCGTGCGGCAGGTCGGCCTCGACGAGCTCTTCTCGCAGAGTGACGTGGTGAGCGTCCACACTCCGCTGCTGCCCGCCACCCATGGGCTGGTCAGCCGCGAGCTGCTCGGTGCGATGCGGCCGGACGGCGTCCTCATCAACACCTCGCGCGGCCCGGTGGTGGACCAGGAGGCGCTCATCGACGTACTCCGACAGCACCGGATCCGCGCGGTACTCGATGTCACCGACCCCGACATCCTGCCGCCCGGGCACCCGCTGTGGGAGTGCGAGAACGCGCTGATCACCCCACACCTGGCGGGTTCGCAGGGCAACGAGTGGCGAAGGCTGGCCGATCTGGCCATCGGCGAGGTGCGCCGCTGGGCCGCGGGCGACGGCTTCGCCCACCCCGTACACCACGAAAGGCTGGCATTCCTCGCATGACGTCTCCTCTTGAACTCCCCGCCGAGGACCGGGTGCTGAGCCCGGGCACCGGTTACACCCGTGCGCACTGGGAGGCGGCGGCCGACGGTCTGCTGCACGCGGCGTGGCAGTGGGCCACCCCCGGCCGGGCACTGCTCGATCTGCCGGGACGGCCGTCCGGTTCGGGGGTGCGCTCCGACGGCCTCGAGGGGTACGCGCGCACGTTCCTGGCCGCCGCCTTCCGGGTGGCGGGCGCGGACGGCAAGGACCCGCACGGCTGGCTCGACCGGTACGCGGACGGACTCACGGCGGGCACCCGGACTCCGGGCCGGGACGACATGGAATCCTGGCCGCTGATCCGCGATCACACCGTCTTCGGCCAGCCGATGGTCGAATCCGCCTCGGTCGCCATCGGTCTCCGGCTCACCCGGCCATGGCTGTGGGACCGGCTGGACAGCGCGGTGCAGGACCGTGCGGAGGAATGGCTGCGCGGTTCGCTGCGCCACACGCCCGCCCCCAACAACTGGTACCTCTTCCCCTACTCGGTGGCCGCGTTCCTGGAATCGGTCGGCCGCGGCGACGCCGAGACGGCCCGCGCCAAGGAACGGGCACTCGACCTGCTCGACGGCTGGTACCGCGGACAGGGCTGGTACGCGGACGGCGACGGCCGCGCCTTCGACCACTACAACGGCTGGGCCCTGCACCTGTATCCGGTGCTCGACGCCCACCTGTCGGGCGACGAAGGGCTGTCCGCCCGCTACGGCAGCAGGCTGCGCGAGCATCTGGAGGGCTTCTCCCTGCTGTTCGGCGCCGACGGCGCACCGATCCACTTCGGCCGCTCGCTCTCCTACCGTTTCGCGGCCGCGTCGTCGGTGGCGCTCGGCGCGGTCACCGGCCACACCCCGCTCTCGCCGGGCACCTCACGGCGCCTGGCCAGCGGCGTCCTGCGCTACTTCGTCGACCGGGGCGCTGTCGGCAGCGACGGGCTGCTGAGCCTCGGCTGGCACGGCCCGCACGACGCCTCCATCCAGCATTACTCGGGTCCCGCGTCCCCCTACTGGGCGTCCAAGGCCTTCGTCGCGCTGCTGGCACCCGCTGATCATCCGCTGTGGACGGCCACCGAGGAGAGCTCGCCCAGTGAGGGCCCCGACCAGGTGCTCGCGCTGCCGGCCCCGGGGCTGCTCGTACAGACCACCCAGGCGGACGGCATCGTACGGCTGCACAACCACGGCAGCGACCATCTCCGGCCGCACGAGGGCGAGTCGGGCGTACTCGACGACCCGCTCTACAGCCGTCATGCCTACTCGACCGTGACCGGACCGACGGCCAGGGAGAACGCCGCGGACAACCACCTCGCCGTGGTGGTCGCGGGTGCGCGCAGCGGCCGTCGCGCCATCCGGCCACTCGGGGCCGGGCAGGGCGACGGCTGGGGCTGGGCCGCCTCCTGGCACCGGCCGGTCTTCACCTCGGGGCCGCCGATGGTGCCGGGATTGCGGGTGGAGAGCGTCACGGTGGTCCGTGGGCGGTACGAGCTACGGGTGCACCGGGTGGCCGGCGCCCCGCACGGCGCCCGGGTGGAACACACCGGCTGGGCGGCCGGCCCCGGTACGCGGGCCGAGGAAGGGGTACGTTCCGAACTGCTCGGGCTGCACGGCTGGGAGGCCCATGACGAGGTCCGTGCCCCGCAGGGCACCGCCTTCACCCGCTGGGCGGTGCTGCCCCGACTGAGTGCCCCCGTGCAGGGCACCGCGCTCTTCGTCGCTCTCGCCACGCTGACCGGGGAATCCGACGCAGCCCCGCTCGCCGACGTGGTGAGCGGGGTGCGGGTGGACGGGGACGCGGTCGAGGTCGGCTGGACGGACGACGGGTCGACGACCCGGATCGCCTTCGAGCCGCTGACCGTCGACCACCACTGACCGGGCCGGCCTAGGGGGTGGTGACGGTCGGCCGTGGCGCCGTCGCCATCCCGCTGCCGATGAAGAAGCTCGGGTGCGGCGGCTGGTTGTACGCGGTGTTCTGCCAGGCCAGCGCCGTCCGGTACTGCGTGTCCTGGAGCAGCGTGGTGATCCTGGTGCCGGTCACGTCGGGGGTGGAGTAGATGCGCAGCGCGGTGTTGTCCGAGGTGGCCCAGACGACCTCCTCGCGCCAGTCGCCGAGGATGTCACCCGAGAGTGCCGGGGTCGCTTTCGTGCCGTTGTCGGAGTGCACGGAGGCGCCGGTGAGCAGGCGGATGTCGGAGGACGTCCCGTACTTGTCGATATGGGTGCCGTCGAGCAGTTCGCGTGTGGTGTCACCGTCCCACCAGGACAGAAAGTTGGCGCTGCCGGGCTTGCGGCTCGCCACCACCGAACCCTTCGGATCACGCACCCCGTCAGCCGCTGCCGACCAGGATTCTGCGCCCGCGCTGCCGGACCAGATGTCGTCGGAGACACCACGGCCGTTGTCCCCGTCCGGCGCGGTGGACCACAGGACCTGGCCGGTCCTGGCATCCGCCATCCAGGACGACGGCTTGGAGCCGTCCTCGTCCACCTTGAACTCCTCGAGGCCGGCCCGGGACGGATCCAGGTCACCCACGTGCATGGCGTCACCGTGCCCGTTCCTGGTCGTCCAGAGACCGCGCCCGTTGTCGTCGACGGCCATCGCTCCGTAGACGATCTCGTCCTTGCCGTCGCCGTCGACGTCGGCGACCGAGAGCTGGTGGTCGCCCTGCCCGTCGTAGCCCTTGCCGCTGTTGGTGGAGGAGTTCGTGTCGAAGGTCCAGCGGCGGGCGAAGGCGCCGTTGCGCCAGTCCCACGCGGCGATGACGGTGCGAGTGTAATAACCGCGCGCCATGATCAGTGAGGGACGGGATCCGTCGAGGTACGCGGTTCCGGCGAGGAAGCGGTCGACACGATTGCCGTACGAATCACCCCAGGAGGACACCGAGCCGCGCGCCGGGACGTAGTCGACGGTGCCCATCGCGGCTCCCGACTGCCCGTTGAACATGGTCAGGTACTCGGGTCCGGAGAGGATGTAACCGGAGGAGTTCCGGTAGTCGGCGGATCCACTGCCGATGGTCCTGCCTTGTCCGTCCACGGTCCCGTCGGCGGTCTTCATGGCAACTTCGGCTTTGCCGTCGCCGTCGTAGTCGTACACCTGGAACTGGGTGTAGTGCGCGCCCGACCTGATGTTCTTCCCGAGGTCGATCCGCCACAGCCGGGTACCGTCGAGCTTGATGCCGTCGACGATCGTGTCTCCGGTATAGCCGGACTGCGAGTTGTCCTTGGCGTTGGTGGGCTGCCATTTCAGCACGAAGTCGAGGACGCCGTCGCCGTCCAGGTCGCCCACCGAGGCGTCATTGGCCTCATAGGTGTAGGCGACGCCGTCGGGTGTCCGGCCACCGGCCGGCGGGGTGATCGGCACGTCCTTGTAGCCGGAGCGGAACTGAACGGCATGCGCCGAGTCGCCCTGCTCAGCGTCAGTCGCCACCGGCAAGGCGAAAGGTTGCCGCACGCTCCGAAGTCGTCCTGCGCGCAGTGCGGTGTGATTCACTGCTGACATGGCTGCGGAGTTGGAGATCTCGTCGTTCGAATCCGCCGAAGCATTCGAGGCCTGGCTCGCGGGGCACCACGACTCCTCACCGGGAATCTGGCTGAAACTCAGGAAGAAGGGTCGCGGAGCCGTCGCCCTGGACTACGCCCAAGCGCTTGACCTCGCCCTCTGCTACGGCTGGATCGACGGGCAGAAGGCCAAGTTCGACGACGAGTACTGGCTGCAGCGATTCACCCCTCGCACGGCGAGAAGCAGGTGGTCGATGATCAACCGGGACAAGGTGGCGGCCCTGACCGAGCAGGGCCGGATGCGACCCCCCGGGATGGCCGAGGTCGAACGCGCCAAGTCGGACGGCCGCTGGGAGGCCGCTTACGCGGGGGCGAGGTCCGCCGAGGTACCGGAAGACCTGGCCGAGGCGCTCGCGGCGAACCCGGCCGCGGCCGCGTTCTTCAAGAAGCTCGACGGGCAGAACCGGTACGCGATTCTCTACCGCGTCCAGGACGTCAAGAAGCCGGAGACCAGAGCCAGACGGATCGAGAAGTACGTGGCGATGCTGGCCCGCCAGGAGAAGCTTCACCCCTGAGCGCCACGTTGTCGCGGGGTGATCGTTAAGAGGGCATGAACTCACAGCGCACTCTCGCCGCTCTGTCCCTGGTCGGGGCTTTCCTTGCGTTCGCGGTCCCCGCCCGGGCCGCCACGCCGACCGATGACGGGGACAACGTGGTCACGGACATCACGGACACCGTGGGGACCGTCGGAAGGGTCGGGCCTGTCGCTCTTCCCGATCGCCACGTGGGAGTCCTGCTCGGCAAGCTCCTCGATCCTGAAGCCGGCTAGCTTGATCGAAAGGCCGTATCGGAATGCTCCGATACGGCCTTTGACCTGCGACTCCTTCGAGTCGGGACGACCGGATTTGAACCGGTGCGCGGACACCGTCTGGTCCCCGACTGGTCCCCACGGGGCATGTCCGTGACGCGCGCGTCCAAGGGCCGCAGCCCGGTCGCCTGACTGGCTCGCCAGGACGACACGGCGCAAGACCGGGCAACCTTGCGCCTGAGTTCGCGGATGGTGTGTCCTGCCATTGCCAGGAATCAATGCTGCACCACTGTTCTTCATCGAGCGGCTGCCAGTCCGCCAGTTCCTCCAGGCGGGTGATCACCACGGAGGGATCGGTGTCGGGAATTCCGCTCCTGCCGTCGAGTCGCCGATTGATGTCGCGCAATCGGTGCGCCGCACGGAAATCCAGAAAGTCGAGAAAGAAGGCGGCGGTCCGCGGCCCGCAGGCAAGTCGTCGTGCGAAGGGAACGAGTACGCGCGTTCCCTGATTGATCGTGCCGGCGTGATGGAGTGGGGGTGTACCGGTCCGGGGCGGCCGGGGCACGCGGCGAGGGATGCGCGAGACCCGACCGGCCCGTGACGGCGCCCGCCGTCCGGAGGCGCCGTCGTCAGATGGCGGTGCGGCCGCCGTCGACGTTGAGGATCGCGCCGGTGATGTAGCTGGACTTGTCCGTGGTCAGGTACACGATGGCGTCGGCGATCTCGTCGGCGTCTGCAACGTAGCCGAGCGGGGCCTGCTTTCCGAGCTCGTCGAGTCCGTCGCCCATGACGTCGACGACGTTCTGGGTGCCGGTGGTTCCGGGGCTGACCGCGTTGACGCGGACACCGGCCGGGCCGAACTCCGCGGCCCAGGACTTGGTGAGCAGGTTCAGTCCGGCCTTGGTCGCGCCGTAGACCCCCATGCCCGGAACGGCGAACTGGCCAACCATCGTCGAGGTGTTGACGATCACGCCCTTGCCGCGAGCGGCCATCTTCGGCGCGAGCTCCGCGACGAGGAAGAAGTGACCCTTGATGTTCGTGTTGAACATCATCTCCCAGTGCTCCTCCAGCGTCTCCGCCGTCGGGCCGAACACCGCCGTCCCGGCGTTGTTGATCAGGATGTCGATGTGGCCCCCGGAAGTCTCCAGTGCCCGTTGGGCCAACTCGCGGGCCGACGCCGCGTCGCTGAGTTCAGCGCGAACGTAATCGGCCCTGCCGCCGGCCGCGCGGATCGCCGCGACGACGCCGTCTCCGAGTTCCTGGCGACGGCCGACCACGATCACGTGTGCCCCGTGTTCGGCGAGTTGTTTGGCCGTGGCCTCGCCGATTCCGCTGGTCGAACCGGTCACGAGTGCCGTGCGCCCCGCGAGGTCCTGCTCTGCCATTGGCTCTCCTTGCTGATGCCGTTGATGCCGGGTGTGCCGGTCAGCGTCCGGGTTTGGTCTTGAGGGTGCTTCGTACGGTCGATGTGTTGGTTCGCTGGTCCGCTGGTGGTGTCGCGGCGATCGGCACCACGGACAGTTCGGGGGCTCGGTGGTGCGGTGTGGTGTCGGTGTGGTGTGGTGTCGGGTAGCGGGGCGGTCAGCCGCGGATCTCGCTGGTTTCGCGGGTGAACTGGCGGTGGCCGAGCAGCTTGTAGGCGACACGAGCCGGGGCCGGCAGGACCTTCATGAACCTGCGCAGTTCCGCGTCATCGGTTTCCTCGGTGATGTGGCCGAGGATGACCAGCCGCCGCGTGAAAGGGATCGCGCTCATGCCGTGCTTGCCGAGTGCGTCCCATTCACTCTGTGTCAGTGTGACGGCGACGATCGGCAGGATTTCCTGCTCCTCCTCGGCCAGGTGCTCGATCAGTGTCGGCATCATGGCGTCGATGCGAGCGGCCATCCTCTCGCCCGCGGCAGCGTCCGCGCTCGCCGTCCATGCCGGCAACTCCGCGTCGACGGCCGTGACGGCGTCGTCGACCTGCGCGTGCTGCGCATCCATCCGGTCCATGAGTTCCGGATCGAGGGCTGCGCGCTCGCGCAGCAGCGGAAAGAGCAGTTCGTCCTCGCCGCTGTGGTGCGTGTGGAGAAAAGTCAGCATCTCCCGGGCGTGCACACCGATCACCTTGGATCGCGCACGGTCGCCGACCGCGGCGCGAAACAACCGCGGAAGCTGACCGAACTCGCGCCGAAGGACGCGGTGGATCAGCACCATCTCATGGGTGTCGACGCCGGACCCGGAAGCACTCATCGTGTCTCCTCGGCGGCCGCGGCGTTCCGGACGGCTTCGTACGCCGTGATCGCCGGCCGGCCGATGAGCTTGACCAGGTCGTCACGGTCGGTGAACAGCTCTCCGCGGGCCAGCCCGGCATCGGCATCAGCCACAGCGGCGGCCATCTCAGGAGGCAGCCCGGCACCCGTCAGAGTCGCGGTGTAGTCGGCGACCGGCATGTCCCTGTAGGAGATGTGGGTGCCCAGGACATCGCTGAACGTGGCGGCCAGTTCGGTCAGTGTGAACGGCGTTCCGCCGAGTTCGTAGGTCGCTCCGAGGTGTTCGTCCTGCGTCAGCACCGCGGCCGCGGCCGCGGCCAGGTCACCTCGGCCGGCCGCGCTGACGCGCCCGTCGTGCGCACTGCCCAGCAGTGCGTGGTACTGGGTGATCACCTGGAGCTGGTCGGTGTAGTTCTCCAGGTACCAGCCGTTGCGCAGTATGACGAACGGCGACCCGCTGTCACGCAAGTACTCCTCGGTGCGGTGATGCGCGTCAGCGAGCATCATCCGCGCGGTCGAGGCGTTGAGGATGCTGGTGTAAACGATGCGGGAGACACCCGCCCGGCGCGCCGCGTCGATGGCGTTGCGGGCGTTGTCGAACCGCTCACCCACCGTCGTCGTGGAGACCAGTACCATCGCGTCGGCACCCGCGAAAGCGTCGTCGAGGTTGCCCGGGTCGGCGAAGTCCGCGCGCCGCACTATGACCCCGTTCCGTGCGAGGTCGGCGAGCTTACCGGTGTCCCGGCCGGTGGCCACGATCTGTTCCGGCGGCGTTCCGGCGGCGAGGAGTTGATCGACGATGAGCCGGCCGAGGTGACCCGAGGCTCCGGTGATGACGGTGGACATGGTATTTCCCTTCGACAAGTGTTCGGTATGAGTGCACTGCGGCGTGGGTGAATCACCCTGGCGTCACGGCCGAGTGCGATGAGCCTGTGTCAGTTCCAGCCGCCGTCGGCTTCGATGGTGATGCCGGTGATGAAGGACGCGTCCGGGGAGAGCAGAAACGCGACCACGGCGGCGATTTCGTCAGGTCGGGCCAACCGGCCGAGTGCGCTCATGGAGCGGATGAGCGCGGGAAACGGCACATCGGCGAGGGCGGGATGGACGTAGTGGGGGGCATAGTCGGCCATGCGGGTGGCGGTGGCGCCTGGGGCGATCGCGTTGATGGCGATGTTCCGCTCGGCCAGCTCGGGAGCGAGATTGCGCACCATGGCCGGAATGGCGGCCTTGCTTGCCGCGTACAAGGCGTGCTGATGGACCGCCAGGCGCGCACTGACCGAGGAGCTGAGCACGATCCGGCCGCCGTCGGTCATCGCGGCTGCCGCCGCCTGGGTGACGAACAGCTGTCCGGCCACGTTCGTCTGGAAGAGGCGGTCGAAGTCGGCCTGAGTGATGGTTTCCAGCGCTCCGAAGTGCTCGACCCCGGCATTGCTGACCAGCAGGTCCAGGCCGCCGAACTCGGACACCACCGCGCCGACGAGCTCGTGGGTCTGCGTCCTGTCACCGATATCGGCCGGGAAGGCCGACGCGACACACCCGCTGTCGCGGAGTTCGCCGACGAGCGCCTCGGCCGCCTCCTTATCGGATCGGTAGTTGACCGCGACCGTGGCTCCCTGGGCGGCGAGCCGCCGCACGATCGCGGCGCCGATTCCGCCGCTGCCTCCGGTGACCAGGACTCGCTTGCCAGCCAGGCTTGATGTCGATGTCATCGCGCTACCCGCGTTCTCTCTGTCTTGTCCGGATGTGAACCGCCCTGCGGTGGCATCGGCCATCCCTTCATCGAGCCACCCTCCGTTTTAGTCAGGAATCTTGACTACTGTACTCATACGGCGGCGCCGACGGCAACCGCAACCTGCGTGAGATGGCTGAGGGATGGGCGGCGCATGCGGAACGCGGCGAGCACGGAGCCGCGCACGCACCACCGCGGCCGGGGCCAGGGCCGCGGCCGGGGTCGGCGGCGATCCGGCCCGGCGGCGGTTGTCGTAGGGTGTGAACCTGATGGGACCAGGCGGGCGACGGAGCCGAGAGCGGTATGGACGACGAGCAGCGGGTTGATCTAGGGGTGTCGTTGTTCATCCCGTACCGGTACACCGAGGACCGGACGTTCCGGGCCCTGCAGGATGCCGGGTTCGACGACTGGACCCTCGCCCAGTGCCGGGTGTTCCAGCGCATCGCCCCGGACGGTTCGCGCCTCACGGACCTCGCTGACCAGGCACAAATGAGCAAGCAGAGCGCCGGCGTGCTGGTCGACCAGCTGGAACGCCTGGGCTACGTCCGCCGGGTCCCCGACCCCACGGACGGCCGCGCCCGGCTGATCGTGATCGAGGAACGCGGCAGGCGGGCGGTCGAGGTGGCCTCGGCGACACTCGACGAGATCCTCGCGGAGTGGAAGGCCTATCTGGGCACCCGCAACTTCGCGTTGCTGCAGCAGATCCTGGATCAACTCCGCGAGATCACCGACCCCTACGCGCGGTAGACCCGGCCCGCACCGAGCCGTCGGACCCGATTCCCGTTCGCCCCGAGCCGCCGGGGCCCTGGGCGCCGGCGCGCTTCAACGCTACCTTGATGTAGTCAGCTTAATTGACTTGTTCGTCAGTTATTCTGATGATAGGGCGCGTGGCTGCCACGCAACGCGATCTTGCGGCGCACCCGGCCCGTACCGCGGTGCTGGAGGCAGCCGGTCCCCGTCGCCGCCACCTTGCACACGCAGGTGCGGCACGACGGTGCGGGCGAGCGGAATTGCCCCGGTCAGATCGGTCGTGCTCAGTGCCGCGTCGGTGTCGGTGTCGGTGTCGGTGAACTCTTGCGCGGCCCCCACCAACCTGTACCTGGCGTTGGAGACACGGCCTCGATGCGACCCAGGTCGGTGAACGCCGCCGACACGATGTCGCGAACCTGGTCGATGTCGTTTCCCATGCCTGCCCGGACTCACACCGCGCCGCCGTCCTCGCGGTTGACGGCCGCCACGTCCGCGGGTTGGTCGGTGATGGCCGTGACGTGGTCACCGGGAGCCGGCAGTTGCCTGATCAGCTCAGGCCCGAACGCCTGCGACGGGCCGGTGAGAAGCCGGGATGTCATGTCACTCCCGGGATTCGTGGATCTCGCCGCTTTCCCGGCTCAGGCGAAGACCGCGGCGTGCTCGGTGGTGAAGGTGTGCAGACTGCGCGGGGCATTGCCGGTGAGGGTCGCCACGTCGCCGGTCAGCCAGGCCGCGTCGCCGTCGGCAATCAGTCCGAACGCCTGGGCGTTGGAGCTCGCGACGGGCTCTGGGACGCCCGCCTTGATCATCACCGCCCGGTGTTCGTCCGGACGGATCTTGCGGTACTCGATTTCGCGTCCCAGTGTCGCGGAGAGTTCTTTGGCGATGTCGGAGTAGGTGATCAGGGCAGAGCCGGTGAGCCAGTAGGTGCGGCCCGCGTGCCCGCCCGGCGCGGTGGCGATGGCCGTCGCGGCGGCGGCGACGTCCCGGGCGTCGATCATCCCGACCTGTCCGTCGCCCGCCGACATCACAAAGCCCCGCGTCTGGCGGATCACCGGGGCCAGCGCGAGCAGGTTCTGCAGGTATGCGTTCGAGCGCAGCAGCGTGTACGCCACGCCGGTGGCCGCGAGGTGCGCCTCGATCGCCGCCTGTCCACGCCGCCGGTCGACCGGGGAATCGGCTGACGCCTTGCTGGTGATCTTGACGATGTGCGATACGCCCTGCCGGACCGCGCTGTCGATGACCGCGATCTCCTGGGCCGGCACGGCCGGGCTGACCAGCACGACGGTGTCGATGCCGTGCAGGGCCGCGTCCAGCGTGTCCGGGCGGTCGAAGTCGCCGGTGACGATCTCGATCTCGTCGGCGAGGTCGGTGCGGTTCGTCATACGGTCCGGGTCGCGGACCAATGCCCGGGCGGGCTGGTGCCGTGCGGACAGCAGCCGCACGGCCTCTGACCCGACCGTGCCGGTCGCGCCGGTAACCAGAATCATGCTGTTCCCCTCAAATTTGGTCGAACGGAAGGACAGTGACGAGCGGTCAGCAGCGGACGGGTCAGAGCGTGGCGACGCGGCCCGCGTCGACGGCGAGGACAGCTCCGGTGATCGGACGGGCATCCTCGCCGGCGAGGTAGGCGATGACCCGGGCGACCTCGTCGGGTTCGTTCGCCCGGCCCAGCGGGCTGGCGGCCGCGAGGGTGTCGAGCAAGTCGCCCATGCTCTGGGTGGTCTCGGTCCTGCTGGGTCCGAGCGCGACGGCGTTGACGCGCACGCCGGCCGGGCCGAATTCGGCCGCCCACGAGCGGGTCAACGCCTCCAGGGCCGCCTTGCTCGCCCCGTAGGCGGCCATACCCGCGGCCCCCCGGGCCGCGACCATGGTGGAGACGTTCACGATCGCCCCGCGACCACGTGCGGCCATCGGCGGGGCCAGTGCCGCGGTGAGGAAGAACGGGGCCCGGACGTTCACCGCGCTCATCGCGTCGAAGGCCGCGTGAGTGGTCTCGGCGGTCGGGCCCAATTCCCAGTAGCCGGCGTTGTTGACCAGCACGTCCACCTCGCCCGCCTCGGCGGCCAGGCGCCGCACATCCTCGGGTGCGGCGAGGTCGGCGCGGATGAAGCGCCCGCCGGTCTCGGCGGCGACCTCCTTGCCCCGGTCCTCGTCGCGGCCGGTGACGATCACCGTGGCACCCCGCCGGCTGAACAGTTGTGCGGTCGCCCGGCCGATGCCCGAGGTTCCACCCGTGATCAGCACCGTTGCCAACTCAGTACTCATGCACTACCTCCTTGGATTGGATCGACCTATCCAATCTAAGGAGGGTAAGATTGGATAGTCAAGTCCAGTCTTGAGGGGGTTCAATGCCGACACGCGCAGCGCCGCAGGAGGAGCCCAGCACACGGAAGGGGCGCGCGACGCGCGAGCGGATCGTCGCGGCCGCGGCCGACCTCATGTACCGCCACGGCGTGGCGGGCACCAGCACCCCCGCGGTCCGCGATGCCGCCGGGGTCAGCTCGTCGCAGATCTATCACTACTTCGCCGACAAGGACGACCTCACCCGCGCGGTCATCGCATTCCAGTCCGACTCGATCCTGTCCCACCAGGCACCGTTGCTGGCCAGGCTCGACAGCATCGAGGCGCTGCGGTCGTGGCGCGAGGTGGTGGTCGACGCCGCCCGCCGGCAGAACGGGGCCGGGGGTTGCCCGCTGGGCAGCCTTTCCAGCGAGCTGTCCGACAACCATCCGTGGGCGCGCGACGCCCTGGCCGCCAGCTTCACCGTGTGGTCCGAGGCGATTCGCGCCGGCCTGGCCGCCATGGTCGACAACGGCTCCCTGCGGCCGGAGACCGACGCCACCACACTGTCGCTCGCCTTGCTGGCGGCAGTGCAGGGCGGGCTTGTCCTCGCGCAAGCCCAGCACACCACCGACGCCCTCGAAGCGGCCCTGGACGCCGTGCTGACCCACATCCACGACCACGCCGTACCGCCGGCCTGAACGTGCGGTTCGGCTCTACCCCGGGGTGGGCAAGTACCTGAAGCGGTGAGGACTTTCCTTCCAGCGCTCGGACACGCGGGCCGTCGAGCAGGATTCCGAAGCCGTCGCGCGCTGGCATGCCGAGATCTGGCCGGAGATCCGTGCGAGGGCGAAGGCCAGCGGCGGCGAGAATGCGACGTCCGCGACCAGTACCGAGGGCCGGACGCACTTCATGGTCTTCGCCGAGAGCTTCACCGCGAGGTGATGTGCCGCTTCCTGGACCGGCTCGCGGGCCACCTCGACCACACGGTCCACGTCGTGGTCGACGGACACTTCGCCCACTGTTCCAGGAAGGCCCCTGACGGGCCCAGCGCTCACCCCGACGACGTCGAGTCGCCCTTCCTGCCCGCCTACTCGCCTACTCGCCTCAACTGAACCCCGACGAACTCGCCACCGAGACCCACCGGTTCTTCGGTAGACGCCAGCGACAGCCGCACATCGTCCGCGGCCGCTCCGGCGGCCCACACATCCGCCACACCCTCAAGAACGCTGCGAGTTTCGCTCTATAAGGGAACGACGGTCTTCCACAGCAGGTTCACCTTGGGTGATGACCCGCGGACTGCGGTCAAGGAAGCTGGTCCCCAGAAATGACCAGGGGCTGGTTTTCGGATACCTCCGAAAACCAGCCCTGACCTGCGACTCTTTCGAGTCGGGACGACAGGATTTGAACCTGCGACCCCTTGACCCCCAGTCAAGTGCGCTACCAAGCTGCGCCACGTCCCGATGCCCGTCTGACCTGGGGTTTCCCCGGGCCTGACCTGCACGAGAACCATACCGCACTCCGGGCGCGGGCCTGACTCCGCCATTAACTGCCGCCGCAGCGCGACAATCGACGGATGGACGACAAGCGAGACCGCGACGCAGCGGGACGGGCACGCAACGCCCGGCCCAGGGACGGGTTGGGGCGGCCCCTGCCATACGGGTCGCCGGGGGTGGAGCGACAGCCCGAGGGGGTGGTGCGCACCCCGGCGGAGTCCCTGCGCGAAGCGCAGGCGCTGCTGGACGCTGGGATGCCCTTTCACGCGCACGAGGTGTTCGAGGACGCCTGGAAGGCCGGTCCGGCCGCCGAGCGAGCCCTGTGGCGCGCGATGGCTCAGCTCGCCGTGGGGCTGACGCACGCCGCCCGCGGCAACACCGCGGGCGGGGCGCGTCTGCTGCGCAGAGGGGCGGCCGGTTTCGACGGGTACAGGGAGGCCGAGCCGTACGGCATCGATATCGCCGGGTTGACTGCCTGGGCGCACCGGCTCGCCGACGGGCTCACCGGACCGATTGACGCCAGGGCGTCGGCCCCGCGGCTGACCCACGGCTGACCCACGGCTGACTCGCGGCCGGCATCGGGTGACGTGCGGCGGGCGTACATCACCCTTCGACCAGGACGACTTCCAGGGTGCGCGGTCCGTGCACGCCTTCGACCCGGTCGAGTTCGATGTCGCTGGTGGCCGAAGGCCCCGAGATCCAGGTGAGCGGACGGGCCGGGTCGAGCCGCGGCAGGGCCTGCGGTACGGACGCCACCACCTGGTCCGGGGCCCGTACGACACAGATGTGATGGTCGGGGATGAGGGTGATCCGGCGGCGGCCCTGGTCCGCGCCGCCGTCGAGGACGATGGTGCCGGTCTCGGCGATGGCCACCGCGCACCCGGTGACCACGCTGTCCACCGCGTCAAGCTCCGGTGCGGTGGATGCCTCGACGTCGTCGATCCGGGTGACGCCGGTCGCGGCCAGCCAGCTGTGCGGGATCCCGGACGGGGCCAGCACGGTCGCGGCGCCGCGCTCGGCGAGCAGTCGGGCGAGCAACTCGGGGAGCCCGTCGATGCCGGTGCGGTGAACGAGGGCCCGGTAGTCGGCGAGGTTCTCGTGCAGCAGGTCGAGTGCCGCTGCCGGGTCATCGCCGATGTGGCTGGTCAGGTAGTCGCGGGAGACCTCGCCGGCCTCCGGCGCACCGGCGACAGCGGCACGGACACGGGCGAGGATCTGATCGCGGGAGCTCATGTGCGGTTCTTCTTCCACCAGTCACGGAACGGTTCGGGCGGCAGTGGGGGCAGCTCACGGCTGTCGGTCCACGCCGCCGCGCCGGGCACCCGCTTGGGGTGCAGCTTGCGGGTCTTCGATGCCACCCGTTCGCCGGCCGCGAGCGCGGCGGGATGATTGAGCACCCAGCCGGACACCTTCATGGCGGCCTTCTCCAGGCGGTGGCCGCTGCCGCCGCGGTCGGCGACACGCTCGCGGAGGTGGACCAGGACTTCGGGGATGTCGATGGCGACCGGGCACACCTCGTAGCAGGCGCCGCACAGCGAGGAGGCATACGGCAGCGAGGCGTCGACCTCGCTTTGGACGCCCCGGAGTTGGGGACTGAGGATGGCTCCGATCGGCCCCGGGTAGACCGACCCGTAGGCATGTCCGCCGGCCCGTTCGTACACCGGGCAGACGTTGAGACAGGCCGAGCAGCGGATGCAGCGCAGTGCCTGGCGGCCGACCTCGTCGGCCAGCGTGGCGGTGCGGCCGTTGTCCAGCAGCACCAGGTGGAAGTTCTGCGGTCCGTCGGTGTCGGTCGTGCCGGTCCAGGTGCTGGTGTACGGATTCATCCGCTCCGCCGTCGACGAGCGCGGCAGGGTCTGGAGGAAGACCTCGAGGTCCTGCCAGGTCGGCACGATCTTCTCGATGCCGACCACCGAGATCAGCGTCTCGGGCAGGGTCAGACACATCCGTCCGTTGCCCTCCGACTCGACGACGACCAGGGTCCCGGTCTCGGCGACCATGAAGTTCGCCCCGGAGATCCCGACCTTGGCGCGCAGGAACTTCTCCCTGAGATGCAGCCGGGCCGCCTCGGCCAGTTCGGCGGGTGCGTCCGTCAGCCCCTCCGGAGCCGGACGCCCCCATTCGCTCATGGTCCGGGCGAAGATCTCCCGGATCTCGCCCCGGTTGCGGTGGATCGCGGGGACCAGGATGTGGCTGGGCCGGTCCTCTCCCAACTGGACGATGAGCTCGGCGAGATCCGTCTCGTAGGCGGAGATGCCCGCCGCCTCCAGGGCCTCGTTGAGGCCGATCTCCTGGGTCGCCATCGACTTGACCTTGACGACTTCGCGTTCTCCGGTCGCCCGCACAAGACCGGTGACGATCCGGTTCGCCTCTTCGGCGTCGGCCGCCCAGTGCACGGTGCCACCGGCGGCGGTGACCGACTCCTCCAACTGTACGAGGTACTCGTCCAGGTGACGCAGTGTCCGGTCCTTGATCTGTTTGCCGGCTTCCCGCAGCTGCGCCCAGTCGGCCAGCTCCGCCACCGCCTTCGCCCTCTTGTCCCGGATGGTGTGGGTGGCGTGCCGCAGATTCCCGCGCAGGGTTTCGTTGTGCACGGCTTCCCTGGCCGCCTTCGGGAAGGACGGCATGCCGAGGTAGGTACCGCTCATGCGTGGGGCTCCTCTTCGGTGCTCGCCAGAATCTCGGCCAGGTGCAGGGCCCGCAGCGGGGCGTCCTGCCGGTGCAGGATGCCGCCGATGTGCATCAGACAGGAGTTGTCGGCCCCGCAGAGCACCTCCGCGCCGGTGGCCAGGGCGTTGCGTACCTTGTCCTCGCCCATGGCGGCCGAGACGTCCGCGTTCTTCATGGCGAAGGTGCCGCCGAAGCCGCAGCACTCCTCGGCGCCGGGCAACTCCCGCAGTTCCAGGCCCTTGACCGCTTCGAGGAGCTTGCGCGGCCGCTCGCCCAGGCCGAGCATCCGCAGTCCGTGGCAGGAGGGGTGGTAGGTGACGGTGTGCGGGTAGCAGGCGCCCACGTCGGTCACTCCCAGCACGTCCACCAGGAACTCGGTGAGTTCGTACATCCGGGGCACCAGCGAGTCGGCGACCCGGGCGAGCTCCGGGTCGGCGCCCTTACGCCCGATCGTCGGATAGTTGTCGCGCACCATCGCGGCGCAGGACCCGGAGGGGGTCACCACGTAGTCGTAGCCCTCGAAGGCTCTGCCCATCCGTCGCACCAGGGGTTCGGTCTCCCGCCGGTACCCCGTGTTGAACTGCGGCTGCCCGCAGCACGTCTGCTCGGGCGGGAAGCCGACCTCCACCCCCAGACGTTCCAGGAGCCGGACGACGGCGATGCCGGTGGACGGGTAGACCGCGTCGTTGACGCAGGTGACGAAGAGTGCGGCGCGCATGATCGGGAGGATATGCGTCCTCGACGGCCTCCGGTAAGGGGCGGAGGGCCGATCGACGTGCCGGACCGGGGCCCCATGGCGTGACGGACGCCATTGTGCAACTTGTTGCAAAAACACTCCGCGGTGGTCTAGAAAGGGCGGACCACCACTGCGCACGGAGGCGCCGGATGAGCCCGTACCCCCACCTGATGAGCCCCCTCGACCTCGGCTTCACGACGCTGCCCAACCGCGTCCTGATGGGTTCGATGCACCTCGGGCTGGAGGAAGCCCCGGATGGTTTCGAGCGGCTGGCGGAGTTCTACGCGACCCGTGCCCGGGCCGGGGCCGGGCTCATCGTGACCGGTGGCATCGCCCCCAACGAGCAGGGCAGGCCGTCGGCAGGCGGCGCCAAACTGACCACCGAGGCGGAGGCCGCCGAGCACGCCACCGTGACCGCTGCGGTGCACCGGGCGGGCGGCCGGATCGCCCTGCAGATCCTGCACTTCGGCCGGTACGCCTACCACGAGGCGCTGGTGGCGCCCAGCGCGGTCCAGGCGCCCATCAGCCCGTTCGTCCCGCACGCCCTGACCGACGACGAGGTCGAGCAGACCATCGAGGACTTCGCGCGGACGGCGGAACTGGCCCGGAGCGCGGGGTACGACGGAGTCGAGATCATGGGGTCCGAGGGCTACCTGATCAATGAGTTCATCGCATCGCGGACCAACCACCGCGACGACCGCTGGGGCGGCTCGTACGAGAACCGCACCCGGTTCCCGCTGGAGATCGTCCGCCGGGTACGCGAAAGGGTCGGCCCCGACTTCATCCTGATCTACCGGCTCTCCATGCTCGACCTGGTCCCCGGCGGCTCGTCACTGGAGGAAGTGGTCTCGCTCGCCCGGCAGGTCGAGGCGGCCGGTGCGACCATCATCAACACCGGCATCGGATGGCACGAGGCCCGGATCCCGACCATCGTCACCTCCGTCCCCCGCGGCGCGTACACCTGGGCGACCAAGAAGGTCATGGGGTCGGTCACCGTCCCGGTGGTGACCAGCAATCGCATCAACACTCCGGAAGTCGCGGAGGAACTGCTGGCCGGCGGGTTCGGCGACATGGTCTCGCTGGCCCGCCCGTTCCTGGCCGACCCGGAGTTCGTGGACAAGGCGCGGCGGGGCCGCGCCGACACGATCAACACCTGCATCGGCTGTAACCAGGCCTGTCTGGACCACACCTTCAGCGGTCTGATCACCTCCTGTCTGGTCAACCCGCGCGCCTGCCGGGAGACCGAACTCGTCCTGTCCCCGACCCGGCGCCGCAAGCGGATCGGCGTGGTCGGAGCCGGACCGGCCGGTCTCGCCTTCGCCGTGTCGGCGGGCGAACGCGGCCACCAGGTCACCCTCTTCGACGCCGCCGACGAGATCGGCGGACAGCTCAACGTCGCGCGGCGCGTTCCCGGCAAGGAGGAGTTCGACGAGACGCTCCGCTACTACCGCGTCCAGCTCGAGCTGCACGGGGTGGACGTCCGCCTCAAGACCCGGGTCACCGCCGACGCGCTGACCGCCGAGGGCTTCGACGAGATCGTCCTCGCCACCGGAGTCACCCCGCGCACCCCCGAGATCCCCGGACTCGACCATCCCAGCGTCGTGGGCTATCTCGATGTACTGCGCGACGGCGCGGCGGTCGGTCGGCGGGTCGCGGTCATCGGGGCCGGCGGCATCGGCTTCGACGTCGCGCAGTACCTCACCGACAGTGGCGAATCGGCGAGCCGGGATCCGGAGGTCTTCTTCCGGCAGTGGGGCGTCGACACCGAGCACCGGACACCTGGCGGGCTGCGCGAGCCGGTCCGGGCGGCCTCACCCAGGACCGTCCATCTCCTCCAGCGAAAACCCACCAAGGTCGGCGCCGGACTCGGCAAGACCACCGGCTGGATCCACCGCACGGAACTCAAGCACCGCGGGGTCACCATGATCGCGGGAGCGACGTACGACCGGATCGACGACGAGGGCCTGCATGTGACCGTCGACGGAACGAGCGACGTGATCCCCGTCGACACGATCGTGCTGTGCACCGGCCAGGAGCCCCGGCGCGAGCTGTACGACGCGCTCTGCGCCGCCGGTCACCCGGTGCATGTCATCGGAGGCGCCGACGTGGCGTCCGAGCTGGACGCGAAGCGAGCCATCCGCCAGGGGACGGAACTGGCCGCGGCGCTCTGAGCCGTGTCCCGGCCCCCACGACCAGCGACCCTTGGCCCCGTGGGTCCCTAGGATGCCCGCATGTCCCTCCCGCACGCGATCCTCACCGCCCTGCTCGAGAAACCGTCCTCGGGACTGGAGCTGACCCGCAGATTCGACAAGTCGTTCGGTTACTTCTGGTCGGCCACGCATCAGCAGATCTATCGGGAGCTGGCGAAACTGGAGAAGTCCGGCTTCATCCGCCCGCTCCCCCAGCAGCCGTCCCGCGGTCAGAAGCGGGAGTACGAAGTGCTGCCCGCGGGCCGCGAGGAGCTGACCGGCTGGGTGGCCAGGAGTGAGGACCCGCGTGCGGTGCGCGACCCCCTGCTGCTGCGGCTGCGGGCAGCAGCGGTGGTCGGGTCGCAGGGGCTGGGAGCCGAACTGGAGCGTCATCTGGGGCTGCACCAGCGGCAACTCGCTGAGTATCTGGCGATCGAGGAGCGTGATTTCTCGCAGCCCGACCCCTCCGCGGGGACCCGTCTGCAGCACCTGGTGCTGCGCGGCGGCATCGATCTCGAAAGGTACTGGATCTCCTGGCTGACCGAGGCGCTGCCGGAATTCCGGCAGCGCTGACGCCTGCGCAGGACGGAACGGAGGTACCGGTTCATGTGATTTTCACGCAGTCCAACTACGGTGAACCCTGTGACCCAGATGAGCCCGCCCGGTTGGCATACAGACCCCGGGCATACAGGAATCGGCCCCGTCCAGGAACGCTGGTGGGACGGCTACCAGTGGACCGACCAGCTCCGTGTGCCGCCGGCCTCGCTCCGCCGCCGCCGGGTACGCATCGGCGCGGCGGTCACCGCCGCCGTGGTGGTGCTCGCGGCCGTCGGAGGCGGCGTGTATCTGCTGACGGACGGCTCAGGCAACACCGCGAAGAGCGCGGCCGTTTCGCCGTCCGGCCCGCCCTCCGGAGCGCCCTCCCGGCCGGGCTCACCCGGGGGCAGCGGTGGGGGCGGCGAGAGCCGGAACCCGGAACAGCAGGACCCGCTGACTCCGCAGACCGAGGCCGGCTATGCGACGGACGCGGCCAGCGGGATCAGCATCCCGGTCCCGAAGGGCTGGACCGGCCAGTCGGGCACCGTCGGCGCCGGAGTGACCACCGGTACGTACACCTGCCCCACCGGCACCGACGACAGCGGCAAGGCGGCCACCTGCGTACGCGGCGGGGTGTTCTCCGCCCCGGCGGCCGCGCTGAAGCTTTCCGCCACCAACGCCAGGGCCGCAGCCCAGAAGGACATCTCGGGCAACGCCCAGGAGTCGTACGGCGACACATCGGGCGGTATCACCTCGCACCAGCAGCTGAAGTCCGAGGCGGTCACCGTGGCCGGCCAGAAGGGGTATCTGGTGCGCTGGAAAGTGGTGACGAAGAAGGGCGACGACGGTTACGTCCAGTCGCTCGCTTTCCCCTCGCCGAGCGCGTCGAACCTGCTGGTGGTCGTCCGCTCGGGCTTCGACATCAACGCCAAGGCGCCGAAGCTGTCCGTGATGGACGACATCACCCAGGGCATCAAGGCCGCTTCCGGATCGGGCACCGGGTCCGGCCAGAGCACCTGAGGGCAGCGGAAAGGCGTCCGGCCGGGGTGCCTCAGGGCAGGACCAGCCAGTCGGCGGCCACCGCCGCGACCAGGCCGACTCCCAGCAGCCAGCTCGCCAGCCGGGTACGGCCGCTGCGGCTGAGTTCGATGACCAGGCCGCAGAGGATCAGCGCCATCCCGTAGTCCGCGACGACCAGGAGCGACGACCGGCTGGCGAGCCGCTCCACCAGCACCACCGCGATGGCGACCATCATCACGGACGCCACGACTATCCGTATCCGCCGGGCCTGACGGGGCGTCAGGCCCGGCCGCTCCGGGTCGGTCGGTACGGCGTCGACGGCGTCCACGGCTTCGCTCTGGTCAGGGGTGCTCATGAGCCGGAAGCGTAACGGAGGGCCGGTCCCCGCACCCGAGGCAGGTCGATATGGCACGGTGGATACTGGCACTCACCGACTACCGGAGACACCGGCCTCCGCAGTACCGACCACAAGGTGGCCCGACCCGTGACACCCCGCATATCCCGCGAGAACGGCCTGCTGGTCATCGAGGCCGGCCGGCTGACCCTGCGCGAGCAGTCGCCTGCCGCTGCCGCCGTGCTCGCCGAGGCCGGTTCAGCGGGCCTCGACTGGCTCGACGGCGGCCCCGGCAGCGGCACCCAGATCGCCGCGAAAATGGTGACGATGACGGTCGAAGCCGGTGCTTTTCTGCCGGGCTGGGGGCTGTTCGTGATGCAGCGTTCCGCGGACGACGCGGTGCTCGGCGGCATCGGTTACCACGGCCCGCCGGCCGACGGCTCCGTCGAGATCGGCTACGACCTCACGGAGTCGGCACGCGGCTCCGGCTGGGCCACCGACGCCGTGCTGGCCCTCTCGCACTGGTCGTTGAGCCTGCCCGCGGTGAACACGGTGCTGGCCACCACGGACCCCGGCAACCAGCCGTCCCAACGGGTACTCACCCGGGCGGGCTTCAGCCGGGTCGCTGACCGGGACGCACTGTGGGCGTACGAACTGACCGCAGAAGCGGCCGGGCAGCGATGAGCGTCCAGATCCGCGCCCGGCAGCCGGCCGGCCGGCCCGCGGTGGCACCTACCGCAGCAACAACTGCAGGCCGCCCAGCACGGTCGCCCCGATCACCAGCCGCTCGAAAAGCCGCTGGTTGATCCGGCTCGCGCACCTGCGGCCGATGTACGCGCCCGGCACGACGAAGCCCACCAGCGCGGCGTCGAGCAGCAGGGACTTGGCGTCGATCAGCCCGAGGCCCACGCTGAAGGGCACCTTGGCGGTGTTGACGATCAGGAAGAACCAGGCGGATGTGCCGAGGAAGCCGAGTTTCCGGAAGCCCGCCGAGATCAGGTACAGCGACATCACCGGGCCGCCGGCATTGGCGACCATGGTGGTGAAGCCGCCCAGCACTCCGTAGGACCGGGCCTTGATCCTGCCGCTGCGGGTCGGCTCCGCGGACGCTTCGTCGACGGACTCGGCGGTCCTTCTGCGCCACAGGGTGACGCCCGCCATCAGTAGCAGAATGGCACCGATCGACGTACGCACCACCGCGTCGTCGGCCCGGAAAAGGAATCCGGTGCCGATCACCACGCCCCCCGCGACGGCCGGGAACAGCCGCCACAGGGTGGGCCAGTGGGCGTGCCGCCGGTAGGTGAGGACGGCGAGCACATCGCCGGTGATCAGGATGGGCAGCAGCACCCCGGTCGATTCGCGGGCCGGCAGCACCGCCGCGAACACCGCCAGGCTGATGGTGTTGGCCCCGCTGACCGCGGTCTTGGAGAAACCGACCAGCGTGGCTGCCGCAGCGAGGGCGGCCAGCTCCCACATAGTTATCGTGTCCATGCCGGGTACAGATGCTATGTCCCCGCCTCCGGGCACGCGTCGGGGGGGGGGGGCGGGGGGGGCCCCCCCCCCCCCGCCCCCCCCCGGGGGCCCCCCCCGGGGGGGGCGC
>NZ_JBFBAL010000021.1:0-72447 GCF_040682175.1 Streptomyces sp. NPDC051320
GGCCAGCAGCGGCCGCAGCAGCTCCACCTGGACTTCGACGTGGACGATCTCGAGGGGGAGGAGAAGCGGGCGCTCACCCTCGGCGCGACCGTGCTGGAGCGGACGGACCAGCTCCGGCCGGAGGCAACTGGCGGGTCTACGCGGACCCGGCCGGCCACCCGTTCTGCCTCTGCCTCCACTGAGCCCCACGCGACTGACCATCTTGGCGTTGACGGTCCAACCCCACCCGGACGCCACAGGCTCTTCGGCCGCCTGATGGTCGTACCGCCCACGCGGCTGTGTCTGCGCAACCGGTGACGCTGCGACAGCCGCAAACCTCCCGGCCCCGCCACCGAAGTCCCCGCATCGCCGACCTCGCAGCACACCTGCTCGAAGACGGACGGCTCCCGCCCGTCGGCGCGACATGCTCACTGGGGGGGTGATCCCTCGACACGTCGCGGCTTTGTCAGGGCCGAGTCAGGACGGCTCCCTTTCTGTGGCCGTGTCGTGCCGGAGGGCCTCGGCGACGAACTGTACGAGGTGGCGGCTGTCGAGGCCGGCGAGGTCGCGTACCTGGGTGCGGCAGGAGAACCCGTCGGCAAGGATGTCCCGGCCCGGGTCGGCGGATGCCTTGGCGAGGATGCCGCTCTGTGCGATTTTCTCGGAGACGTCGTAGTGGCCCTTTTCCATGCCGAAGTTCCCGGCAAGGCCGCAGCATCCTGCGGAGGTCTCGACGTCGCAGCCCATGGCTTCCAGGAGAGCCTGATCGGGGCCGAATCCCATGACGGAGTAGTGGTGGCAGTGGGGCTGGACGAGGAGCTTCGCGGTTGCCTGCGGTGGTGTCCAGTTGATGGAGGTGAGGAACTCGGCGATGGTCTTGACCGAGCGGGAGAGCTCGGTGGCGCGGGGGTCGTCGGGGAGGAGTTCGAGGAGGTCCGAGCGGAGCGTGGCGGTGCAGCTGGGCTCAAGGCCCACGATGGTCCTCCCGTCCCTGACGTGGGGGTGGAGGAGGTCGAGCGTCTTGCGGAGCTTGGCTTTGGCGGCGGTGAGTTGGCCGGTGGAGACAAGGGTCAGGCCGCAACAGGCCCCTGGGCCGGCGATCTCGATGTCGCACCCGGCGGCGAAGAGGACCTTGAGGGCATCCCGGGGGATGTCCGGAGCCATGGCGTCCGAGAAGGAGTCGACCCAGAGGAGGACCTTGGGCCCGTCCGGCTTCGTTCTGCCCCGCTTGGACGGCTTGTTCCAGCGGAACGGCTTGAGGGGCAGCCGCGGTAGCGACCGGCGGGTGTCTGCACCCATCATGCTCATCATGGCTTTGCGAAGCGGGGATATCCGGCCGACGAGGTTGACGAAGGGGGCCAGTGGCGCGGCGAGCTTGAGCCACTGCGGAAGCCGGCCGAGCGTGTAATGGCTGAGCGGACGCAGACGCCCCTTGTAGGTCTGGTGGAGTGCCTCGGACTTGTACGTGGCCATGTCGATGCCTGTGGGGCAGTCGTTCGCGCAGGCCTTGCAGCTCAGGCACAGGTCGAGGGCCTCATGCACTTCCGGGGAGCGCCAGCCGAGCGTCACGACCCCGCCGTTGAGCATCTCCTGGAGTGTTCGCGCGCGGCCTCGGGTGGAGTCCTTCTCGTCCCGTGTGGCGGTGTAGGAGGGGCACATGAAACCGCCCTGCTCGCGCAGGTCGGACCGGCACTTGCCCACCCCGACGCACCGGTGTACGGACTCAGTGATGTTTCCTGCGTCGTGCGGGAAGGCGAAACCGTCAGTGGCGAGGAGTTGGAGGGCCTGAGGACGACGGAGATCGGCGTCGAGCGGTGCCGGACGGACGACGACACCCGGATTCATGAGGTCCTCGGGGTCCAGGAGGGCCTTGAAGTCCTCCATCGCGCGCAGGGCTGTCGGGCTGTACATGGTGGGCAGCAGCTCGGAACGGGCACGCCCGTCCCCGTGCTCGCCGGAGAGGGAGCCGCCGTGCTCGGTGGCCAGGGCCGCGGCACGTTCGAGGAACCTGCGCATGAGCGCACCCCCGGTTTCGAGCGGGAAGTCGATGCGGACGTGGACGCACCCGTCGCCGAAGTGGCCGTAGGCCAGCCCGGAGACACCTTCCTCGGTCATGAGGGTTTCGAGTCCGCGCAGGTAGTCTCCGAGCCTCTCCGGGGGGACAGCGGAGTCCTCCCAGCCGGGCCATGCCTGTTCGCCGGTGGACGTGCGGCCGGCCAGGCCGGCGCCGTCGGCGCGGATCTGCCACAACCTTGTCGCCTCGGGTCCTGTGGGCAGGACTGCGGCGTCAACTGAGCTGGAGGCGGCGACGAGCTGATGCCCTGCCTCGACCGCCTCCTGCGCGGTGGCGCCGCCGACTTCCGCCATGAGCCATCCCGCGCCCGCGGGCAGCGTCGGGACGTCCGCGCCGCCGTGTGCCCGGCGGGTGACCTCGACGAGCTGTGCGTCCAGGCCCTCCAGGGCGAGCGGGTGCAAAGGGAGCAGGTTCGGGACATCATCCGCGGCGGCGGCCATGTCGCTGTAGCCGAGGACGGCCAGAGCCGGAGCCGGTGCCCGGGGGACGAGCCTGACCGTGGCTTCGAGGAGGATTCCGCAGCTGCCTTCGGTGCCCGTCAGGGCGGCCGCGAGGTTGCGTCCGTTTTCCGGAAGCAGGTGTTCGAGGGAGTAGCCGGAGATCTGGCGTCCGAAGCGTCCGAACTCGGTGCGCAGCACGGCCAGGTTTTCCGAGACGAAGGACCCGAGACCGGGCACCACGTCGAACGCATCGGTCCCGGAGCCGGCCGTGATGATCTCACCGCGGCCCGTCAACCAGGTCATTGACACGACATTGTCGGCAGTGCGCCCGTAGGAGAGGCCGTGCGGGCCGCACGCATTGTTGCCGATCATGCCCCCGATCGTGCAGCGGGTGGCGGTGGAGGGGTCGGGGCCGAACCGCAGCCCGAAGGGCAGGGCCGCGTTCTGCAGCGTGCTCAGGACGGTCCCGGGTTCGACCACAGCCGTCGAGGATTCCGGGTCGATCGAGAGGATGCGGTTCATGAAACGGGAGAAGTCGATCACGAGTCCGGCGCCCACGGCGTTGCCGGCGCAGGAGGTGCCACCTCCCCTGACGGTGACGGGAATCCCGTGGGTGCGGGCGATGCCGAGAGCTGCGACCACGTCGTCCTTCGACTTGGGCGTGACCACGGCCCGGGGGACGACGCGGTAGTTCGAAGCGTCGGTCGAATAGAGAGCTCGGGTCAGGGACGAGTGATCGACGAGATCGCCAAAGCGTTTACGGAGGTCGTCGAGGAACACCTCGGCGGAGTCTTTCGGGGAATCGGTCACGTTCGAGGCCATGTGCGCGCTACTCCTGGTGGGCCATTGGTCTGCCGAGGTGGGTATGGATCCGTGTCCACCGGAGCCGTGTCTGTGTCCTTGGACGAGCTTGCAAACGGACCGGAGAGACCATGACGTCTGCGTGGTTCAGCCGCTTCCCTGGCTGGCCGTCAGGGGAGAACGAGTTTCCTGGGTGTGTCGCCGGCCGCGGCCCGAAGCCGGCCGAGGTCCAGGCCTTGGGCGGACAGCGCGGCGATGAGCTGTTCGAGGGCGGCGGGAGGTTCTGGGCTGTCGGGTTGTCCTGCGTCGGAGGAGAGGACCAGACGTGGCCCTGCCGCTCGGGCCACTGCGGCCAGTTCGGAAGCTGTGATCCCGGGCTGATGGAACAGTTGGTAGGCGGTGATCTCGACGTGTGCGCCCTTTTCGGCGAGCTCGGCGATCTCCTGCGCCTTCATAGCGGGGACGGTGTAGGAAGGGTGCGTGAGCAGGAACCTGCTGATATTCCGGTCAAGGGCCTGTCGGAACAGCCACCTGCACTCCTCGCCACTGAGGTGCCCCGTACACAGCACCGCGTCGTGCTCGGCGATCAGATCGAGAACGAGGGTTACGTCTTTCGTGGCTTTGTCGTCCGGGGAAAGGACCGGGGGGACGGACAGCACGGAGCGGTCCAGTCGCTCGTCCAGGTCTCCCAGCCGTGGCAGGTGTGCGCTTTCCTGGGTGTGGGCGTCCGCCGTGGGGAACCACACGACCCGACCGCCTGTGGACAGGGCTGAGAGGACGGCTGCCGGGTTGATTCCGCCGACGGCACGGTTGAGGGCGATTCCCCCCACGACCTCCAGCCCCGACGAGCGGCTGAGGGCGCTGGCCCGGCCCACGGTGGATTCGTGGTGTGCCTTCAGTACGAAACCGCTGTACCCGGCCGTGGCGTAGCTTTGCCCGATCTGGTCGTCGTAGCCGATTCGTTCGAGTACGTCGGGGGCGGCATGGACATGGACGTCAAACACGTGCCTGCCCCCCTGGGGATACGCGGCCCGGCCCGAGCGCATGAGCCAGGACATCGGTTCGGGCCTCCGCGAGCACGGGGACTTCGGCCCGGAGCCGGCGCAGGGCCGTCATGTCGAGCTCGGTTACGGTGGCACCGGGCTCGCTCCCGAGTTGTGCCAGGACGTTGCCGTCCGGGCCCAGAACGCGTGAACCGCCCCAGAACCGGGCCCCGCTGTCTGTGCCGCAGCGGTTGACGAAGACGACGTAGCACTGCATCAGCACGGCGGCGTGTTCCAGGATCACCTCCCACGTGCGACGGATTCTCGCGGGGTCGGCCCCCTCCATACTGGCCACCGGCACGACCAGGACTTCGGCCCCGTTCTGAGCCGCCAGCCAGGGGATGACCGGATGCCACATGTCGTTGCAGATGGCCGTGGCGATCCTGGCGGTGCGGAAATCCGCGGTCCCGAGCTCCGTGCCGGGCTGGAACGAGAGGTGCTCGTTCCACGGCGCGTAGGAGACGGGGTGGAGCTTGCGCTGCAGGAACCGGTTCTCGGTCAGGTGATCGGGCAGCAGGTAGGTGTTGAAGGGCCGGCCGGAGGCGCTTCTCTCGGCGAAGCCCACTGCGACTCCTTCGGATGCGAGTACCTCGAGCCGAGGGTCGTCGCTGTCGAACAGATCTGTCTCCCTGTGCGGAGCGAACCCGTAGCCGTTGGCCGAGAGCTCCGGGGTGAGGGCGAGATCGATCGGGCCGAGGCTACGGCGCAGTTCGGCGATGCGGTCGAGGTTGTCCTGCGTCGCGCCGAAGACAGGCGCGGTCTGGATGAGTCCCACCCGAAGCGTGTGACGTTCCTGACCAGGTGTCACTTCAGCTTGTTGGCGCTGAGCCATTGGTCGGCGACCTCCTCGGGAGTCTTTCCGTCGACGTCGAGCTGCGCGTTGAGCTTCTGCAGCTCGGAGGTGGTGAGCAGTTTGCTCACCGGGCTCATCACCGTCCGGATCTGCGGGTATTTCTTGAGGGTGGCCCCTCGGACGTTGAGGGAGAGGTTGTACGGCGGGAAGAACCTCTTGTCGTCCTTCAGCACGGTGAGCCCGAGGGCTGAGATCCGGCCGTCGGTGGCGAAGACCTCGCCGAAGTTGCAGGGGTTTCCCTTTGCGACGGCGTTGTAGATCGGACCCTCCGCCAGTTCTGCCACCTTGTCCTTCGAGAGGCTGAAACCGTAGGCCTTCTGGAGCCCGGGCCAACCGTCGTCGCGGCCGAAGAACTCCGAAGCGCCGCAGAAGCCGGCACTTCCCGGATGCGACGTAGCGAGTTCGGCGTAGTCGGAGAGCGTGGAGACGTGGAGCTTCTTCGCCTTCTCGGTCTTCACCGCGACGGCATAGGTGTTGTTCGCCGCTGCGGGCGGGAGCCACACCACGTTGTTCTTGGCCTTGTCCATGGCGCTGAGCTTTTGGTACAGGGTGTGCGGGTCGGTGACGGCCTGCCGCTGCTGCAGGGCCAGCCAGCCGGTGCCGGTGTACTCCCAGTACATGTCCACGGCGCCGCTCTTCAGCGCGGCACGGACGGCATTGCTTCCGCTCATGCCGCAGGTGCGCTTGACCTTCGCTCCCTGTGACTCGAGCCGCTCGGCGGTGATGGCGCACAGCAACAGCTGCTCGGTGAAATTCTTGGAAGCGACTTTCAGAGTGGCCCCCTTCAGGGGACCGTCCTTCGCGGGGCCTCCGCCCGCGTCCGGCCCGCTGCTGCTGAGAGCGCAGCCACTGGTGAGTACAAGGCCGAGCAGACCTGTGGCAGCGAGCATGGTGTTGCGCATGCGGGACTCCTTTCATGGTGGGTGATGACGCGTTCGGTGCGGGCAGCAGGGAGGGGTCTCAGATGCCGTGCGGGCGCAGGACGCGTTCGGCGAGGCCGGCCAGCCAGTCGACGGTCAGGGCCAGGGCCATGGTGAGGGCGCTCCCGACGATGAGCACCGGCATCCTGTCGAGGGAGATGCCGGCCGAAATGATGGAGCCGAGGCCGCCGGCGTTGGTGAATGCGGCCAGGGTGGCCACTCCGACGTTCAGGATCAGCGCCACACGGATGCCTGCCAGCATCACCGGGACTGCCAGCGGCAGTTCGATGGTGTAGAGCACTTCTCTGGAGCTCATGCCCATGCCACGTCCTGCGTCGATCAGCGCGGGGGACACCTGACGGATCCCGACCATGGTGTTGCGCAGCACGGGGAGGAGGGCGTAAAGCACGAGCGCCACCACGGCCATCGAGAAGCCGACGCCGAAGACCAGGGCCAGCACCACCAGCACGCCGACGGACGGCACTGCCTGGCTGGCGTTGGCCGCCGCGAGCACGATCCCGCCCACCTTCCTGGTGGCGGGCCTGGTCAGAAGTACCCCCAGGGGGACGCCGACAGCGATGGTCAGGATCGTCGATACGACGACGAGCTGGACATGCTGCCAGAGCGCGGTCAGCACGACCCCGGGGGCCAGGCTACGGGTCTCGATGGAGTCGAGTTGGAGGGAGCCGACATAGGCCCAGACGGCCCCCAGGAGAACCAGGACAACCAGCGGCAGCACCCAGACCGTGGAGCGCCGTGTGCCCGGTACGGACACTTCCTCGACGGCCGCGCTGCTCACGAGAGGACCTTCGTCGGCTGGGCGGCGGCGGTCAGCAGGGACTGGAGGTCGAGGTAGCGACTGCCGTCTCCGGGTACGCTGACTTCAATGCCCTCTGCCCGGGAAGCCAGCACGAGCTCGAGCGCCCTGTGAACCGTTTCCCCGGCGTCAATCGCGATGGTGCTCGGTATACCGGACGCGTCGGGCGAGGAGGATGCCATGACGTCTGCCACCTTCAGAAGAGACAGCCGGCGTACCGGGGCACCGGATCCGACGAAGTCACGTACGAAGTCGTCGGCGGGGTTGCTCAGGATCTCCAGGGGAGTGTCGAACTGGGCCAGGCGGGAGCTGGGCCCGAAGATGGCGATGCGGTCGCCCAGGCGAAGTGCTTCGTCGATGTCATGAGTGACCATGACGATCGTCTTGCGGATGCGCCTTTGGAGCCGCAGGAACTCCGACTGGAGCTTTTCCCGCGCGATGGGGTCGACGGCACCGAACGGCTCGTCCATCAGCATCACCGGCGGGTCTGCCGCGAGGGCGCGGGCAACGCCGACGCGCTGCTGCTGACCGCCGGACAGCTGCCTCGGGTACCTGCCGGCATAGGCGGCCGGATCGAGCCCGACCATCTCCAGCAGTTCTTCCGCTCGCTGACGGCGTTCGGACTTCTTCACCCCGAGCATCTTGGGTACGAGGGCGATGTTGTCCGCGATGGTCAGATGGGGCAACAGGCCGATCTGCTGGATGACGTAGCCGATACCGCGTCGCAGGCCGTCCACGTCGGCGTGGGTGACGTCCTTGCCCGCGATGAAGATCCGTCCCTGGGTCGGCTCGACGAGGCGGTTGATCATCCGTAGCGTGGTGGTCTTCCCGCAACCGGAGGGGCCGACCAGGACGACGAACTCTCCTCGCTTCACCTCCATGGAAAGCTCGGAGACGGCCGCCTTCTCCTGGCCTGGGTATCGTTTGGAGACGCCGTCCAGGAAGATCACGGCGTCCGGGCTCGGGGTGGACCTTTCAGACATTCAATCCTCGCAAGGCGGTGATCTTGGCTATCACGATGAACAGCAGGTCGAGGACCAGAGCAACGAACATCACTCCGATCACGCCCGAGAGGGCTTCCTCCAGCGCGTTCGCTCCCCCGATGCGCTGCAGCCCCTGGAAGATCAGCTCTCCCAGACCAGGGCCGTTCACGACGGCTCCGATGGCTGCGGTTGCGACCAGCATGATCGTGGCCGTTCGGATCCCGTTGAGAATGACCGGCCAGGCCAGAGGCAGCACGACGGTGCGCAACCTCTGTTGCGAACTCATGCCGAGGCCGCGTGCCGCCTCGACGACGGCCGGATCGACTTCTTCGATGCCGGTGACCGTGTTGCGCAGGATCGGGAAGATCCCGTAGACGGCGAGAGCCACGATCGTCGGGGCCACGCCGAGTCCCAGGACGGGGATCATGAGGGCGAACAGGGCGAAGGACGGGATGGTCAGCAGGGTTCCCGTCAGTGACAGCAGTCCGTGGCGCAGGCGCGGCGCGCACTGGGTCAGGAGGGCGAGCCCGATTGCGATGACCGCGGAGATCCCCACGCTGATCAGAACGAGCTCGATGTGCTGTTCGGTCAAGAACAGCAGGCGATCGGCATTGGCGGCCATGTAGGCGATGAGTTTCATGGGGTGGTCGACCTTTCGCGGGCACAGTTTCGAACCGCGTTGAGGATCGGTCGCCGCAGGCCGGTTGAGTCGGACTCGGGCAGAGGTTCGGCAAGATGGTGCACGGTTGGTGTCCTGGGCTCTAGGGGATCGGTATCGGTGGGAGCCGGCGGCCGTCGGGGACTGCTCGGCCCGTCAGGTCGAGGAGCGCGGGTCGGAGCAGAGGGAGGTCTGCAGGGCCCGCACTGTCGAGAGCAGGTGCCCGGCGAATGCCTGGATGTGCGGCTCGATCCTGAACGCGGGACCGGAAATGTTCATCGCGGCTTTGATCCGGCCGGAGAAGTCCCGCACCGGTGCCCCGATGCCCAGTAGCTCCGGGTCGAAGATCCGGTTCGCGACCGTGTATCCCCGCTTGCGGGCCTCCTGCACCCGGGCGAGGAACTCGACGGCTTCGCGGGCCGAGATCCCGTCGTCGCCGCGCCGGACCATCTCGAGGATGTGGTCGTCCTCATGGTCCATCAGTAGGGCCATGCCGCTGGAACTCCTGGGCACCGGTACCGTACGGCCCACCCAGTGCACGGCCTCGATCGATCGCCGGGAGCTCTCCGAATGCACGGTGAGCACCTCGCCATCGCTCAGAACAGTCAGGTAGGTGCGCTCCCGGACGGCCTCGGTCAGCCTGAGCATCACAGGGGCCGCGAGTTTGGTCAGCCGCTGGTCCCCTGCCCGCACCGCCAGTGCGAAGAGCCGCCAGCTCAGCTCGTACCGCCCCGAGGGGCCCCTGGCAATCAGCCCCGCGTCGAGCAGGCTCTTGAGCTGCCGTGACACGACGGACTTCTCGCGTCCCAGCATTCTGGCGACATCCGCCACGCTCAAGCCGTCCGGGAAGACGGCCGGATCAGCCGACGTGAGTGCGTCCAGTATCGCCATCACCCGCGAAGCGCCACTCTGCGCCGAGGAACTTTGATTCTGCTCAAGAGCCATCCCGGGATCCTAAGGACAGGGTGTGATAGACGCAACGCCAGTTGCATTAATTACAACGCTGGTTTTACGGGCCGCCTTCTGCCGCGGGGCGGCCCCGGTGAGGGTCAGGCCGAGATGCTCCGGGCGGGAGCAGCGGAGGCGCTGAAGGTCTCGTCGAAGAATTCCTTCAGGCGGTCGCACAGCAGCAGGAACTCCGGGTGCTCGCTGTACATGAAGTCGTTGTGCCGCCCGTCGACCGTGTAGAGGGTCTTGGGCGAAGCGGCCGACGCGTACAGGGCCAGGGCCTCGGCATAGGGGTGCAGCGTGTTCCGCTCGCCGTGCGCGATGAACAGCGGTGTGGGCGAGAGGCCAGCCACCACTTTCTCCACATTCAAGTCCAGGATGGACTCCGTGAACTGGAGCCTGGTCGGGTGCCCGAAGCCGTATATCTGCGCCAACTCCTTCTGGACGTAGTCATCGGTGGCAGGGTCGAGCGGATAATGGATAAAGGTGTCCGCGAGCTTGGACTCGCCCTCCTGGACCCGGCGCACCCGGTCTCCCTCCACCTCATCGACGATCTTCAAGAACTCGTCATAGGTGTGGATGGACTTGAGCCAGCGCGCCCCGTCGTAGAACCCGTTCAGGGAAGCCACGCCCGCGACCTTCCCGCCCTGCGCGGCGGCAAGGATGACGTTCGCAGCGCCCATGCCCCAGCCGATGAGGCCGACGCGGCGGGGGTCGATGTCTTCTTGAGAGCTGATGAACGTCACGGCGTTCCGCACGTCCTGGGCCTGTTCCTCGATCAATACCCGGCCCTTTTCCCCTTCACTGTCCGCCATCCCCCGGTAGTCGAAACCCAGGCAGACGAAACCACGCTCGGTCATCCGCCCGGCGAACATCTTCGGGTAGAACTCGTTGAACCCCTGATAACCGGAGTTGATGACGAGGGCCGGGGGCTGCCCGCTCTCAGGCAGATCATCCGGGTAGTAGATGGTGGCCTTGAGGCGGCTGCCCTCGCTGTAAAAAGTCGTTTCCTTCTGGATCACGGTGATTCCTTGTACTAGTCCGACCGAGTGGATCGAGACCTCTGCCCGCTCTCGGGCTGACGCCTTTCTCCGCATCCGTTCGCGGGAAGACCGACGTAGATTGCCGAAAACGTGCCGCAGATCTCAACGGGTTCACCATCGCGAGAGGATGCAGCAAGCGCAACGGGGCGATGCAGATTATGCAACCGCACGCAGGGGTGCAGGGCGCTCGCGCCCGGTGAGACGACACTGCTTTGGGCGCCCCCATCGGCGCCGGCGGCAGGGCGGTGACAAGGCGACATGCCCTCGATCGCCGGAGGAGCCGAAATCAGCCCTCCCGGCGATCGAGGACAGCCTTGGAGCCATGGCCGCCCTGTGTCAGTGCTGTACCACCAACTCCGCCACCCCGACCGGCTTCTTCGCGTCAGCCGCGTGTACGGACACCCGCACGTACCGTGCTGTCGCGGACTGCCCTGTCGCGGCCTGCCAGTGCTTCCCGTCCACCGACGTGCTGATCCGGTACGAGGCGGGGCGCCGGTCCGTCCAGTGCGGGGTGATGCCGGAGATGTGAGTGTTGCGGCCGAGGTCGGCGGTCAGGCTGCCGTCGGCGCCGTTGGGCACCCAGGCGGTTGCCGTGCTGCCGTCGACTGCGGCATCCGCGTACTGACCCGGCTGCTCCGAACTCGCCTGCGCCGTACGGCACCGGGCCATGTTGTCGGTCGGGACCTGGTCGGGCCGCCGGGTTTTGAGGACGGCGGGTGCGGAGGCGCTGACGATCTGCGAGCCCTGCGGTCCCTCTACCTCGAAGGGCGCGCCGTGCGTCAGCCGCACCGTGGTCTCATGGGCGCCGATCGCGATGTCGTACGTCCGGCCCTGCCAGCGCAGGCCCTTGAGCTTCACACCCTGGCTCAGCTGCGGCGGCAGCACCGGGTCGAGGTGCACCCGGGCCTCGCGTAGCCGCTGCCCGGTCAAGCCGTTGGTGAAGGTCTGCAGGAAGCCGCCCTGGCCGGTCACGAAGTCCTGGGCCGGGGAGCCGGACAGCGGGTCCGAGGCACCCGCCTTGTCACCACGCGCCTCCGAGAAGACGTCGAACGGTCCGCGCACGAACGGCTTGATGGCCCGCATCAGATACGTGTACGTGGCACAGCCGGGCTCGCCGATGGAGGCCGCGTCGATGGCGTGCACCGAGTCGGTCATGGCCGGGCCGTCGGGGTCGGTGCGAGCGGCGTAGTAGTCGAGGGTATTGGTTGCTGCGCGCTTCGACATGGGCCACTCCAGCGGGTACATCAGCAGCACCGTGTCGGCCTGCTTGATGGCGGAGCCCTTGTAGCCGTCGTACTGCTGGAAGACCTGCTTCTTCGCGTCGTAGGGGATGCGCAGCTTGTCCGCGATCGTCGTCCAGCTCGCGGGGGCCTGTTTGCCGAGCAACCGGGCGACGTGGGTGGCGGTACGCAGGGCGGTGGCCGCCCCGGCGTTGGTGAAGACACCGTCGTTGACGCCGTTGCTGTACTCGTCGGGACCGGCGACGTTCTTGATGGAGTAGCTGTCATCACTGTTGTGTGTGACGCGTCCGGCCCAGAATTGCGCGATGCCCTCGATGACGGGCCAGCCGCGGGTACGCAGCCAGTTGGTGTCCTTGGTGGCCAGGTAGTACTGCCAGGTGGCGAGGGAGATGTCGCTCTGGAGATGGTTCTGGGTCTTGCAGTGCGGCGGATCCCAACTGTGGCACTCGGTCCACAGGTTGCCCTTGCTCGCACTGGTCCACGGGTAGAAGAGACCCGGGTAGCCGAGCTTCTTCGCGTTGGAGCGGGCGCCCGCACGGGTGCGGTAGCGGTAGTCTACGACGGACTTGGCGAGGTCGGGGTGGGCGGCCAGCAGGCTCGGGTACATCCACGTCTCGGCGTCCCAGAACTTCAGTCCGGCGTAGTTGTCGCTGGTCAGGCCGGTAGGCGAGATGCTGTCGGAGGAACCACGCCGGGTGTTCGACAACAGCGCGTACTCGGCGGAGCGCACCCAGGACTGCAGGTCGCCGCCGCCGGACACCTCGATGTCGCTGCGCCAGAGCCTGTCCCAGGCGGCGGAGTGTGCGGCGGCGAGGGCCGGCCAGCCGCGGCGTGCGGCACGCTGCGAGGCGGCAACGGCGGACCGCTCGGGATCCTTCGAGGTCAGGGCGGTGTCCACGCCGACGTACTTGGTGAGCTCGTAGGAGCGGCCGGTGTGTACTGGGAACCCCACGGACTGGTGGGTACTCAGCTTCCTGGCAGGAGCCGACCGTTGTTCACTTCCTGTACGAACTCTCTTGCCGGTACGCAGGGAGGAGGCAACGGCGCCGACGGTCTTGGTGCCATCCGCACGGAACGCGACGTCCATGGTCCGGCCGCCCGGCCGGGCCCCTCCGCCGGTCTGCGCGACGCGGCGGGCGCCGCGCCCGTCGATGAGGTCGGTAACCTTGGCATTCCCGTTCCAGTGCGGGGACATCCGTAGCCGGACTGCGCCGACGTGCGCCTCGGTGCGGTCGGCGACCACGTCGTAAACGAGGTCGGTGGCGCGGCCGTCGGTCGCTGTCCACGTCAGAGATGTGTGCACCAGGCCGTGCCGCATGTCGAGCGTTTGCCGATAGTGCGAGATCCGGCCCGCGGAGGTAGCGGAGGTGAACGTCTCCGCGTTTTTGCCACCGGTGCTCACCGTGAGCGGCGTCCAGGTCGGGATGGCGGCCGCGACCTGGCGGTTCTCGGTGGTCTTCGGGTTGTGGGCGTACAGACCGGCGACGAAGGCCCCGTCGTAGCCGGGGGTGTACAGCGGCCAGCCGGTGCGGGTCTGGTTGGTGGTGGCGTATCCGGCGCCGTTCGGCGGGATGCGCTGCCCGAGGTAGCCGTTGCCGACGTAGGCGTGTGCGTTGTCCTTCGGATCGATGTGCGTGGACGTCAGTTGCCAGTTTCCGCCGCCGGACGGGTCCGCGGTACGGGCGGCGGGGGTAGCTGAGGGATGCGCCCCGGCCGGCGCGGCCGAGGGGAGAGTAGCGGTGAGGACGCCCGCGAGGAGAAAGGCGAACAGCCGTGCCGTGTGTGGGTGGTGCTTCATCGTTCTCCGGTGGATCGCGAGGGTCACAGTGAAGTTCGCAGCGACGATAAAGTTATGAACGATGCCCGTCAATGGCCTGCGCAATGAATTCAAGAAGCGAAGACACTGTGCCCGGCCTTCACCTTCGTGCAACCGTCAGTGGGTGACGCTCTGCGCGCTACGCGGACACGGGGACCCAGCCCGGGTCCTTGCTTATGCGGAGACCGCCGGGGAAGGCAGCGACGCACCCTGCGGCGCGCTGATCGATCTCACCCGCGCTATCGACGCCGGTCGCTGCGACGCGTATGACGCAGCCGACCGCATCCGGTCCTGGTGGATCCAGCACAGTCGCCGGGTGACCCTTCGGCACTGGCAGGCTCCCACGCATTCCCCCATCGGGAGGGATCAGGTGGCGAGGGAGCGTGAGGCCGCCATACCGGCCGGCCTCCTCGACCTCCGTAAGGTGGAGCGCTGCGGCCTCCTGCGTGCCTGAGACGTCACGAGTGGCATCACGAAGACCCGTCCAAGTCCACGGTCATCCGCCCTGCGGCGTCCGGGCGGCTTTGTGGGGTCGGAGGCCACCGGCGCGGACGCGGCCGGCTCGGGCCGTGGCATCGTGCCGTCCGCGAGGCAGTCCCCGCCCAGCGTGACCGCGAGGGCCACGTCCAGCAGGATCTTGGCCGGATCGTGCACCGCCTGCGGACGTCGCCACGGCGTCAATGCCGTCGATCTCCCTTGGTCCGACCCCCGTCTTCACCTGGGAAGCGGCTCCGGCGGTGGCCGAACAAGGGGATGCCCGCGTATGTCGGAGGGAAGGCCGCTGGCGGAGCTCAGCGTAGGCCGGCGAAGAGGTCGTTCTCGGGGAGGGGCGCGCCGGTGGTGTCATGGACCCGGACGAACGTTTCCACACCCATGAGCTGAGTGAACCCTTCCTTGCCCATGCGTAGGAAGAAGATGTTCTCACCCTGGCTGGCGTGCGCGGCCAGCGCGTCGAACTTCTGGCCGGCGAACTCAGTGGTGTCCACCCACGTGGTGATCTCCTCGTCGGGCAGGCCGATTTCGGGGACCGCTTCGGCCTCGGACAGATCCGGCTCGTCCCAGTCCGCGCCGAACTCGCGCATGATCTTCCCGAACTCCTTCATCATCGAGCGCGGCGCCGTCGTCCAGTACACCTTGGGGGTCATCCCGGTCAGTGACAGCGCCGCCATCGTGATCCGATTGGCCTGGATGTGATCGGGGTGGCCGTAGAACCCGTTCTCGTCGTAGGTCACGACGACATCGGGCTGGTAACGCAGCATCAGTTCGGCCAGCCGAGTGGCTGCCTCATTCACGGGCGTACTCCAGAACGACCCAGGCGCGGTGTTGGCCGGCCAGCCCATCATCCCGGAGTCGGCGTACCCGAGCAGTTCAAGATGACCGACCCCCAGGACTTCGCAGCTTGCTTCGAGCTCGCCTCGGCGCATCACAGCAACGGCAGCCGGATCGTGCCCCGGTTCGCCCGGTTTCGCACCCCCCGGACCGTCACCGCAGCCACCGTCGGTACACGTAACAAGCACTGTGCGGAAGCCCTCCGCCGCATAACGCGCCAGCACACCCCCCGTTCCGGTGGCCTCGTCGTCCGGGTGGGCGTGCACTGCCATCAGCGTCAAAGGCCGGTCGGCCATGAAATCCATCCTCTGGTCGGTCAAGCGATCGGTGCCAGTCTGCGGCACGGCGGTACATGACCGCCCGCAGACCGCCCGAGTCGTCCGGTATGTCCTGGGATGCGATCGGCCTTGGTTCGCCCACTCCTGTTCTTCATCTGCCGTTTCAGACCGGGCCATGGTGGTGTTCCTTGCTGTCGGGCTCTGCACGGCGCACTGGGGAAGACTGTGATGTGCTGCACCCGGAGGCTCGAGTGCGCTGCATGGCAAGCGAGTTGGATCCGGCATGCTTCCGGGGCGCGCGGGCCGTAACCTCGGTGGCTCCCCGTGTCGAAGCGCGGGCCGTGGGGGGGGGGTCGGGAGACCTCCCGCGCAGATCCGCGACCCCAGCAGCCGCAACCCACGCCGGGTTGAGTAACGAGCGAGGAACCGCACCGCAAGGCGCCCCGTGCTGGTAACGCCCAGCGCGGGCGCCCACTTGGTCGCACACGGCTCAGTGGAGCGAACGGCCCGGCGGGTCAAGGGGCCCCGGTCCCGATTCGGCACAGGGCTATTCCAGCCTTTCACGGGTACACGTGTCCGGCGTCCTCCTGATGAAGAACGCATGCACGTATCACCTGTCGAAGCAGTGGGAGATGGCATGAGGATCGGCCGGTCGGCTTTGGCGCTGTCCCGGACCGCGGATGTGCTGGCCGGGCGATATCGCCTCGACGCGGTCATCGGCTCGGGTGGCGCCGGCGACGTCCACCGAGGTTTCGACCTACGGCTGAAACGGCCGGTGGCAGTCAAGGTCTTCCGCGCCGGCGCCGATATCGACATGGAGGAACGCTTCCACAACGAGGCGATGATCCTCGCCCGGTTGCAGCATCCCGGCCTGGTCACCGTCTACGATGCCGGACGGCACAACGAGCGCGCCTACCTGGTCATGCAGCTGATCGAAGGCCCTACGCTGAAAGAGCGCATCGCCGCGGGTCCCCTGGATTCCGGCGAGACCGCCGCACTAGGCGCCGGCCTCGCCCAGGCCCTGTCCCACGCGCATGAGGCAGGGGTCGTTCACCGCGACGTGAAGCCCTCGAACATCATTCTGGACACGTCCGGCCACCCTCACCTGACCGATTTCGGCATCTCCCGGTTGCTCGACGCCACCGCTCGCACAGCTACCGGCACACTCATCGGCACCGCCGCCTACCTGTCCCCCGAGCAGGTGCTCGGCCAGTCCGTCGGCCCGCCCGCCGATATCTACGCCCTCGGGCTGGTACTCCTCGAATGCATCACAGGCAGGCTCGAATACGACGGTGGCCCCCTGGAGGCCGCGATCGCGCGACTCCACCGGCGGCCCGAATGGCCCGATTTCCTGCCGGAAGAGCTGGTGGCTCTGCTGCGGGATATGAACGCCATGGAGGCGGCGGCACGCCCACCGGCACCCGACTGCGCTCGGATACTGACCGCCCTGGCCGACGCGGCCCCTTCCGAGTCCGTTCCATCCTCGGCCGACGTCACGAGCCTGGTTCCCGGAGAGGCACCGGCGCGGGCCGACCTCACACACCAGCTTCCGTCGCACGCCGCAGGGGCGGCCGCGCCGAAGTCCGCACCCGCACGTGCACGCATGGCGGTCGCCGGCGGAGCCGTCGCGCTCGCCGCTGTCATGGCCGCCACTGTCGCCGTCTCCGACGGCGCTTCGCCCCAAGGAACCGGTGACAACACGACCCGGGCCACTAGCAGTCCCTCCGCGAAAGCCGACCCTCCAGGCAGGCCCGCTGACAGGAACGAGGCGGGGCCTGCGGCTCCGACGTCCTCCACCCGCGAGGCCTTCGCCGCTCAGGTCCGTGACCCCGCCCTCGATCACAGCACCAGCCCTGCCACTACCACTCCGAGCCGGGAGCCGGTCGCCGACAGAGCCGTACCCGGCACTGCAGCACCACCTTCACACCCCACCTCGGGTGACAAACCGGCCGGCCGGCCCAGGGGGAAGTCCGATAAGGCCACGCATGCCAAGCCCGGGACGCAGGCCCGCGGCAAGCGGTCGGGCAAGACTGAAAAGCCTCAGAAGAGGCCCCGGACGCGCGAATAGGAGTAACGCAGGGGGATCTACATCCGGCGGAACGACCGGCAGCAACCACTGGATCAGCGCGACCGTGTGCGGACAGGTCGCGACGCTGGAGCGCCTCCGCGTCGATCGGCAACTCGAAGTGGCCCTGGTCCACGGGCCCGACCCGCTCCACCTTCGCCGGGGTGTTCGGGCTCGACGACAAGACCGCGATGCGCTACGCGGACTCCGCGCGAGCACTACTGGAACAGACCGCGCGGAACATCAGCTTCGATGGTGTCCGGGCTTCTGCCGTCAGTTTTCTGGGAGCCGCGACGGCGCAGGTTTCAGTCCGTCCAGGGTGAGGTCGAGGAGGCGTTCGGCCTGCTCTCGCTGCTCGGGCTTGGCCGAGGTGAGGGCGATACCAGCGAGGGCGGCGAACATGTCGGTCGGGCTGATGTCGGACCGGATCGTTCCGGCAGCGGTATTGGCGTCCATGAGGGTGGAGAGGGCGGCCTGAATCATCTCGTGGCTGTCGGCGTAGGGATTGGTTCCCGAGTTGACGACGGCTCGCAGGGCGTCGGCCATGCCGAGTTTGGCGGTGGCGTAGTCGATGAAGCGGCGAGTCCAGGCTCGCAGGGCCTCAGGCGGCGACATCGCCGCAAGGAGGCCGGGGACGGCGTCGCACAGCCGGGCCACTTCGTTGCGGTACGCCGCCTCGATCAGAGCTTCCCTGGTCGGGAAGTTGCGGTAGAGGGTGCCGGTTCCCACGCCCGCTTCTCTGGCGATGCGCTCGAAGTGGGCATCCAGTCCCTCCTCAGTGAACACGCGCACCGCGGCGGCCAGGATCTTGTCCCGGTTCCGCTGTGCGTCAGCCCTCAGTGGGCGTCCTGCGTCCCGGACCATCAATGGCTCTCCCCTGTCTCCATTTGCTAAGTGGAGGAGCCGCCACTTAACGTGGATGAAGTGGCGGAGCCTCCACTTTCACTGTAGGGCATGGCCGCCCCCACTTCTCTACTGGAAGGACTGTCCATCATGTCGGGAATCGAAGGCAAAGTCGTGGCGATCACGGGCGCCAGCAGCGGCATCGGTGAGGCGACCGCGCTCCTGCTCGCCGAGCGCGGCGCGAAGATCGCCCTCGGGGCACGCCGTCCGGAGCGTCTTGAGGCCCTGGCCGCCCGCATCGAAAAGGCCGGCGGTGAAGCCGCCTGGGCCCGCACGGACGTGACGCGACACGTGGACCTTTCCGGCCTCGTCCAGCTGGCACGCGATCGATACGGCAAGCTCGACGTCCTCGTCAGCAATGCCGGGATCGGTCTGATCTCCCGTCTGGATGACCTGCGCGTCGAGGACTGGGAGGAGATGATCGACGTCAACCTCAAGGGGGTCCTGTACGGGATCGCCGCAGCCCTTCCCGTCTTCCGGGAGCAGGGTTTCGGGCACTTCGTCAACACCGTGTCCACCGCCGGACTGCGCATCGTGCCGCTCCAATCGGTGTACGCCGGCACGAAGAACGCCGTGCGCACCATCTCCGAGGGCCTGCGCCAGGAGGCCGGCGACAGCCTGCGCGTGACCGTGGTCTCGCCCGGCGCCGTCCGCACGGACTTCGCAGAGCGCATGGATCCGGCTGTGAAGGACCAGATCGACAAGATGATGGAGATCGCTCTTTCGCCGGACGCGGTGGCCCGCGCCATCGCCTTCGCCATTGAACAGCCGGACGGTGTCGATGTAGGTGACATCGTCGTTCGCCCCACCGCCCAGGGATAGGCCTGCGCAGTCACGCCGCACCACACACACATTCCCTTGGCCCTGGCCAGGCAACGGCGCCCGGCGAAGTCCAGGTCATCGATGTTGACGCCCAGGATCTCCTCGGCCCGCCCGGCGGTCTCGTAGAGCATCCGCCGCAGCGCCTTCTCCCGCAGGTGCACCTCGCGCCGCGCGATCAGCCGGGCGACTGCCATCTTCGAGCGGGCCCGGGTTTCGGAGTCCGGCACCGCCAGCCGCTTCGCCCAGGCCGGGATTACCGGTCCCTCGTAGCCGTGCTCACGGCACCGGCCGAGCCAGGACAGCACCCCCGCCCGGCGGGAGTTCCACGTGTTGACCACCGCGGTGCCCCGGAGCAGTTCCAGGGCCTCGCCGATCTCGCCGTCCACGACCGACGCCGGAGGCCGGGCCTCGCCGAGCCGTTCAGCGGTCTTGCCCACCCCGATCCCGTAGTTGCGGACGGTGTCCGGGTTGCCGAGCGAGTCGAGAAACACGTCCGCCGCCGCGCAGACGGTCAATGCCTTCACGGCCGGCAGCTGTGCGACGGTGGGCACCGCTTTCCACTTGCCACAGATAACAGGGACGCTTCCCGTAGCGGCCGGAGAACGTCACCGCAGGTGACGGCCCAAGTTACCGCAGAGAGGCGGCCGTTGTCTGTGGGTGACTTCAAGATCGCCGCGCGCCCGACGGCCCGTCAGGCGCCCACCAGGCCGACAGATGCTTGGCGCCGGTTTTCGTTCCATGTTCTTCGAACCCCTGGTGCGCAGGCATGATGCCGGCCCTGTCTGTCGATCATGGATTGCGGTGTTCGG
Source organism: Streptomyces sp. NPDC051320 (assembly GCF_040682175.1). Classification (NCBI taxonomy): domain Bacteria; kingdom Bacillati; phylum Actinomycetota; class Actinomycetes; order Kitasatosporales; family Streptomycetaceae; genus Streptomyces; species Streptomyces sp. NPDC051320. The sequence goes on from NZ_JBFBAL010000021.1 coordinate 19,823, forward strand.
GGCACACGTCCGTCGACGAGGTTCGTGACGGTGTGGAGGAGGCTCAGTGCTGATACGGAAGAGCAGGAGTGAGGCGAGCCGCCCCAAAACGGCGGGATCGCTGCGCGGGCCGGTCGTCGCCCTCGCGCTGGTCGGTGCCCTGCTCTGCGCCGCCGCGCTCCTTTTCTTGCGATTCGCTCACTGGGCCGGGGCGCATCCGCTCGCTGCCGTACTCCTGGGGCCGTTCGCCATTCCCGTGCTCTACATCGTGTTCCGTGCGATGCCGAGGGCCCGGGAGCTGCGCCGTGCCGCCCGCGCAGGGATGGCTCAGGCTGATCGTGAACTCGCTGAGACAGCTCAGAACAACGACACACCCACCCCCTTTGCGGCCGCCCGGAGCCAGGAGCCTGCCGGCTCCACGCCCGCCGTGGCTCAGGAGGGGTTGACCGCGGTACTGCCCCAGCCCACCCCCGACTTCTCGGCTCTCGACCCGGAGGGTTTCGAGGCCGCCGTCGCCGCGCTGTGCGAACGAGACGGCTGCCGCGAGGTCGAGGTTGTCGGTGGCGCCGGTGATCTTGGTGCTGATGTCGTGGCGATCGCCCCCGATGGCCGGCGCGTCGTGGTGCAGTGCAAGTTGTATGGCCCTACGAACAAGGTCGGCTCCCAGGAGCTCCAGCGTTTCGGCGGTACTTGCTGGACGATTCACGGGGCCCAGCTTGCCGCAGTCGTGACAACCAGTCAGTTCACGGAACCGGCTCAGGAGTACGCCGCGGCGTGCGGTATCCGGTGCGTGGACGGTGCTCGTCTCGCTGCCTGGGCGGAGGGTTCGGGGCCGGCGCCCTGGGGGCCCTCGATGGTGGACGAGCCCGCCTCGGACCAGGTGGGCACTGCCTTGGACGAATCCACCGTCTGACCCCCCCCAACTTCTACGGCGGCCGATGCCGTCTCCCCGGCAGGCCCCGATGGCGCCGCGGACGGCAACCCCTACATGTGCCGTCTGCCGTCCTGTGCGAGTGCGGCAGGTTCTGGACGTCGATGTCGGTGCGAACGCGGTGCGCTGGAGCGTGGGGTCGGCTGCGAAGCCCACCAGCTCTTGCTTCGATGATGGTCGTACTATGGACCGAGTACTGACATACCCCAAGGAGTCGTCGTGGCCCGTCCCCGTGCTGCTGCCCGGACTGTGGAGCACCCCGACCTGACACAGGTCTCGCTGCAGCAGGTTCTGGAGGCGCTGGCGGATCCGGTGCGACGGATGGTGGTGTCGCAACTGGTGCGCGCTGGTGAGGACCTGAGCTGCGGCACGTTCGCAGCGCCGGTGTCGCTGTCGACCCTGACGCATCACTTCAACGTGCTGCGCGGGGCGGGCCTCATCCGCCAGTACTACGTGGGGACGACAAAGATGAACGCGCTGCGCACCGGCGAGATGGAGAAGCGGTTTCCCGGCCTGCTGTCGGCCGTGATGGCCGCCTGCGCCGCGGAGGCGGCGGGCGCGGCCTGAGACTCCTGACGTACCTCGGCGGGTACATAGTTCGATGGATGTCGAAATTTGACGGTCATCGAAGTCTGGGGCACGGTAGTGGGTGACGTCCGGATACTCCGGCGTTGCTTCCCGACCCTCACCCCTGGGACTGATGCACCATGACAAAGCTTGTACAGTTCGACCGGCTCGGCGGCCCCGAGGTCCTCACCCTCCGCGACGTCGAGGTACGTTCTCCGGGCGCGGAAGAGGTGCGGATCCGGGTGGATGCGATCGGCCTGAACCGGGCCGAAATCATGTACCGGGAAGGCGCCTACTTCTACCAGCCCGTCTTTCCCTCCACGCTGGGTTACGAGGCCGCGGGAGTGGTCGAGGCGGTCGGGGAGGGCGTGGACAGCGTCGCCGCCGGCGACCTGGTCGCCGTCGTTCCGTCGTTCCTGCAGAGCGAGTACGGCACCTACGGCGACCACGTGATACTCCCGGCCTCCGCCGTGGTTGCCCGCCCCGCGAACGTCGCGGCCACCACAGTGGCGGCGATGTGGATGGCCTACATCACCGCCTACGGCCCCCTGGCTGAGAGCGGCCGGGTGCGTCCGGGAGACTACGTGCTGATCACCGCGGCCTCCAGCAGTGTCGGCCTGGCGGCCATTCAGATCGCCCGTCACATCGGCGCGATCCCCATCGCCACCACGCGCGGGCCGGGTAAGAAGCATCGCCTCCTGGACGCCGGCGCGGCCGACGTCGTCGTCACCGACGACGAGGACCTGCCCGCGCGGATCCAGCAGATCACCGGCGGTCAGGGCGTGCGCCTGGCATTCGATCCGATCGCCGGTCCCGGCGTCGAGACCCTCGCCCAGGCCATCGCTCCCGGCGGCCACCTGGTCGTCTACGGCGCCCTCGACCCGCGCATCACGCCACTGCCGAACGCGCAGTCCTTCCCCGCACTCAACAGCAGCACCTACACCCTCTTCGAGATCACCTCCGACCCCGAGCGCCTGCGTCGCGCGGTCGCGTTCGTCAACGCGGGTCTGGCCTCAGGTTCCTTCACGCCGGTCGTCGACAAGACCTTCGACCTCTCCGACATCGCCGGGGCCCACCGCTACATGGAGGCCAACGGCCAGGTCGGCAAGATCGTCGTCACCGTCAACCACGACGACACTCCGTCCTGAACTGCCCGCTCGCCGAAGTCCCAGCCCTCCAGGTCGGGGCCGGGCCCGACGCCCACCCGGCCCGCCGGCTCGGCCGTCGTATGGCGCCTCAGAGGGCCGCTGACCATGGCGATCAGCCGGCGCCGGGTCGACCTCTGAGCCAGCGCCTTCGCGGTGGCCTCCCCCGCGTCAGTCAGCGGAACGTCGGGGCGGCCGTCGGTAGCGGCGCTCCCCGTCGAACCGAGCAACGGCCGGCACCAAGGCCTCTTGTGCCCCCGGTCGGGTCCGACCGGGGCACTGCCCCTTACCGCATCGTCATCGGTCGGCGACTCCACCGCGCCTACCTCGGCCGTTGTGAGCTTCCGCCGAACCTTGCTCCGCGCCGCGGGCCGGCCCGTTGCGAACGGAAGGTCTAGAAATCGACCTTGTCGGTCGTGGTGACGGCCACGTGCATGTTGCGTTCCATCATGATCAGTGCTGCCCGGGCAAGATCATCGTGGATATGGGCTACGGCGTCGTCGGGAACCGTCACACGCAGGTGGCGGATGTGCGCGTCGAGAGCCGAGTACAACACGCACTGTTCGGTGACCTGGCCGGTAAGAACCACATGGTCCACGCCGAGCCGGGACAGCAGGTAGCTGAGAGGAGTTTCGTAAAAGATCGAATGTCTGACCTTGACCACGAACAGCGAATCCTCGCCCGGCTGGACAGGTCGGACCAGTTCGGGTTTCGGTCCCGCCAGGGCAGCCGCGACGAGTTCCCCGTGATGAGAGCGCCATTCACCGAAATTGTCGTTGACGTAGATGACCGGCACGCCCTGGGTGTGCGCTCGCTCCAGGAGCCGGACGATCTGTGGCAACGCCGCGCGTGCGGACGGGACGAGAAGCTCCGCGTCGGGGTGATCATAGGTGTTGATCATGTCGATCACGATAAGAGCGCTTTTCCCCATGGGGACATGATGTCAGCCTGCAAGGCGTCTGCACGTCGACCACCCCCGCAGATGGCGCCGCGGGCGTGCCCGGGCCCGCGTACGTCCCTTACGGGCAGACTGCGCGGCCCTGAGCGGCTCCACCGACCACGCGTGGTGTCCCGGCTGCTCACAGTGGCAGTCCGCCGACCGGATAGGGCAGAAGTCCGGCGCGGTCCGCTCCCAGGAATGCGCCTTCTGGGCTTCACGCATGTGCGCGGGCGTCTTCGGTCACGCGAAAAATCCTTGAAGCATCGTGTGCTCGTTGTCGGAGCGGGCACTGACGGACTGAAGCTGCCCAACGAATCCGGTCGCTGCGGAGGCACAGCGGGGCCACGGCCCGGGCGGGGTGCCATGGGGACCGTTGGCTGGGGTGCCGGCCGATGTGAGCTACGGCGACCCTCAAGCGTCCGTTCGTCGAGCTTGGCCCAGCACGGCGGCGTGGCGCAACGACCTCCGGGAGACGGCGGCGCGCTCGACGTTCGGGCCTTGTCGGCATGGGAAAGAACTTCTGGTTCCGCGGCTGCGTTCGCAGGCCGATGGGACGCCCGCCTGGCCCAACGACGCGTAACCGTACGCGGCGCGCCACCGCTTCGCGAGAAGCTTGTCGGTTCCATTGGATGCCAAAAGGCAAAGGCAAGGAGAGCTCTCTCCTTGCCACTCTCAACATATAGCGCGCTGGGGGGCTTGCCACAAGACCCCGGTCACGGCCCAGAATCGTCGGCCGATGCCACAACCTGCGGAAACGGGGGCACGACGTGCGTGTGTTGTTGTCGATGTACGGGGGACGCGGTGACGTCGACCCAGTGGTAGGACCGGCAGTCCCGGTGCGGGGGCTCGGAGCGGAGGTGCGGGGGTGCGCGTCGCCCGACTGGGCGGAACGGCCCGCCGACTCGTCAGAGGGCGGGCAGCCAGAGACGAGGGGGTGCCTGGCAAGCGGTTCGACAGAGCTGGAGGCGTCGGTGATTCGATTGGCCACCGGAGCGCAGCGGGACACGGCTGCCTCGGAGGTATCGAAATGATCGAGCAGTACGTCTTGGATCTTCAAGAGGTCGACGAGACGCGGGTCGCGGTCGTCGGCGGCAAGGGTGCGCACCTGGGCGGGTTGTCGCGGATCGAAGGCATCCACGTGCCGGGTGGCTTCTGCGTGACGACGGACGCCTTCCGGCGGATCATGGCGGAAGCTCCGTCGATCGACGATCGACTCGATCTGCTGTCGCGCCTGAACCCGGACGACCGGGAGAAGATCCGCACGCTCAGCGCGCAGATTCGTCGGACCATCGAAGGGATCGCCATCCCGGACGATCTCACGGCGGCGATCACCCGTGCGCACACCCAACTCGGCGTGCAAGCCGCCTACGCCGTCCGATCCAGCGCGACGGCGGAGGATCTGCCGACGGCCTCCTTCGCCGGCCAGCAGGACACGTACCTCAACGTCGTGGGGGCGACAGCGATCCTCCAGCACGTCAGACGGTGCTGGGCCTCGCTGTTCACCGAGCGGGCCGTGACCTACCGCCAGCGGAACAGCATCGACCACCGAACGGTCCGCATGGCCGTGGTCGTGCAGCAGATGGTCTTCCCGCATGCCGCCGGCATCCTGTTCACAGCCGACCCCGTCACGGGCAACCGGAAGGTCGCCACCGTGGATGCCGGCTTCGGCCTCGGCGAGGCCCTGGTTTCCGGCCTGGTGAACCCGGATGTCTTCAAGGTGCGACACGGCGAAGTCGTCGCCAAGGCGATCGCCGCCAAACGGCGTGCCGTCCACGCCCTGCCGGCCGGCGGTACGCAGGAGGTGACGATCGACTCGCAGCGGCAGGAGCAGCCGGCGTTGACGGATGCGCAGGTCGTGCTGCTCGTGCAGCTCGGGCGGCGGATTGAAGCGCACTTCGGCCGCCCGCAGGACATCGAATGGTGCCTGGTCGATGATCGCTTCGCGATCGTTCAGAGTCGGCCGATCACGACGCTGTTCCCCATCCCCGAGACCGGTGACCAGGAGAATCACGTCTACCTCTCCGTTGGTCATCAGCAGATGATGACCGACCCGATGAAGCCCCTGGGGCTCTCCCTGTGGCAGCTGACGGCCATGGCGCCGATGCACGAGGCCGGTGGGAGGTTGTTCGTCGACGCTACCCGGCGTCTGGCTTCGCCCGTGAGCCGCGCCGGTCTCCTGGATGTCATCGGCAGAGGCGATCCGCTGACCAGGGACGCGCTGGAGACCGTCCTCGACCGCGACGATTTCGTCCCGTCGCTACCGGACGCGAGTCCCGGCCGGCCGCCGGCCGGCGGTGTCCCTGCCCCGATCGAGACCGACCCGGCCATCATCACCGAGCTGATCGAGCGCAGCCAGGCGTCCATTGCCGCACTGGAGCGCGGCATCCGTACGAAGACCGGACCAGCGCTGTTCGACTTCCTGCTGGAGGCCTTCGAGGAGCACAAGCGAGTCCTCAGCGATCCGCTGAACCTTCAGGTGATCATGGCGGGAATGGAGGCCACGTGGTGGCTCAACGACACGCTGCAGGAGTGGCTGGGCGAGAAGAACGCGGCTGACACGCTGACGCTTTCCGCCCCGGACAACGTCACTTCGCAGATGGGCCTGGCGCTGCTCGACGTCGCGGACGCGATCCGCCCACATCCGGAGGTGGTGGCGTTCCTGCAGGGCGTCGAGGACGAGGGTTTCCTGGACGAGCTGGCGAAGGTCGCGGGCGGGACCGAAGCGTGTGACGTCATAGAGGACTACCTCGACCGGTACGGCATGCGCTGCGTTGGCGAGATCGACATCACGAGGCCACGTTGGCGCGAACGCCCCACCACGCTCGTGCCCGTGCTCCTTGACAACGTCAGGATGTTCGAGCCGGGCGCCGCCGCGCGGCGCTTCGAGCAAGGGCGGCAGAAGGCACAGAAGAAGGAACAGGACGTGCTGTCACGCTTGCGGGCTCTGCCGGACGGGGACCAGAAGGCCGACGAGGCCAAGCGGATGATCGACCGGCTCAGAACCTTTATCGGGTACCGGGAGTACCCCAAGTACGGCGTCATCAGCCGCTACTTCGTCTACAAGCGGGCCCTGCTGAGGGAGGCCGAGCGCCTCGTGCAGGCCAACGTGCTTCCTGAGAAGGAGGACATCTTCTATCTCACGTTCCAGGAACTCCACGACGTCGTGCGCCGCTCGAACCAGGTGGATGACCAGCTCATCCAGCAGCGCAAGGACGCGTTTCGGTCGTACCACGCGCTCAAACCGCCCCGGGTGCTCACATCGGATGGTGAGGCCGTCACCGGGGCGTACCGGTGCGACGACGTGCCGGCCGGCGCCCTGATCGGCCTACCGGTTTCCGCCGGAACCATCGAGGGAAGGGCCCGCTTCATCCTTGACATGGCGGAGGCCGATCTCGAAGCGGGCGACATCCTGGTCACGACCTTCACGGACCCCAGCTGGTCGCCGCTGTTCGTCGGAATCGCGGGCCTGGTGACGGAGGTGGGCGGCCTGATGACCCATGGGGCAGTGATCGCCCGGGAGTACGGCTTGCCGGCCGTCGTGGGCGTTGAGCAGGCCACCCGGCTGATCCGGGACGGGCAGCGGATTCGCGTGCACGGAACCGAGGGGTACGTCGAGATCCTGCCTTGACCACGGTGAGGCAACGGCTCAGGGTTGCTTCACCGTCCACGTGCCGTTCTGGTTGCGGAAGGCTGCAAGGTAAACGTGCCATCGAAGTGAATTTCGACTGGAGGGTCTTGGTCTCCAGCAGCCCCCACGAAGTCAATGCCGATCCCCGCACGTGGTGCGGGTTCTACGAGCGGCTCCTTGTCCCTTAATGTGGCTTTTGATGTCGTGTCTCCACGGATGGGAGGAGCTGGGGCCGTGGCGTTCGCGGAGTCCGTTGGCGGTGGTGACTCCACGCCCACTCCCGCCTCGGCCCCGGAGCCCGAGTATCGGTCCTGGGCGCCACTGCTGGCGGTGTGCGCCGGGTATTTCATGGTGATCCTGGACGTGACGGCCATCAACGTCGCCGTGCCGGTGATCGGCCGGGAACTGTCGGCCTCGCTCACCGGCATCCAGTGGATCACCGATGGGTACATCCTGGTCTTCGCTGGGTTCCTGCTGACGGGTGGCGCGCTGGGTGACCGGCTCGGCAACCGTCGTGTCTTCTGCTCGGGCGTGGCGGTGTTCACTCTGTCCTCGGCTGCTTGCGCGCTCGCGCCGAGCACCGCTTTCCTGGTGGCGGCCCGGCTGGTGGAGGGGCTCGGTGCGGCGCTCATCGTGCCCGGTTCCCTGGCCCTGCTCCAGCAGGCCTACCCGGCATCGGCCGCACGCTCTCGGGCCTTTGGACTGTGGGGTTCTATGGCGGGCATCGCGGCCGCTGCCGGCCCGCTGTTGGGTGGGCTGCTCGTCTCCACGCTGGGTTGGCGTTGGGTGTTCCTCATCAATCTGCCCGTCGGTGTGGTCTGCATGATGCTGACGCTGCGGCATGTAGCACGCTCGCCCCGGCGCGCCACCCGGGCCCTGGACTGGCCGGCACAGTGCGCGGTCGTGGTGGCGGTGGCGCTGCTGACCGCGGCGCTCAACGAGGCCGGACGGCGGGGCTGGTCCGATCCGGCTGTTCTCGCCGGGGTGGGCCTGGCCGTGCTGGCCGCGGCGGCGTTCGCGGTGCGCGAGCGGCTGGCCCGTTCTCCGGTCCTTCCGCCGAGCCTGCTGCGCTCTCGTGCCATGAGCGGTGGAGCCGTCATCGGCCTGCTGTTCAACTTCGGCTTCTACGGCATGGTGTTCACCGCGAGCCTGGAATTCCAGCACCAGCGCGGTTTCAGCGCCCTCGGTACCGGGCTGGCGCTGTTCCCGGCGGTGGCGATGACCATGTTCGCCTCCGTCCTCTCCGGGCGGCTGGCCCGCCGCACCGGCGATCGTCCACTGGTGATCTTCGGCATGCTCCTGGCCGCCCTGGGGCTGGCCGGCTGGGCCGCTGCGGGAGCCGACCCCGCCTACCCTCTGCTGGTGGCCCCGTTGATGGCCGCGGGATTCGGTACCTCCTTCGCCCTCACCGGCTCAACCGCCACCGTGATGGGTGCCGCGCCTTCGGCGTACTCAGGCGCCGCCTCCGCCCTGTTCAACACCACCCGCCAGATCGGCAGCGCCACCGGCGTCGCGCTCGGCGGCAGCCTGCTCGCCACAGCCACCGAGTACACCACCGGGCTGCGCACCAACATGGCCATCGGCGCGCTCGCCTACCTGATCGCCGCGGGCCTTGCGTGGCTGTGCGTGCCGGCGAACGCGAAAGGAACGTAAAGCGTCTTGAGGCCGTCAGGCAGGCCGGGGCAGTCTGCGACTTCGCCGGCACCATTGTCGAGACCGGCATTGACTCCGATCGCTTGGCCGGAACCCGTGCATGCGCCGGAGAACATGCGCTGTCCAGAGTGAATGCAGTGGAGCTGTGGGCGCTGGCCGGGGGCGCACCCCAGAGCATGACCGTGGTCAGTGTGACGGCGCTGAGGGCAGCCGCGAGGTGAATGCGCGGGCGTCCTCCGGGAGTAGAGCCTGGCGCGGCTGTCGGTCAACGACCTCTGATCTCCGGGTGGGCAAAGGCCGCGTCCGCCCGTGGCGCGGACGGGGTAGATCTCGACGCTCCCGGGAAGTGAGACTCATCCAAGCTCGGCTTGGAGGAGACAGCTCTGACCAGCCCGCTCAAGCTTCGATGACGAGAAAGCCCATCCATCAGCTTTCGGTGAGAACGCTCAACTCCACTGCGCCGGATCATCGGTTGTCCTGTGTCACGGACAGCAGAACTTTGAAAGCCACGCCCGGCGCCAGTGATGGGCAACCACAAAGGGGCTCGCCCGGTCCCGCAGAACAACACAGGGAACGTTGACCGGTGGCCCACAGCGCAGAGCCCCCGACCACCGTTCCGGGCGAAGGCTCTGCACTCACTGCGAGGCGGTGTGGTCAGTCCGCCCTGTAGATCTGGATCCTTTGGCATGCGTAGCTGACATCGTCGCCGAGGTTTTGATCAGCCCACGGTGCAGCGCAGGACCCGGAGCCGTCGGCCAGAGCGCCCGCGGCGGAGCCTACGAGCTGGGTCACGGGGTTGTCTTGGGCGAAGTCGGTCTGCCCAGGGTCTGCCGTGGCCGTCGTGGCACCGCAGAGGATTGCGGCGCCGGCCAGCAACGCGGCCGTTCCCAGTCTTGTCCCACGCATCAAGGTTGCTCCGTTCGTTCGTGTCGGCACCGGAGGTAGCGCCGCTCGTGAGAACGCCTTCGACTCGATTTTGGTTACGCCACGAGCGGCCTGACCTGCGCCGCGCTATCGCTCAAGGATCGATGAACGCACTCGTTCGGAGCACACGTCCATCGAAAGAGGTTCGTGAACTCGCCGAGACAGCCTCGCTCTGGCCACTGTCACCACCACCGTCCGTAGCCTGATTCGCCGGGTCTGATACACCACTGGCGGGACATCCGACCGGCCGGCTCGTGCATCCGATAACCCCAGCACACGCCCTGCTGGCGGATATTCTTACTCGTCCAGAGCGTGTCTATGCGGGGCCGGGCGCTGCCGCGGAAAGGCGGCGGTGGGCAACGGTGGGCGAGGGCCGCCGGAGAGCCCCGCCCCGCGCGTGGCGCCGACCCGGCAGGCGAGACCGGCAGGTTGTCGTACGCGCACCAACAGCGACACCCTGAATCGAGTTCGGAGCGCATGATGAAGGCAGTCCGTTTCAACCAGTTCGGGGGCCCGGAGGTCCTGGAGATCGTGGATCTCCCCGATCCGCATCCGGGGCCCGGCCAGATCCGGATCGCGGTGCGCGCGGCCGGCGTCAATCCGAGCGACTGGAAGAAGCGCAAGGGCCTGATGGATGAGGAGCTCCCGCAGACCCTGGGCTATGAGGCGGCGGGGGTCGTCGACGAGCTCGGTGAAGGCGTGGCGGACGTGGCCGTCGGCGATCGCGTGTTCGGCTTCTCCGCTGAGGGGGCGGCCCAGGCCGAGCTGGCGCTGCTGTCCTCGTATGCGCCGATCCCACCGTCGCTCGACTTCCCCGGCGCTGCCGCGCTGCCTGCCACCATCGAGACGGCCACGCGCGCGCTCGGCCAGTTCGGCGTCGCGCGCGGCGGCACGGCCGTTCCCGCGGCGGCCTTCGATGGCCTGGGCGTGCTGGAGAAGTCGCTCCCAGGTGCCGTTGGCTGACCACAGCATGTGGCGTTTGTGAATGGTCCGCCATGGGCCGAAGCGAGCGGGCAGCTGACGCCACTGACAGCCGGTGCTCAGCCGGTGAATGATTCCGTTGATCACCTGTCGGTGGTCCCGCCGGCGGCCCCAGCGGTTGTTGCTCTTGGGCAGCAGAGGCTCCAGCACCGCCCACTCGTCATCGGTGAGATCCCCCTGCCGAGCACACCACTGCCTCCTCTTTCAGGCGGCGTTCGGGTCCGCGATCTGGTCGGCGACGCTGCGGGGCTCTCGGCCCAGCAGCTCGGCGAGCAATGGATCGACTCCCGCGAAGCAGCCTTGGCGGGCGGCCTGGAAGGTGGTGAGCGTCATCCGCGCCATCGCCTCCGGAGTACCGGCGGCGACCTTGCCGGCGATCCATGCCTCGTCGTCCAGCGTCACGTGCGTGACCCCATGGCCGCTGGCCTTCGATGCCATCACGGCGACGTCGTCGAACGTCACCGCCTGGCGGGCGGTGACCGTGACCGGACCGTCGAAGGCCCGCTCACCGGCCAGGATGACCGCTGCCGCTTCGGCGGCATCGGCGCGGTCGGTCCAGGACACCGGACCGTCGGCCGGGGCGGCGATTATGCCGGTCTCCTGCCAGGGACCGAGGAGCCAGGCGAGGCTGTGGGCGTAGAAGCCGTTGCGCAGCGCGGTCCAGGCGACGCCCGATTCGGCCAGGAGCTGCTCGGTGGCGGCATGGTCACGCGCCGGGTGGAAAGGGCTGTCGGCGCCGGCGCCCTGGTGGCTGGTGTAGAGGATGCGCCGGGCTCCAGCTGCCACGGCCGCCTCGATGGCGACGCGGTGCAAGGAGACGGCATCGGCGTGCGGATCGTTGGAGGAGACGAGCAAGACCTGCTCCGCCTCCTCGAAGGAGTGCCGCAGCGCGGCCGGGTCCTCGTAGGAACCTTGGCGTACCCGCACGCCGAGGTCGGCGAAATGCTGAGCCTTGGCGACTTCGCGAACGCTGACGCCGATCTCTTCGGTGGGCACGCGCTTGAGGAGGTGTTCGACAGTGGCGCCGTTCAGGGCGCCGGTCGCTCCGGTGACGACGATCATGAGTGTCTTCCTTTCCTTTCCGCGGTGCGTCGGGCGCAGGCGGGGTGGTGTCAGTGGCTGCGCAGGAGCGGCAGGAGGATGTCGTCAACGAGATGCTCGATGAACGCCTCGTCGCACGGCTCGCCCGCGATCACGATGCGGTGGACTATCACCGCCGGGGCGACCTCGGCGAACAATTCGGCAGCCCGGGCAGTCAGCTGCTCCCCGTGCCGGATGGCCTTGCGCAGGGGCTCGTCGGTCATCGCTGCCTCGTCCCGACGCAGAATGCGGCGCATCTCCTCCGCCAGGCGCGCGTCGCTGCGCATCCCGGCGAACAGGGCCCCCAGCAGACCGATCTCCTGCTCGGCGATCTGCCGGCCCAGCCAGGTGACCAGCCCGAGGAGGTCTCCTCGCAGGTCACCTGCGGCAGGCGCGGGAGGTGTGTCGTGCGAGCGATGCTCGACCGCGGCCGCGACCAGCGCGGCCTTATCGCGGTAGCGCCGGTAGATCGTCGTCTTCGCTGCCCCTGAACGGCTCGCCACCGCCTCCATGGACAGCGGCTCGTAGCCCACCTCGGTCAACAGCGCCAGCGTGGCATCAAGAATGGCCAGGTCACGACTGGTATCACGCGGGCGCCCCATGACGGGGGGCCCAGCCGTGCCGCCACTTCCCGAGCCATTCGATGCGCTTGCCACGCCTAGACCTACTTTCGATACGCTACGGTTGCGTATCGAAAATAACTCAGAGGGCAGACCCGCGGCAACTCAGGCTCGCTAGATCAAGGAGGCAGGGCCTAGCGAGGCCGGCTACAGACGGCGCCGGCGCTCGTCGGCGGACGGGCGCCAGGCCCTGGCCGGCCTCGGCGCAACCGGCAAGCGCTACCGGCCGCAGACCAACGGCACAGTCGAACGCTTCAACCGCACCCTGCTCGACGATGGGCCTACCTGCGGCCCTGCGCCAGCAACGCCGAACGCACCGACGCTCTGCCAGACTTCCTCCACACCTACAACCACCACCGCTGCCACACCGCACTCGCCGGCCAGACCCCCATCACCCGCGTTGACAACCCCGAGGGTCCATACACGTGGAGCGTTTTCGACAAGGCGCTGTCGTTCAGCTGGCTGGGCACGTCCGGTGCCTGTGATCACAAGACGGAGGATCGCCCGGGCCCGACGGCATCGGCGAAAGCCCAGTCCGTCGGCGGCCGCCTGGGGGAGTGCCGCACCCCGAGGACGGGGTTCGAAATCGTCGGCGAGTTACCGCTGAGCCTCAACCCCTGGGAAGAGAAGCGCGGCGAGGGATCAGCGCCAGTCGGGAGCACCTGCGGCGGGTGACAGCACAGTCTCGATCTCCGTCCGTATCTCGTGCATGACCTCGACGATCCGGGCGCTGTGCCCCTCGCTGAGTCGTGTCACCGGCACCGAACAGCTGATGGCGTCGATGGCCGGTGTGTCGTACCTCAGGGCGAAGCCGAAGCCCGCGATGCCGGACACTGTCTCCTCGTAGTCGACGGAGTAGCCGCGCTTCCGCACCCCGGCGAGGTCGGCGAGCAGCGCGGCGCGTTCGGTGTGCGTGTTCTCGGTGAGGGCCACCAAAGGCGCGTTTGGCAACGGGAGTTGGTCGTCGGGCCGTTCGGCGAGCAGGGCCTTGCCGAGGGCTCCGGCGTGGGCCGGGATCCGGCGGCCGACCCGGCTGATGGTGCGCAGATATTCGTGGGACTCGCGCGTCGCGAGGTAGATGACGTTCGGCCCGTCGAGCCGGGCCAGGTGAATCGTCTCGCCGAGCGCATCCGACGCCTTGTCGAGATACGGGCGGGCCGTCCGCACGTGTGGGTCGCTGTCCAGGTAGCTCGTGCCCGTGTGCAGGGCGCGGATGCCGATGCCGTAGAGGGAACCGGTCTTGTCGGAGCGTACCCAGCCGCAGTCGACGAGGGTCTGCAGCAGCTGATACATGCTGCTGCGCGGTACGGCCAGGTCCTCGGCGAGTTCGTCCAGGCGCGCGGGCCGGTCGCCCCGTGTGGCGAGCAGTTCGAGTAGTGCGACGGTGCGGGCCGCCGACTTCACCCCACGGACCCCGCTGTTTTCCGGCATGGCCGCATTTTAAGTCCGCGATGCCGCGCCCATTGACCGCGGCCTGGTCATGAACCTAACCTCCGTTCTCATACATGCACGGCATCTGCATATAGGGATGGGTCTCATGGAGCGGATCAACGCGGAGATCGAAGACGTCGCTCGGCGGCTGCGCGAGGGTATGGCCGGCGGAGTGCTGTCCTTCCCCCTCACGAGCTTCCGGGACGACGGCAGCCTCGATCTGGAGTCGTACAGGACGTATCTGACCGCTCAGGTGGCCACCGCACCCGGCGCGGTGTTCCCCGCTTGCGGAACCGGGGAGTTCAGCGCGCTGGACGAGGACGAGTACCGGGCAGTTGTCGAGGCCACGGTCGAGGTCGTAGACGGCCGGCTGCCTGTGGTGGCGGGGATCGGCTACGGCTGGGCACAGGCACTTCGGTTCGCCCGCATCGCAGAGGAGGCCGGCGCCGACGCCCTGCTGGTGCTGCCGCATTACCTGGTCGGCGCCCCGCAGGAAGGTCTGGTCGAGCAGCTGCGCCGGATCGCGGCCGGCACCCGGCTGGCGCTCATCGCGTACCAGCGCGGCCAGGTCGCGTTCACCGCCGAAAGCGTGCGCCGGATCGCCGAGATCCCCACGGTCATCGGTCTGAAGGACGGGCACAGCGATCTCGATCGGCTTCAGCGCCTCACCCTCGCCGCACCCGACGGCTTCCTCTTCTTCAACGGAGCCGCCACCGCCGAGATCCAGGCCCGCGCGTATGCCACCGTCGGGGTCCCGGCTTACTCGTCGGCCGTCCACGCGTTCGCGCCCGAGATCGCCGATGCCTGCTTCAGCGCCCTGCGGGACGGCGACGACGCGGCGGTGAACAAGCTCCTGCGTGACTTCTACGTCCCCCTGGTCGAGTTGCGTGACCGGGTGCCGGGTTACGCCGTGTCCCTGGTCAAGGCCGCGGCCCGGTTGCGAGGTCTGCCGGTCGGCCCCGTACGTGCCCCGCTCACCGACCCGGACCCGGCCGACCTCGGCGACCTGGAAAAGATCCTCGACGACGGTCTGAGCCTGGTCGGAGCCGTCCGCCGACGCACCGCCTGACACGAACCCACCGCCGCCGCACTCCTTTCACGCACCGCCACCGCCACCGTCTCCGAGGAGCCGATGGCAGGCCGGCGATTCGACAGTTCGACAGTTCAAAGGGGAACTGACATGCCACTCCTTGTAGTCGGGATCAGCGTTCTGGTTTTGCTGCTCCTCATGACCCGACTGAAACTCAACGGCTTCGCCGCCCTGCTCCTCGTGGCGGTCGGCGTCGCTGTGGTTCGGGGAATCCCGCTGGAGAAGATTCCGGACGTCCTCGCGGAGGGCATCGGGGGCCAGATCGGCGACACGATGCTCACCATCGGGCTCGGGGCGATGGTCGGCCGGGTCATGGGGGACTCCGGAGCCGCACAGCGCATAGCCGGCAAGCTCCTCGACGCCTTCGGACCCCGCTGGGTCCAGGTGGCCATGGTGGTCACCGCCATGCTCATCGGCGTGACCATGTTCTACGAGGTCGCGTTCATCATCATCGTGCCCATTGCGTTCACCCTGGTGAGGGTCACCGGATCGAAGCTGCTCTGGGTCGGTCTGCCGATGTCGATTGCTCTGTCCACCATGCACAGCTTCCTGCCGCCGCACCCCGGCCCCACCGCTGTCGCCGCGACCTTCCACGCATCCATCGGACTGACCCTGCTCTACGGCCTGTTCATCGCCATCCCGGCCGGTGCGCTGATAGCCCTCGTGTGGCCGCGCCTGCCGTTCGTCAAGGCGATGGACCCCGCGATCCCCACGGGCCTCGTCAGCGAGCGCGAGTTCACCGACGAGGAGATGCCCGGCCTCGGCTGGTCGCTGTCCGTGGCCCTCTTCCCCGTCGTCCTGATTGCCGGCGCCGCCCTCACTGATCTGGCCACCTCCGCCGACACCCCGTTCCTGCACCTGGTCGCCTTCATCGGCTCGGCACCCATCGCGCTTCTGTTGACCCTGGCACTGGCGAGCTGGGCGTTCGGACCGCGGATCGGCCGCAGCCTCGCCGATGTCAACGCCTCCTGCACCTCGGCGGCCAAGGCCATGGCCATGATTCTGCTGGTGATCGGTGCGGGTGGCGCCTTCAAGAACGTCCTGGTCGAAGGCGGGATCTCCGACTACATCAAGTCCGCAACCGACAGTTGGGCGATCTCGCCGATCATCCTCGCCTGGCTCATCGCGGTCATCCTCCGCATCGCACTGGGCTCGGCGACGGTGGCCGTCGTCACGGCATCCGGCGTGGTGCTGCCGCTCCTCTCGGGCAGCGGGATCCACGCCGAGATGATGGTGCTCGCCGTGTCGTGCGGCTCCATCGCCTTCTCACACGTCAACGATCCCGGATTCTGGTTGTTCAAGGAGTACTTCAACCTATCGGTCATTGACGCGATCAAGGTCCGCACCAGTTACACGACGGTGCTCGCCATCCTCGGTCTGGGAGGAGTCCTGGCCGGCGAGTGGGTCCTCGACGCCCTCAGCCTCTGACCACAGAACCCGCAGCAGCGCCATATCCAAGGATTTCGATGAAAATGCACAACCAGCCGACCGTCACCGAGTTCTCCGTTTATCCGGTAGCAGGTCGGGACTGCATGGAGCTGAACCTCTCCGGCGCGCACGGTCCCTACTTCACGCGTAACGTCGTCGTCCTGAAGGACTCCGACGGCCGTACCGGACTCGGCGAGGTCCCCGGCGGGGAGAAGATCACGCAGACGCTGCGCGATGCCGAGTCCCTGGTGATCGGTGCGAAGGTGGGCGACTACAAGCGTGTCCTGCGGGCGATCGCCCTCCGCTTCGCCGATCGGGACGCAGGCGGACGCGGCGTCCAGACCTTCGACCTGCGCAGCACCGTCCACGCGGTCACCGCTGTCGAGTCGGGGCTGCTCGACCTCCTGGGTCAACACCTCGACGTACCGGTAGCGGCCCTCCTCGGTGACGGCCAACAGCGGGACGCCGTAAGGGTGCTGGGATACCTCTTCTACGTCGGCGACCCTGACCGCACCGATCTGGGGTACGTCCGTGAGGCCGACTCGGAGGTCGACTGGTACCGCCTCCGGCACGAGGAGGCCCTCACGCCCGAGGCGATTGTCCGTCAGGCCGAGGCAGCCCACGACCTGTACGGTTTCCGGGACTTCAAGCTAAAGGGGGGAGTCCTTGAGGGCACCGACGAGGTCAAGGCCGTACGGGCGCTCAAGGACCGCTACCCTGCGGCGCGGATCACCCTGGACCCGAACGGCGCGTGGTCGCTGCGCGAGGCGGTCGAGTTGTGTGCGCCACTGAGGGGCACGCTCGCCTACGCCGAGGATCCCTGCGGAGCGGAGGACGGCTACTCCGGGCGCGAGATTCTCGCTGAATTCCGCCGCGCCACGGGCCTCCCGACGGCCACGAACATGATCGCCACCGACTGGCGACAGCTGACCCACGCCCTGGCCCTGCAGTCGGTCTCCATCCCACTGGCCGATCCTCACTTCTGGACCATGCAGGGCTCGGTGCGGGTGGCCCAGCTATGCCATGTGATGGGTCTGACCTGGGGCTGCCACTCCAACAACCACTTCGACATCTCGCTCGCCATGATCACGCACTGCGGCGCCGCAGCCCCGGGGGAGTACAACGCCCTGGACACGCACTGGATCTGGCAGGAGGGCCTGGAGCGGCTGACCGTCACCCCGCCACGAATCGTCGACGGCGAGATCGCCGTGCCCGACCTCCCAGGCCTGGGTGTCGAACTCGACATGGACCGCCTCCTCGCAGCCCACGAGCTCTACCGGAAAGAGACACTGGGGGCGCGGGACGACGCCGCCGGCATGAAATACCTGGTACCCGGCTGGACGTTCAACGCCAAGCGCCCCTGCCTGGTGCGCTAGTGTCCGCCGGAACCCGATCAAGATATGCGCGAGGCGTTCGAGGATCTCGTCGGCGCTCTTCGCCCAGGTGAAGGGGTGGGGGACCTTGTTCCAGGTCGTGATCTAGTTTCGTATGTCCTTCTCCAGTGTGTGGCGGGACTTGCGGGCAGCGCGCCGTACCTGCTGCACGCGCCCGCTTCACCAGATCGACGCCGGCCGTCAACGCTTGCGCGGCACCGCAGTACCTCACCTGCGCCATCACCTCCGGCGCGGGCACAACCACCATGAAACGCGCACACCGGCTCGACCCCACGTGAACCGCCGCGCCACCGCCAGGACCTCTTCGGCATCGAGCGCGGAGGCCCGGGCCCGCCACTGGGATCTGCGGTGCGCCGGGCGCGCCGACCGGGCGCGAAAGGTCGCCCCGTCCCCCAGCGGGTCACCGATTCAGCCGGTCCACCAGCGCGAGAGCGTCCTCAGTCTTGGGATGCGTCCTGCCGAGTTGGGCGTGCAGGATGTGGGCCCCCCGGCGAGCGGGGGTTATGGCGGACGGGTCGCTCAATGCGTCCAGGACTTCGGCCTTGAACAGCAGGGCGTACCCGATGTACAGGTGGTCCGGCGCGTAGAGAGCCTCACGGATCCGCAGCGCCCGTGAGATCAAGCGCACCGCTGTGGCGTGGTCGCCGAGGTCTGCGTGGACGGTGGCCAGGGCGATCAGGTCGAAGCTCACGTAGGGGTTGTCCGGCCCGTACGCGGCCTCGTCGATGTGCAGCGCCCGCTCGGCCAGCGGCAACGCCTCCTGCTGCTCGCCGAGAAGGCACAGCGTCCGCGCGAGCGTCGCCAGGTCCGTCGCGATGGTGGGGCTCCCCGCCGGCAGGCAGGACTCGTGCAGGCGCAGCGCGCGCTCCGCCAACGGGCGGGCCGTCTCCGGCATGCCGAGGTCCCGGTGGATCTGCGCCAGGGTGATCAGGTCGAAGCCGACCTCCGCATCCCGACCCCCAAGCGCCTCGTCGAGCGCGAGGGCGCGTTCGCACAGCGGCAGTGCCACCCCGCGGTCACCGATCTGCAGGAGGAATTCCGAGGCCAGCCGCAGCAGCACCGCGGTATCCGCGGCACACCCGGCCGGTGGGTCGTCCTTGGTCACGGCCAGCACGTGCGGGAGCAGCCCGTGCCAGCGCGGCCGTGCGTCCGGGTCGCCGTGGATGTCGTGCGGCACGGCCGCCAGCAGGGCACGGCACAACGAAACCCGAGTGGTCGCAAGCACGTCGTCCGGCATCGCCGCCCGGGTCGCTGCCTGGACCAGCCGGTGCAGCAAGAGGGCGGAATCCTCGCGCCGTGCGAGACCCAGGCCGGCCAGCGCGCCGACCGTCGTGTCCCACGCCAGTGGGTCGGCCGCCGCCGTGATCAGCCGTTCCGGGGAGCCGGTGAAAAGCTCCAGCGGGATCGGCTCCGGCGCCAACAGGGCACACAGCTCCAGCAGCCGCACCGCCTGCGGCTGCTCCCGCTCCAGCCTGCGCACACTGAGCTGCCACAGGGTAGTGACGACCACCGCCGGTCGGTCGGCCAGCTCACCCCTCGAGATCATGTCCTCCAACCGCGACGTCAGCAGGCTCAGGTACTCCTCGGGCACCGTCTGGTTGTAGCCCATGTAGCCGGCTGCCTGCTCCAACGCGAGAGGCAGGTCTCCCAGTTGCTCCGCGATCCGGTCCGCTGTCTCTACGGTCGTACCGGGCACCCGCCGGACCAGTAGCTCCACCGACTCCTGCCTGGTGAACACCTCCAGGTCCATCACGCCGGCCCTGCCCGACCATCCGCTCACCCTGGTCGTCACGAGGACGTGGCCGTTCCTGGCCAGGTCTCCCGACGGCAGCGCGTGCGTGAGCATGCCCGGCTTCTCCCCGTTGTCGAAGATGATCAGCCAGGGCCTGCGGTCCCGCAACTCGCGGTACACACCGGGGACGACCTGCTCCGGGCCCACCTCTCCCAGCCCCAGCTCCCTGGCCAGCGACGTGAATTGCGATGCCACCAGGTCGGGGGCCTCAGCGTCGACGAACGCGACGAACCTGTATTTCGCCAGGTAGCGGTACGCGTACTCGACCGCGAGCTGTGTCTTGCCCACGCCGCCCAGCCCGTGCACGGCCTGGATCGCGACGTCGCCTGCCGAAGTGAGGCGCCGTCGCAGCTCCCGCAGGGTGGCGTCGCGTCCGGTGAAGTGGGTGTTGCGCGGCGGAAGCCGGTACGTCGCGGGCGTTGTCGGGCGCGGCGTGCGGTGACCGCGCGGCTCCGGCCGCAGTTCGACCAATGCGAGCGGGACCAGGAGCAGGAGCACCACCCAGGGGTGGACACGCACGAAGTCGAGCGGCCCGGGCCAGCGGCTCTGCCCGGAGGCGGCGTTGAAGGCGAGACTGCCGACGAACAGCATGAGGAGGCCGATCAGCGTGCCGACCAGCCTCCGCAGCATGGCTCCCTCTCCCCGGTCACGACGGCGACCGCGACGACCACAGCCGACGCGATCGTAGCTGAGAAGTTGCCCCGTGCGAGGGTTGATTGGCCGACGCCGGTGGCGCTCCACGCAGTCGCGAAAGGGCGCGTCGGTGCGGCGCCGCCGACTTGGCGGCGAGGCTCAGGGAGGCGGCGCAGTACCGAAGGCCGCCACCGGGCTCGGTGCGTAGCGGGTGCGGCGAAAGGATCTGCACCTGGTCCTCAGCCGTCACCCAACCGCCGCCCCAGCGGTACCCGGAGGTCCCGCGGCCCGGCTGCGACCGGTCCGGCGGGGCATGGGTGTGGCCCGGCACGGGGGCCGGGCCACACGCCCCGCGCGGTCCGGGGAGGGTTCGCGGGTTGCTGAGGGATCAGTGTTTGAAGGTGTCGTTCGCCTTTTCCTTGGCTTCGCGCGCGTCGCCCTTGGCCTGGTCGATGCGGCCTTCTGCGGTGAGGCGTTCGTTGCCCACGGTGCGGCCGGCGGCTTCCTTGACCTTGCCCTTGGCCTGCTCGGTCTTGGCCTGCGACTTTTCGTTGGCAGCCATGTCACTCACACCTTGCTGTGGTCGACTTCAGGAACAACCACCGCCTGGCCGCCCTCGCGACGTCCAAACATTGCTGTCGAATCCGCGCTGTCATCAAAAGCTGCAAACGTTGGGGGAGTGGATCGAAGGGTTCGGGGCATCTGGCTGGTCATGCTTCCTATCATTCTTGTACTCCTCCTCGCTCTGATCCTCTTCGGTGCCGGCTTCGCGCTCAAGGCTCTGTGGTGGATCGCCGTGATCGTGCTGGTGGTCTGGCTGCTCGGTTTTGTCATCCGTCCCACGAGCGGCGGCGGCAAGCGTGGCCGCTGGTACCGCTGGTAGACAGAATCCGATCCGTGGTGGGGGCTCCGGCACTGCCGGAGCCCCCACCACTGCGTTCTCCGCCAGGCTTTGACACCGTGCCCGCTGCTGGGTGCCACACCACGCCGGTGCCCTTCCCCGTGGCCATGCGTATGCCGGATGCGCCGCCATGGGGGAAAGGGACCGCCAGCAGTTGCTGATGTGGTCGCTGCGCTTCGTCAAGGACGTCGCCGACGACATACTCACGGCCCACGGCGAGTGCCTGGACCTTCGCATAACCGGTCCGCGCCACCACCGCCGCTACGGGCTCCCGCGCCGCTCTCCTGGCCGGGATCCGAGGACCGCAAGTGGGCGGCCTACCTCGATGCGGTTCGCTCCATCCGGGGTGCCCTCCAGGAGAGACCGACCCGGACGGGACGCCGCACACCCACTGGCTCACTATCGGCCGCACCCTCAACGCCTACGGTGCCTTCGCCACGACAGATCACTATGGCCATCTCTGGCGGCACAGTTCTTCTTCGGCAGCTGGGCCAGGGGCCAGTTGAGCGGTGGTGATGTGGTCGGCGACCGTGTTCGAGCCGGCGTTTCCCGGTCTGAGGAGGGCGGCTTGGGTAAGCGCGAGGCCAATTGACCTAGCAGCCGTCAGTTCTTCTTCAGCTCCTCGGCGAGCATCACCAGGATGCCGCTGGGACCGCGGAGGTACGTGAGCTTGTAGACGTCCTCATAGGTCGCCACACCGCGAAGCGGACGGCATCCGTGCTTTGCGGCTGTCTCAAGGGCTTTGTCGATGTCGTCGACTGAGAAGGCGACGCGATGCATGCCAATTTCGTTGGGAAGAGTGGGCTTCGACTCGATTGCTTCGGGGTGGATGTACTCGAAGAGCTCAAGGCGACCCTGACCGTCTGGCGTCTGGAGCATCGCAATGTTGGCGTGATTGCCATCAAGACCGACGGCGGTGTCGGTCCACTCACCACTGACCGTGTCGCGGCCGAGGACCGTGAGGCCGAGGTCGGTGAAAAAGGAGATCGCTGCTTCGAGGTCGCGAACGGCGATGCCGACGTTCTCAAGTTTGATGGCCATGCGTTGCATGCTACCGAGCCGAGCCGGGCCGATCAGGTGCTTCCGGCAAGGACGCAGCCGAGTACCAGGGCACTGTCGAGGTCGACCGTGACCTGTCCACCGGCGTCCGGGTGCTTGTCCGCCGCCGCACCCGGCCCAGTTGCGGCCAGACCCGGTTACGCACCTCGGACTGTGCGGACGGATGGTCTGCAGGGCCTTTTCGCCGGAAGCGGTAAGGATGTCGATCAGGCGGGAGACCGTCGGGGTCGGAGGCGACCGGGCCGAAGACGGCCGGCTCGTACCGCAGCATCGCGACCTCCGCGAGGCAGTGACCGCCGAGCGCGACGTCAGGGCGACGTCCAGGAGCACCTTGTCTTGCGAACCCACTCCGCGACCGCCGCCCTCGACGCGGACACGAGGGCAGTTCCCGATACGCTTCTTCATCTGGAAAGTGCCCGACGGTGCTGAAATCAAGAACCTCAACAACCCTCATTCTTTCGGTAAAAGGCACGTTCTGCTTTCTTGACCACCAGTCGGACAGCCCTCCTCGTGAAAGCGCGAGGTTAAGCGCAAGCACGAGAAGCTGAACGAATAGTGCACTGGACTGGAAGAACGGCTCCAGAGCTACGCAGCAGCCCTCAATCTGCCAATCGGCAGACACCCGCGGTCTCTTCCCCGGCCGGAGACCTCACCATGACCAACAGCTCCCACCTAAAGGCCCGGCAGACTCGGTAGCGCGAGGCTGTGCGATCATGGCTGCATGGCATCTGGGCGGATCATATTTCTTAATGGCACATCCAGCTCGGGGAAGTCCAGTATCGCCCGGGAACTGCTGAGAGTGGTAGATGACGGCGTCTTCTTCCACTTGGCAGTCGACAGCTTCAACGCGATGCGCACCAAGCGGGAGCTCGGGCCGGCAGAGCTCGACACCGCACTGCGGCAGACCCGAATGGGCTTCCATCGCTCGATTGCGGCCATGGCTGAGGTGGGTAACGACATCGTCGTTGATCATGTTCTCAGTGAGTCGTGGCGGCTGCTTGACTGCCTGGCGGTGCTGCGCCCGCAGGATGTGCTATTCGTCGGCGTCCGGTGTTCGCTAGACGAAGTGGTCCGCCGTGAGCAAGCCCGGGGCGACCGCCCCAGCGGGCTAGCTGCGCACCAATTTGAACTGGTGCACAACCACGGCGATTACGACCTGGAGTGCGACACCAGCAAGGCGGACGCCCGCGAGTGCGCTCAGCACATTAAGGAATTTCTTCCACATCGCCCTATGCCTACCGCGTTCACTCGTCTTCGCGGACGCTACCTCCCCGGCATCCCGGAGGCGTGACAAAGGCTGGCTGGGACGCAGAGACGGCGGATTGTTCCTGTTGTTGTTTCTTCCGGCAAGCTCCGCCCGGTGAGCTGCGTGAACGTCTGCACCTGACTGCCTCGATGCAACAGCAGCAGCGAAGAAAGTGAAGAATGAACGGCTGCCATGTGGGTGCCCCGGCGAGAGCGCGGTTCCACGCGCCCGTCTGCGTACCGGGCCGGAAGAGGCTGGTAGCCGTCCCACTTCGATTGAGCCGCATGCCCTGGCGGCAGCGCCGGATTCGGGACAGACCTAGCGAGCCGGGGGCGGCCGCATATTCCTCAAGCCACCCTCGTCCGTATCAATCTCTTCGCGAAGATCAGCGGCGACACGGCGCGGGACCGTGGCGTCTGGCGCCACCACTCAACGGGGCCCTTGCCCGGCTGCTGAGCGGAGGTGCGGCTCCGCTCGCTGTCCGCGTTCCTGGGAGCTGTTAGGCGACCGGTTTCCTGCCGCGGTTGGTCTCGTCCTGCACGAGGAGCGAGAGCAGGGAGGCGACGGGCAGGCCGGCTTCTGCCGGATGGCGCAGCACCTTGTCCGGTTTGATGCGGTAGGTGTTGGCGCGTCCTTCGCGGGTGTGGGAGAGGTAGCCGTCCTGCTCGAGGTCGGAGATGATCCGCTGGACGGCGCGCTCGGTGAGTCGGCAGTGAGCGGCGATGTCGCGGATGCGGATGCTCGGGTTGTCGGCGATGGCCGCAAGTACCCGTGCGTGGTTGGTGATGAACGTCCACCCGGTGTGCGTTTCGGACTCTCCGATCATGCCGTCCATGTTAGGTGACAGCTTTACCGGTACTCAAATACATGACATAGTTTTCGCGCATTGCGTGACGTGGTTCGGTGAAGTGCGCGTGGGAGGTCCGAGAATGTCGTGGGACGAGGCCGTCATAGCAGGGCCCGGTTGTGACGCTGCCGCAAGCAGCGCGCAGCTGCCTGACCTGGATGGTGGGCATGCGCCTGCGCATGCCTCGGTGGCCCAGTACGAGTGTCGGGACGCCTGGGTCGTCGTGGCCGACGGCGAGTACGACATGCACTCGATCACGCCTCTGGCAGAGGTATTGACCACCGCAGCTATCCAGCATCCGAAGGTGGTCCTGGACACATCCGGCGTCACCTTCGCGGACTCCTCGTTCCTGAACCTGATCATCATCGTCCACCAGACCACCGCCCTGCGCGTGGTCGCACCGGGACCACAGTTGTTGCGGCTCCTCAAGGTGACCGGAACCGACACCATCCTTCACATACGAGCAACAGTGGAGGGAGCCGCCGGGTCCTGAGGCATGACCGACACATGATGCGGAACCGGCTAGGAGCCGTCATCGATCACTGCTGGAGCTCCTGTGGCGTGCTGCCGTGCATGAGATCTCCGGTATCTCCGGTGGCCGTTCGAAAAGGCCCGAGTTCACCGAACCTCGGAGCCGTCGTTCAGTGGACGGTGGCAAACGGAGAGTTCCCGGCCTTGTTCGTCGGTCGCACCGAGGAGAACTCCTGGCTTGTCGGTGTCGGTCGAACCTTTTGGACCCTCGTTCAGTGCGACAGCGAAACGTCTCGGACGAGACGGCACCCTTGCCGAACGCGGCTGGGTGACAGCGGAATTTGATCACGTAAGTCAGAGCCTGCGCGAGCGGTGACGGGCGGCTCGTCCGATCGTTGTGATCATGGTTTCGGCTGCTGTGTTGGGACCTTCACTGAGACAAAGGACATCGGCGGTCCCATGCTTGACCACGACTCTTCATCCTCGTTTGCGTCCCATGTGCCCGGGGCGGGCACTGATCGCGAGCTGCTCGCGTCGCCCCCAAGGTGCTGCGGGACGAGCTGGTGGCCGCCGCCGAGTGGGTGGCGCACTATCTGACCCGAGGTGCCCGATCGGCCGGTCACCCAGCCCATGCCCAGCAAGCACAGGACGCGCCTGGCAGGACCCTCGCTCCCGGAACAGGGCATGGCGCTCGGCGGATTGCTGACATTCGTCCAGGAGGCCATCGCCCCCTACCCCACCGGCAACGGGCACCCCGCCTTCTTCGCCTGGATCAACTCACCGCCCTCTGCCCCCGGAGTGATCGCGGAACTGCTCGCCACCGCCGTCAACGCCACCTGCGGCATGGGCGAGCACGCCCTGATGGACTCGAACGAGGCACCGTCCGCGACCTGGCGGCGCTGGCCGGCCTGCCCGACACCAGCGGCGGCGTACTGACGAGCGGTGGCTCCATGGCCAACCTCCTTGCCATGGCCTGCGCCCGCACCTGGTACCTCACCCGACGAGGAGCCGCCGACGGACCGGCATACGACCGTGATCACTCCAGGCTGGCCCTCTACTACAGCGCGCAGGCCCACATGTCCGTCGCCAAGGCAGCCGCCGCCATCGGACTGCCCGCGCACCGGCTGCGTCCGATCGTCACCGATGCCTCCGACCGACTGGAGCCCGCCGCCCTGCGGGCAGCGGTCGAGGCCGACACGGCCGCGGGGCTGCTGCCGTTCTGCACCGTCAGCACGCTCGGCACCACCGCCACCGGGGCCATCGACCCGCTGGAGCCCATCACCGCGATCTGTCGAGACCATGGCATGTGGCACCACGCCGACGGCGCCTGGGGCGGGCTCGGTGCCTCGGTCACGGCGCTCGCCCCGCACTATGCGGGCGTGGACCGCCTCGACTCTCTGACCATCGATCCGCACAAGACCCTCAGCGTCCCGGTGGGCTGCGGGGCCCTGTTGCTACCCGACCCTCAGCATCTGCACACCGCCTTCGCCCACCAGGCGTCCTACCTCACGGCGGACGACCGCACCCCCTGGCCGTGGGCTTTCGCACGCCACCGTGGAACTCACCCGCCCTGGCACCCGCGCCCTTACCCTGTGGGCCACCTTGCAGCACCTGGGCCGTATCGGAGTGACCCAACTCCTGGAGCAGTACCTGGAGCTGGCCGCGCAACTGCGGTCGAGGATCGCCGCCCATCCGCTGCTCGAGCTGCGCGCCGGAGGCCCGCTGCCGGTGGCCTGCTTCCGCATCTGCACCGACGCCGCTGACCCGGACGCCTTCCACACCTACGTGGCCCAACAGGTCCAGGACGCCGGCCGGGCCCACCTGGCCACGGTCACTCACCAGGGCGGGACCATCCTGCGCGCCTGCATCTGCAACCACCAGACCATCCTCGCCGACCTCGACATCCTCCTCGACGAGGTGACCCGCGCCGTCCGCCTCCACGAGCACCGACAGTGAGGACGCTCAGCCCGCCGCGAACCGTCCCTCCCTCCGCCTTGCATTGCTGGCACCAGAGCCCGCTCGGGTCGGCCAAGAGGCACCGCACCTCACAGCCGGGCTGACCCGAACGACGTCCCCAGTGCTGCGCCGCGGAAGTTCCTCCGATGAGTTTCCGGCGGTGGCGCGGTCTACCCGTCGACGAAGGGAGCGCACTATGCGCAAGATCATCATTTGCACGTTCCTGACGCTGGATGGCGTCATGCAGGCGCCGGGCGGTCAGGACGAGGACGCTGAGAGCGGCTTCGAGTACGGCGGCTGGCAGAAACCGGTAGCCGACGACGAGGTCGGCACGGCCATCGCCGGTTGGTACGAGCACTCCGACGCAATGCTGCTCGGCCGCAAGACATACGAAATCTTCGCGTCGTACTGGCCGACCGCCGATCCCGACAACCCGTTCACCAATCGTATGAACGGCATGCACAAGTACGTGGCGTCTCGGACCCTGACGTCCGTCGAGTGGCAGAACTCCACGCTGCTGGAGGGCGACATCGTCGATGCCGTACGCAAGCTGAAGGCGTCCGACGGCGGCAACGTCAACGTCGTCGGCAGCGGCGACCTCGCCCAGACACTCATGCATCACGGCCTCGTCGACGAGTACCGGCTGACCATCCATCCGGTGATCATCGGCACCGGCAAGCGACTGTTCGCCGACGGAGCGATCCCCACCGCGCTGGAGCCGGTCAGCGTTTCGACGACGAAGGGCGGCACCATCGTCGGCGTCTACCGGACGAACGGTAAGCCCAGCTACGACAGCTACTAGGCGGTCTCGTTCGGGTCGCCCAACGGACCTGGGAAGGATGCCCGCGACGTGGAGTCCGGCCCGGTAGATGGTCGTGGCCTTCTCGTGACGGGTGGCGAGGCCGCGCCATCGCTTCAGACGGTTGATGCACTGCTTGTCGGTCTCGCGGTCGAAGGCCGGGGCCCTGCCGCCCGTGCTTCCCCGCCGCAGTAGGTGACGTCGCTGGTCGGCCCGGACGGGGATCGCCGTCCGGGTACCGCGCTTGCGCAAGTGGCTGCGGATCGCCCAGCCGATGACGGAGAGAGGGGTTCTGCCGGGGCGCCAGAACGTGCGGCAGGCGGGGATGCCGTTGACCAGCTCGGGTCGGTGGCAGACGACCTCGCCGGAGGACGTGCGGGCGCCGACGGCGAGCTCGGCGGCGCCGAGGGTGACGACTACGCCGTCGGACTGTAGCCGTTACTCCCTACGGGCGTACGCGGATGACTGTCTTCCCGCTGCGTCGCGTGGTCGGGTTAAGGGCACCAACGGCATCATCCAAGCTCGCGACGTCCCCGATGTTTGTGCGCAGCCGTCCGTCCCGCACCCGCTGCACGATCTCACCCAGTTCGGCACGATCGGCCTCGACAACGAAGTCCACCGCCAGGCCGTCAGCGGGTCGCGCCTCGACCGGGCCGACGATGGACACCAGCGTTCCTCCGGCCTTGATCAGGGCAGCGGACCGCTTCTGAACGTCGCCACCGATGACATCGAAGACCAGATCGACGCCGCCGACGTCTTTCAGCGCGTCGTTCTCGAGGTCGACGAACTCATGTGCGCCGAAGTCGAGTGCCTTATCACGGTCGGTGGCGCGTCCGGTGCCGATGACGTAAGCGCCGGCCTCACGTGCGAGCTGGGTCACCATCGTTCCGACTGCCCCGGCCGCTCCATGGGCGAGGACGGTCTGGCCGGCCTGAAGGCGGCCGTGCCGGAACAGCCCCTGCCACCCGGTCAGACCCGAGATTGGCAGGGACGCGCCTACCGTGAAGTCGACGTCGCCGGGCAGCGGTGCGAGGTTGCGTGCTTCGATCGCCACGTACTCCGCCAGGGTGCCGTCACGGTGCCAGTCGGCGAGGCCGAACACCCGCTGCCCGACCGACAGCCCCGTCGTGCCGTAGCCGAGGGCGGTGACCACTCCGGCCAGTTCGTGGCCGGGGATCGACGGTGTCTTGTCACGGCCGGCGCGATCGGTCCAGGTCGATGGCCACTCCATCTCAGTGGGGACGAAGCCCGATGCATGAATCTGAACGATGACGTCGTTGATCGCTGCGGGCGGCTCAGGCCGCTCCGTCAGCGTCATCCCGGCCGTTCCCGCGGCCTGGTCGGTTACCACAATGGCTTTCATCGAGATTGTCCTCTTCCTCGTATGTGTTGTGGCTTTTGGTTTCCGGGTGGGGGTTTAGACGAGGGTGAACAGCTGGTCGGCGTCGAATCGCGCCATCGGGTTGGTGTACTGCTTCTCGGGGTCGGGCCGGCCGAGGGCCAGCAGCAGCGTCATGCCATTAACGGGCGGCCCGGTGAGCTGACCGAACAGCCGCGCATGCTCGAGGTGCTCGCCACGGGGCGACTTCGCGACGCCCGTCGGACCGGCCGAGCGTGGCAGCGAGCGCCGCTGACGATGTCGCGATCGCCTCGAAGCCGGCATCGGCCGGCACCAGCGCCGAGAGGCCGTCCATGTATCCGGCATGACGAGGCCACCGTCGCGGGTGTGCAGTGCCATGAATCTCTCATAGAGTTCGGAGCCCGGCATACCGAACCTTCCCGATTGATCGTTGGAGACAGTGACGGGTCGAGCGGCTGGATACGCCGCCTCGACGAGGACGCCGACGCTCATCCCGGCGTACCGACCGAACTGACGGCGGTGATGTCGATGTCGGTCTGGTTGACGTTGTGGGTGAAGTTGGTCAGCAGGACCCGCACCGCCACCGTGACGATCGCCAGGAGCTGCGGGCCGGTGCACCCAGCGCCTCGCACAGCCGACAGGTCGGCGTCGCTCACCTGACCGCGGCTCTCCACCACGGGCTGAGCGAAACGAGTGACCGTGGCGCGCTTGGGATCGATCGAGCTCCCGGCCCGGGCCAAGTCGATGTCATCGCTCGACTGTCCGCCCCTGCTGCCGCGGCGCTGACGGTTGGGCCGCCGGTTCTTCGGCTCCGGGATGGTGTGCTTGATCTGTCGTCTGCGCAGGTAGCGGCGGGGGGAGTAGGTCTTGTCGCCGCCGAGGCGGTCAGGTCGGGTGCGAGGGCGCCCGCCGCGGAGCCGGCCGACGCGGATGCGTTCCATGACGGGGATGAGTAGCGGGGCGTCGCCCCACTGGCCCGGGGAGGGCCAGGGGCCGACGGCCGCCTTTCCCAGCCAGGTGCGTTATGTAGGTGAGGCCGCCGCGGGATCGGCCGAGGCCCTCGTCGGGGCGGTGTTGCCGGGACGGCCCCACCTTTCCCGGTAGCCGCGGTGGCTTCTTACAGGCCCCGGCGGCGTGCTGATGCGCTTGGCAGGGGGTGGAATCCACGGACACCACCGATCAGTCGATGCGCCCCTCTGCGTCGGCGTCGGCGAGGACCTGCGCGAAGATCCTGTCCCACGTGCCGCCCGCCGACCAGCGTCTGTGCCTCTCCGACCAGGCCCTCGAATCCCTGGCCTCATACTGCCGAGGAATTACTGACTCAGGACACTAATCGCCGGTCGTGCCATCGAGCATCTCGCGCAGGATGTCCAGGTGGCCGTTGTGGCGGGCCGTCTCCTCGATGAGGTGGAGGAGGATCCAGCGCAGATCGACGTGGAGGCCGTTGCGGATGGCTCGCTGGGCCTGGTTGTCCAGGCCGTTCCCGGTGACCAGTTCGCGGTAGTGGGCGCTCTGTTCGGCGTATTCGTCGAGCAACTGCCCAAGCGGGAAGTCGACGGCGATACGCATCTCGCGGTCGGGGTCCTCCTCTGTCATGGGGGCCCGGTCTTCCTCGCCGAGGAAGACCACCTGGAACCAGTAGTACTCGACCCAGCGGAGGTGGTTGATCACTCCGCTCATGGTCATCAGCGGTGAGCCCGGCAGGAGCGCCTTGCGGGCGTTCTCCGCAGAGACGCCATTGCATTTGGCGCGGGCGGTGTCACGTGCGTAGTCGAGAAACGTGGTGAGCTGAGTGCGCTCGTCCCACGCGGGCGGCGTGTCGTCGATTCCGGTCATCGAGCGAAGCGTGCCCGATCACCGCGACGGATGTCGAGGCATTATCGACGGACCCAACCCGCTCCACCCACCCAGCCCCTTGCCCGGCGGGTCGGCTACAGCGATGCAGCGCCGGCGGGCCGCCCGGCCTGAGCCGCCGGACAGGCCCTAATGAACTGCCGGCTTAACGAGGCACCGTCCAGCACTGTCAGACCACCACGTAGAAAGCCCCAAAGAAATTGCCGAGAGCGCAGGGCACCGGTGAGGTCGACGTCAGTACACCAGTCGGCCTCGTGGGCGGCGTTGCGGGGTGTGATGTTTTCCGGGACGGCCAGGAGTTGCTAGTAGAGCTCGGCGGTCGGCACGGCGGGGTGGAAGTGGATCCGCATGATGGTGCGGGGGCTGTGGGTCATCCGGCGCTCCCGGGGCTGGTGTGGCCGAGTCGGTTGAGGTCGGCGGAGCGGGTGCCGGGGGGTCGAAGGTCGGCGTAGGGGTGCAGCTTGGCGCCGGCGGTGCCGTTGGTGAGGGTCCGTGAGGGAGCGGGCGGGGATGGGGCGGGTTGGGCGGGTGTGGGTGCTGGGCCGGTGCGGCCGAGGAGTTCGAGGACGGGCTGAAGGCCGTGGTCGCGGCGTGTGGTGGCGATCTCTTCGAGGTCCCAGACCATTTTCCCGACCACGGTGCGGCGCGGGCCGCGGGCTTCGACGGTGCCACGGACGAGGAGGACTCCGTGGTGGAAGATCGTGTGGGCGCAGTCGTGGGAGTCTTCGAAGAAGGCGATGTCGACCAGGCCGTAGCCGTCTTCGAGGGTGACGAAGATGACCCGCTTCCCCGACGGGATGGGTGGTGTCTGGGTGGAGGCCCGTACCCCGGCGACGAGGACCTGTTGTCCTGGCTCCATGGCTTTGAGGTGCTGGGCGTCGGTGGCTCCGATTTCCCGCAGAAGCCGGTGGTGGTGCTCCATCAGGTGCTGGGAGACGTCGATGTTCAGTGCCTGGAGTTCGGCGTCGAGGATGTCGCGGCTGGTCATCTCCCGCAGTCCGGACGGCCCGGAGGTGATGAGGGTGTCATCGAGCGGGAGCTGGCCGGCGCCGGGGCGGGTGCGGGTGTGGCGGTGGAGTTCGCCGGTCTGCAGCATCAGGTCGCGTCGGGTCAGCTCGCCCTTCAGCTGGTCGAGGGCGCCGATCTGGACGAGGCGCTGGGCGATCGGCAGGGCCGGGCGGGCGCGCTGCCAGAAGTCCTGCAGGGAGTTGTAGGGCTGGCCGGTGGCGATCCGCTCGACCTGCTCCTCCGATATGCCCTTCACCGAGGAGAGAGACAACCGCACGCCCCAGCCCGTGTTGGTGTCCTCGACTGTGTACGTCGGGCGGGACAGGTTCACGTGGACGGGCAGGATGGGGACGTTGTGGCGGCGGGCGTCGGCGACGATCACCCGCAGGGGCCACATGCCGGGGTCGTGCTCGAGCAGTCCGGCATACAGGGCTGCGGGGTGGTGGGCCTTGAGCCAGGCGGACTGCAGGGCAGGGACGGCGAACGCGACGGCGTGCGCGCGGCAGAACCCGTACGCCCCGAAAGACTCCACGATCGCCCAGACCTCGTCGAGGACTGTCGTGCTGTAGCCGCGGGCGCCGGCCTTCTCCCTGAACCATGCTTCCAGTTCGGGAAGGCGCTGCTCGTCGGCGAGGGCGCGTCGGGCGACTTCTGCCAGGGCGCGGTCGCAGCCGGTCATCACGGCCAGGATGTCGATGATCTGTTCGTGCCAGATCGTGACCCCGTAGGTGTCGCGGAGTACGGGTTCGAGATCGGGGTGGGGGTAGGCGGGGGCGGCACCGTGTCGGGCGGCGATGTAGAGGGCGGGCATGCCGCCCTGGACCGGTCCGGGGCGGAAGAGGCTGATGTCGGCGATGACGTCCTGCGGATCGCGGGGCTGGAGCCGGCCGACCAGGTCCTGCTGTCCCGGTGATTCGAGCTGGAACATGCCGACGGTGTCGGAGTCCTGGATCATCTTGAACGCGAACACGTCGTCCAGGGGGACATGGTCGGGGTTGTCGAGGTCGATCTGCCGGCCGGTCGTACGGCGGATCTCCGCGACGGCGTGGGCCATCGCCGACTGCATCCGCACGCCCAGTACGTCGAGCTTGAGCAGGCCGAGGTCTTCGACGTCTTCCTTGTCGGCCTGGAGCATCGGGTACTGCCCGCCCGGTGTCGGCTGAACCGGGAGGCGGTCCAGCAGCGTGGTGTTGGAGAGGATGACTCCGCAGGGGTGCATCGCGATCCCGCGGGGCAGTTTGTCGAGCCCCTCGGCGAGCTCCCAGAGCGGCCCGTAGGAGCCGGCCTGCGCCGCGAGTTGCCGCAGCTCCGGAAGCTGGGTCAGGGCGTCACGGATGTCGCAGGCGCGGATGTGCGGGAACGACTTCGCGACCTTGTCGATGAGGTGGGGGGCCAGCCCCAGGGCGAGGCCGGTGTCGCGCAGGGCGTGGCGGGCCCGGTAGGTCTCGGGCATGCCTGTGACCGCGACTCGTTCCGTGCCGAAGCGCTCGATGATCCGGTCGTAGACCTCCAGACGGCGGGCCGACTCCACATCGACGTCGATGTCCGGCAGCGAGGTACGGCGCTCGGAGAGGAACCGCTCGAAGAGCAGCCGGTGCTCGAGCGGGTTGGCGGTGGCGACGAACAAGGAGTGGTTGACCATCGAACCCGCGCCGGACCCGCGGGCGGCGACCCGGATCCCCATGTCCCTCACGTCGGCGACAACCTGGGCGACTGCGAGGAAGTACGGCTCGAACCTCAGCCGACCGATGACGGTGAGCTCGTAGTCGAGCTGATCCATGGCCCGCTGGTCCAGGTCGAGTCCGCGGGCGACCATCCCGGCCTCGCACCGCTGCTTCAGCAACCGCATCGGCCCGCCCTTTCCGGCATCCGCGCCCACGACGGCCGGCTCCGGGAAATGCGGCCGGCCCAGCCCCAGATCGGCCACCGGATCGATCACGCACTGCTCACCGGTGCGGGCGGTCTCAGCGAGCAGTTCGGCCGCACGCGTCGGCCCGGCGCCGGCGGCCCGGCAGATCTGCTCGGCCGCGGTCGTCATCGCATCCGGGTCCTTGAGCCAGCGTTCCCCGCAGTCCAGGCGGCGCCGGTCGATGGGACGCAGCAGCCGGGCGGCGTCCAGGACGTCGGCGATCTTGTGCTGGCCGGGGTCGGCGTAGCGGACCGCGTTGGTCAGCACAGCCTGTATATCGAGACGGTCGGCGAGAGCGAGCGTGTGCGCGGCGAGCCGCAGCGACCCGGGCCCCAGGCTCTCCAGACCCCACCACAGGACCTCCATGCGCAGATTCGACCCCGCGACTTCCCGCCACGGCGCAAGGAGCTGTTCAGCGATATCCGGCCGCCCGGCTGACAGCGCCCGCACCGGCTCCGAGGCCGGCCCCAGCAAAATGGTCAGACCCTGATCCGCGTACTGGTGCAGCACCGGCCAGGATACGACCGGCGGCCCACCCACCGACGTGGCATGCGCGGCTGACAACAAACGGCACAGGCGCCCCCACCCGGTGGCGTCCTGCGCGAGCAGCGTCACCCGCAGCGGCGCCTCCACCACATGCGCGCCCCCACGGACCGGTATCCGCCCCCGGCGGCCCGGACCGGCGGGGGAGTGCGGGGCGACCGCGACGTCGGCACCGAAAATGGGCCGCACACCCGCCACGGCAGCGGCTTTCGCGAAGCGAACGATCCCGGTGACCGTGTCTCGGTCGGTCAGCGCGAGGGTCCCGATGCCCCGCTCTGCGGCCCGGGCAACGAGGTCATGCGGGTGGGAAGCGCCGTAGCGGGCGGAGTAGCCGCTGGCGACATGCAGGTGAACACCGCCGCCCATCACCACCTCCGGTACAAAACCACTCAAATGCCCCCTACGGGTCTCTACATTACTCGAACATAAATCGAACGTGCGAGTCGCGAAGTTCGGCCTCACCTGGCGATCCCGGATGTGACTGAGCGCTCCACCTGGCTACTGAGCGCGATAGTTGGCCCGTCAGAGCGTGGTAGTCGGCCTGCCCACGCCTCGCTCGGCGTGCACGCCGCCCCCGGATCTCGGGTGGCCCGACTTGTGCGTGAGCCTCTGCGGATGTTTCCTGCGCCGCCGAAGGTCATCACGCGCCACCGCGACGGGTGGATCTACGCCTACGTTGTGGACTCCGATACCCACGGGGCGCTCGAGCCCGCTGCAGCGTTCCAGCCGCGGTGCGGCGGCACGGTGGGGGGCTCAGTAGTCCGGCACGATGTGGAGCGGGTCGTGTATCCGATTCTGGACGGAGTCATCTGCCTCACGCGTGCCGGCGACCTGGTGTGGGCTTCGGACTTCGAGCCGCACTCCGACGTACGCCGGGTCTGCCGCAGATCCTGAGCAGGGTCGGGTGGGATGTGAACGGTCATGATCAGGTTGCAGGTTTCGGTGTCCGAGCCGCGGTAGGTGTGGCGGGCATCGCCGTCGAACGTGGCTGTCTGCCCGGCCGCCACCGTGTGTTCGGTGCCGTCGACGACGCGCGTCATCCGTCCGGCGGTGACACTGACGGTCTCCACGACACCGGCCTGGTGCGGGTGTGTCACCGATCACGGAACCTGAGTCGGAACCATGACTCGCGAACAAGGCCACTCAGGCGACTTCGGGGGCTCGAATCCATGTTCTGCGGTCGTCGTTGATCTTTACGGTGCTGCTCGGATTCCCCGGCGCAGGGCCAAGCGACAACGCCCGGTGTACCTCTCGCCCGAGGGTCACGGTGACTGTGATCAAGACCACGGGCACGCAGGTCACCTGGAAATTCGCGCGATGAGCAAGAGAATCGGCACAGGAGCGCCACATCCGCCTCACACGATCTTTCGAAGGCGCCGTTACCGTTGCAGGCTGCTCGATCCCACGCTCGATCCCTCGTGCAAAACCGTCAGGAAGAAGCGGATGGACTACTGCTCCTCGTGCCATCGGCACCTCAACGGAGCCTTGGTGTGCCCCGGTTGCGGTGCTTACGCCCCGGACATAGCGCCGTTGCCCGCAGGCGACCGCACCGTCCCGGCCCCGGCCGCCACAGCGCTCTGGCCGGAGGTGGCAGCGACACGGGGGACCGACGCGTACGGCGCCTACGTCGACGTCGGCAGTGTTTTCGAGGACTCCGGCGGTGATTTCGAGGGCGCCGACAGTGATGCCGAGGGTCCGGCACCCGCGACGCAGGGGCGGGCGGCCCGTCGCCGACAGCGGGCCCGCTGGAAGAAGAACCAGCGCCGAGCCGTGGTCGCGACCGCCGTCGCGCTCGTCGGCGGCGGTCTGACCGTCGCCTCGATGGACCGCGGCTCCGGCCACCGCGCCGAGGCGTCGACGGCCACGGACCTCTCGAGCGTGGGCACCGATGAGCAGTCGGCGGACCAGACCACCCTGCTCCCGTCGGCCGGAACGGGCAAGCACCGGAAGCCTTCGACCACGAGTTCCCAGTCCCCCACGACCGGCACCTCGCAACAGCGTCCCGGGCACAGCGCGACCCACACGGATTCTGCCGGGACGCAGCCGGACACGGCCGCCGCCCCGCAAACGACGTCGAAGGCCGCCGCGCAGCGGACCGCGTCCGCGCCCTCCTCCGACACGACGACCGCCGGCACCGGTACGACGGCGACCCAGCCACCCGCCCCGACGGCCACCGAGGGCACGGGGTCGGGAACTTCGGGGTCTTCAGGTGCTTCGGGCACATCGCATACTTCGTCCTCGGGCACTTCGGGCACTTCGAGCGCTTCCCATACTTCGTCTTCGGGCACTTCGGGCACGTCGCATACTTCGTCTTCAGGTACTTCGGGCACGTCCCAGTCAAGCTCCACACCGGTGGCGACCTCCCCGTCGGGGATCTGTGTGCTCGGGCTGATCTGCGTGAGCTGACCCCCCTGCCGGATGAACTGGTCGAGCTGTGCTTCACCCGGCCTACGGTGTCCTCATCGGCCTGCACCCGGTGTGGGATCACCGAAAGCTGGCTCCCTGCTGACAAACACCAGCGCCATCACAGCGGGCACTGCCAACCTTCCTGACCCGTCAGCCTCCCGACGTGGGCAGAGAGCGGACTCCAGCAGCCGCTGGTTCAAAAGCTGCAACAGCCCGCCCTCGCCGTCAGTTGCAGGCCTCGGACTATGCTGGGGGCCCGCCAGCTGCGCCTGGTGTGCATCTTCGCTGGAAGTCATGCCGCCCCACTCCAGTTCGAGTCCCTCAGCGTGTCCAGACGCCTCGGCGTCCTCGTCGGGGTGTACTTGGCAGGGGGCCGAGGAGAATGTCGTTCGGACCTCGCTGGTGGAGGTGCCGGCCGCCTGCCTCCGTCCCGGTGCTAAGCCGGGTCGTTCAGGCGCCCGGGAGGAAGAGGCAGAACGGGTGGCCGTGAGGGTCGCGGAAGACCCGTACGTCCTTCTGAGGCTGGTACTCCTCCAGCGTCGCGCCCAGGGCGCGAGCTCGCTCGGTCTCCGCTTCCAGGTCGTCGACTTGCAAGTCCAAGTGTGCTTGCATCTGCTGAGTTCCTGGGCGTTGAGGCCAGACGGGGGCCGTGTGGTCGGCTTCCAATTGGAAGCTGAGGCTGGGGCGTTCCTGTTCTGGAGCCCGCAAGCGGACCCACTCCGGCTCGCGATCGACTTCCTGCCAGCCCAGCAGGGCCCGGTAGAAGTCAGCCAGCGCGGGCGGATCGGGAGTACTGAGAACAAAGGCACCGAGCGTCGTCGTCATGCCCCCACTTTGCCCCGCCACTCGCTTCCACGCATCTGCCTGCGCAGAGAGACCTGCGCCGATCTGCTTCGGTCTTGCGGGGGACAGAGTTCGTCGCAGGAGCGGACGGTCACCGGCCCAACGGCGGCGAGGGCTTCCAGCGGTGACCGCCGGCCGCCCGCGCGAAGACGCCCCAGCAGCGAGGCCCGCCATGCACCTCGCGTGGACAGGCGAGGGTACGCTCACGACACGCGACTGCGAGCAGATCACCTCCAGCTGACCGGCCACGCCCGGGCGCTCGCTGACGTCGTCCTGCGCGAGGCGGAAGGCCGGCACGCTGCATCCGTCCCAGCGGGCTAGGACCGTCGCAGCTGCAGCAAACCAGCACGGACTGGGGGCGACCGCTCACGGTGATGGTGTGGGTGGCGGCGAAGGTGCACCAAGAGTGCCGAGCTGCCTTGGAGCAGAATGAGAAGCGCCGGGCCACCAGTCCTGGGCCACGGCCACATCCGTGGTGGGAGCGCAGCGTCCACGATCGTGTCAACGCATGCGCAGTGAACAGGGTTTCCAACGCGGACCGACGCACGGTGTAGGAGCGGATCAGGAGTTCCTGGCCGTCGATCTGCAGATGCGTTCGGTCCGCCGCATCGACCGCAGCCCCCGCCGCGCAGCCGGCTCCGCCCCCGCTCCGGGGGCAGACGCCGCGTGCCCGCCGCGGGAGATCATCGACTTTCTCTACCTCAGCACCGCTGAATGGACCATTGCATGACCGCGTCCAGCGGCTACTTCGCCGCCATCAGTGGACGGCCGCAGTACACCGATCAAGACAGGACCGTGCAAGCGCTTCACCGTCTCCCTCTGGAGCACGAAGTCTTGAAACGCCCTTCTCGTGCAGCGCACGCATCACGCGGTCCTCGTGGGTGCGCCTGACCAGTAGGTGTACTCCGGGCGACTGCTTGCCGGTCAACGTAGAGAGGTCGATTTATTCCGTCAACACCCCACAGAAAAATGCACGAAAGAAGATGGACGGCCCCCGAGCCGCGGGTCGAGCGGCATGCGAGATCTCCGCCTCCGCGACCCGACCCTGTTTCCGCGGCCTGCGCCCCCGGGGGCCTTCGCCCCTCGGTGGCGGGAAGTGCGATGAAGGCTGACGGTTGCCGCCGCCGCTGTTGCGCGGTTTGAGGCCTCCATAAGTCCCGCGACCACGCCTCTCGTTACATAATCGTGACCCACCGCGTCCGATCGATCGGCCTGCCCCGAGACCTGCGCAAACGCCCTGGCGCACGGAAGGCCGAGGCGCGGGACGCTCCGGATTAATTGTCCGGCATGTTGACGGAAAAAAAAGCCGTACACATGCTGCGCCATACCGACCAGGGACGCCCCCACATGCTCGTCCGGCGGAAGGGCTGACCCCTGATCCCCGGGCGCAGCAGGCGATCCGCGTCGCACGCCGCACCACCGGCCTGGCCACCGTCCACGGGTGAGCGCGGTCGTCGGCACGGCGCACGAGAAGGCACCGGCCACCGTCGGCAGCCCTCCCGGACATGGCACCGGCGTACCGGACGACAAAGGAGAACGTGACTGATGACCAGCACCGATAGCGGATTCCACCGCCGCACGCTGTTGGCCGGTATGGCGGGTCTGGGAGCGGCGGCGGCACTGCCCACGGCGACGGCACAGGCCGCGCCGACGCGAGCCGCGTCGGGGGGACGCCATCCGTCCAACTGGCCCGACCCCGAGCCCTACGGCACCGCCGACACCCGGCTGGACCTGTGGCCCCGTGCGGACAACTCCTTCGTCCTCCCACTCGAGTTGCGCCCCCGTGACGAAGAGTTCGGCCGGGTCTGGATGCGGGACACCTACGTCAACTGCTTCCGCGTCGGCGGCTGCCCGGTCTATGTCGCCACGGGCACCACCCGCGTGCCCGGACTCGACGCGGCCGCCCCCTGGAACGACGGCATCTTCGTCTGGGTCGCCCACTCCATCAAGGGGCCGTGGCGGCTCGTCGACACGACCGGTGTCAGACCCGGCGCCGAGCGGGGCAAGGTGTGGTCGCCGGAGTTCGCCGGGGAGAACCGGTCCGGGCGTACTGTCGTTGCTCCGTGGCAGGAGTACTGGCACGACGACCAGTTCGGCAAACGCGGCGAGGTCTGGGCTCCTGAGGTACACCGCTTCCGCGACACCTGGTACATCGTGGCGTGCATGGGCACCCACTCCCGCAAGGTCGGCTCGTTCTTGCTGGTGAGCGACGGCGGCATCGAGGGACCGTACCGGCTCATCGAGGGCAGCCTCGACAAGCCCTTCGGCGATGCGCTCCCCGACGCACCGTACATCGACCCCGGGGCGCGTTTTCACATCGACGGCAGCATGTACACCGAGGGCGACGACGCCTGGTTGGTGCTGCACAACAACCTGTACGCCAAGTTCCGGGACGACATGGAGGACATCGTTCTCACGACCAACCTGCCGGCGTTCCAGCAGCAGCCCTACACCCCTGAGCCCTACCTGGAGGGTGCGTACGTCTGCAAGCACGGTGGCAAGTACTACCTGCTGCAGTCCGCGTGGGACCGCACCTCGACGGCCGCCGACGACAGCATCCGCTACGCCTACGACGCGGCTGCCCCCGGCCGGACGCAATACCACTACGACGCCATCGCCGCCGTCGCCGACCACTTCGAGGGCCCGTACTCACGCCGCTGGACACTGGGCGTGGGCGCCGGCCACAACAACATCTTCGCGGACGCCGGCGGCCGGCTGTGGGCGACCTTCTTCCGCAACCCGAACTTCGGCTACTGGGCCGACCCGGCACGCATCGCCGACGCCGCGGTGCCCGGCGTCGTCCGTCTGGAGTGGACCGGCCCGCAGGGCAACCGCCTTTACGTCCAACGCCCGAGCCGGGGCCATGCCATCGGCGAGTAAGGCTCACGACGGCGTGATCTCCCCCTGCGGGGCGTCAGCCCGCGCAGTGCACCGACGGTTGATCAGCGTCCCGCCCGACTACTCCGACCACGTTCTCCTTCTGAAAGGGGACACTGTGACCTGCCCGACTGCTCCGAACATCGTGTTCGCGATGAACGACCAGGTCCGCGCCGACTTCACCGCGGGCATGGGCTTCGACCTGGACACGATGCCGTTTCTCGACTCCATCGCCACCCAGGGCACCCGCTTCCGCCGCGCGTACACCACCGCACCCGCCTGCGTCCCGGCGCGCACCAGCCTGCTCACCGGCAGATGGCCCAGCACCCACCGGGTACGGCAGAACTCCAATAGCAGCCCGGCTGACGTGTCGCGCGGAGACGACCTACTCGATGTGCTGCGCGGCGCCGGCTACCAACTGTTCTACGCCGGCAAGACGCACATGTACCGGGACGATCCAGCGGACTACGACGCCTTCTCCGAGTACGGGCACACGAAGGCGCCGGACACCACCACCGAGCAGCGCGCCTTTACCGCCTGGCTGAAATCCATCGACATGGGCCCGACGACTGCACCCACCCCGTTTCCGGCGGAGCAGCAGTACCCGTACCGGATCGTCTCCGACGCCATCCATCAGATAGACGCCCGGGACCCCGACAAGCCGTTCTTCGCCTTCGTTTCCACGCCCGAGCCCCACAACCCGTACCAGGTGTCGGAGCCGTATTTCTCGATGTTCGAGGACGAGATCCCCGAGCGGGCCTCCGGCCCCGAGGCCGCGGAGGCCAAGGGAGGTGCCTACAAGTGGCTGCGCGACCTGGTGGAGGAGAAGCGCCCCGGCTACGACAAGCTCTGGCGCCGCTACCGCGCCATCTACTGCGGCATGCTCCGCCTCATCGACGACCAGCTGCGCCGGCTCGTCGACCATCTGAAGGAACAGGGGCTGTGGGAGAACACCCTGCTGATCTACCTCGCCGACCACGGCGACTACACCGCCGAGTACGGCCTGCAGCGCAAGGGTGCCGGCATCCCCGAGGTCCTGGCCCACATCCCGATGATCGTGCACGGCTGCGGCGTCAGGGTTCAGGACAACAAGAAGGACTTCGTATCGATCGCCGACATCCTGCCCACCGTGTGCGAGGCGGTCGGCCGCCCCATCCCCCTGGGTGTCCAGGGCCGCAGCCTGTGGCAGATGCTCACCGGCGCCGACTACCCGGCCGCGGAGTTCGCCGACATCGTCACCGAACGCGGCTTCGGCGGCCTGTCCTATCCCGACGACGCCCGGCCACCGCTGCACTTCCCCTACGAAGGCACCAGGTACGACGAGCTGAACAGCGTGACCCAGAGCGGCTCGTCCCGGATGATCCGGCACGACCACTACAAGCTCTACGAGCACGTCCCCGGCGTCGGTGAGCTCTACGACCTCGACAAGGACCCGATGGAGCTGCACAACCGCTGGGACGATCCGAGCATGCGCAAGGTCAAGGCCGATCTCATGCAGCGACTGCAGCGCTGGTCGGTCCGGCTCACCGACGATCTGCCGCAAGGGGTCTATGTCCCCAAGCTCGCCCAGCACAACTGGTATCGGACCTCGCAGGAGGATGGGGCATGACCGGCCCGATCCACCGCAGCGATGGCAACCGGAAACCTACCCCGTCACGCCGTACGGTCCTGCGTGGTGCCGCCGCCGTCACCCTGACCACGGCAGCCGCTACCCCAGCCA
Organism: Streptomyces sp. NPDC051320; assembly: GCF_040682175.1. Classification (NCBI taxonomy): domain Bacteria; kingdom Bacillati; phylum Actinomycetota; class Actinomycetes; order Kitasatosporales; family Streptomycetaceae; genus Streptomyces; species Streptomyces sp. NPDC051320. The sequence continues at coordinate 61,838 of NZ_JBFBAL010000021.1, forward strand.
CCGCCGGAACCGCTTCCGCGGCCGGTACCGGCCCTTATCCCGCAGTCGTCGACCACCCAGGCGCGCAGTGGCTGCCCGCCGACCCGGCCAACTACCGCACCGCGCGGCGCCCTCGCAGCCAGCCGATCGACTGCGTGGTCATCCACGTCACGCAGGAACACTTCGACGACGCCGCCGCCGTCTTCCAGAACCCCGCCCGGAAAACCTCGGCCCACTATCTGGTCCGCTCGGCAGATGGCCACATCGGCCAGTGCGTCCGGGAGAAGGACATCGCCTGGCACGCCGGCAATCCCGACTGCGACGACCGCAGCATCGGCATCACACACGAGGGCTGGGTCAATTCCACCGCCTGGTTCACCGACGAGATGTACGCCTCGTCGGCCGCGCTCACCGCGGCCGTATGCGCGCGCTATGCGATTCCCCTTGACCGTACCCACATCCTGGGTCACCACGAGGTGTCCACCGCTACCCACACCGACCCCGGCGCCAACTGGGACTGGGATCACTACCTCGAACTAGTTCGAAAAGGAACCATCGCGAGGTGAGGCGGGCAGCGCGAGGGCGGCACCGCCGCGCCAAGCCAGGTCGTTCAGCTCCTGCCGGTCGCTGTCGAGGTCGAACAGCTCGTGGGGGCGCGGCCGTCGGACAACCCCGGCAAGGTGCTCGAGATCACAGGCAGATCGAGGTCAGATTCTGTGACCCCGAACAAGTACGAGACACGCCGAGTAGTTCATCCAACAACAGATCTACCTGCTCGAAGCCGAAGGCTCCGACGCGCCCTGAGAAGCTGTTGTCCTCCGGACGTGAGGGCTTTTTCGCTGGCGGGACCTGAAGGGAAGGCGAGCACATGCAGGGAACGGGAACGGAATCCGGTGGCGGGCTGCAGCGAGGGATGACCTCCCGGCGCCGATTGCTCACCCTGTCCACAGGCGCTGCTCTTGCGGTCGCCGGGTTGGGGGCCCGCGACGCGAACGGGAGGCGCGGTGACGGCCCCACCGCCGAAGGCGGCGGTTCCTTCGACGCCGCGCTGTCCGGTGCGGTCGTGAGCCAGGTGAGCGCGCCCTCCGCCTCGGGTGTCCTCGCCGCCAATGTCAACGAGTCCCTGGACCGGATCGACTACGCCGAGCTGGCGGCCGTCTCCGCCACCTGGATCCGTGGCTTCTACTTGATGTCCGACGCCGACCAGGGGGACCCGGCGACCCAGACCGGGATGGCGAAGCTGCTGCAGGCGGCCTCCGACGGCTACGGCACCGTGCTTTCCACGAAGTTCCAGTACCACGACACGGCGATCCCCGTGCCTGGCACCGCGGCCATGAATACCGCCCTGTCCCGGTTCGACAAGGTCCTCGCCGCGGTCCTCGGCAAGGCCGATATCGTCACCGTCGGCAACGAACCTTTCTACGAGACCAGACCGGTGGACCGCACCACCCCCCTCATCAACGACTTCTACGAGGCACTCGCCCGGCACGCCGTCCAATACCGGAATAGGTACTTCGGCACGGACTGCAAGACAGCCCTCTACATGGGTGCGCTCAACGGCCTGGAAGACCCTGCGAATCAGAACACGCAGACGAAGCGCTGGATGACCTTCGCGGCCGGTAATGCCAACATCGCCGGTGTGGACATCCACCCGCACGTGGCGGGCATCGACGCGGCGCAGAAGTACATCGACTTCGTGCTGCCGTACTTGCGCCCGGACCAGAAGTTCCTCGCCACCGAATTCTCCCTGATCCAGCTCTGGAAGCAGCACATGGCTGACCCGGTGGACCCCTCCTTCACGACTGCCTACGGCACCCCAGAGGGCACGCCGGTGTGGCAGGTAATCCACGATGCCGCCAACAACCCCTTCACGGAGCAGAAGTGGAACGACTTCCTGCTCTCCAACACGTGGTTCGCCAACCACAAGACCTTCATCACGAACGAGATAGCGCGCCTGCGCGACACCGGCAAGCTCGCCGTGGCCGGCTATGGCATCACCCAGGGCGCGCCAATCCCCGACTTCGGCCCGGACAGCCCTCCCTGGGTGCTCAACAGCGTCTTCTGCCCCTACGTCTGCCAGATCGGAACGGGAGGCCTGCCCGGCCGCGACCGCACCTGGGCCGGCTTGTTCCGGGCCGCGCAGTAGGGCCGGCGGTCGCTTCCAGACGTTCGGAGCAGTCCGCTGCGAGGGGGACCGTCATCTGCGCCTGTGCCTGCACCTGCACCAGTCAGACAGGCAGCGCCCGTCTGATCTGCCGATGCGCACCACCGGTTACAGCAGGCAGAGGAAGCACCTGCCCGGCACGCCGTGGGGCGCAGGGGACGGAACGTATGAGCTGGCCGCGGAGGGCGAGAGCCTCGGGCGCCTGGTCGCCGTCACCGACGACGCCCGAAGCCAACTGGTGCATCGCGAGCTCTAGAGCTGAAGCCGATGTCGTTGCCGCCAATACCGAGCGTGACCAGCTGGGTCTTGGCGGAGAGCGCCGACATCCGGGCAGGGATTGGTGCCGTCGTCGGTGAACTGGGGTGCCGTGAGGTCGGAGAGGGCAGCGCCGTTGCAGCTTTTGTTGCGAAACTCGGCTGGCTCGAGGCTGAGTTGCCACTGTCTTCGGGCGGGGTACTGCTGGACCAGCTTCATTCAGCGCTTTTGATGGCTCTGGAGGTGTTCGAGCAGGAGACGGTTCAGTGTTTCGGGTGCCTCTTCGGGGATCCAGTGGCTGATGCCCTGGAGGGTCTCGAATCGGTACGGCGCTTTGACCCATTGCCCGGTCTCCTGCGCGGCTGCTGGGCCGAACGCGGTGTCCTCCGTGCTCCAGACGTACAGGGTGGGTACGTCGATGGTGCCGATGGCGCGTTCAGGGCGGCCGGAGCGGTACCAGTTCAGGGCCGCGGTGAGTGCGCCCGGCTGGGACAGGTGCCGGACGTAGGCGTCGGCGCTGGTTTGGGGGATCCTGCCGGCGTAGAGGGTGCGTAGCTTGTCGGCGTCATGGGCGAGCATGCCGTTCTCGGTCGTGGGCGTCTCACGCCAGTCGAGCATGTAGTGCGACCGTGCACGCTGGTCCTCGTCCGTGCGCAGGGCGCTGGCCAGAGCGCCAGGGTGCGGGGTCGAGACGACGGTCAGGGTGCGTATGCGGTCGGGATGGGCATCGGCGGTCCACCATGCCACCGCGCCTCCCCAGTCATGGCCGACCAGGTCGAACGTTGTCCAGCCGAGTTCCTCCGTGATCGCGAGGACGTCGTCGACGAGGAGGCTGATGCAGTAGTCGTCGGGCCGCTCGGGCCGCGCTCCGGGGGAGTAGCCACGCTGATCGGGTGCCACGACGCGGTAGCCGTGGGCGGCCAGCGCTGTGATCTGGTGTTCCCACGCCAGCCTTGTCTGTGGGAAACCGTGCAGCAGTAGTACCGGGCGGCCCTCGGGGGGACCTGCCGTGGTGGCGTCGAACACGCCCGCGGCGGTGGAGATGCTCAGCTCGGCCACAACCCTGTCCCTTCATACCGACTGGTCGGTCAGTTTTCTGGTTGTGGAAGCAGCTTGTCAAGGCGTGCCGTCTTCTCGCCATGGCAACCGGGATCGACCCTCCGTGCCCGGGTCGCAAGGCGTCCAGAGCCACATAAGCGCCGTACATGGCGAATCCCACCGACTGAAGCCGGCTCTGGCGGGGGAGTCACGGATTCCAGGGCCCGGCTGGCCGCCGTCCTGGTCTGCCGCGCCTTTGCTGGCTTGGCCGTGTCGGGCAGTCCAAGAAGAGCTTTGGGGGCCCGCGCCCAAGGTGCTGAGCACTGTGGATCCTCTACTGCGGTGTGTCGCGTCACAGGTCTCCGCCCGGGGTGAACCGCATCGGTCGGCTGGGGTGTCATCCCACAAGCCGCGGGAGCTGCCGTGGTCTGCGGAACCCAGTGTTGCGGTGGATGACCCGCATCACTGGATCCGCGGAAGAAGCCGGTTTCGCCCGAGCAGCACGCGCGGGTGGAGGGGCTGCTGGCCCGGCTGCTGAGCTGACCGTCACCGTGTCCACCCATCCGTTCTGGGCCACCCTCGATGGCGAAGACCTGGTGACTGCGCGGATGGAGCCGAAACAGGTGGCCGCCACCATGGAGGATGTGACTGAGGCGGCGGAGCGGTCATGGACCCGATCCCGCCTCCAGGGCCTTTCGACCGTGGCAGCCGGACAGCTGTCCGACCTGCCGCCGGATCTGCCGTACCTACGGGTGCTCGAGACCTGGGGGCTGCTCTTCGTGGAGCGGATCCGCGGCTGTATCCATGAAGTCGAGCAGCAGGAGGCGACCCTGCGGCCGGTCCCGCCTGGAGCCGCGGCGGGTACTTGGGCCGTCCGGGGCCGCCGCGATCGATTGGCGAGGCCTTGGACGGCAGCGGACAATTGGGTGGTGACCGTCCGAGGAACGGAGGATTTGCATGATGCCTCGCACTCAGCAGCCTCCGTCACACACCATCGAGGCGTGGCCAAGCGCGCCTCTGGAGGAGTGGACCGAGACCAGGAACACCCTGCACATGTGGACTCAGATTGTGGGCAAGGTCCGGCTGGCACAGGCGCCGATGGTCAACCACTGGTGGCAGGTGCCGCTGTACGTGTCCACGCGGGGATTGACCACCTCGGCCATCCCGTACGGCGACCGCACCTTCGAGATGGAGTTCGACTTCTGCGACCACCATCTGCACGTGCGCTCCAGCGACGGCAGCGAGTGCCGGGTGCCCTTGGAACCGAAGTCGGTGGCCGCTTTCCACCACGAAACCCTGGCCGCGCTCGACGCGCTCGGCATCGAGGTGACGTTCCGGCCCACCCCGGTGGAGGTCGAGTCCGCGGTCCCGTTTCCCGAGGACACCGAGCACGCCTCGTACCAGCCGGACCACGTTCGCCGCTTCTGGGAACAACTCACCTCGGCGCAGCGTGTGCTGACGGAATTCCGCTCCAGGTTCATCGGAAAGGTCAGCCCGGTGCACTTCTTCTGGGGCGCAATGGACCTCGCGGTCACCCGGTTCTCCGGGCGGCCCGCGCCGCCGCACCCGGGAGGCGCACCGAACCTCGCCGACCGGGTCATGCTCGAGGCCTACTCGCACGAGGTTTCCAGCTGTGGCTTCTGGCCCGGCGGCTCGGCCGAGGGCAGCTTCTACTCGTACGCCTACCCGGAGCCCGCGGGATACGCCCGGTATCCGGTACGGCCTTCCGCTGCGGCATACAGCGTGGACGCGGGCGAGTTCCTGCTCCCTTACAAGGCTGTGCGCACCGCCGACGACCCCGACCGGGCACTGCTGGAGTTCCTGCAGAGCACTTACGAGGCCGCGGCCGATCTCGCACGGTGGGACCGCAACGCCCTGGAGGTCCGCCCGAAGTGGAGCGCGGCAGAGCGCTGACCCGGCCGCGTCGCCGTATCACGCCGGACCGGCCGTCAGCCGTGCCTGCTCGCACCGGCCAGTCCCGCCACTTCCAGCCGGAAAGGGAGTCAACGGCAGGCTGAGCAGAACCCCGGTCCGAGGAGACTGGTCGAAGGGCTGGCGTGCGCCTCGCTGGTGGATGCAGTGGGCCGCCTCCACGGGCACCGAGTGCACATTCTGAGCCTTTGGGTGCGCCCGGCAACGAACACGCCGTCCGGGTCAATGTCTCGGTCGTACGCTGGCCGCAGATCACCTCGGAGAACGAACTCCTTGTGCGGCAGCCGTCTCTGCCTTGTCTTCTGGTGGGATTCCTGCCGACCACAGAAGAGGCTCAACGGATCAGTGCCTTGGTCAAGAGCAGCTCACCGGCGCAGAGACGTCCATCGCTGAGCAGGCCATTGAGGACACGTTCCGTCAACAGCCCCACATTCAGCCCACATGATCCGCCCTCATGTCATGCCCCGCGGTCGCGAGTGGCCAGCGCGCCGTGCCGCCGGTGCAGAAGGACGCGGTGGAGACGAAGCTGCACACCGCTGTCTGCGCCGGCAAGGTCACCCTTGCCGCCGCGCAGCGCGCGATCGTCACCGACTGGCCACCGCACTCAGCAGCCTCAATCTCGGCTGACCCCCGGAGCACGTGCGGGTGATTCTCCCCCGGGGCGTACGGGCGGGGCCGCAACGCAGGCCGCGCATCCTGCCGTTGAGGTCGGGCAGTCATGGATTGTTCACCATAGGGGTCTACCCGCATAGACCCGACTGGTGTGTCATACCGTCAGGATGCGGCAAGGGGCTCTCCTACCATCGGCAGCCGCGTCAGTACTGTTCACCGGCTTGCCGCCAAGCCGCCAACCGCTCGCGGATGAACGCAGCGTTCCCTCCGCAGACCCGGGCCGAGATCTGCCAGGCCTGCGAGGCCCCCTCGTCTCCGGCCCCACCAACAAGATCTACTGCTCGAAGCGCTGCAGCCGCTGGGCCTACATCAACCGTCGTCTCGACCGCGGGCTCCCACCCCTGCCCCAGCCAGCCGCGGGCATCCCTCCGGGCCTCCCACCGGACGGCTGCGTCGTCAGCGGACGCCACTCACCCGGGGTGCTTACGGACAGGTCCGGCTGACGTGCTCAGGCTCCTGCCGAGCAAAGCGCGCCTACTGGCGCAAGAAGGAGAAGCTCGCCAGCTGTGACGTAACACGGTAGTTGGAACCACGAGGGTGTGGTGACCTTCCGAAGCGGACAACGCAGGTCACGCTGGTTGGAACTGAATGGTCACGCTGCTTGCACCCTGCAGTGAATTGCCATCCATGCTGGAATCAGTTGTGAAAGATCCGCGGCGAACGTCACCCACGCTGGAATGTTCCTTCGGAGTGGTGCAGGGCGTTGCCCCGGGCGCCGACGCGTTGGCCGAGACGGCCGCCACAGTTGAGGAACCTGTTCGAGACGCATGGCGAAGCCGCCTCACCCAACGGGGACGACCGCCGTGCACATCACCAGGGCACTACGCCGGCGTCTTCGAAGAACTTGCCGGTCGGACCGCCGTCGGGCAGGGTCGCGAGTTTGATGGCGATCGCCGCGCCCTGTTCGGGAGTGCGCACGCCGCGGAAGCCGTTGAGGTCGGTCGCGACGTAGCCGGGGCAGCCGGCGTTGATCAGGATGTTCGTGCCGCTCAGCTCCCGGGCGTACTGGAGGGTGACGGCGTTCAGGAACGTCTTCGACGGTGCGTACGCCACGGCCACCGGACCCGTCATCTGCTCAGCAGCGGTTCCTGACTGCCGGGTGAGGGAGCCGACACTGCTGGACATGTTCACGACGCGTGGCGAGGCAGAGCGGCGCAGCAGCGGCATCATCGCGTTGGTGACGCGGATGACGCCGATCACGTTGGTCTCCACGACCGTCCGGATGGTGGCGGGATCGACCCGGGTTGGCTCCTGCGGCATGCCGCCGGTGATGCCGGCGTTGTTGACGAGTACGTCGAGGCGCCCGGCCCGTTCCTCGACCAGTCGTGCGGCGGCGGCCGCGCTCGCGTCGTCGGTCACGTCCAGCGGTACGCCGAACGCGTCGACGCCGAACGCGCGCAGTTGCTCCACCGCGGCCTCACGGCGCTGGTCGTCGCGGGCGCCGAGGCCGACGCTCCAGCCGAGGGCGCCCAGGCCCGCGGCGATCTCGTAGCCGATTCCCTTGTTCGCCCCGGTGACCAGCGCAATTGTTTGTTCGCTCATAGGGACCATGCTGCCTCGGACTCTGGCCGAGGGTCCAAGACCGATTGGGTGGGCAACGATACCGTCCAGGTATTGGTCCGGAGTACGGTGGCCGTATGGAGTCCCGGGAACTGCGGTATTTCGTCGCTGTCGCTGAAGAGCTGCACTTCGGGCGTGCCGCGCAGCGGCTCGGGATCGCACAGCCGCCTTTGTCGCGGACGATCCAGCAGCTCGAACGCCGACTCGGGGCAGTGCTGCTGGATCGGACCAGCCGCACTGTCACGCTGACCGAGGCCGGTTCGGTGCTGTTGGTCGAGGGCCGGGCGGCCCTCGACGCGGTCGACGCCGCCGAGCGTCGGACCCGGCGCGCCGCCCTTTCCGTGACCGGCCGTCCCGGCTTGGTCCTGGTCACGAAGGCCAGCGCGTCCAGAGAACTGCTGGCGAAACTGCTCGACGCGTACGCCGCCGAACCCGACGCGGTCCCGGTCGACGTCATCCTGTGCGGTCCGGCCGAGCAGGAGCGATTCCTGCGAGAGGGCCGGGCTGACGTGGCGCTACTGCACCGACCGTTCGACTCGACGGCCGGGTTCCACACCGAAGAGCTCAGCGCGGAAGGCCAGGTGGTGGTCCTGCCAGCTGAGCATCCGCTCACCGTCCGGGACCATGTGCTCATGGCCGATATCACCGGGCTGCCGGGCCTGCCCCTGCCACGCTGGCCCGACCCCGACGGCACCTACCCGCCCGGTCCCGGCCCGCAGGTCCGCGACCACGCGCAGTTGTTGCAGCTCGTCGCGCTCGGCCGTGCCTGCGCGGTCTCACCGGAGTCGTGCCGAGCCCAACTGCACGGTGACCTCGCCGCCGTGTCCGTGCTGGACGCGCCGAAAGTCACCACCGTGATCGCCTGGCCACCACACAGCCGGTCCAGAGCCGTCGCCGACCTCATCCGGACTGCGATACATCTCTAGACATGCCTGACCAGGTTCCACCCATCGTGTCCCGGCTCAACAGCACCGCCTGACCGGTGCCATTTCGATGGCAAAAGTCCAACTTCGATGTCAGAGGACACTGTGTCGTCCGGGAAGTGACGTCAGTGGATGGGGCGGCCCGCCGCCCATGAGGGTAACGGGCTGTCGGAGTGGGTCAGGTTGGGGTCAGCCGGTTTGTGCGGAGGCGAGAGGGAGGGTGTCACCGAGGCTGACGACGTGGCGGGTGTGGGAGAAGTCGTCTTCGTGCAGCGTGGGTGGTGCTGCCTGGAGGGAGCTCGGGAACTGGCGTAGGCGGCCGACTCGATCGGCAGCTTGCTCCAGGACGCCACGACGTACGGCAGGGAGCCGCCGGGCGTGACGATGCTCTGGTGTTCGCAGGGGTTCTGCAGGATCTCGTCCGTTGCCGCATGGTCCATTCGCTCCCCGACCGCTGGTGGTGGGATGAAGCGCCGGTCCGTCCACTCTGTTCCCCGTGCCAGGGCGGTAGTTTCTTCGGCGGGTCGCGACCAGCCTGCTCAGCCCCCCGGGGGGCCAGACCGGGTGTCACGTCAGGTGCTGTCTTCTGGGGGCGCTCGGTCGCGCTGATGGGCGGATACGCCGTTCTGCCAGCCCGTCGAGAAAACCCGTTGCGAGTGGCCCGCATCGGATGTCTGATATCGGCAAACCAATCACGGGAGGGAACATGAGGACGTCGCTGCCCACCCCCTCGTTGCCCACAGCTCGCCTTCGACTGCGGGCCTTCGAAGACGCGGATGCGAACGGCCTCTTCGCACTGCACAGCAGCGCCTACGTGCTGCGCTACTGGGACGCGCCCCCGTGGAGGGAGCGCTCGCGCGCCGAGAAGTTCATCACCGCTTGCCGCCAGATGGCACAGGAGGGCACCGGGACGCGGCTGGCCGTAGATCGTGTCTCCGACGGGGCGTTCATCGGCTGGTGCAGCTTGAACCGGTGGAATCCGGACTACCGCAGCGCATCGCTTGGCTACTGCTTCGACGATGCAGCGTGGGGCCACGGCTACGCAACCGAGGCCACGCGCGCTCTGCTGCGGTGGGCATTCGACACAGTGGACCTCAATCGTGTCCAAGCTGAGGCCGATACACGCAACGTGGCTTCTGCCCGCGTGCTGGAGAAGCTCGGCTTCGTTCGTGAAGGGACGTTGCGGGAAGACTGCGTCGTCAATGGCGAGGTCTCCGACTCGTGGGTCTACGGACTGATCAGGCGGGAGTGGCAGCCGTCGTCCCAGCCGGTTGCTGCTCACTGAATTCCATCGCCCCCACCAGGTATCGACTAACTGATCATTTCAGAATGAGGTTCGAAGTCGCCTCAAGCAGAGGATGCTGCAGGCGAGTTGGAGCAGGGCAATGTGGAGATCGGCGCGTATCTCGTAGCGGGTGCGCAGCCTCTTGAACTGGTGGAGCCAGGCGAAGGTGCACTCGACGACCCAGCGGGTTTTGCCCAAGCCGGAGCCGTGAGGGGCACCACGGCGGGCGATTTTCGGAGCTATCCCCCGATGCCGGAGAAGTTGCCGGTACTTGTCGAAGTCGTAGCCACGGTCGGCGTACAGGCGCCGCGGGCGGTGGCGCGGCCGTCCGCGCAGGCCACGAACGCGGGGGATGGCATCGACGAGCGGGATGAGCTGGGTGACATCGTGCCGGTCGACGCCGGTCAGTGACACCGCGAGCGGTGTGCCGTGCCGGTCGACGATTACGTGGTGCTTGCTGCCTGGGCGGGCCCGGTCGACCGGAGATGGTCCTGTGTGAGCTCCTCCTCTGAGGGCACGGATGTGCGAGCCGTCGATGGCGCAGTCGTCCATCTCCAGCAGCCTGGCCGTCCGCAGCTCGGTGAGAATCGCAGCGTGCAGGCGTGGCCAGACGCCGGCTTCGGTCCAGTCCCGTAGGCGGCGCCAGGCCGTGACCCCGGAGCAACCCACCTCCTGGCCTGGCACGTCGCGCCAGGCCACACCGGTACGCAGGGGACTGTAAAACGTTCGGTGTAACTCCCGATCATGGAAGATGCATCGATGACCAGTGACAACGTGACTGAGGTCGAATCCGTCGAGCCGT
>NZ_JBFBAL010000022.1:0-72109 GCF_040682175.1 Streptomyces sp. NPDC051320
CCAGCATCGAGCACCCCACCACCCCGTCGGCAAGACCATCAAACGCGCCGAATCAATCAAGGAACACCGAGGCCAGACTGGTTAAACGCCAAGCTCAGCCGGCCTGCGCCCGCTCCACCCGTACCGCGCACACCTTGAACTCCGGCATCCGCGATATCGGGTCCAGCGCCGGATTGGTGAGGGTGTTGGCGCGGCCCTCGCCCGGCCAGTGGAACGGCATGAAGACCGTGTCGGGGCGGATCGACTCGGTGATGCGGGCGGGTGCCACGGCCCTTCCCCGGCGGGAGGTCACGGCCAGCGGTTCGCCGTCCACCGCACCGATACGGTCCGCGAGCCGCGGATGCAGCTCCACGAAAGGGCCCGGCGCGGCCGTGTTCAGTTCCGGTACGCGCCGGGTCTGGGCGCCCGACTGGTACTGGGACACCACCCGCCCCGTCGTCAGGAAGACCGGGAAATCCGCGTCCGGTTCCTCGGCGGCGGGTCGGTGCGAGACCGCCACGAACCGGGCGAGGCCGTCGTCGGTGGCGAACCGGTCGAGGAACAGCCGGGGCGTTCCGGGGTGCTGCTCGTCCGGGCAGGGCCAGAAAACGCCGTCCTCCGCGGCGATACGGTCGTAACTGATCCCCGCGTAATCGGCGGGACCGCCGGCCGAGGCCCGTCGCAGCTCGTCGAAGACCTCGTCGGGCGCGGCGGGAAACCCCTCCTTGTGGCCGAGCAGCCCGGCCAGTCCGTGCAGCACCGCCAGGTCGCTGCGCACCTCCGCCGGCGCCCGGAGCGCGGCCCGGCGCAGCAGGACCCGCCCCTCCAGGTTGGTGGTGGTGCCCGTCTCCTCGGCCCACTGCGTGACCGGGAGAACGACGTCGGCGAGCGCGGCCGTCTCGGAGAGCACCACGTCCGCCACCGCGAGAAAGTCCAGCGAGCGCAGCCGGCCCTCGATGTGGGCGGCGCGCGGGGCGGAGACGACCGGGTTGGACCCCATCAGGAGGAGGGATTTCACCTCGCCGCCCAGCGAGTCGAGGAGTTCGTAGGCGCTGCGCCCCGGACCCGGCAGCGTGTCGGGGTCGACGCCCCACACCCCGGCGACATGGCGTCGCGCCGCCGGGTCGGTGAGCTTGCGGTAGCCGGGCAACTGGTCGGCCTTCTGGCCGTGTTCACGGCCGCCCTGGCCGTTTCCCTGCCCGGTCAGACAGCCGTAGCCGGACAGCGGCCTGCCCGCCTTGCCGGCGGCGAGACACAGGTTGATCCAGGCGCCCACCGTGTCGGTGCCCTTGGACTGCTGCTCGGGGCCACGTGCGGTGAGCACCATTCCGGCCGGCGCGTCGCTGAACATCCGTGCGGCCTCACGGAGCTGGGGGAGCGGCACGCCGGTGATCCGCTCGACCATCTCCGGCCAGTGGGCCATCGCCGCGGCCCGGGCGTCCTGCCAGCCGCTGGTCCTGTCGGCGATGAAGGCGTCGTCGGTACGGCCCTCGGCGATCAGGACGTGCAGCATGCCGAGCGCCAGGGCCAGATCGGTTCCCGGCCGGGGCGCCAGATGCAGGTCGGCCTGTTCGGCGGTACGGGTGCGGCGCGGGTCGACGACGATGAGCCGGCCCCCGTTCTCCCGTAGCTCGGTGAGATAGCGGAGCGCCGGAGGCATGGTCTCCGCGAGATTGGAGCCGACCAGGATCACACATCCGGTGCGCGGTATGTCCTCCAGCGGGAAGGGCAGACCGCGGTCGAGCCCGAAGGCCCGCTGGTGCGCGGCGGCCGCCGACCCCATGCAGAAGCGTCCGTTGTAGTCGATCTGCGAGGTGCCGAGGACCACCCGTGCGAACTTCCCGAGGGCGTAGGCCTTCTCGTTGGTGAGACCGCCGCCGCCGAAGACCCCGACGGCGTCCGGGCCGTGCACGGCCCGGGTGCGCCGCAGCCCGTCGGCGACCAGGCGCAGCGCCTCGTCCCAGCCGGCCGGTTCGAGCTCGCCGGTGGCGGCGTTGCGGACCAGCGGCTCGGTCAGCCGTACCGCGGACGACAGTACGGCGGGAGCCGTACGGCCCTTGCCGCACAGGGCCCCCCGGTTGACCGGGAAGTCCGGGCGCTCGACCACCTCGACCGTTCCGGCGCCTTCGGACGTGCGCCGCAGGTTCATCCCGCACTGCAGGGCGCAGTACGGGCAGTGGGTCGCGCTGTCGGTGGGGGTGGCAGCGGCGGGGGCTGTTGCGGTGGACATGCGGCCAGCGTGCTCCGGCGGTGTTACGGCGCAGGCCACAGCGCATTACGCAGCGGGTACGACCGCCTCAGCCGCACCCCCGTCGCGCTGTGAGGTCCGGGCGCCCGCTTCAGCGGTCCAGCGCCCGCGCGACGCCCTGCTCGTGCGGGCCGAGGAAGTGCGGATCGGGCTTGAAGATCACGTCCAGTGCCGCCTTGCCGGCCGCGAGGACCTCCCGGGCGCCTCCGTAGTACCAGGTCACGTCGTGGGCGTCGCTCACCCCGACGCCGTACGACCGGATCCCGGCGGCCTGGCAGAGAGCGATGGCACGGCGGATGTGAAACCCCTGGCTGACCAGCACCGCTCGGTCGACCCCGAAGATCTTCTTGGCCCGGACACAGGAGTCCCAGGTGTCGAACCCGGCGTAGTCGCGCACCACCTGCCGGCCCGGCACACCGTGCTTCACCAGATAGGCGCGCATCGCGTCCGGTTCGTCGTACTCCTCGCGGCTGTTGTCGCCGGTGACGAGCACCACCTTGGCCTTGCCCGTCCGGTACAGCTCCGCCGCCGCGTCGAGACGGTGCGCGAGATACGGCGAGGGGCGGCCCTGCCACAGTCCGGCGCCGAACACCACGGCGACATCGGCCGCCGGAACATCGGCCGTGCTCCGCACCCGCCCGTCGGCCACCGTGAACATCCAGGTGGCGGGCGTGAGCGCCAGCACGCATCCGAGCATCACGGCCTGCACGGCCCGCCGTTTCCCGCGCCGCGTCCTCGGCAGGCGCGGTCTGAGCAGACGCGGTCTCAAAAGATGCGGTCCGGTCAGGTGCGGTCGGTGCATGGATGTCCCCCCGTGGCGTCCGTCTCCCTGGGGACGTCACGGGGCGGCATTCGGTTCGCGGCGCACCTTCCGGGCCCGGTGCTGGCACCGCACCCGCCCGCTCCGTGAGGCCCTGGTAAACGCCCGTGACCGGCAGGCAACGCGGTGGCAACGTAGGCCGGGCAGGATCGCGTTCATGAACCGTATGTCCGTGCACGCATCGGCCCCCGCCCTCGTCGCCGTGGCGCACGGCAGCCGTGACCCGAGGGCGCTGCCGACCGTCCGGGCGCTGCTGGAGCGGGTACGGGAGCTGCGCCCCGGGCTCCCGGTGCGGCTGGGCCACATCGAGCTGAACGAACCGCTGCTGCCCACCGTCCTCGCGGACCTCACCGACCGCGGCGCAGGGAGTGGCAACGCCGTGCTCGTCCCGCTGCTGCTCAGCCGCGGTCACCACGTCAGCCACGACATCCCGCTGGCAGCCGCCGCGGCGCCGGGCCTGCAGGCCCGCTTCGCGGCCCCGCTCGGGCCGCATCCGCTGCTGATCGAGACCCTGTACGGGCGGCTCGTCGAAGCGGGCTGGCGCCCGGCCGACGGAGTGTCCCGCTCGACCGGAGTCGTGCTCGCCGCCGCCGGCTCCCGCGATCCCGCTTCGGCCGCCGACGTCCGCCGTACGGCCGGCCTGCTCAGTGAGCGGCTCGGCGGGGTGCCGGTCGTGCCCGCCTACGCCTCCGCCTCCTCACCCACCGTCCGGGAAGCCGTGCGGGTGCTGGCGGCCCGGGGGCGGCACCGGGTGGCCGTCGCCTCGTACTTCACCGCCCCCGGCCGGTTCGCCACCCAGTGCGCGGCGGCAGCGCCGTGGATCGCCGCCGCACCGCTCGGCGCGCACCCGGCGCTCGCCCGGCTGCTGCTGTACCGCTACGACCAGGCGCTGGGCAATCCGGCCGCCCGGCAACCGCACCGTCTCGCCGCTGCCTGAGCAACAGCTTCCGAGGACCATTTCCGGCCAATTTCCGTGGGGCCACAGCACGGTGCCTGTGCCAGTGCCGGCGACCCGGCCGGGTGGGCGGACTCCGGCCCGCAGCGACGCCCCGGACGGGAAACTCAGTACTGTCGGTGCATGGCAGGCACCACGTACACCCCGCCCGACTTCGAACGCTGGGACACCGAACCCGACAAGCGACCAGGCCGCACCGCCTTCCAGCGCGACCGCGCGCGGGTGCTGCACTCCGCCGCGCTGCGCCGCCTCGCGGGCAAGACCCAGGTGGTCACCCCCGGGTCCCGCAGCTCCGTCTGGGACTCCAGCCCGCGCACCCGGCTCACCCACTCCCTGGAATGCGCCCAGGTCGGCCGGGAGCTGGGCGCCGCACTCGGTTGCGACCCCGATCTGGTCGAGGCGGCCTGCCTCGCCCACGACCTCGGGCACCCGCCGTTCGGCCACAACGGCGAACTGGCGCTCAACGACTTCGCCGAGGACTGCGGCGGCTTCGAGGGCAACGCCCAGTCGCTGCGGCTGCTGACCCGCCTGGAACCCAAGCGGTTCGTACCCGCCCCGGACACCGGCGAGCTGATCAGCGTGGGCCTCAACCTCACCCGCGCAGCCCTGGACGCCGCCACCAAGTACCCCTGGCCGCGGGGCGCCCACCCCACCGAACCCGGCTCGGTGAAGTTCGGCGTGTACGAGGACGACCTGCCGGTCTTCGACTGGGCCAGGCGCGGTGCGCCGGCGGACCGGAAGTGCTTCGAAGCGCAGGTCATGGACTGGTCCGACGACGTGGCGTACTCCGTGCACGACGTCGAGGACGGGCTGCAGGCCGGCCACATCGACCCCAGCTGCCTCACTTCCGGGCCCGAGCGGGACGAGGTCATCGCCGTGGCCGTCGGCCGCTACGTACCGGACGACACCGAGCCGGCGGAACTGGCGGCCGCGCTCGACCGCCTCCTCGACCAGGACTGGTGGCCGCACGGCTACGACGGATCGGCGGTCGCCCAGGCCCGGCTGAAGGACGCCACCAGTCAGCTCATCGGCCGGTTCTGCCTGGCCGCCGAGAGCGCGACCCGCCGGACGTACGGCAGGGGACCGCTCACCCGGTACGCGGCCGAACTGGTCGTGCCGCACGAGACCCGGCTGGAGTGCGCGGTGCTCAAGGCCGTCGCCGACCGCTACGTCATGCAGCGCGAGGAGCAGGAACGGCTCCGCATCGACCAGCGCATCGTGCTCGCCGAGCTCGCCGCGGCGCTCACCGCCCGCGCCCCGGACGGCCTGGATCCACAGTTCCGCGCGCTCTTCGACGCGGCTCCCGACGAACGCGGGCGCAAACGGGTGATCGTCGACCAGATCGGCTCGCTCACCGACGCATCGGCGCGTTCCCTGCACGCCCGGCTGACCGGCCCTCGCTGACGCACCGCGCGACGTGGCGTGGACACACAGCGTAAGAACCGAGCACGACCGGACGTGGATTTCCGGCCCGATGTCACCGCACAACAGGGCGGCATGCCATCATGACCGGCCATTCTGACCGTGCGTGAGGTGGACACCAGCTTCTGAACATCTCACAACCCCTTCCCCCATCACACTCCGTGCGGGACGCTCGCAAGCGGCGCCAGCACTACAAGGAGGCAACAAGTGGTCGACGCACATCTGACGTTCGTCATCATCGGCGGAGGACTCGCGGGGGCGAAGGCTGCCGAAACTCTCCGTGCCGAAGGGTTCACCGGCAGAGTGATCCTCATCGGGGACGAGCGCGACCACCCCTATGAGCGCCCACCGCTGTCCAAGGGATACCTGGCGGGCAAGGAGGAACGGGACAGCGTCTATGTGCATGAACCCGCCTGGTACGCACAGACCGACATCGAGCTCCATCTCGGCCAGCCGGTCGTCGCGATCGACCGCGCAGTCAAGGCCGTACGGCTCGGGGACGGCACCGCGGTCCACTACGACAAGCTGCTGCTCGCCACCGGCGCCGAACCGCGCCGCCTCGACATCCCCGGCACCGACCTCGCCGGCGTCCACCACCTGCGCCGGCTCGCGCACGCCGACCGGCTGAAGCAGGTCCTCACCTCGCTGGGCCGCGACAACGGTCATCTGGTGATCGCGGGCGCCGGGTGGATCGGCCTGGAGGTCGCGGCGGCGGCCCGCGGCTACGGCGCCGAGGTCACCGTCGTCGAAGCCAACGCGACACCGCTGTACGACGTCCTCGGACCGGAGGTCGGCCAGATCTTCGCCGATCTGCACGCTCAGCACGGCGTTCGCTTCCACTTCGGTGCCCGCCTCACCGAGATCGTCGGGCAGGACGGCATGGTGCTGGCCGCCCAGACCGACGACGGCACGGAACACCCGGCGCACGACGTACTCGCCGCGATCGGCGCCGCCCCGCGCAGCTCGCTCGCCGAAGCGGCCGGTCTGGAGATGGCCCCGCGCGCGGACGGCGGCGGCATCGCCGTCGACGCCTCGCTGCGCACCTCCGACCCGGACATCTACGCGGCGGGCGACACCGCGGCCGCCCAGCACCCGCTGCTCGGCACCCGGCTGCGCGTCGAACACTGGGCCAACGCCCTCAACGGCGGCCCCGCCGCGGCGCGCGCGATGCTCGGCCAGGACGTGTCGTACGACCGGATCCCGTACTTCTTCTCCGACCAGTACGACCTGGGCCTGGAGTACTCGGGCTGGGCGCCCCCCGGCTCGTACGACCAGGTCCTGGTCCGGGGCGACGCGGGCAAACGCGAGTTCATCGCGTTCTGGATGAAGGACCGCCGGGTGCTCGCCGCGATGAACGTCAACGTGTGGGACGTCACGGAGCAGCTGCAGCGCGTGATCCGCTCCGGCGCGCAACTGGATCCCGAAGCGGTGGCGGATCCGACCGTGGACCTGGCAACCCTGGGCGCCTGACCGCGACAACGGCCTGCCCCGGACCGGCTGCCCGCACCGGGCAACCGGTCCGAGGGGCCCGGGGGCCGGGGGGGCCGGGCCGGACCGTCCGGTCCGGCGGTGTTTCCCGGGACCGACCCCCGGACCCCGGCCGTAGGGGCAGGCGGTCGGGGCGGGCCGAGACTGTCCGACCCGGCCCGTAGACTTCACCCGTGGCGGGCAGGATCAACGATGACGACGTGAAGGCGGTCCGGGACGCGGTCCCGATCGACGCCGTCGTTTCCGAGTACCTCCAGCTGCGCAATGCCGGCGGCGGGAACCTGAAGGGCCTCTGCCCCTTCCACGACGAGAAGTCCCCGTCCTTCCAGGTGAGCCCGGCCAAGGGTCTTTTCCACTGCTTCGGCTGCCAGGAAGGCGGGGACACCCTCGCCTTCATCATGAAGATCGACCACCTCTCCTTCTCGGAGGCGGTCGAGCGCCTCGCGGGCACGGCCGGCATCACCCTGCGGTACGAGGAGGGCGGCTACACCCCGAACAGTCAGCGCGGCGAGCGCATCCGGCTGGTCGAGGCGCACAAGGCAGCCGCGCAGTTCTACATCGAGCAGCTGGACGGCACCGAAGCCGAGATCGCCCGCAAGTTCCTCGCCGAGCGTGGCTTCGACCAGGCCGCCGCCACCCACTTCAGCGTCGGATACAGCCCCGCGGGCTGGGACCACCTCACCCGGTACCTGCGCGGGAAGGGCTTCACCGACAGGGAACTGCTCACCTCGGGCCTCGCCCAGGAAACCCGTGGCGGCAAGCCCATCGACCGCTTCCGCGGCCGGCTGATGTGGCCGATCCGCGACATCAGCGGCGAAGTCGTCGGCTTCGGCGCACGCAAGCTGCGCGACGACGACAACGGCCCCAAGTACCTGAACACCCCCGAGACCGCGATCTACAAGAAGTCCCAGGTGCTGTACGGGATCGACCTGGCCAAGAAGGAGATCGCCAAGTCCAGCAGGGCCGTGGTCGTCGAGGGCTACACCGACGTCATGGCCTGCCACCTCGCCGGAGTGACCACCGCCGTCGCCACCTGCGGCACCGCCTTCGGCACCGAGCACATCAAGATCCTCCGCAGGTTGCTGATGGACAACGGCAGCGCCCGGGTGATCTTCACCTTCGACGGTGACGCGGCCGGCCAGAAGGCCGCCCTGCGCGCCTTCGAGGACGATCAGAAGTTCGCCGCGGAAACCTACATCGCCATCGCCCCGGACGGCATGGACCCGTGCGATCTGCGGCTAGCCCAGGGCGACGCCTCGGTGCAGGACCTCGTCGAACCCCGCACCCCGCTCTTCGAGTTCGCGCTCCGCCAGATCGTCTCCCGCTACGACCTGGAGACCCCCGCGGGCCGGGCCGCGGCCCTGGACGAGGCCGCGCCGGTGGTGGCCCGGATCAAGAACAGCGCCTCGCAGCACGAGGTCGCCGTCCAGCTGGCCGGCATGGTCGGGATCCTCGACACGCAGTTCGTCGTCAAGCGCATCAGCCAGCTCGCCCAGTGGGCCCGCAGCCGTGGTAACGCGCCGGGGCCCGCCCGTGGTTCCGCCCGCGGCGGCTCGGCCCAGCACCGGATCCAGGCGCCACCCGTGCCGCTGAGCGGACCGGCGCTCAACCTCCGCAGCCCCGCCCACCGCACCGAGCGAGAGCTGCTCAAGCTCGCACTCCAGCGACCCGAGCTGGTCTCCCCGGCCTTCGATGCGTACGGCGTCGACGAGTTCACTGCCCCGCCCTATGCGGCGGTCCGGCTCACGATCATGGAGGCGGGCGGCGCCGAGGACGGCATCGTCGACTCCTCGGCCTACCTCACCCGGGTCCGCGAAGCCGCCCCGGACGACGCGGTCCGCGCCGTGGTGACCGAGCTCGCCGTCGAGGCGATCATGCGGCGCACCGTCGACGAGGTGTACGCGGGCGAGCAGCTGGTCCAGGTCCGGCTGCGGGCGGTGGACCGCCGCATCATGGAGGTCCAGGGCGCCCTCGCCCGGGTCTCCACCCAGGGCGACCCCGAGCAGTACGCGGCCGTTCAGAGCGAACTCTGGACGCTCCAGCAGTACGGCCGGTCACTGCGCAACCGCGGCGCCGAGGCGCTCTGACCGGTCCGGGCCCTGGTACGTCCGGACGTCTCGGCGCCGGATGGCCGCCCGTCCGGTAACCGACGGTCCACGGGGCGGACTCAGAAAGTCACCGCACGCCCCTCGTGGCAGTGATGTGTCGTGCCCCACACTGATGGCGATGCCCGGGCCGCTCGGCCCCGGGCCTCGGAGCGCGGCCGGTCCGCCGACGGTGGGCCACTCACCTCCACGGAGGTGCTCAATCGTCAACGGGACGGAAAGCGGCGCGGCCGCCCCCGTCCCGCTGCTGCACGTCCCCGACCCGGCAGTCCCCCTGGAGGCCGCCCTCGTGCAGACCCGGACCCTGACCGAAACCGACGTGGCCCCGGCAGCCCCCGCCCACGGCCCGGTCGTGCCCCTCCCCGCAACCGGACCCGCCGGCGAGACGGATCGCCCGCCCGCCGAGGTCGTCGTGGAGGAACCGGACGAGGCCCCCGAGCCACCCCGTAACCGGAGCGCCGACACCGGCGGCCCGTCCTCCGATCTCTTCCGCCAGTATCTCCGGGAGATCGGCCGCATCCCGCTGCTCACCGCCGCCGAGGAGGTCGACCTCGCGCGCCGCGTGGAAGCCGGTCTCTTCGCCGAGGAACGCCTCGGCGGCTCGTCCGACCTCGACTCCCGGCTCGCCGTCGACCTCGACAGGCTCGTGGTCATGGGCCGGATGGCCAAACGCCGCCTCATCGAGTCCAACCTCCGGCTGGTCGTCTCGGTGGCCAAGCGCTACGTGGGCCGTGGCCTGACCATGCTCGACCTGGTCCAGGAGGGCAACCTCGGCCTGATCAGGGCGGTCGAGAAATTCGACTACGCCCGGGGCTACAAGTTCTCGACGTACGCCACCTGGTGGATCCGCCAGGCCATGTCCCGCGCCCTGGCCGACCAGGCACGGACGATACGAGTCCCGGTCCACGTGGTCGAGTTGATCAACCGGGTGGTCCGGGTCCAGCGCCGGATGCTCCAGGAACGCGGCTACGAACCCACCCCGCAGGAAGTCGCCACCCACCTCGAAGTCACCCCCGAGCGCGTCAGCGAAATCCTCCGCCTGGCCCAGGAGCCGGTGTCCCTGCACGCCCCCATGGGCGAGGAACACGACGTGGCCCTCGGCGACCTGATCGAGGACAGCGACGCCGCGTCCCCCGTCGAGTCGGCCGCTTTCCTGCTGCTGCGCCGGCATCTGGACGCGGTGCTGTCCACGCTGGGGGAGCGGGAGCGGAAGGTCGTTCAGCTGCGGTACGGGCTGATGGACGGGAGACCGCGGACGCTCGAGGAGATCGGACAGATCTTCGGGGTCACCCGGGAGCGGATCCGGCAGATCGAGTCGAAGACGCTGAGCAAGTTGCGGGATCATGCGTTGGCGGATCAGCTGCGCGGCTATCTGGACTGAGCGGGGCCGGTTGCCTGCGGCGCTTTCCCCAACCCTCCCCCAGACCCCGTCCGGGGGGACCCCCACGGAGGGGCCCCCAGGACGGGCTCGATTTTGGCCTGCGTGAACCTCACCGTGCAGCTGTATCCAGCCCCTCCGGCTTTTGAGGAGCGGGGTCCGGGGCGGAGCCCCAGTTCGGGTGGGGAACAGGGCCCGCCGCAGGCGCCCCGCCCCGCTACTCGACCTCCACCACCGCCTGCGCGAACTGCGCCGCGTACAGCCGCGCATACGCCCCATCCGCCGCCAACAGCTCGTCATGCGAGCCCTGCTCGACGATCGCCCCGTTCTCCATCACCAGAATCACATCGGCGTCCCGAATGGTGGACAGCCGGTGCGCGATCACGAAGCTGGTACGGCCGTGCGACAGGCGGGACATGGCCTTCTGGATGAGTACTTCGGTACGGGTGTCCACCGAGCTGGTCGCCTCGTCGAGGACCAGGATGACCGGGTCGGACAGGAACGCCCGCGCGATGGTGATCAGCTGCTTCTCGCCGGCGCTCACCCCCGTGCCCTCGTCGTCGATGACCGTGTCGTAGCCCTCGGGGAGGGTGCGGATGAACCGGTCGGCGTGCGCGGCCCGGGCCGCGTCCTCGATCTCCGCGCGGGTCACCGGACGGGACGCCCCGTACGCGATGTTGTCCGCGATGGTGCCGCCGAAGAGCCAGGTGTCCTGCAGCACCATGCCTATGCCGGACCGCAGTTCCTCACGCGACATCTTGGCGACGTCGACGCCGTCGACCGCGATCCGGCCACCGGTCACCTCGTAGAACCGCATCAGCAGATTCACCAGCGTCGTCTTGCCGGCGCCGGTCGGGCCGACGATCGCCACCGTATGACCCGGCTCAACCGACAACGAGAGATCGTCGATGAGCGGCTTGTCCGGCTCGTAGCGGAAGGAGACCTTGTCCAGCGAGATGCTGCCGCGCAGCACCTCGGGCCGTTCGGCGGACTCCGCGTCCGGCTCCTGCTCGTCGGCGTCCAGCAGTTCGAAGATGCGCTCGGCGGACGCGACACCCGACTGGACCAGGTTGGCCATCGAGGCGACCTGGGTCAGCGGCATCGAGAACTGGCGCGAGTACTGGATGAACGCCTGCACGTCACCGATCGACAGCGAGCCGCTGGCGACCCGGAGTCCGCCGACGACTGCCACCAGCACGTAGTTGATGTTCGAGACGAACATCATCAGCGGCTGCATGATCCCGCTGTTGAACTGCGCCTTGAAGCTCGCCTCGTAGAGCGCGTCGTTCTGCTCGCGGAACGCCTCCGCCGACTCGGCCTGCCGCCCGAAGACCTTCACCAGCGCGTGCCCGGTGTACATCTCCTCGATGTGGGCGTTGAGCTTGCCGGTGACCTTCCACTGCTGCACGAACTGCGGCTGCGACCGCTTGCCGACGCGGGTGGCGACCACCACCGACAGGGGCACGGTCACCAACGCGACGAGGGCCAGGATCCAGGAGATCCAGAACATCATCACCAGCACGCCGACGATGGTCAGCAGTGAGTTGATGAGCTGCCCCATCGTCTGCTGCATGGTCTGACCGATGTTGTCGACGTCGTTCGTGGTGCGGCTGAGTACCTCGCCGCGCTTCTGCTTGTCGTAGTACGACAGCGGCAGCTTCGACAGCTTGCCCTGGATCTCCTCGCGCATCCGGTACACGGTCTGGTTGACCACCCGCGCCACCATCCGGGTGGCCACCAGCATCAGCAGACCGGCGCACCCGAAGGCGGCCAGCGCCATCAGCAGGACCTTGCCGACCTCGGTGAAGTCGATGCCCTGGCCCGGGGTGAAGCTGATACCGCCGAGCATGTCGGCCATGCCGCCCTGGCCGCGGTCGCGCAGCCCCTGGATGGCCTGCGCCTTGGTGAGTCCCTTCGGCAACTGCCGGCCGATGATGCCGGCGAAGACCAGGTCGGTGGCCCGGCCCAGGATCTTCGGCCCCACCACCGAGAGCGCGACGCTGCCGACCAGTGCCGTCAGCAGTGTGAACAAGGCCGGGCGGTCCTGTGCGAGCATCCGCACCAGCCGTTTGCCCGACCCCTTGAAGTCCGTGGACTTCTCTACCGGTCCTGCCATCATCCGTCCACCAGGACCGGCCATCAGGCTGCCTCCGCCTCGGTGAGCTGGGAGAGAACGATCTCCCGGTATGTCTCGTTGTCATCCATCAAGTCGCGATGGCGTCCCGTGCCGACCACCCGGCCCTCGTCCATGACGACGATCCGGTCCGCGTCGCGGATGGTGGAGACTCGCTGGGCCACGATCACCACGGTCGCCTCGGAGGTCTCCCGGCGCAGCGCGGCCCGTAGCGCCGCGTCCGTCGCGTAGTCCAATGCGGAGAAGGAGTCGTCGAAGAGGTAGATCTCCGGCCGTTGCACCAGCGTCCGGGCAATCGACAGACGCTGCCGCTGACCGCCGGAGACATTGGTGCCGCCCTGTGCGATCGGAGCGTTCAGCCCGCCCTCGAGCTTCTCGACGAAGTCCTTCGCCTGCGCCACCTCCAGCGCGTGCCACAGTTCCTCGTCGGTGGCGTCCGGGTTTCCGTACCGCAGATTGGTCGCGACGGTCCCGGAGAAGAGGTACGGCTTCTGCGGTACCAGCGACACGGTCTTCGCCAGCAGCGCCGGGTCGAGCCTGCGTACGTCGGTGCCGTCCACCAGCACTTCGCCGCCGGTGGCATCGAACAGCCGCGGTACCAGGCCGAGCAGCGTCGACTTTCCGCTGCCGGTCGACCCGATGACCGCGGTGGTCTCGCCCGGCAGCGCCTGCAGGGCGACGTCGCGCAGCACCGAGGCCTCGGCGCCGGGGTACTTGAAGCCGGCCCCGCGGATCTCCAGATGCCCGTGCCTGGCCAGCTCCCGTACCGGCTCCAGCGGCGGCACCACGCTCGAGTCGGTGGTCAGCACCTCCTGGATCCGCTCGGCACAGACCTCGGCGCGCGGCACCATCATGAACATGAAGGTGGCCATCATCACCGACATCACGATCTGCATGAGGTAGGCGAGGAACGCGGTGAGCGCCCCGATCTGCATGGCCCCGATGTCGATGCGGTGCGCACCGAACCAGACCACCGCGATCGACGACACGTTGACCACGGTCATCACGGTCGGGAACATCAGCGCCATCAGCCGCGCGGTCCCGAGCGAGACCTCGGTCAGCTCCGTGTTGGCGCCCTTGAAGCGATCCTTCTCGTAGTCGTCCTTCACGAAGGCCCGGATGACCCGGTTGCCGGTGATCTGCTCGCGCAGCACCCGGTTCACCGTGTCGAGCCGCACCTGCATCTTGCGGAACAGCGGCCGCATCCGACGGACGATCAGGGACACCAGGACGAGCAGCACCGGAACGACCGCGATCAGTACCAGCGAGAGCGGCACGTCCTGGCCGAGCGCCAGGATGATGGCGCCCACGCACATGATCGGCGCCGAAGCCATCAGGGTGAACGACATCAGCACCAGCATCTGGATCTGCTGGACGTCGTTGGTCGTACGCGTGATGAGGGACGGCGCGCCGAAGTGCCCGACCTCCCGCGCGGAGAAGGACTGCACCCGGTCGAAGACCCCGGCGCGGACGTCCCTGCCGAGTGCCGCGGCGGTTCGCGCGCCGTAGTACACGGCGCCGATGTTGCAGCCCACCTGAACCAGGCTGATGGCGATCATGAGGCCGCCGTAACCCAGGATGTAACCGGAGTCCCCCTTGACGACACCGTTGTCAATGATGTCCGCGTTCAGGGTGGGCAGATAGAGCGTGGCGCAGGTCTGGAACAGCTGAAGCAGCCCCAGCAGGGCCATCGGTTTCTTGTACGGGCGCAGGTACGTCCGCAGGATTTTTATGAGCACGCGGTGTCTCTCGGGTTCGGCAGGCGGGTTCGGCAGACGGATCGGGCTGGACGGCGGGCGGGCACAGAGGCCCAGTTTCCGACACTCGGCGACCCGATACGAACTCTTTTCCTCAAGGGAGAGTCAAGAAGTCGGGAGCGCCTGCGAAGCGAGCCCGAGCGGCCCGGAGGCCGGCCGCCCCGCTCAGCCGAAGGCTCCGGGGTGGACCTGGTCACGGGTGGCACCGTACTGCTTACGCACTGCCTGTCCCACCGCCAGTTCATCGCCCGGCTCGAGCACCTGGGCGGCCGCCCCCTGCCAGGCGGGCGGCGTCTTGGGGTCGAGGGAACCCTCGGAGACCCCGAGCGCCCACGCCGCCTGCCGGGCGGCGCCGATCGCCGCATAGTCCGCCGGCTGCGGTACGACCACCTGCGCCCCGAAGATCGCCGGTGCGGCGACCTGAACCGCGGGCAGCTCCGCGGCGGCGCCGAGCAGGAACACCCGCCGCACCTCGACCCCGCGGTCCCTGAGCACGTCCATCGCGTCGGCGAGCGAGCAGAGCATGCCCTCGAACGCGGCCCGCGCCAGGTGCTCCCGCTTCATCGACTCCCGGCGCAGCCCGGCCAGCGTGCCTGCGGTGTGCGGCAGTTGGGGGGTGCGCTCGCCCTCCAGATAGGGCAGGAGCACCAGCCCGGAGGCGCCCGGCGTGGAGGTCAGCGCCAGCGCGGACAGAGCGTCGAGGTCCTCCACGCCGAGCAGTTCGGCCGTGCCGCGCAGTGCCCGTACGGCATTGAGCGTATGGACGACCGGAAGATGCATCCCGGTGGCGTCCGCGAACGAGGTGATCATCCCGGACGGGTCGCTGAGCGCCTCGTGATGCACGCCCATCACCGAGCCGGAGGCACCCAGCGAGACCACCACATCGCCGGTCGAGACGCCGAGTCCGAAGGCCGCCGCCATGGTCTCGCCGGTTCCGGCCGAGATCAGCAGCCCCTCGGGCGTCATGCCGGCCGCCTCGGAAGGCCCGAGCACCTCGGGCACCGCGGCCGGGTGGCCGAGCGCGAGTTCCACCAGATCGGGGCGGTACGAGCCGCTCGCCGCGGACCAGTAGCCGGTGCCGGAGGCCGCGCCCCGGTCGGTGGTCCGGCGCGCGGGCCGCCCCAGCAGCTGCCACACCAGCCAGTCATGCGGCTGCAACAGGGTGGCGACCCTGGCGGCCGCCTCGGGCTCGTGCTTGGCCAGCCAGCGCAGCTTGGCCACCGGCTGCGGGGCCTGCGGCACCGAGCCGACCGCCTCGGCCCAGGCGGACCGGCTGCCGAGAGCATCGATCAGATCCGCCGCGGCGACCTGGGCCCGCTTGTCATTGCCGACCAGCGCGGCCCGCACCGGACTGCCCTGGCGGTCCAGCGGCACCAGACCGTGCTGCTGCGCCGACACGCCGATGGCCTGCACGCCCTCCAGCAGGCCGCCGGCCGCCGCCTCGCCGAGCGAGAGCAGCCAGACCTGCGGATCCACCTCGTGCGACTTCGCGTCGACGGGGTGTGGTGCGTACCCCTGCCGCAGCACGGCACCGGAGTCCGTGTCGCAGACGACGATGCGGGTGAACGCGGAAGAGCTGTCAAGACCGGCGACTATCCCCATGCTCAGATTGTGCCGCACATCGGCTCACCGTGAGGCCCCCGGGCCGCTCGGGGCCGACCCGCCCGGTCAGGTGTTGGTGGTGCCCCAGTCGTCCTCGACCACGCCGTTGCGCCCCCGCATGGACCGGACCCGCTGGGTCATCGAATCCGGCATCCGGTCCCCGACCTTCTCGCTCACCGAGTGCAGGGCCTTCTCCGCGACGCCGCGCCCGTTCTGCGCGGCGGACTCGGCGACATTGCGCACGGCCGGGTTCTGGGCCACCTGAAGGGCCGACTTCTTCAACTGCTCGTAGCGCTCGCGGCCCGCCCGCGTGCCGATCACGTAACCAAGAGCGAGTCCAACGACGAACGTGAGCTTGTACCGCATGGCTGCCACCCTTCCCTTGTGCCGATGCTGCCCCGCCTACCCGGCAGCACGCGTGATCACCCAGGGGCGGAACCGATTGGCGGAGCACCCCCCTGCTTGCGCTAATGTATGTGTCGCAGCGAGCACACGCCCCCCGGGACAACCGGAATGGGTACGTTCGGTGCAAAGCAGCAATCCCCTGTAGCTCAATTGGCAGAGCAGCCGGCTGTTAACCGGCAGGTTACTGGTTCGAGTCCAGTCGGGGGAGCGCGGTCCCCTGTAGCTCAATTGGCAGAGCATTCGGCTGTTAACCGGAGGGTTACTGGTTCGAGTCCAGTCGGGGGAGCAGAAGACGGAGGAGGGCCCCTCGGGGCCCTTTTTCGTGTGCACTTTCCGCCCCGGTGGAACCTCCCGGCCTGCGACGGAGTCCTCAAGGGCGAGCGGTGCCGACCATCCGAGGCAGGAGATCGTATGAGCGGCTATGCTGCGGCAGACAGCGCGCACACATGTACGCGCCACGCGGTAAAGGGGCGGTAGCTCAGCCGGTTAGAGCAGCGGACTCATAATCCGTCGGCCGTGGGTTCGAGTCCCACCCGCCCCACCACAGCGGAAACGGCGTGACCAGTGGACAGCACGCGGTCACGCTAGCAGCGCCGTGGCGTTCGCCACACAGACGCCACACCCGTAGTCCGCACGATTCCCTCCAGCGGCGCACAGGGTCCCTGAAACGCCGTACGCCCCCCGGGGGCGACGGGGGCGCACGACTGGTATCACTACGGGGCGCGGAGCGTCAGACGTGCACCCTCGAAGGGGGTCATCCCCGCATAAGGTGCCCCGTGTCATTGAGCCGTCGCAGCAACGCGTTGCCGTCCGCGTAGTACGCCACTTCCGACAGGGACGCCGCGGACAGTTCCATCCGGAACAGCGACTGCGGCGGTGCGCCCAGCGCCAGCCGTACCAATGTCCTCAGCGGGCCGACGTGCGAGACGACCAGCACCGTCTTGCCCGCATGCTGCGACAGCAGGGCGTCCCGTACGGCTGTCACGCGCCGCGCGACCGCTTCGAAGGGCTCACCGCCGCCTGAGGGAGGCGCTCCCGGGGACTTCAGCCAGGCCGTCAGGTCATCCGGATAGCGCTCGCGCACCTCGGCGAAGGTGAGCCCTTCCCAGGAGCCGAAGTCGGCTTCCCGCAGTCCTTCTTCGACGCGGAGGTCCAGGCCGAGCCGTGCGGCGGCTGCCTCGGCCGTCTGGCGGCAGCGGCGCAGCGGTGAGGAGATGATGGTCTGGGCGCCGGCACGGGCGGCCAGCACGGCTGCGGTCGCTTCGGCCTGTTGCCGACCGACGTGGGACAGTGACGGATCCGGGCCGCCGCTGCCGGAGAGACGTTTCTGCGGGGTGAGCGGCGTTTCGCCGTGCCGCAGCAGCAGGAGCGTCGTCGGCGGGCCTGCGGCGGTCGGATGGCCAGGGACGGCCGCTGGGGTCTCTTCGAGCGCGGGCTCCCGCTCACACTGCGGGAGCCCGGCGTTCCTCTCCTGATTCACCGGCTGGCTAGCTCGCCGTGGCTGCGAAGTGGTCCCGCACCGCGTCGGCCTGTTTCTCCATCATGGCGACGATCCCTTCGATGACCTCGGGGTCGGCGTCGTCGGCGATGGCCAGCTCTCGTGACCACTCGAAGAAGCTGCGGCCCGGATCGTTGGTGATCGGATGGACGCGGATGGTGGCGAGGTAGCTGGAGACGCCGCTCGTCGGTGCGACCGCGCGGTAGGTGGAGACCCGCTGCACCTCGTCGCGTCCGGCGATCTCCTGCTGGACCAGGCCTCCGTTGAACACCATGGTGAAGTCGTACCGGGACGGTACGCGTTCGAGCGCGCCGCCTTCGGCCCAGCTCACGTCCTTCACCGCAGGTCCGGACACGATCTGCACCAGCTTCATGGCGTCGCGGACCTCGGCCCAGACGGTATCCGGGCCGGCGTCGACGATCGTGGAGTGGTGCATCGTGTGCTTGCGGTCGATTCCCACGGGGGCTCCTTGTCAGTAGGCGATGCGGTCGGCCTTGGCCAGCCACGTGTCGAACGGCTGGGTGCGGTTGGGCAGATCCAGGTGCTCGACCGCCATGGGCCACATCGAGTGGGGCCTCTTCTCGAACAGGTCGTAGAACTTGCGGTCGTCGAAGCCGGCCACCGCGGCGTCGTGCCGGTCGGCGGAGTAGACGAGCCGGTCGACGCGTGCCCACAGGGCAGCGGAGAGGCACATCGGGCACGGCTCACAGGAGGTGATCAGGACGCAGCCTTCGAGGGAGAAGACGTTCAGTTCCTTGCAGGCGGCGCGCATCGCGCTGACCTCGGCGTGTGCGACGGGGTCCAGGGTGGAGGTGACCTGGTTGTTGCCGGTCGCGACGACCTCGCCGTCCTTGGCGATCAGGGCACCGAACGGGCCGCCGCCGTTGGTCACGCTGGTGGTGGCCAGGGTGATCGCCTTTTCCATCCAGATCCGCTCGGAGTCCTGGATGCTTGCTGCCTGGGGGCGTGTGGTCATGATCGTTCCTTCGGGGAGACGGGGCAGGTGGTGGGGGGTGTAGCTGCCCGCGCGGGACGGCGCGTGGGCAGCAGTTCGGGGGGTGTGGTCGGACGGCGTAGAGCTGCTCGATGACGTCGCCTTCATGGGCGGCTGTCGAGGACGCCCTCCGTTGTGGTGACGAGGTAGTTGCCGAGCATGAGGTAGTCGATCTCTGTGCCGAGGAAGCAGTTCAGGGCGTCGGTGGGTGTGCAGACGATGGGTTCGCCCGCGACGTTGAAGGAGGTGTTGAGCAGGCAGGGGACGCCGGTGAGGTCGCTGAAGCAGCGAAGAAGTGCTGCGAGGCGGGGCGTGT
This sequence comes from Streptomyces sp. NPDC051320, assembly GCF_040682175.1. Lineage (NCBI taxonomy): Bacteria > Bacillati > Actinomycetota > Actinomycetes > Kitasatosporales > Streptomycetaceae > Streptomyces > Streptomyces sp. NPDC051320. Next base: position 19,102 of record NZ_JBFBAL010000022.1, read on the forward strand.
GGTGGTCGGTGATGGTCTGGATGCGGGAGGTCCCGTCGACGTGGGTGGCGCCGGGGATGACGTCGCGGAACTCCGGGCGCACGGGGAAGACGAACGTCATGTAGGGCGAGCGGGTTTTGCGGCCCATGTCGAAGATCTTCGGTGCGTCCTGCTCAAGGACGAGGGGGGCGAACGGACGGAAGGGTTCGCGGTGTTTGACCCTGCTGTTGATGATGTCCTTGATGTCGGGGAAATTCGGGTTCGCGAGGATGCTGCGGTGGCCCAGCGCCCGGGGCCCGTGCTCCATCCGGCCTTCGAACCAGCCGATGACGACCTTCTCGGTGAGCAACTGTGCGACCCGGGAGACGACGTCGTCATCGTCCAGGCGGATCCATGACACGCGGCCGGTGAACTCCCGCAGAGCCTGCTCGATCGCCGGATCGTCGTACTCCGGCCCGAGGTACGGGGTGACCGGCTGCGCAGGCTCCTTCTCCGTGTGCTGCACCCGGCTGAGACTGTCCGGGGGGTTGAGCCAGGCGTGGGCGGCGGCGCCGATGGTGATGCCCGTGTCGCTGGCGCCGAAACTCACGTCCATGTCATCGAACCGTGACCCTTCGAACAGCGGGGTGTTGTTGAGGCAGTTCAGCGCCACACCGCCTTCGAACAGCAGCCGGTTCAGGCCGGTCCTGGCTTCCAGCGCGCGCAGCTGGTGCCGGGTGACGGTGGTCAGCATCTGCTGTGCCGCGGCAGCCGCCCGGGCCTTGTACTCACGGGTGTCTTCGAAGGGACCGAAGTACTCCTCGAACAGGATCTCAAGGCTGCGGTGGCTGTCGGTCGAAAGGGGCCTGCAGAAGGTGTAGCGGCCGTCGGCCCGCAGCTGGACGAAGTGCTCGAGGAACGGGTTCGGTGAGGGAGGCTCGGCGAACCCGGACAGGCCCATGACTTTGTATTCGTCATTGTTGGGCACGAATCCGAGGAACCGGGTGATCGCAGCGAACAGCAGTCCGATCGAGTATTCCGCGCCGATGGACGACTCTTCGAAGGCGCGGATCCGTCCGTCACGGATTTCACCCGTCAGCGACGAGAAAACTTCAGCGCGGCCATCACTGATGAGGAACGCGGCATCCTTCATTCCCGCTATGTAGTAGCCGGTCATCGCGTGGGCGAGGTGGTGCGGAACGAACACCACCTTGTCCGGATCGGGACTGTGGCCGGTACGTGCGGCGAAGTCGGCGATGATCGCGTCAGGACTGACGACTTCACCGACCAGCCTGCTGAGGCTGCGGGTGAGACTCCGCCGCGCCGGGGGCGTCATCGGCGCGTACTCGATGCCGGACAGCATCTGGTTCAGGACCTCGGTGGAGAAGTGCCAGGGGATGGCGATGAGGTCGATGTCGGAGAACTTCAGCCCGGCCTCGTCAAGGCACCATTGCACCGCGTTGACCGGGAAGTCGGTTGTCTTCTTCTGCCGGTTGAGGCGTTCCTCTTCCACGGCGGCGACCAGTTCACCGTCCACCAGCAGCGACGCACCCGCGTCGTGACCGAGGAGGTAGTGCTTTTCGGTACCGACCGAGCCGAAGTGCTCGGCGAAGAATGGTGAGACGCCGGTGAAGCCGTTGCATCCCAAGACGATCATGGCAATTTCCTTGGCTGCTGGTCGGCCACGAGGTCGCGGATGATCTCTCCGACCGCGGGGGCCTGGCAGAGTCCCTGGCCGGAGAATCCCGCCGCGTACAGGAAGGATCGGGAGGGGTCCCGGCCGATGAAGGCGGTGTTGTTCGGGCCGGCGTCGAAGGATCCGCTCCACCCGCGGTGAAGAGCGATGCCGTCGAGCGCCGGATACGTGGTGCTGAGCCGGCCGGACAGCCGCGTCAGCCAGTCCTCTCGGGACTCGCCCGTCCCCGGGCGGCCCATCCCGACGAGGATGCGGTCCTTCCAGGACCGGATCCGTAGCCCGGAGGAGGCGTGCAGGGTCATCGGCAGGTCGGCGGGGACGCCGGCGGCCGGGTCGGTCAGCAGCAGCTCGATGGGATACGTGGTCACGGGCAGGTCGACACCGGCCATGTCGGCGACCGTCCTGGACCAGGGACCGGCCGCGCAGACGACGGTGTCGGCGTGGATGCTGCCCGTGGGGGTGTGGACGCGTCCCTCGGGGTCGATGCCGATGACGGGGGTTTCCGTACGCAGAATGGCCCCGGCGTCCTGGGCGGCCGCGCTGTAGCCGCGCACGATGGCGGCGGGATCGCATGCGTAGGCCTCGGGCGAGTAGGCCGCCGCGAGGAGACCGCGTTCGCTGAGCAGCGGGTTGAGCCGTACCGCTTCGGAGGGGGTGATGAGTTCGACGTCCACACCTGCGGCCCGCTGGGCGTCGTGGACGCGCTGGAACTCCTCCACCTGGTGCTCTTCGGTGAACAACACCAGGAAGCCGACGCGTTGCAGCCCGAGGGGAGTTCCGGTGTGCTTGGCGAAGGCGTGATAGGCGCGCATGCTGCGGGCGGCGAGGTTGCCGGTCTCCGGGTCTCCGGGGAAGTAGGTCCGCAGGACGCCCGCGGTGGCGGCGGATGCCCCCGATCCGAGGGTGCCGCGTTCCAGCAGGACGGTGGAGACGCCGGTCTCGGCGAGATGGCAGGCGATGGAGGTACCGATGACTCCGCCGCCGATGACAAGGACGTCTGTGCGCTCGGGAAGCTCGCTCATGCCGGCTGGTCCGCTCCGACAGCGTGCTGCTGGCGCAGGTGGTCCCCGGTGTCCCACGGGTACAGCTGGAGGTTCCACCCGCCCAGGCAGTTGATGTAAAGGGCCAGCTGGCTCACGACGGCGAAGAAGTCGTCGCGGTCGAGCTGGTCGAGGCAGCCGAGGAAGCGCTGGGTGAAGGCCCACAGCTTTTCCAGGCCGCAGTAGCCGAGGAACTCGGCGGGGATCCCGACCGTCAGGCGTGCCATCTGGCGCAGAGAGTCCAGGGGCATCCCACCGGTGACAGCGCGGACCAGGCCTCCGTAGGCGGCGTATCCGAGCGGGCGCGTCTCGCCGTTGACGAACAGCAGGGTGGGGAGGACCGTGTCGAAGGCGCCGGCACCGGAGGGTATGTAGCCGCGGTGCATGTCGCCCAGTTCCGCCGGTTCGGTCAGCCAGATCTGTTCGGTCTCGGCGTGGACGTCGCGGATCAGCTGCCTGGCGTCGATGTCGGCGGCGTCCAGGCGGGGGATGTGGTGGCCGCCCGGTGCGCCCGCCCTGCGGACCTCGGCCAGGATGGTCCTCTTCGTGGAGTAGACCGCGTCCCACACGGCCTTCCCGGCTTCGAGCAGGGCCGGCATGTCGTCGGGGCGTATCCGGCCGACGGGGGAAGCCAGCATGGGCTCGGTCAGTGTGCCGTACTTGATTCCCAGGTGCTGAAGGGCCGAACAGAACACCGTCCCGTCGGGCACCTCACGCCGGTCGATGCGGGTGGAGGCAGGAAGGTGCAGCAGAGAAGGGATCGGCGCCACGTGATACAGGTGATATCCCGCGACCAGCGCATGCCCTTGCAGACTCTGATAGGGAAGTGATTCCCACAGCGCGTCGGCCAGTGCCGTGTTGCGGTCGTCCAGTTCTGCGGTAACGGTGATGCCCAGATCGGGCCAGGCGATCTCGATGTCTCGACCGGACAGAGTTTCCGTCACGGTTTTCCCCCTTGTTCGACAGGACGTCAAGTTCGAGCAGGGCTGCGGAGCGGCGGCGGCTCATGGTGATCGCGGCCATCGCGTCCGCACCGCCCGCGAACGGCGGTGCATCCGCAAGCTGCTTCGCTGCAACTCGTCTCGCTCCGTTGCAACTTGTACGAGTACACAGTCGACCGAGCAGAGTCAGCCAGACATCGAAGGCATGAAAGCGACCACCGGAAACCACGCGATTTCTGTATGTTCCTACAAGGGGCGATCAGGTTGGGGGTGGGATGAAACTCCTAGCACGCCGACTGGGCTCCGCCTCGGCCACCGGGCCCACCCGGACCGAGGCAACCGCGTTCGGCCCCGCTCAGATGCGGTCCCGTTCGAAGGTCCGGAGCAGGTCCGCCGCGACGCTCACCGCGATCGTGGCCGGTTCCTTTCCGGTGATCTCGGTCATTCCGATCGGGGTCCTGATCCGGTCGATGGTGGCGGCGTCGTGGCCGCCCTCGGTGGCCAGGCGTTGCCGGAAGCGCGCCCATTTGGCGGCCGAGCCGATCAATCCGATCGAGCCGAGGTCGGTGGTGCGCAGGGCGGCATCGCACAGTGCGGCGTCCTCGGCGTGATCATGCGTCATGACCAGGGTGTGGGTACCGGGCGCCAGCTCCGCGAGCACCTCCTCCGGGAGCAGCGGTGTGTGGTGCACGTGAATCTGCGCCACCGCGTCGGCGAGCACGTCGAGCCGTTCGTCGGCGAGTATTTCGGCGCGGCTGTCGATCAGGTGCAGATCGAGGTTGTGCCGGGCCAGGATGCGTGCCAGCTCCAGCCCGACGTGCCCGACGCCGAAGATCGCCACCGCCGGGACCACCGGCAGCGGCTCGAGCAGTACGGTCACGGCGCCACCGCAGCATTGCACGCCGTGTCGGTTGGTGACCTTGTCATTGAGGGCGAACTCCATCAGTTCCGGCTCCGGGCCGGGCGTGCCGGTCAGCTCGCGGGCCCGGTCGATCGCGGCGGCCTCGATGTTGCCGCCGCCGATCGAACCCCAGGTCTCGGCTTGTCCCACGACGAGTTTCGCGCCGGCCCGACGGGGCGCGTGGCCGCGCACGGCCGCGACGGTCACCAGCACGCCGGGTTCCCGGCGGGCTCGCAAGCGCGCGACCGCGGCCACCCAGGTCATGTCAGGCATTGCTCAAAGCGCTTGCGCCGACGGGAATCTCGCTGCCCTCGCGAGCATCGCCGTTGCGCTGAACGTCGCCCCTGCGGGCGGCTTCGACGGCCCAGTACACCGCCTCCGGGGTCGCGGGGGAGCCGAGTTCCACGCTGACTCCGGCGGGTCCGAAGGCCGCGGCGGCCTGCCGCAACGCTTCTCGCACCGAGAACGCCAGCATCAGCGGAGGCTCACCCACCGCCTTGGACCCGTACACCGCGCCCTCTTCGGAGGCGTTCTCCAGCAGCGTGACGTTGAACTCCTCGGGCATCTCGGAGAAGCTCGGCAGTTTGTAGGTGCTCGCGGCCTGGGTCAGCAGCCGGCCGCGGTTCGGCCCGTCGCCGGTGTCCCAGCGCAGGTCCTCCAGCGTCAGCCAGCCCGCGCCCTGTACGAAGCCGCCCTCGACCTGCCCGATGTCGATCATCGGGGACAGGCTGTCGCCGACATCGTGCACGATGTCCACCCGGCGGATGCGGTAGGCGCCGGTGAAGCCGTCCACCTCCACCTCGGTCGCGGCGGCACCATGGGCGAAGTACTTGAACGGCGAGCCCCGGAACGTCTTCGCGTCCCAGTGCAGACCCTCGGTCCGGTAGAAGCCGGACGCCGACAACTGGACTCGCTGGAAGTACGCGGTGTGCACCAGGTGGTCCCAGGCCAGCTCCTTGTCGCTGCCCAGGGCGCGCGCGACGCCGTCGACGATGCGCACGTCCGAGGCGTTCGCACCCAGCTGGGAGGCGGCCACCTGCAGCAGCCGCTCGCGCAGCTGCTCGCACGCGTTCTTGACCGCACCACCGTTCAGGTCCGCCCCGGAACTGGCAGCGGTGGCAGAGGTGTTGGGAACCTTGTCGGTGCGCGTCGGGGCCAGCCGCACCTTGTGCAGCGGGATGCCCAGCGTGGTCGCGGCCACCTGCAGCATCTTGGTGTGCAGGCCCTGGCCCATCTCGGTGCCGCCGTGGTTGATCAGGACCGAGCCGTCCTTGTAGATCAGCACCAGCGCCCCGCCCTGGTTGAAGGCGGTGAGGTTGAACGAGATGCCGAACTTGACGCCGGTGATCGCGAGGGCCCGCTTGGTGTTCGGGTGCGCGGCATTGAAGGCGGCGATCTCGCGCTTGCGGTCGGCGATGCCGGCGTCGTCCTGAACCTGCTGCCAGATGGTCGAGATCCGTTCCGGCTGCGTCACCGGCTGTCCGTACGGCGTCGTCTGGCCCTGGCCCGGCTGGTAGAAGTTGCGTTCCCGCAGCTCCATCGGATCCAGGCCGAGCAGCGGAGCGCAGCGACCCAGGATGTCCTCGATCACCAGCATGCCCTGCGGTCCGCCGAACCCGCGGAAGGCGGTGTTGGAGACCGTGTTGGTCTTGGCGATGCGGCCGGCGACGCGTGCGTTGGGAATCCAGTAGGTGTTGTCGATGTGGCACAGCGCACGGGCCAGTACCGGCTCGGAGAGGTCCAGGCTCCAGCCGCCGTCGGCGACCAGGGTGGAGTCCAGGGCCTGAATGCGGCCGTCGGCGTCGAAGCCGATCTTCCACTCGGCGTGGAAGCCGTGCCGCTTGCCGGACATCGTCAGGTCCTGAGTCCGATTGAGCCGGAACCGGACCGGCCGACCGGTCAGCTTGGCGCCGAGCGCGGCGATGGCGGCGAACCCGTGCGGCTGCATCTCCTTGCCGCCGAAGCCGCCGCCCATGCGCAGGCACTGCACGGTCACCTCGTGGCTGTGCAGACCGAGCACGTGCGCGACGATTTCCTGGGTCTCCGAAGGGTGCTGGGTGCTGCTCTGGATGAACACCTGCCCGTTCTCGTCGACATGGGCCAGCGCCGCGTGGGTCTCGAGGTAGAAGTGCTCCTGGCCGGAGAACTGGAACTCGCCGGTGAACACGTGCGCGGAGTCGGCGAAGCCGGCGTCGATGTCGCCGGCCAGCATCACGGGCTGGGCACCGTGGTAACTGCCGGCCGCGATCGCGTCCTGCAGCGTGATCAGGGAGGGCTGTTCCTCGAGTTCCACCTCGACGGCCGCCGCACCGAGCCGGGCCGCTTCGATGGTCTCGCCGAGCACCCAGGCGACCGCGTGGCCGTGGAACATGACCTCGTCCGGGAACAGCGGCTCGTCGTGCTTCATGCCGGCGTCGTTGACGCCGGGCACGTCAGCCTTGGTCAGGACGCGCACCACACCGGGCACGGCGAGCGCGGGCTCGGTGCGCAGCGCGGTGATCCGGCCGTGGGCCTTCATGACCTGGACCGGGTAGGCGTGCAGCACGTCCTTGGTGCGACTGACCAGGTCGTCGGTGTAGAGCGCGGTGCCGGTGACGTGCAGGTTGGCGCTCTCGTGCGGCATCGAGACACCGACGACGGGCATTTCGGGGCGCTGGGACAAATGGCTCATGACGGTACCGCCTCGGTGGTTTCTGCGTGCAGCTTCAGCAGGCTCTGGCCGAGCATCGCGGAGCGGTAGTCGGCGCTGGCGCGGTGATCGTTCATCGGCGTGCCCTGGGCCTGCAGCACCTGGGCCGCGGCCTCGACGGTCTCCGCCGCCCACGGCTTGCCCTCCAGGGCCGCCTCGGCGGCGAGGGCGCGGATCGGGGTGGCGGCCACGCCGCCCAGGCCGATACGTGCCTTGCGGACGATCCCGTCCTCGATGTCGAGCGCGAAGGCGACCGCGACGCTGGAGATGTCGTCGAAGCGCCGCTTGGCGATCTTGTGGAAGGCCGCGACCGGCGACAGCGGCAGCGGGATGCGCACCGCGCGGATCAGCTCACCGGGACGGCGCACGCTCTGCCGGTAGCCGGTGAAGTAGTCCGCCAGCGGGACCTCACGCTCCCCGTCCGCGTCGGCGAGCACCACGGAGGCCTCCAGCGCGAGCAGCACCGGCGGGCTGTCACCGATGGGGGAGCCGGTACCCAGGTTGCCGCCGAGGGTCGCGCTGTTGCGGATGAGCCGGGACGCGAACTGCGGCAGCAGCTCCGCCAGCAGCGGGACACTGCCGTCGATGCGGCGTTCGATCTCGGTGAGCGTCTGCGCCGCCCCGATCTCGATGTAGTCGGATTCGACCCGCAGCTCCCGCAATTCGGGCAGCCGGTCGATGGCGACCACGCAATCCGCCCGGCGGGAACGGATATTCACTTCCACACCCAGGTCGGTGCTGCCGGCGACCACCACCGCGTCGGGCCGATCGCGCAGCAGCCGCACCGCTTCGGCCAGGGTGCTCGGCCGCAGGAACACGCTGCCGTCCCGGGCGTATTCGGTGGCGACCGGTGCCGGCGGGGACTGCTCGCGACGCTGCGCCAACTGGTCGTCCTCGGCGGGCGTACCGACGGCGAACGCGGCATCGCGAATCGGGCGGTAGCCGGTGCAGCGGCACAGGTTTCCGCTCAACGAGTGCAGATCGAAACCGTTCGGACCATGCTCCGAGTCGGTGCTGTCGGCGTCGGTGCTGTCGGCCGACGCCGCGTGCGCGCAGCGGTCGGGCCGGTAGTACTCGGCGGCCATGCTGCAGATGAATCCCGGTGTGCAGTAACCGCATTGCGAACCGCCGCGGACCGCCATCTCCTCCTGCACCGGGTGCAGCGTGGGCGGTGTGCCGGGCTCGCCGGCGGTGGCGAGACCTTCGGAGGTGATGATCTCCTGACCGTCGAGGGCCGCGACCGGAACCAGGCAGGCGTTGACCGCCACCCAGTCAGTGGGCTTGTTCACCCCGGGACGGGCCACCAGGACCGAACACGCGCCGCATTCGCCCTCGGCGCAGCCTTCCTTGCTCCCGGTGAGGCCGCGCTCACGCAGGAAATCCAGCACCGTGGTGTGGGGTGCGGCCGGGGAAATCGGTGCGACCTTCCCATTGACCGTGATCCGCGCCGCTACCATGGGACATCCTCATTTCGGTGCGCGGTGGTTCTGATTGTCCTAGTCGCCATTTCAGGGCTTTCTATTTCGGTGGCGCAGCCTGAGAAAACCGGAGCGCAAATCAACACGCAACGACGTGTCGCAGGCGGTGACAGAGATCGGAAGGTGCCGGGCGGGGCCGCAATCGGGCACGCCGGGAAGAGGGGCTGCTCAGCAGCCGTGCGCTACACGACCCGGAACCCAGGCGGTCCGCCGGGCGAGGCGATGCAGGTCGGAGATGGTGGACATCCGACTTCGCCTCCTTCCAACAGCTCACGAGTCGGTGCGCTCGAAACTAAGTCGCCGTCGGCCCATCGGTCAAGGGAACATACGGAGTTCGGTAGTAGTTTATAGGAAGCTACGACGAACCGATCGATTGCCGGTAAATGTGTCGGCTCATCGCACAAGTGGATATTGAGGCAATAATTCTGGCGGTAAATGTGGTGGGCGAACTGCGACGATACCGTCCGGTATCACCGGAGCCGGCAGGCTCAGGGAGGATCACCGCTGAGTTCGTCAGAAGGCGCACCGGGGTCGAGAAGAAGGTCGGCGAGGTCGGGGCTCACCTCTCCGATGTCGTCCCGCAGACCCTGTTCCGTCCAGATGACCTTGCCCGTCGGGGTGTACCGGGTGCCCCAGCGCTGCGCGAGCTTTGCCACCAGGAACAGCCCGCGGCCACCCTCATCGGTGATCGCCGCCTGGCGCAGGTGCGGGGAAGTGCTGGAACCGTCGGAGACCTCGCAGATCAGGGTGCGGTCACACAGCAGACGTACTCGGACCGGAGGCGTGCCGTACCGGATGGCGTTGGTGATCAGCTCCGACAGGATGAGTTCGGTGGTGAAGGCGATCTCGTCCAGCCCCCAGGCCGCCAGCCGCCTACTGGCATCGGCCCGCACCGGGGCGACCGCCGCCGGGTCGGACGGTACTTCCCACTCGGCCACCTGCCCCGGCCCCAGCAGCCGGGTGCGGGCCACCAGCAGGGCGACGTCGTCGCTGGGCTGCGGCAGGAGGACGGCGTCGACGACCGCCTGGCAGGTCTGCTCCGGGTCCCGCCGCGGGTGCCCGGCGAGTGCTTCCCGCAGCAGGTCCAGGCCCGTGTCGATGTCCCGGTCGCGGTCCTCCACCAGCCCGTCGGTGTAGAGCACCAGTTGGCTGCCCTCGGCCAGGGGCAGCTCGACGGTTTCGTACGGCCGGCCGCTGAGCCCCAGCGGTGGGGAGACGGGTACCTCCGGGAATTCCACCGAGCCGTCCGGATGCACCAGCGCGGGGCCGGGGTGTCCCGCCCGGGCCACGCAGCAGCGGCCGGCCGCCGGGTCGTAAATGGCGTACAGACAGGTCGCCCCGGTCACCCCCGGCCATGCCTCCCCGGCCGCCTCGTCGGCGTCGATCCGGACAACCAGCTCGTCCAGGTACCCCAGGAGTTCGTCGGGCGCCAGGTCCAGGGCCGAGAAGTTGTGCACCGCGGTCCGCAGCCGGCCCATGGTGGCCGCGGCGTGCAGCCCGTGGCCGACCACGTCACCCACCACCAGGGCCACCCGGGCCCCGGGCAGCGGGATGACGTCGAACCAGTCCCCGCCCACCCCGGCCCGCGCGGGCAGATACCGGTGGGCGACCTCCACCGCCGTCTGCGCGGACACACCGCGCGGCAGCAGGCTGCGCTGCAGAGCGACGGCCACGGCGTGCTCCCGGGTGAACCGACGGGCGTTGTCCAGGCACACGGCCGCTCGGGCGGCCAGCTCATCGGCGAAGGTCAGATCGTCCGTATCGAACGGCTGCACGCGCTCCGAGCGCCAGAAGCAGGCCCTGCCCAGCACCGTCCCGCCGGCCCGCAGCGGTACCGCGATCAGCGAATGGATGCCGTGGTCGAGGATCCTCGCCGCGCGCTGGGGGTCGTGCGTTCGCCAGCCGTGCTCGGCGCTCAGGTCAGCGATCAAGGCCCCTCGGTCCGCGGCCGGTCCCTCCGCCTGCCGCGCCGTGGGCAGCGACTGCACCACATCCCCGACCGGGGACACCGGCGCATCGGCCCGCATCCCCCGCAGGGCCACCCGGTGCATCTCCGTGCTCGCCCGCCCCGGCTCCTCGCCCTGCACCACGGCATCGGCCAGGTCGACGGTGACGAGGTCCGCGAACCGGGGCACCGCGACCTCCGCCAGCTCCTCCGCCGTGCGCACCACGTCCAGGGTGGTCCCGATCCGCACTCCCGCTTCGTACAGCAGCGTCAACCGCCCCCGCGCCACCTCGGCCCGCCCGGTCAGCGCCGCGAGTTCGGTGGTGTCCCGCAGCGTCGCCACACACCGTGTCGGCCGGCCCCCGCCGTCGGTCCACCGCACATTGATCCCCAGCAGTCGGTCCCCCGACCGGTGCACCTCATCGCTCGCGGACCGCTGCGAGACGAGCAGTTCGGCCACCCCTGCCGCCAGCCCCAACTCCGCAACGTGTCGCCCCTCCGCGTCCGCCGGCAGCTCCAGCAGCCGCCGTGCCTCGTCGTTGGCCAGCAGCAGCCGCCCGTTCTGGTCGACGATCACCACGCCCTCGCGCACCGCGTGCAGCACTGCGTCGTGGTGCTCGTACATCCGCGTCATCTCCGCCGGCCCCAGCCCGTGGGTCTGCCGCCGCAGCCGCCGCGACACCAGCACCCAGCTGCCCGCCGCCAGCACCAGCGCCGCCGCCGCCGAGCCCAGCAGCACCGGCAGCTGACGGTTCACCGCGTTCTGCACCTCCTCCACCGTGATCCCGACCGACACCAGGCCGACGACCGTGCCGTCGGGCTCGGTGACGGGGACGATCGAGTCCACGGCGAGTCCCCGGCTCCCGGTGAAGGTCCGCGTGAAGGCTCCGTGAGTGATGGCCGACTTGTACGGGCCGAGGACATGCTTGCCGATCAGCTTCGGGTCGGGGTGTGTGTAGCGGATGCCCGTCTTGCTGAAGACCACGACGAAGTCGACGCCGGTCGACTTACGGACCTCCTCGGTATGCGGCTGCAGGGCCGCTGTCGGGTCGGCGCCGGTCACCGCCGCCGCCGTTCCCGGGGCCTGCGCGAAGGCCTCTGCCACATTGAGCGTGTGGTGGCGGGCGTCCAGCGTGCCGTCGCGTCGGGCCTGCAGTACCAGTGCCACCACCGCGGCCGCGATCAGCAGGACCACGACGGCCACCTGCAGGACGAACACCTGACCCGCGACGCTGCGCACACCCAGCGAGGAGAGACGGCCCTGCCGCGAGGAACCGAAAGACGCGTTGCGCTCACCCATGGGCCGGTCCTGCCGATCGTTTCTTCGAGTACGAGCAAAAAGACCAAGAATCAGCCGGAATATCCTCTTACCCAATTTTCCGGAACAGGTCTCGCCCACTTGCCCGTGGCCGGGTAATGGCTGGGGAGCGTTGGCCCGGCACCAGTGTCACGGGCAACGGGCAGTATGCGGTGGCAGCGAGTCATGGGCCGCTCCGGCCGACGAGCAGGAGGCGTGCGGTGTGAAGCAGGCCGTGGCCGCCGCCGCCCTGTCGGGAGCGACCCGGCGAAGGCGGGTGACTACGACCCAACGGAGTCGGGCGGCGCCGCTGCCGTAGCGTGCGGGCATGAACAGTTCTCCGGGAAGCACGCCGCTGGTCATCCACATCGGGCGGGAGGAGCTCGTCATCCGGCGGCGTTATGAGGCCGCCAGTATCGCCAACGACATCCTCATCGCCCTGTGGTTCATCGTCGGCAGCGTGATGTTCTTCTCCGAGCAGTGGACCGTGCCAGGCACCTGGTGTTTTCTGATCGGCAGCATCGAACTGCTGATCCGCCCCGCTATCCGTCTCACCCGCCACCTGCACCTTCAGCGCGTCGCGTCCCGGATACCGGAGGACGGGCCGCGAGTCGCCGGGACTCAGGAGAACCTCCAGGACTACTGACGGGGCGTCAGGCCGCTGGCAAGGCAGGCGCCCGCCGGCCTTCGGCTCACCGGGGAAGCGGGTGGGCCCCGGCCGCCGCAACGCGCCCGCCGACCTCGATCCACCCCTCATCGGCGACACGGGCCACGATGTCGGATCCCTCGCCCTGGCGAATCCGCAGATCACGGCCCAGCTCACCCGCCAGCAGCATCGCGGCCGCGCCGGTCGCCTCGTCCTCGGCAATGGCGTCCCCACGTCGGGGAAAACCACGCGCACGGACCGTGCCCGCGGCCTCATCCACCCACGCCCACGCGTACAGCCAGCCATCGCCCGCAGGTGGAGACGGCAGCGCGTCCACTTCCGCCACGGACGCGAACTTCTGCGTGCGTTTACCCGATACCCATTCCGCCCGGCCGCGGATCCACGTGAACTCTCCATCGACCCAGCTCGCCACATCGCCGGCCTCCGTCCGCAGCACATCGACCGGCACGCCGTGCTCCCGCAGCAGCCAGGCGGTGCCGATCAGCGGATAGCCGGCGAAGGGCAGCCGCACGCTCGGTGTGTAGATGTCCACCTCACCTCGCGCAGCGTCGTCCACGAACACGGTCTCGGAGAATCCCACTCGCCGGGCGACGTCCTGGCGGGCCGCCACAGCGGGCACCGACGTGCCCGCACGTACCACGCCCAGCGGGCTCCCACCGCTTCCGTCAGCACCCACGAAAACACGCACAACGTCAAGGTCGGTCATGGCCGAAGCGAACCACACCCTGGTTCCCGCGCGGTGGGACACCCTTCCTGGTAGGGAACCGGTGTTAGCCTCGTTTCATGAACTCGCAAGGTCTGGCCAACCTCGCGCACCTGCGCCGCGCGAGGGACCTGATCGATCGGGAGTACGCCCGGCCGCTCGACGTGCCGACGATGGCTCGGCCCGCGCTGATGTCGCCGGCGCACTTCTCCCGGCAGTTTCGGGCCGCCTATGGCGAGACTCCTTACCAGTACCTCATGACGCGCCGTATCGAGCGGGCGATGGCCCTGCTGCGCGCGGGTATGAGCGTGACCGACGCCTGCATGGAGGTCGGGTGTACCTCACTCGGCTCGTTCAGCTCGCGGTTCACCGAGATCGTGGGGGAGACACCGAGCGCCTACCGGCTCCGGGAGCACAGCGCCGTGACGGCGATGCCCGCGTGTCTGGCGAAGGTGTGTACGCGGCCGACCCGAGAGGCGCGGCCGCCCCGAGACATACCGCCGGCCCGAGAAGTACCGAGCAGGAATCGAGAAGCAGCCCCGGAGACGGCCGCCTAACGTTGGCCGCATGACCATTGCACTCCAGTACTGCCACATCACCGTCCACGACCCGGACGAGGCGCTCGCCTTCTACCGCGACGCGCTCGGCCTCGAGGTACGCAACGACGTCGCCTCGGGCGAGTACCGCTGGGTGACCCTCGGCAGCCCGACTCAGCCCGGCCTGGAGATCGTGCTGTCGGAGCCGCACGCCGGCCGGTCCAAGGCCGACGGCGATGCCATGCAGGAACTGCTCGTCAAGGGCGTCCTGCCGAACGTCGTCTTCCGTGCCGACGATCTGGACGCGGCCTTCGAGCAGGTCCGGGCCTCCGGCGCCGAGGTCCTCCAGGAGCCCATCGACCAGCCCTGGGGCCCGCGCGACTGCGCGTTCCGCGACCCCTCGGGGAACATGGTGCGGCTCTCGCAGGCGCCGAAGGAGTAGCCGCCCGCACACGTCTGACAGGGCGCTCCGGGCACGGTCCGCTCACACGGGTTTGAGCGGACCGTGCCCGATGTCCATCAGTCCGTGCCGCCAGTCGTGCCTCCGCCCTGGGGGTCGAGGGACGGATCCCGCTGGGCACGGACGATCTCGCAGACCCGTTCCGTCACACGTACATCGTCGGGCGTGACATCGGTGCGGCGCTTGCCGAGGATCTCCAGGACGCGGCGGCCGATGGGTTTCCCGGCGCGGTCGGGGACCTCCTCCGTCTCCTCGCCCGCTGCTTCGACGCTCAGCCACTCCTGCAGTTCGCGCGAGGTCATGTTGACCACCGTGTGGAATTCGTCCCACAGGGTCTCGCTGACGTGTGTGGATGCCGCCATGACGTGCCTCCTCGCAGGTGGGCCCACCGCCCGGGTTTCCGAGCGCCGTGCCAGCAAACGTCAGGACGGCAGGGGTCGCGGCGCCGCCGGGGGCGACGGTCCGACCCGGGGGTGAATGCGCCGCGCTGGGGCGGGAACCCGCAGGTGGAAGCCGTACCCGGAACGCAGGGAGTGGTCATGAGCGACGGCACCATGGGTGACGACGTCTACCAGCCGACAGGGACCAACGAGGAGCAGGAGGACGCGACCCCGCTCGACATGGAGGACGCCCTCGATGAGAACGACTACGACGAGACGCTCGACAAGGGCTTCTCCCCTCCCGAGCGTCCGTTCGGTGTGAACAAGGCCGGCACCACCGCACGGGAACAGCGCGAGGGGGAGAGCCTGGACGAGCGGCTGTCCGAGGAGGTCCCCGACGCGGCGGAGTCGGCCGACGACACCGGCGACGGTCTCGGCGACGCCCCCGACACCGACGGAGAACTCGTGGACACCGAGGCGGGGGCGGAACGGTCCGGCCGCCTCCTGGCGCCCGACCAGGGCATCGAACGACCGATCCACGACGACGTGGAGGGACAGGACGTGGGCATCGACGGTGCCGCCGCGTCGGCGGAGGAGGCGGCCGTCCATGTCGTCGACGATCCTGAGCAGCCGCCCGAGCGGTCGGTCTGAAGGACGGGCCGCGACCGGGGAGCCGGGGGACCGAGCCGATGCGTGAAGAGATGCTCGCCGTTTACGTTGACGGCCCCGGGCCGGTGGAAGCCGTCGAGTACGGCCGGTTGCCGGTGCCGGTGATCGGGCCGACGGACGTGCTGGTGCGGGTCCGGGCGGTGGCCGCCAATCCGGTGGACACCTTTGTCCGCTCGGGCGCCTACCCGACCGCGATGCCCAGACCGTTCGTCATCGGCCGCGACCTGGTGGGCGAGGTGGCCGACACGGGGCCGGGTGCCGCCAGGTTCGCGCCGGGGCAGCGGGTGTGGTGCAACAGCCTCGGCCACCACGGACGTCAGGGCTCCTTCGCGGAGTACGCCGCAGTGGCCGCCGACCGCCTGTACGCGGCCCCCGATGACATCGATCCGCTCGATCTGGTCGCGGCGGCGCACCCGGCGGCATCCGCCTGGCTGGCGCTCTTCAGACACGGTCGGTTGCGTTACGGCGACCGCCTCTACGTCGGTGGCGGGGCGGGCAACGTGGGCTCCGCGGCCGTCGCCCTGGCCGCGGCCGCCGGCGCCACGGTGGTGGCCACCGCCCGCCGCGACGACCATGACCGGATCCGGGCGCTGGGCGCCGCCCACGTGCTCGACTACCGCAGCGAACAGCTCGGCGAACAGCTGGCGGAGTGCTCGCCCGGCGGCTTCGACGTGTACCTGGACACGTCCGGGCACGACGATGTGGCGGCCGCGATCGGCCTGCTCGGCCTCGGCGGACGGCTGATCGCCATGGTCGGCCTCGAGCAGACGCCCGCCCTGCCCCTGGGACGCCTCTACACCCGTGACGGGAGCATCGTGGGTTTCGCCATCAGCAACGCCACCCCGACCGACCTGGCCGAGGCCGCTGACGGTGTCGTCCGCCTGCTGCGCACCACCACCTGGCGCCCCGTCATCACTCAGCGGCTTCCGCTCGCCCGGGGTGCTCATGCGCACCGCCTGCTGGAGAGCGGACAGGTACACGGTCGTTTGGTCCTGGAAACGTGGACGGCCGTAGCTCTTTGAGGCGGCTGCGCAACAACAGCGTGTCCAGGGCCCAGAGTCCGGGTCCGGCGATGGCTATGAGCAGGAAGGTCCAGCAGAACAGCGCGGGTAACTCGCCCGCGTTCTGAATCGGCAGGAGCGCTCTGTGCTGGTGGACGTCGAAGTACGCGAAGGCCATGGAGCCGGAGCACAGCAGGGCCGCCGGACGGGTGGCCAGCCCCAGGGTGACCGAGGCGCCGCCGACGAGCTGGATGAGGCCGGCCCACCATCCGGGCCAGGTTCCGACGGGGGCGGCGCCGCCGGAGCCGAAGTTTCCGCCCAGGACGCCGAACACGGTCGCTGCGCCATGGCAGACGAACAGCGCCCCGACGACGATCCGGAAGAGTGAAAGGACGTGCGGCCAGAGTTTCTCCTGCATAACGACTGATTCCTCCGTCACCTGGTGACGAGACATTCGAACGGTGTCGCCACTGGTCTCGACCAGCTTGGTCTGGACCATACCGTTGGACGTGTCCGCGTCAAGGGGCGGAATCATTTACGCGACGTTCACCAGCTGATTCCGGCCGCCACCTGCAGATGGTCGCTGCCGGTGGCCGGCAGCACCCACGAGCTCTCCGGCTACACGCTCCTGACCAGGATCTGGTCGATCCGTGCCACCGGGAACCCGGCCGGTCGGCTGAAGCCGAAGCCGTCCCCGGCCGCGTCCTGGGCCGAGCGCAGCCGCCCCGAGCGGATCCGCGGTCGGGCCGGCGACCTCCTGCCGGCTCACTGCCTGCGGGGCCACAACGTCGGGGGCAACACCTCGAACGCCGTGCGGCGAGGCGTGTACTTCCGGGTGAAGCGGACCGGACACGACGAACGATGGCGCGCGTTTCTCCGGGACCCGTGGCTGGATTACGACGCGGTTCGCGCGTTGTGGGCCTGACGCACGGTCGCGGAGGCGCCGGGCGGCCGGTGCGGTCAGTAGTCGCCGGTGGCGAGTGAGATCTCGGTGGACTTGATCAGTGCGACCACCGGCGTACCGACGGAAAGGTCCAGCTCGGTGGCCGCGTCCGCGGTGATGGCCGCCGTCAGTTCGCCGCCGTCGACGGTGACCTTGACGCCGGCCATGGCCCCGCCGGTGGTGACCGCGGCGACCGTGCCGGGGATCCGGTTGCGGATGCTCACGCCGGTGACCGGGCCGACCGCCAGTGAGACCTCGGTGGACTTGACCAGGACGCGCACCAGCGAACCCTCCGCGAGGCCCAGCTCCCGCACCGCCTCCAGGGTGATCGCTGCGGTGACCTCCTGACCGCCGTTGAGACGGACCTTGACGGCCGCCATCACCTCTCCGGGCGTGACGTCGGTGACGGTGCCCAGTAGCTGGTTGCGGATGCTCAGAGTCATGGGCGAATGCCTCACATGCGGGTTCGATTGAAGACGATTTTTAACGTCCCTCGCACTGTAATCGTGCCTGGCCGAATCGCGGGTTGGGGTCTTTCTCCGAGGCGGGTCGCATCCGCCATAGAGGATCGCCCGATGAATTGCAAATGCGAGCTGAACGGGCCTATCTTGTCGCACATGCAGTCCTACACGATCGGCCAGGCGGCACGTCTGCTCGGCATCAGCCCCGACACCGCTCGCCGTTGGGCGGATGCCGGCCGGGTCGCGACCCATCGCGACGAGGCCGGGCGACGACTGATCGACGGCCGCGATCTGGCCGCGTTCTCGATCGAGGTCGGACAGAACGCGGCGGGCGAGGAGGAAGCGCCCTACACCTCGGCGCGCAACGCCTTCCCGGGCATCGTGACCGCCGTCAAGCTCGGCGATGTCGCCGCCCAGGTCGAGATCCAGGCCGGGCCGCACCGTTTGGTGTCCCTGCTGACCCGGGAGGCCGTCGAGGAGCTCGGCCTGGAGGTCGGCATGCAGGCCACCGCCCGGGTGAAGTCCACCAGCGTGCACATCGACCGCACGTGAGACGACCGCGCCAGGTGTGGCGCGGCCGGTCCCATCCCTCGGGCGCCCCTGCCGCCCGCTCCCCAAGGAGCCCGTGTCCCCATGCATCCCACCCTCACCCGGCGCCGTACCGCCGCCGCGATCGTGACCGCGGCGCTGTTGCTGCCGCTCGCGGCCTGCGGCAGTGACGACAAGAAGGACAGCGCCGCCGGGTCCGACAGCTCCGGCAGCAGCGCTCCGAAGGCCGATCTGACGGTCCTCGCCGCGTCTTCGCTCACCGATGTCTTCAAGACCGAGGCCGCCGCGTACGAGAAGCAGCACCCGGGCACGAAGATCCACTTCTCCTTCGCCGGTTCGCAGGAGCTGGCCGCCCAGGTGAAGCAGGGTGCCCCGGCCGACGTGCTGGCCACCGCGGACACCAAGACCATGGACGGGCTGAAGCAGGACACCGGCACGCCCGCCGTCTTCGCCAAGAACCGGCTGGTCATCGCCACCGGGAAGGGCAACCCCGACAAGATCGCCACACTCAAGGACCTGGCCGACACCAAGCTGAAGGTGGTGCTGGCCGCTCCCGAGGTGCCGGTGGGCCGGTACAGCAAGCAGATCCTGGACGCCCAGAAGATCGTCGTGAAGCCGGTCTCCCAGGAGCCGAACGTGCGGGCGGTCCTCAGCAAGGTCGAACTCGGTGAGGCCGACGCCGGCCTCGTCTACAAGACGGACGCGGCCACGGCGCCCGGCAAGGTCGGCACGGTGGCGATTCCCGATGCGCAGAACGCGGTCGCCTCCTACCCGGTGGCGACTCTCAAGACGTCCAAGCACACGGCGGCCGCCGCCTCCTTCGCCAACTGGCTCGCCACCCCGGAAGCGCAGAAGATCCTGCGGGACGCCGGTTTCCAGCAGCCGTAGTCGCCCGTGCAGCTCGCTCCGCGCGCTCAGAACCGAGGGAACCGGATGAGACGCCCCCGCACCCGCATGCCCGGCCGGGGCACGCCCGTCGTGCTGGCCCTGCCCGCGCTGCTGGCGGTGGCGTTTCTGCTGATGCCGCTGATCGGTATCCTCGCCCGGACCTCCTGGAGCGACCTCGGCGCCCATCTGACCAGCCCGGAAGTCCTGCAGGCGCTGCGGCTGTCGCTGCTGGTCTCCTTCTGGGCGCTGGCGCTGTCCCTGGTGCTGGGGGTGCCGCTGGCCTGGCTGCTGGCCAGGGTGGACTTCCCCGGTAAGACGGTCGTGCGGTCTCTGGTGCTGCTGCCGATGGTGCTGCCGCCCACCGTCGGCGGGGTCGCCCTGCTGCTCGGGTTCGGCCGGCGCGGCGTGCTCGGCCCCTGGCTGGAGGACACCTTCGGGATCACGCTGCCCTTCCACACCTCGGGCGCCGTGGTGGCCGCGACCTTCGTCGCGATGCCGTTCCTGATCATCAGCCTGGAGGGCACCCTCGCCGGCCTGCGCCCCCGTTACGAGGAGACGGCCGCATCGCTCGGTGCCTCCCCGGTGCGGGTGTTCCTCACCGTGACACTGCCCATGGTCGCCCCCGGACTCGTCGCGGGTGCCGCGCTGACCTGGGCGCGGGCACTCGGTGAGTTCGGGGCCACGATCACCTTCGCCGGGAACCTTCCGGGCACCACCCAGACGCTGCCGCTGCAGGTGTATCTGCTGCTCCAGGACTCCCCGGAGGCCGCGACGTCCGTATCGCTGCTGCTGCTGGTCATCGCGATGGCGGTGCTCATCGGCCTGCGCGGGCGCTGGACCGGCGGCACGGCCGAGCGTCGTACCCAGCGCCTGGAGCCGCCCGCGGAGGACGGAGCGCAGGGAGTCCCTTTCACACCTGCGGAGACCGACGCGCCGAAGTCCCCGGCGCAGCAGGAACGTTGGGCGCTGCATGCCGATGTCACCGGTTTCACCCGGCTGACCCTGGATGCCGAACCCGGCACCACCATCGCCGTCGTCGGCCCCAACGGCGCGGGCAAGACCACCCTGTTGCGCGCCCTGCTCGGTCTGACCCCGCGCGCCCACGCCGCGCTGCGTCTCGGCGATCTGGACGTCACCGCGCTGCCGCCGCACCGCCGCTCGGTCGCCTGGGTCCCGCAGGACGGTGCGCTCTTTCCGCATTTGAGCGCGCTGACCAATACGGCGTACGGACTACGGGCTCACGGCGTCCCGCGAGCCGAGGCCCGCCGGGAGGCCGGGCGGTGGCTGGCCCGGCTCGGTGTCGGGCACCTGGCCGCCCGTAAACCCTCCCAGCTGTCCGGTGGTCAGGCGCAGCGGGTCGCGCTGGCCAGGGCGCTGGCCGCCAGGCCCCGGCTGCTGCTGCTCGACGAACCACTGGCCGCACTCGACCAGACCACCCGGGCCCAGGTGCGGCACACTCTGCGCAGCCATCTGAGTGGCTTCGGCGGCGTCTGCCTGATCGTCACCCATGACCCGGTCGAGGCGGTCTCGCTGGCCGACCGGGTGCTGGTGCTCGACGACGGACGGATGCTGCAGGACGCCGCACCCGCCGAGGTCACCCGGCATCCGCGGTCGCCCTGGGTGGCCCGGATGCTGGGCCGTAACGCCTGGCCGGGGCGCGCCGCGCCGGAGGGACTGGCGCTCCCCGGCGGCGGCCGGCTGATCGTGGCCGACCACCTCGCCGCCGGCACCGATGCGCTGGCGATCATCGCGCCGGAGGCGGTCGCCGTGCACCGCGACCGGCCGGCCGGCAGTCCGCGTAACGTCTGGCCGGGCACGGTGCGCGAGATCACCTCGGCGGGCAGCCGGCTGCGCGTGCTGATCGCCTCCGACCGGGTGCCGGATCTGGTCGCCGAGATCACCCCGCAGGCCGCCGCCGAACTCGGCCTGGCGGACGGCGTTTCGGTATGGACCAGCGTGAAGGCCACGGAGATCACGCTGGTCGGCCTCTGAGCCGGGACGGTTAGGTGTACGAGGAAACCGGTTAGCATCCCGTGTGACCCAGACAAGCCCGCCTCAGGATCCGCCCCACGATCCGGCCCAGGACCAGCCGCAGGAACCGGCCCAGGACCGGCCGCAGGAACCGGCCCAGGACCGGCCGATACGGCGGCGGATACTCGCCGACCTCACCCCGTTGCGTACGTCCCCCGATTTCCGGCGGCTCTGGTTCGGCAACACCGTCTCCTGGATCGGCCAGGGCATGACCGCCCTGGCGATCTCCCTCCAGGTGTACGACGTGACCCGCTCCAGCTTCGCGGTCGGGCTCGTCGGGCTCTTCTCCCTGGTGCCGCTGGTCGCTTTCGGGCTCTATGGCGGCGCCATCGCCGACACCCTCGACCGGCGGAAGCTGGGGCTCTGGAGCGCCGTCGGATCGGCGGTGCTGTCGGCCGGACTCTCGGCAGCGGCGTTCGCCGGATTCCACCATGTCTGGTTCCTGTACGGCATCGTGGCGCTGCAGTCGGTCTGCGCGGCGCTCAACTCACCGGCCAGATCGGCGATGATGCCCCGGCTGGTGCCGGCCGAACAGCTGCCGGCGGCCAACGCGCTGAGCTCGATGACCGGGACGGCCGGGATGCTGCTGGGCCCGATGCTCGGTGGACTGATCGTCGGGTTCCGCGGCTACCAGGCCGCGTACCTGGTCGACGCGCTCTCCTTCCTGGCCGCGCTCTACGCGATGTGGCGGCTGCCCTCGATGCTTCCCGACCGGGCGGCGGGGGCGAAGCGCCGGGCCTCGGTCCTCGACGGGCTACGCTTTCTGGCCACCCGGCCGAACCTGCGGATGACGTTCTTCTCCGACTTCTGCGCCATGATCCTCGCGCAGCCCCGGGCGCTCTTTCCGGCGGTGGCCCTGCTCTGGTATGGCGGGGACGCCACGACGACCGGACTGCTGGTCGCGGCGCCCGCGGTGGGCGCCCTGCTCGGCGGGGTGTTCTCCGGCTGGCTGAGCGGTGTCCGGCGGCACGGCCTCGCCATCGTGTACGCCGTCGCCGGATGGGGGCTGGCGGTTGCGGTGTTCGGGCTGACCAGGAACCTCTGGCTGGGGCTGTTCTTCCTCGCACTCGCCGGCGCGGCGGACACCGTGTCGATGGTGTTCCGCAACACGATGATGCAGGTGGCCGCCCCCGACGAGATGCGCGGCAGGCTGCAGGGCGTCTTCATCGTGGTGGTCGCCGGCGGCCCGCGTCTCGGTGACTTCATCGCCGGATCGGCGGGCGATCTGTGGACTCCGTCCGTCGCCGTGGTCGGCGGCGGCGTCGCCTGTGTGCTGGCCGTCGGCCTGCTGGGTTTCGTGGGGCGGCGGACCTTCCTGCGGTACGACGCGCGGTCACCGCAGCCGTAGCAGGGGCCGCCGCCGTAGCCGTCACGCGCCGTCGGACAACGAGCGCTTCATGATCTTCCCCATCTCGTTGCGGGGCAGCGCCGGCAGGTACCGGACGGCGCGTGGGCGCTTGTGCGGGGACAGCCTGCGGGCCACATGGTCCGCGAGTTCCGCCGCTCCGGGCGGAGCAGCGGGGTCATCGGGGACGATCCAGGCGACGATCCGTTCCCCCAGATCGGGGTCGGCCTCACCGGTGACGGCGGCCTCGCTCACCCCCGGGAACTCCAGGAGGGTGTTCTCGATCTCGCCCGCGCCGATCTTGTAACCGCCGCTCTTGATCAGGTCGGTGGCCTTGCGGCCGACGATGCGGATCTGCCCGTCCTCGTCGACGCCCGCCAGGTCGCCGGTACGGAACCAGTCGCCGTCGAAAGCGGCCGCCGTCGCGTCCGGCCGGTTCAGGTATCCGAGGAAGAGGTTCGGGCCACGCACCTGGATCTCACCGATGCCGTCGGCCTCGTCGACCAGCCGCAGCTCCACCCCGCGCAGCGGCACACCGACCGTGCCGGGCCGGGGCCCGCCGTCCGCCGGTGCGGCCGCCGGCAGGACCGAACACAGCATGAGGGTCTCCGTCATGCCGTACCGCTCGACGACCTGGCACCCGGTCGCCGCGGTGATCCGTTCGTGGTCGTGCACGGGAAGCGCCGCCGACCCGGAGACCAGCAGCCGGGCCCGCGCCAGCGCCCCGGCCAACTCCTGGTCCTTTTCGAGCACTTCGGCAATGCGGTGGTACATGGTGGGGACGCCGAACAGCATGGTGGCCCCCGCCAGCAGTTCCCGGGTGACCCCCTCCGTGGTGAACCGGCCCAGATGGCGTACGGATCCGCCGCGCCGCAGTGGTCCGAGGACGCCGAGGATCAGCCCGTGTACGTGGAACAGCGGCAGGGCGTGGACCAGTACGTCGTCCGCCGTCCACCGCCAGGCCTCCGCCAGCGCGTCCAGCGTCGACGCGATGGCCCGGCGCGGCACCACGGCGCCCTTCGGCGGCCCGGTGGTGCCCGAGGTGTAGACGATCAGCGCGGCTGACTCGGGGGACGGCTCGGCGGGCAGCGCGGACGCGGCTCCGGTGAGCGGTACGTCGACACGGCTGATCCCGGCGAGCCCCGCCGGCAGTTGATCGCCCGCCCCGGCCAGCACCACGGACGGCGCACTGTCCGACACGATGTGCGCCAGCTCCCGCTCCCCGGTCTTCGGGTTCAGCGGTACGGCGGCGACCCCGGCCAGCAGCGCGGCCACCACGGCGACGGCGGTCTCCGGTGTGGGCGTCGCCCAGATCGCGACGCGCCCGGCGCCGGCGATCCGGGAGGCCAGCGTCCCGGCGGCCGCGGCCAGTTCGGCGTAGGTCAGCGCGCCGTCGGTGAACCGCACGGCCTCCCGGCCGGACGCGGCGTGCAGGGCAGGCAGCAGAACGGTCATGTGCCGAGCTTAGGACCCGTCCGTACCCGGGTCCGGTGGTGCCTCCCAGACCACCGGGTTCTCGCCGCTCTCCGCGTCCGGCGTCCCGTCATGGGTGACGGTCATCCGTACCCCGGCGCCCCGGGCGTCGATCACCACCACGATGTGCGAGACGTCGGGCACCCGGTGGGCGCGGGCGAGGGCGCGGCGCAGTTCCGCCAGGAGCTTCTCGGCCACCTCATCGGGGATTCGGGCCTCCACCGGGCCGAAGAAGCGCACCGAAGGGGCGAAGCCCAGCAGCGCCCCGGCCCCTTCCGTCTCCCGAAGGACCCGGCCACGCAGGGTGGACGGGGCCTCGGCGGGTGGCTGCTGGAGGGCGAAGATGGCCGTTCTGACGTCCTGGATCGTCGAGTTGAGTTCGTCCCCCGCCCTGCCGATCAGCTCGCCGATCTCCGCACCGGCCGCCCGGCGCCGGGAGGACTCCAGCATCATCTCGGTGGCGAAGAGCCGCTGGATCACCAGGTCGTGCAGGTCCCGGGCGATCCGGTCGCGGTCCTCGTACACCGCGAGCTGCCACCGGTTCTGCTGTGCGTCGGCGAGCACCAGCGCCAGCGCGGCCTGCGAGGCGAACTGCATGGCCAGCGACCGGTCCACCTCGCTGTAGGGGCGGGCGCCGCGCCGCCGGGGCAGAGCAAGCGTCCCGATGAGCTTGCCGTCGCTCTGCAGCGGGATCATCATGCTCGGCCCGAAGCGTGTCCGGACGTGGGTGGTCATCCGGGGATCCGTCGCCGAGTCCCCGATGAACACCGGTTCTCCGCCCAGGAGTTGGACCAGCACGGCGGATCCGGGTGCGATGGTGGCGCCCACCAGGTCACCCGGGTCGTCGAAGGTGGAGGCGGCGACGATCTCCATCCCGCCTGTCGCGGTCGGCAGCAGTACGACGCCCGCCACCGCGTCGGCGAGGCCGCGGGCCTGTTCGGCGACGATGGTCAGGGCGTCGTCCGCGGTCTCGCCGGTGAGCAGTGCGTTGGTGACGGTGGCCGCCCCCTTGATCCAGCGCTCCCGCAGCCGGGCCGTCTCGTACAGCCGGGCGTTGCCGATCGCGATTCCGGCCTGCGCGGCGAGCACCTGCAGCAGCGCCTCGTCGTCGGCGTCGAAGGCTCCGCGCTGCTTCTCCACGAGCCGCAGGGCGCCGAATGCCTCGTCGTGCACCAGGATCGGGACCCGGAGCAGGCCGGGGGTGTCGAGCGGAAGGCTGACCAGCGGTTCGCCCGCGACGCCACCGGTCGGAGCGCCGCCGGTCCAGAACACGTCCGTGATGCTGTCGCGGTCGGGGTCGACGACCGCGAGTACGCCGTGCAGCGCGCCGGTCAGTTCGGCCGCCGAGTCCACGATGTGCTGGAGGGTGGTGCGCAGATCGAGGTCGGTGCCGACGCTGAGCACCGCTTCGAGAAGTGCCGGCAGCCGGGCGGCGTCGGCCATCCCGGCTCAGCTGCCGAGGGGGTCGAGGACCATCGGCTGGATCTTTCCCTCCAGCATCGCGCCGAGGCCGAGCACGGAGCAGACATCGGGCTGGTCGGCGATCCGCACCGGCATCCCCGTCGCATCGCGCAGCATCTGGTCGAGGCCGGGGAGCAGTGCGCTACCGCCGACCATTATGATCCCGCGTTCCGACAGATCGGCGACGAGGTCCGGCGGGCACTCCCGCAGTACCCTGCCGATACCGTCGATCACGGCCATCAGGGGCGTGTGTATGGCCTCCCGTACGGCAGCCATGTCCACATCCACCGAGCGGGCCAGTCCGGTGACCACGTCACGGCCGTGGACGAGGCTGGTCGCGGGCCCGTAGGGGGCCGGCCCCTGGCCGCCGAGCGCCAGTTGCAGCGGGCGCACCGACTGGTTCGGCACCACCAACTCGTGCTCCTGTCGCAGATGCTGGACGATGGCTCGGTCGATGGCCTCACCGCCGGCCGGGACCCGCTCGGCGGTGACGATCGAGCCCAGTGAGAGCACGGCGATCTGGGTGGTCGCGGCGCCACAGACCATGATCATGGTGGCGGTCGGCTCTTCCACCGGCAGCCCGCAGCCGACGGCGGCCGCGATCAGGATGTCGACCAGTTCCACCCGCCGGGCGCCGAGGCCGACCAGCGTCTCGATCGTGGCGCGCTGGGCGAGCGGATCGGCCTCGTGCGGGGTGCAGGCGGCCGCGCGCAGCATCGGCGTCCGGCGGAGCTTGCGGCGGAGCTTGTCCCCGAGCAGTTGGCGCAACATCCGTCTGGCCATGTCGATGTCGACGACGGTGCCGCCGGAGACAGGGCGTACCACCCGGATGTACTGGGGTGTGCGGCCCGTCATCTGCTCGGCGAACGCGCCGACGCCGATGAGGGCCCCGGTACGGACGTTCACCGCGGCGACACTCGGTTCGTCCACGACGAGTCCGACGCCCTTCATGTAGACGCGGGTCCGCGCGGCCCCGAGGTCGACGGCTACTTGGCAACGTCGCAACTGCTCAAGACTCACGGTCACGGCAGAATCTCCCGAGAAGCACTGAGGTGGAGCGCCGGCGGCGGCCGGCCCTCTCTGTATCGTGCAGCGCCCGGAGGCCGTGCGCGCGTTGGGGTGAGCCGGTCGAGTGCCCCGTTCCGGCCTGCCGCCGGACCGGCGCCGCGGGGTCACATCCGCTCGGGGAAGCGCACTTCCTGGAGCAGCCCCCAGGTGAAGTCGGCGACGCAGCGCTGTTCGCCCGGCGGGGTGAAGGCGAGGCGCCACCGGGTCGGCGCGGTTCCCTCCAGCGGCCGCACCGGAGCGAAGGCGCGGGCCACTTCGTCCACGGTGCAGGACCAGGGGAGCAGATCCCGCGTCGAGCGGAGCTCGGGGGTGGCCGCGCCGGGGGCCCGGACCAGCCACTCGTTCCACACCGCGCCGCCCGGGACGGTCAGCACTTCGAAGCGCAGGGTGGGCCAGAGCGGCACCGGCCACTGATAGGCGTCGCACTCCAGGTCGCCGATGCGTCTGCGGGCGGTGGCTGTGGGCTCGCCGAGCACCGAACGGTAGCGCTGCGCGGCCCCGCGGGACCTGGGGGAGCGGACCATCGCCTGCCAGCGGCGGTTCGCCTCACGCATCTGGGCGAGCGGAACGCCGAGTTCATGCCGGGCGTCCTCGACCAGCCCCGGCTGCTGGTCGGCCATCCGGCGGAGCAGGACCAGTTGGAAGTCGAGCGGCCCGAAGGGGGCTGCTGGACGCGAGGTTTCTGAACGCGGCATGCTCCCACCCTGCCCCGGCGCGCCCCCCGGAACGACAGCTTCCACACAAGATCCTCACAGCCGCGGCCCCCTGTGGTGACCTTGGCACGCATAATCTGCGGACGCCATGGATTACTGCTACACGTGTCGCAGACACCTCAACGGCGCTCTCGCCTGTGCCGGCTGCGGCGTCCCGGCCACCGAACCGGTGCCGCCCGCCCTCGTCGAGCCGGTGCCGCACCCGGCCGATGAACCGGTGCCGCCCGCGGACGAACCGGGGCCGCCCGCCGCCGTCGAACCGGTGGTCCACGAGTTCGACCGCCGCGACGGCCCGCCTGCCGCGCACCGCCGGGCGCGCAAGCGGCCCGCCGGCCGTGCCCGCCGGGCCCGCAGGCGCTCGGGTCGCCGTACCG
This sequence comes from Streptomyces sp. NPDC051320, assembly GCF_040682175.1. Taxonomy (NCBI): domain Bacteria; kingdom Bacillati; phylum Actinomycetota; class Actinomycetes; order Kitasatosporales; family Streptomycetaceae; genus Streptomyces; species Streptomyces sp. NPDC051320. The sequence goes on from NZ_JBFBAL010000022.1 coordinate 46,769, forward strand.
CACTGGCCGCCACTCTGGGGGTGGTCCTGGCCGCGGGGGCGCTCAGCCTGGCGGAGCTGGCGACCGAGGCCCCGCAGGACCACTCCGCCGCTTCGGTGAAGGACGCGGACCGGCCCACGGAGTCGCCGGGTCCGGGCGCCACGGACAGCGGCAGCCCGGGGCGTCCATCGTCGGTACCGGCAGCCGAGCGGTCCACCGCGGGCGGCACCGGCGCGCCGACCGGTACCACGGGTACCGATGCCGGGACCGCGGCCTCCGCGGCGGCCACATCCGCTGCGGCGCGCCCCGCACCCGGCGACACCGCATCGCCCGGTGGGCCGCAGCCGCAGCCCTCGTCGGCATCGCCGGTCACCTCACCGCCCGGGCAGAGCGACAGCCCCGGCGCGCAGCCGCCGGCCACTCAGTCGCCCCGGCCGAAGCCCACTCGCACCCGGACCGGGGGGTGTTCCCGGTTCCGGTGGTGGTGTCCCTGAGCTGTCCGGTCAGACGGCTCCGCCCAGCATCCGCTTCAGCAGATCACGCAGTACCGTGCGCTCCGCGGCGGACAGCTCGCCCAGCGGCTCGCGGGCGAACTTCAGCGAGGCGCGCAGCTGGGTCGCGGTCGCCCTGCCCCGGTCGGTGGCAGCGGCCAGCTTGACCCGGCGGTCCGCCGGGTCGGGGCGGCGCTCGACCAGCCCGCGGGCCTCCAGCCGGTCGACGATGCCGGTGACGTTCGACGGCTCACATTTCAGCTTCCTGGCGAGGGCACGCATGGGCGTCGCCTCAATGGACAGCAGACCGAGTACCCGGGCCTGGGCGCCGGTGAGCGAGTGTTCGGCCGCGGCCTCGTCGTACTCCTCGTAGTACCGGGTGACGACGTCGCCGATCAGCTCGACGACTTCGAGGGTCAGCGGGTCTGTTCGAGTGGCCATGCACCCCAGCGTACCTGCTTACTTGACAATCTAAAATATCCGGGCGCATGGTTGTTTCATCACCTGAAGCTTTTTCTAGGAGGTTGCACCCCGCATGTCAGCACTCCCCACCACCGGCCGCGAATGGCACCTCACCGCACGCCCGGACGGCTGGCCCACCCCGGAGGATTTCGCGCTGCGTGAGGTCGCGCTGACCGAGCCCGCCGAAGGCCGGATCCTGGTCCGCAACCTCTACTTCTCGGTCGACCCGTACATGCGCGGCCGGATGAACGACGTGAAGTCGTACACCCCGCCCTTCCAGCTCGACAAGCCGATGGACGGCGGTGCGGTCGGCGAGGTCATCGCGTCCAACGCGGACGGATTCGCGGTCGGCGACCATGTCCTGCACGGGCTCGGCTGGCGTGAGTACGCGCAGGTGCCTGCCCAGCACGCCACCAAGGTCGACGCCTCGATCGCCCCGCTCTCCGCCTATCTCGGCGTGCTCGGTATGACCGGCCTCACCGCCTACGCCGGGCTCTTCGAGGTCGCCTCCTTCAAGGAGGGCGACACGGTCTTCGTCTCCGGCGCGGCGGGAGCGGTCGGCAATCAGGTCGGCCAGATGGCACGGCTGAAGGGCGCCGCCCGGGTCATCGGCTCCGCGGGCTCCGACGAGAAGGTCAAGCACCTCATCGACGACCTGGGCTTCGACGCGGCGTTCAACTACAAGAACGGCCCCGTCGGCAAGCAACTGCGTGAGGCCGCCCCGGACGGCATCGACGTCTACTTCGACAACGTGGGCGGCGAGCACCTCGAAGCGGCCATCAGCTCCTTCAATGTGCACGGCCGCGCCACCATCTGCGGAATGATCTCGCAGTACAACAACACCGAGTCGACCCCGGGTCCGCGGAACCTGGCGCTGATCATCGGCAAGCGACTGCGGCTGCAGGGCATGCTGGTCAATGATCACAGCCACCTGCAGGGCCAGTTCGTCCAGGAGGTCGCCGGCTGGATCGATTCCGGCGAGCTGAAGTACCAGGAGACGGTCGTCGAGGGCGTCGAGCGGGGTGTCGATGCGTTCCTCGGCATGCTGCGCGGCGAGAACACCGGAAAGATGATCGTCGCGGTCAACCAGTAGTCTCACCATCAGACCGCCGCGATCGTGGGCGCGAGTCGCGGCGTACACAACAGAAGGAACCTTCATGGCTATCCAGAAGATCGACGTCGCGTACACGGCAGTCGCCACCGCGGAGAACGGCCGGGACGGCCGGGTCTCCTCCAGTGACGGCAAGCTCGACGTGGTCGTCAACCCGCCGAAGGAGATGGGCGGAAGCGGCGACGGCACCAACCCGGAGCAGCTCTTCGCCGCCGGTTACAGCGCCTGCTTCCAGGGTGCGCTCGGCGTTGTCGCCCGCCAGGACAAGGCGGACATCTCCGGCTCCACGGTGACCGCCGCCGTCGGCATCGGCAAGAACGAGCAGGGCGGCTTCGGCCTGGAGGTCACCATCACCGCCTCCATCCCGAACGTCGACGCGGCCACCGCGAAGTCGCTCATCGAGAAGGCGCACCAGGTGTGCCCGTACTCGAACGCCACCCGCGGCAACATCAAGGTTGAGCTGGCCGTCGCCTGACCTCCCGGGCCGGGTGGCCGGCCCGGGTGACCAGCCCGGGATGACCAGCCCGTCCCACCTGCGCGGGGCTGACACCGCTACGGCGGTTCAGCCCCGCGCGCATTCCCGGAGTGCCTTGCCATTGCCCGTCGAACAGCGCTATGGATACGCTGTGTTCGTAATTCCGACCGGTGGCCGGAGTTTCGAACACTGGTGAACCGATCAGAAGGGTGGGTGGACCACCATGGGACGACTGGTCCCGGCGGTGACCCGGGCGCTGGACATACTCGAGCTGTTCCTCGAAGGGGACGGCTCGCTCTCCGCGCCCGACGTGACCCGCAGACTTCAGCTGCCGCGCACCACGGTGCACGAGCTGCTCACCACGCTCGCAGCCCGCGCCTACCTGGTTCCGGTGCCGGAGCAGCCGGGCAGGTACCGGCTCGGCGTCCGGACGTACCAGCTGGGCAGCCGCTATGCCGAGCAGCTCGACCTGGCGGCCGAGGGGCAGCAGGTGGCCCGTGAGGTCGCCGAGACCTGCGACGAGACCGTGCACGTCGCCATCCTCGAGGACACCGACGTCATCTACATCGCGAAGGTCGACTCCACCCATGCGGTGCGGATGGTGTCGGCCGCCGGCCGAAGGCTGCCCGCGCACTGCACCTCCGTCGGCAAGATGCTGCTCGCCTCGCTGTCCGAGCCCGAACTCACCGCCCGGATCTCCGGCCGTGAGCTCATCGCGATGACCCCCAACAGTCTGACCGACCCGGCCGTCCTGCGCGAGGCACTCGCCGGCATCAGGGAGCGCGGGGTCGCGGTCGAGCACCGGGAGTCCAACCCGGACGTGAGCTGCGTGGCCGCCCCGGTGCGCAACGGCGCCGGCCGGGTCGTCGCGGCGCTCTCCATCTCCGTGCCGATGATCCGCTGGAACGCGGACCGCGAGAGCGAGCTGGAGCAGCTGGCGCTCAAGGGCGCCGCGGAGCTCTCCACCCGACTCGGCCACCGGAGTCACCCGTGATCCGCCCCGAGGTGGCCGTACGGGAACGGGCGGCCCTCGGCGAGGGGCCGACCTGGGACGCGGCCGCGGACCGGCTGATCTGGGTGGACATCCTCTCCGCCCGGGTCCACACCTACGACCCGGCGACGGGCCGGCGGACCGACATGGACACCGGGCAGCACGTCGGCGCCGCCAAGCCGCGGGCCGGCGGGGGACTGGTGGTCAATCTCAGGGACGGCGTGGGGCTCTACGGGCCGGACGGCGCCTTCCGCTGGCTGCTGCGCGACCCGGTGGCGGGACGGCGGGGCAACGACGCCGCGATCGCCCCCGACGGAGCGCTCTGGGCCGGCACGATGCGGTACGACGAGGGCGCCGGCGGCGGCACGCTGGCCCGGATCGCCCCGGACGGCAGTGCGGTGCACCAGCTGACCGCCACGGTGGCCAACGGCACCGGCTGGAGCCCGGACGGCTCCCTGATGTACTGGATCGACACCCCGACCCGAAGGATCGACGTCTTCGATTTCGACGGCGGACTTCCGCACAACAGGCGCCCGTTCGCGACGATCGAGGAAGGCGCCGGTTACCCCGACGGGCTGACCGTCGACGCGGCCGGCTGCCTCTGGGTGGCCCTCTGGGACGGCGCTGCGGTGCGCCGCTACACCCCCGACGGCGGGCTGGACAGAACCGTCGAGCTGCCCGTTCCGCGCCCCACGGCCTGTGCGTTCGGCGGCCGTGAGCTGCGCGATCTCTACATCAGCACGGCCCGCACCGGTCTGCGGGCCCCGCACCCGCTCGCCGGCTCCCTGCTGGTCCTGCCGGACGCCGGGCAGGGCCTGCCGCAGCCGGCTTTCGCGGGCTGACACCGGCCACTGCCGCCGCCTCACGGGACGTCCGGCACTCCTTTGTTCGGAGTGCCGGACGTTGTTCGGGAATTTCGCCCCAGCCATTGACGCGCGACACATTCGACTTTAACGTCCGTTCGAAGTTACGAGCAGCATCCGATATTTCGAACATCCGTTAATTCGAACAGTAAGGGCAGGGCATGGGACGACCTGACCTCAATCGCAGGCAGCTGCTGACCGGTGTCGGCGGTCTGGCGGTGGCGGGCAGCTTCGGGTTCGCCGCGCTCGGTACGGGCGCCGACGCGCTCGCCTCCACCGCGCACACCCGCGTCCGCTACTGGAACCTCTTCAGCGGCGGCGACGGTGCCAACATGATCGCCATCCTTGACGCCTTCCGTAAGGCGTACCCGGACATCGACGTCAAGGACTCCACGCTCACCTGGGGCAATCCGTACTACACCAAGCTGGCCATGGCGGCCTCCGGCAACCGGGCGCCCGAGCTCGGTGTGATGCATCTGGGCCGGATACCGGGCTTCGCGCCCGGCCGGCTGCTCGACCCCTTCGACGTGGACCTGCTCGCCCGGTACGGCCTGAGGGAACAGGACTTCAGCCCGGCGGTGTGGAAGCGCGGCATGGTCGACGGCAAGTTGTACGGGGTGCCGCTCGACACACATGTGCAGATCAGCTTCTACCGCAAGGACATCTGCAAGAAGGCCGGACTCATCGGCGACGACGGAAAGCTGGTCCCGATCAGCTCCACCGATGACTGGTTCGCCGCCCTGAAGGCCGCCAAGAAGGTGGTCAAGGGCGGTCTGGAGACCGTCGGTATTCACGCCAACGACCAGAACTTCTCCTGGTGGTTCTTCCTCTCCTTCTACACCCAGCTCGGTGGCACCTGCCTCAGCCCCGACGGTTCGGACGTCACCTTCGACACCGACAAGGCCACCCGGGTCCTGGAGTTCCTGCGCAAGCACGTCACCGACGGCTATGCGACCGTCGGCGCCGACGACGGCGCGTCGTTCACCAACGGCAGCGCCTTCGTCTGGGAGGGCGACTGGTCGGTGCCCGTCTACACCGGCGCCGGACTGGACTACGGCGCCACCCCGATGCCGGGCGTCTTCGGCCCGCCGACCAGCCAGGCCGAGTCACACGGATTCGTGCTGCCGCACCAGTCGAGCCGGGGCGGCGCGGGCAACGAGGCGGCCCACCGGCTCACCGCGTTCATCGTGAAGAACGCGCTGGAATGGGCCAAGGGCGGGCACATCCCCGCCTATCTGCCGATCCAGGACGACGCCGACTACCACAAGCTCCAGCCGCAGTCCGAGTACTCCTCCGCCATGGACCACCTGGCGTTCGAGCCCTCGGCATGGTTCTCCGGCTCGACGGGGACGCTGTCCCAGCGCATCGGCCCCGTCGTCGCCGCCTCCAACCTCGGCTCCACCAAGCCCGAGGCGGCCGCCCGCCGGATGCGCGGGGTCCTGGAGAAGCTGCTGACGATGAAGAACCCGATGGAAGGCACCACCGCCACCGAGGGAGGTTCCGGCGCATGACGAGTACCGAGAGCGTGGCGGTGCCCACCGCCGCGATACGCCCCGCCCGGGTCGGCCGGGAGGAGGCCCGGGAGGGCAGCGCACGAGCCCGGCTGGGGCGCGGACTGCAGCACGGCGGCTGGTTCGTCGCTCCCTTCTTCGTCCTCTTCGGCCTGTTCGTGATCGTCCCGGTGCTGCGGGGGCTCTGGCTGAGCTTCACCGACGCCAACATCTCCGGCGTCGGTGCCCACTTCGTCGGCCTGGACAACTACCGCGAGGCTCTCGACGACCCACTGGTGTGGTCCTCGCTCGGCCACAGCGCCTACTTCACGCTCCTCGTGGTTCCCTGCATCGTGGTCCTCGCCTTCCTGCTGGCGATGCTCGCGCACCACATCGAACGCGCCAAGTGGCTCTGGCGGCTGTGCTTCTTCGCGCCGTTCCTGCTTCCGTCGGCGGTCGTCGGCAATCTCTGGTGGTGGCTCTTCCAGCCGGCCACCGGCATGGTCAACCACGTTCTCGGCCTCCAGACACCCTGGCTCACCCAGAAGTCCACCGCGATGCTCGCCATCGTCATCTGCACCCTGTGGTGGACGGTCGGCTTCAGCTTCCTGCTCTATCTGGCGGCCCTGCAGAACATCCCGCAGCACCTCTACGAAGCCGCCGAGCTGGACGGCGCGAACGCCTGGCGACGCACCGTGCACATCACCCTGCCGATGCTGCGCAACATCACCGGACTCATCGTGGTGCTGCAGATCCTCGCCTCGCTCCAGCTCTTCGACCAGGCCGTGATCCTGTACCAGTTCGGGCCGGGGCCGGAGGAGTCGACGAGGACCTTCGTGCAGTACACGCTGGAGCAGGGCTTCACCAGTTACCGGGTGGGCTACGCGTCCGCGATCTCCTTCATCCTGTTCCTGATCATCGCAGTGATCGCCCTGGGCCGTATGTGGCTGCTGCGCAAGCGTGAGGAGGGCGTGCGATGAGCACCGCCACCATGCCCGACAACCGCAGCACGCCGAAGATCCCCGGCACGCCCAACAGCCCCGGCACGCCCAAAAACCGCAGTACCAAGGACCGCCGGCCGTGGACGCTCGGTCAGGCCGTGCTCACCGCGGTCGGTGTGCTGGTCTCCGCGGTCTGGGTGGCGCCGCTGGCCTGGGCGCTGGTCACCTCGCTCAAGTCCGAGACCGAGGCGGTCACCCTGCCCGTCCACTGGCTGCCCCACCACTGGACGGTGCAGGGCTGGCGGAACGTCTTCGACGCCGGGAACATCCCCAACTGGTTCGTCAACTCCGTCATCGTCTCGGTCTGCGTCACCTTCATCGTGCTGCTGGTCTCCGCGCTGGCCGGATACGGCTTCGCGCGCACCGAGTTCCGCGGCAAGAAGGCGCTGCTCGGGCTCACCATGGCCGGTCTGATCGTGTCACCGGCGGTCCTCGGCATCCCGCTCTTCACCACCGTCCAGTCCATGGGGATGGTCGACACCTACTGGGGCATGATCCTGCCGCAGTGCGCTCCGGCCGCGATGGTCTACATCCTCTACAAGTTCTTCCAGGGCATTCCGCGCGAACTGGAGGAGGCCGCGTTCATCGACGGCGCGGGGCGCTGGCGGGTCTTCTTCACCATCGTGCTGCCGCTCTCCCGCCCCTCGCTCTCCGCGGTCGGGATCTTCACCTTCATCGCGTCCTGGAACAACTTCCTCTGGCCGTACATGGTGACGTCCAACCCCGACCTGATGACGATGCCCAACGGCATCGCGACCGTGCAGAACGCCTTCGGTTTCCAGTGGGCACAGCTGATGGCGGGCGGGCTGATCGCCGGCCTGCCGCTGATCATCGTTTTCGTCTTCTTCCAGCGCCAGATCGTCAGCGGTGTGGCCCACACGGGCCTCGCCGGCCAGTAGCGAAAGGCAGTTTGCATGTCCCTCCGCACTTCCCGCTTCGCCCTCGACCCCGCCTTCGCCGTGGGCGAGGTCGATCCGCGGCTCTTCGGCTCCTTCGTCGAGCACCTCGGCCGCTGTGTCTACACCGGGATCCACGAGCCGGGTCACCCGGCGGCCGACGAGGACGGACTACGCACCGATGTGCTCGCTCTGGTCCGTGAGCTGGGAGCCACCGCGATCCGCTACCCCGGCGGGAACTTCGTCTCCGGCTTCAAGTGGGAGGACTCCGTCGGCCCCCTGGAGGACCGCCCGCGCCGGCTCGACCTGGCCTGGCACTCCACCGAGACCAACCGGTTCGGCCTCTCCGAGTTCCACACCTTCCTGCAGAAGGTGGGTCCGCACGCCGAGCCGATGATGGCGCTCAACCTCGGCACCCGCGGTGTCGCCGAAGCACTCGAGCTCCAGGAGTACGCCAACCACCCGTCCGGCACCGCACTTTCCGACCTGCGGGTGTCGCACGGCGACAAGGAGCCCTTCGGCATCAAGCTGTGGTGCCTGGGCAACGAGATGGACGGCCCCTGGCAGACCGGCCACAAGACCGCCGAGGAGTACGGCAGGCTCGCCGCCGAGACCGCCCGCGCCATGCGGCAGCTGGACCCCTCCGTCGAACTCGTCGCCTGTGGCTCGTCGGGACAGGGCATGCAGACCTTCGCCGCCTGGGAGGCGACCGTACTCGCCGAGACCTACGACCTGGTCGACTACATCTCGCTGCACGCCTACTACGAGGAGCACGACGGCGACCGCGACTCCTTCCTGGCCTCGGCCGTCGACATGGAGTCGTTCATCGAGAACGTGGTGGCGACCTGCGACCACGTGGGCGCCCGGCTGAAGTCGAAGAAGAAGATCAACCTGTCCTTCGACGAGTGGAACGTCTGGTACCAGACCCGCGCCGAGAGCAAGCCGCCCGAGGAGTGGGCCGAGGCCCCGCGACTCCTCGAGGACCTCTACACGGTCACCGACGCGGTGGTCTTCGGCTCGCTGCTGATCGCGCTGCTGCGCCACGCGGACCGGGTCACGGTGGCCTGCCTGGCCCAACTGGTCAACGTGATCGCGCCGATCATGACCGAGCCGGGCGGCCCCGCCTGGCGGCAGACCACCTTCTTCCCCTTCGCCCAGGCGTCCCGGTACGGCCGGGGCACGGTCCTCGACGTACGGGTGGACTCGCCGGCGTACCCGACCCAGCGGTACGGCGACGTGGACCTGCTGCACGCGACGGCCGTGCAGGCCGACGACGGCACGGTCACCGTGTTCGCGGTCAACCGGAGCCGGACCGAGGCGCTGCCGCTCACCGTCGATCTGCGGGGCACCTCCGTCGGCTCGCTGGCCGAGCACAGCGTGCTGGCCGACGCCGATCCCGACGCCCGCAACACCCTCGCCGACCCGGAGCGCGTCGCCCCGCACCCTGCCGCGGAAGGGACGACGGCGGTGAGTGACGGTTCGCTGGTCACCACGCTGGAGCCGCTCTCCTGGAACGTCATCAGGCTGGCCTGACCCGCATCGGGCCCGCGCCCGATGTCCCCCTCGGGGCCCGTCGCGCACTCTCCGGGTGCGTGAAGACGACAAGGACCTCGAGAAACACCCCGTCGCCCGGTCCGCAGCGGACACCCCACACCGCTGCGCACCGGGCGACGTCGTCTGCGCGGCCCGCGTGCTGCGCGCCGGCCGCGCAGCACGCGGGCCGATCCGGCGGAGGCCGCGGACAGTGCTGTGCCCCGCAGGGCGTCAGGGCGCCTGCGGGGCACAGCGGTTCAGGGCACCCGTCAGCGGGTGGAGAACGCGTGGACGGTGGTGGTGCGGTAGGTCTGCCCCGGCCGGAGCACCGTGCTCGGGAAGGACGGCTCGTTGGGGGAGTCCGGGTAGTGCTGGGTCTCCAGGGCGAGGGCGTCACCCTGGCGGTAGAGCTTCCCCGACGTGCCCGCGAGGGTGCCGTCCAGCTGGTTCCCCGAGTAGAACTGCAGCCCGGGCTCGGTCGTGTACATCTTCATGACCCGGCCGGACGCCGGGTCCGTCAGCGTCAGCGCGTGCTCGGGGCGGGCCGTGATGCCCTTGTCGAGCGCCCAGTTGTGGTCGAATCCCTTGCCGTACACCAGTTGGTCGTCGGCCTCCCGGATGTCCCTCCCGATCGCCTTCGCCCGGCGGAAGTCGAAGGGGGTGCCGGACACATGGGGCAGGGCGCCGGTCGGTATGAGTCCGGAGTCGACCGGGGTGTAGCGGGCGGCGGCCAGCTGCAGGGTGTGGTCGTAGATGGAACCGCTGCCCTCACCGGAGAGATTGAAATAGGTGTGGCTGGTGAGGTTGACGACGGTCGCCCGGTCGGTCGTCGCCTCGTAGTCGATCCGCCATTCGCCGCGCCGGGTCAGCGTGTAGGTGACCTGGACCTTGAGGGTGCCCGGGTAGCCCATCTCACCGTCGGGGGAGATCCGGGACAGCACCAGACCGCGGTCACCCTGCCGGTCGAACGGTTCGACGTGCCACATCTGCTTGTCGAAGCCCTTGGTGCCACCGTGCAGGCTGTTCACCCCGTCGTTCACCGGCACTTGGTACGTGACGCCGTCCAGGGTGAACTTGCCCCGGGCGATGCGGTTGCCGTACCGCCCGATGAGTCCGCCGAAGTACGGGCTCTTGGCGACGTAGTCCGCGAGGTTGTCGAAGCCGAGGGCGATGTTGGCCGCGCGCCCCCGGCGGTCGGGAACCTCCAGCGAGTGGATGATCCCGCCGTAGGAGAGAACCTGGAGGCGGGTGCCGCCGTTGGCGACGGTCCACACGTCGACCTTGGTGCCGTCGGCCAGGGTGCCGAAGAACTTCTTCGACGGGCTGGACGATGCCCACGAGGTGTGGCCCTCGGCGGCGTGAGCGCTGCCGATCGACGTGGTGGCGGCCAGTCCGGCCGCGGCTGTCGCGGCCATCACGGTGCGTCTGCTCGGCTTGTGTGCAGGGTTCAGCATGCGTGCAGCTCCTCGGAGAGAGTCGTACGAAAGAGACCTACGGGGGGACTTGCGTGACGTGCAGGACTTACGAACCGACCTTGCGCTTGTTGTAGACGTCGAAGCCGACCGCGGCCAGGAGCACCAGCCCCTTGATGACCTGCTGATAGTCGCTGCCGACGCCCACCAGGGACATGCCGTTGTTCAGCACACCCAGGACCAGACCGCCGATGATCGCGCCGAACACCGTGCCGACGCCGCCGCTCATCGAGGCGCCACCGATGAACGAGGCGGCGATCGCCTCGAGTTCGAAGTTCACACCCGCGTTGGGGGTTCCCGCGTTCAGCCGGGCCGCGAAGACCACACCGGCGAGCGCCGCCAGGACACCCATGTTCACGAAGACCAGGAAGACGATCCGCTTGTCCTTGACGCCGGACAGCTTGGCCGCCGGCTGGTTGCCGCCGAGCGCGTACACATGGCGGCCGACGACCGCGTTACGCATCACGAAACCGAGCCCGATGAGCAGTGCCGCCAGCACCAGGAGCACGATCGGGACACCCCGGTAGCTGGCCAGGGTCATGGTGAAGGCCACGACCGCGGCGATCATCGCCACGCACTTGGTGATGAACAGGCCCTTGGGCAGGACGTCCAGCTCGTACTCCTTCTCGCGGCGGCGGGAGCGGAGTTCCTGGATCAGGACGACGGCGATCAGTGCCACACCCATCAGCAGGGTGAGGTTGTGGTAGTTCGTGTTCGGGCCGACCGACGGCAGGTACCCGGTCGAGATCTTCTGGAAGCCTTCGGGGAACGGACCCAGCGAGCGGGAGCCCAGCAGGATCTGCGTACCGCCCCGGAAGATCAGCATACCGGCGAGGGTGACGATGAAGGACGGGATGCCCACGTAGGCGATCCAGAAGCCCTGCCAGGCGCCCGCGACCGCGCCGATGATCAGCGCGATGACCAGGGCCAGTACCCAGGGCATCTTGTGTTCGACCATCATCACGGCGCAGGCTGCGGAGACGAAGGCGGCCAGCGAGCCGACCGAGAGGTCGATGTGACCGGCGATGATGACGATCATCATGCCGATGGCCAGTACCAGGATGTAGCTGTTCTGGAGGACCAGGTTGGTGACGTTGTTGGGCTTGAGCAGGACGCCGTCGGTCCATATCTGGAACAGCACGACGATGAGCGCGAGTGCGATCAGCATCCCGTACTGGCGCATGTTGCGCCGCACGGCGTCCATCAGGAGTGCTCCGGCGGCGGACCGCGGGGACTCGGGCGCCGGAGCGGTGTTCTTGGGGGTTTCGGTGGTGACCGGACCCATGGCAGCTACCTCTTGTTCATGGTCATGTGGCGCATCAGCACTTCCTGGGTCGCTTCCGCCCGTGCGACCTCACCGGTGAGCCGGCCGGCCGCCATGGTGTAGATGCGGTCGCACATGCCGAGCAGTTCGGGAAGTTCGGACGAGATGAAGACGACGGCCTTGCCCTCGGCGGCCAGTTGGTCGATCACGGTGTAGATCTCGTACTTGGCGCCCACGTCGATACCGCGGGTCGGCTCGTCGAGGATCAGCACTTCGGGCCCCGCGAAGATCCACTTGCTGAGGACGACCTTCTGCTGGTTGCCGCCGGAGAGCCGGCCGACCTGTTCGAAGACGGTCGGGGTCTTGATGTTCATGGACGTGCGGTACGACTCGGCGACCCGGGTCTCCTCGTGCTCGTCCACCACGCCGCGTTTCGACACCTTCGCCAGGGCACTCATGGTGATGTTGCGGCTGATGGTGTCGATGAGGTTGAGGCCGTAGTGCTTACGGTCCTCGGTGACGTAGGCGATGCCGTGGTCGACCGCCTCGGGGACCGTCCTGGTACGGATCTGCCTGCCGTCCTTGTGGACGGTGCCGCTGATGTTCCGGCCGTACGAACGCCCGAAGACGCTCATGGCCAGTTCGGTCCGGCCGGCCCCCATGAGGCCGGCGATGCCCACGATTTCTCCCCGCCCGACGTGCAGGGAGACGTCGTCGACCACCTTGCGCTGCTGGTCGATCGGATGGTGGACGGTCCAGTTCCGCACCTCGAGTGCGTGGTGCGCGCCCGGATCGCCCTGGTAGGCGGTCCGTTCGGGGAAACGATGGTCGAGGTCGCGGCCGACCATGCCACGGATGATCCGGTCCTCGGTCATCTCGGGAGCCTTCACATCGAGGGTCTCGATGGTCCGGCCGTCACGGATGATCGTGACGGAGTCGGCGACGGCGGAGATCTCGTTGAGCTTGTGCGAGATGATGATCGAGGTGATGCCCTGTTCCTTCAGCTCCAGGATCAGATCCAGGAGTTTGGCACTGTCCTCGTCGTTCAGGGCGGCCGTCGGCTCGTCCAGGATGAGCAGCTTCACCTCCTTGGAGAGCGCCTTGGCGATCTCCACGAGCTGTTGCTTGCCGACCCCGATGTCCGCGACCCGGGTCTGCGGATGCTCGGTCAGACCGACCCGCTTGAGCAGCCGCGCCGCGTGCCGCAGCGTCTCGTTCCAGCTGATGACCCCGCGGTTGGCGTGCTCGTTGCCCAGGAAGATGTTCTCGGCGATCGAGAGGTACGGGATGAGCGCCAGCTCCTGATGGATGATGACGATTCCGCGCGCCTCACTGGCCCGGATGTCCTTGAAGGCGCAGTCCTCTCCCCGGAAGAGGATGTCGCCCTCGTAACTTCCGTGCGGATGAACCCCGCTGAGCACCTTCATCAGGGTCGACTTGCCTGCCCCGTTCTCACCGCAGATGGCGTGCACCTCGCCCTCGGAGACGGTGAGTGATACGTCGGAGAGCGCCCGGACCCCGGGGAACGTCTTCACGATCGAGCGCATCTCCAGCACCGGCGTGCTGTTGCTCACTTCAGGTCACTCGCCTTGATGTAGCCGGAGTCCACCATCTCCGCCTTGTAGTTGGACTTGTCCACGCTGACCGGCTTCAGGAGATACGAGGGGACGACCTTCTTGCCGTTGTTGTAGGTCGTCGTGTCGTTGACCTCGACCTTCTTCTTGTTCAGCATGGCGTCGGCCATCTGCACGGCCTGCTTGGCGAGCGCCCTGGTGTCCTTGTAGACGGTCTGCGTCTGCTGGCCCGCGATGATCGACTTCACCGATGCGACCTCGCCGTCCTGCCCGGTGACGATCGGGTAGGGCTTGGCGCTGGTCCCGTATCCGTCCGACTTCAGCGACGAGAGAACACCGATCGAGATGCCGTCGTACGGGGAGAGCACCGCGTCGACGTCGGCCGACGAGTACGCCTTGGTGAGCAGGTCGTCCATCCGCTTCTGCGCGGTGGCACCGTCCCAGCGCAGGGTGGTGGCCTGGTCGAGCTTGGTCTGCTTGGAGCGGACCACCAGCTCCTTCTTGTCGAGGTACGGCTTGAGGGTCTTCATCGCGCCGTCCCAGAAGTAGCGCGTGTTGTTGTCGTCGGGCGATCCGGCGAACAACTCGATGTTGAAGGGGCCCTTCTTGGCGCCGCTCTTGAGCCCCAGCTTGTCGATGATGTACGTGGCCTGGAGTACGCCCACCTTCTCGTTGTCGAAGGACGCGTAGTAGTCGACGTTCGGGGTGCCGAGGATCAGCCGGTCGTAGGAGATCACCTTGATGTGCTGGTCGGCGGCCTGCTGCAGTACGTCGGACAGCGCCTTGCCGTCGATGGCCGCGACCACCAGGACGTCCACACCCTTGGTGATCATGTTCTCGATCTGCGAGACCTGGTGGTCGACGTCGTCCTCGCCGTACTGCAGATCGGTCTTGTAGCCCAGCGCCTTGAACTGCTTGACCATGTTGTTGCCGTCGTTTATCCAGCGCTCCGACGACTTCGTCGGCATGGCGATGCCGATGGTGGATCCCTTGCCGCCGGTCTTGGTCTCCTTGCTGCCCCCGGAACTGCTCTGGCCGCAGGCGGCGAGAGCGAGGACCAGGGATCCGGTGACGAGGGTCATTGCGGTGCGGCGTGAGTGTCGCATGGCGGTCATCAGTCCTTCTCGGGGGAGGTGGAGACGCTGAAACGGTTGAGGGTGCCGGGCAGCCGGGAACCGAGCGGTGACATCCCGCCGTCCGCGCCGTGCCGGGCGAGCAGATCGAGGGCGAGCCGGCCGCGGCGGACCCGCTCGCGGGCGGTGTTGAGCGTGTGCTCACGCAACTGGGCGCCGTACGGGTAGATGCCGGGCGACTTGGAGAGACCGAACTTCAGGTAGATCGGGGCGCCGCGCCGGATCAGCTCGGCGGCCTCGTACATCCGCACATAGCCGCCGAGATCGTCGGGCGCCTCGATGTAGAGGTCCATCGGAGCGGCGGAGACCCGCCGGATCTCGGTGAAGTGGGCGAGCGTGAGGTCGGAGGGGATGTTGATGGAGTCGGCGCCGAGCTGCTCGAACACGGCGAACGAGGCCGGGTTGACCGGGCCGACGAGCGCCGAGACCTTGAAGGTGGTGTCGGCCGGGATACCCCCCGCGCTGCGCAGCCGGTGCAGTGACCAGAGCACTCCCTCGTCCGCGACCAGCAGGCACTTCACGCCCAGCTCGGTGGCGCGCACCGCGTCCTCCAGCGAACCGGCCAGCGCGTCGTGACCGCGGGCGCGCAGCCCGCCGCCGCCGGAGTCCGTACGGGTGGACGCGCCGATGTCCCAGGTGCCGCGCGGGCCGGTGAACAGGCACAGTTCTATGTCGCGCTCGGCGCAGGCCCCCACCATGTCGGTGATCTCGGTGTCCGTGAGCATCCAGACGCCGCTGCCCTGGCTGATGCGGTGGATGGGCACATCGAGCTTGGAGGACTCCTTCAGTACGACATTGAGCGCCTCCGGCCCCTCGACGGAGGGGACTTCGGTGCGCCAGCCGCCACCGTCGGGGAAGCGCGCGGTGGATGCGTCGGCCGGCTGGAGTGCGGGCGCGTCGAGGCCGAGTGCGGCGAGGGCCTGTTCGCCGGGGCGGCGTGGGGTGGTGGCTGATGCGTCGATCACAGGCAGGTTCCTTGCATACTCGGTGAGACGTTCGATATGTCGGACGAGGTTCGGATCCAACGGCGTGCGGCCGTACGGCACGGCGTACGTTTCATGGCCGCAGCAGCACCTTCCCCGTCTTGGGGTCCCCGCCGCCGACGAGCGCGACGGCGTCGGCGTACCGCTCGAGCGGGAATTCGTGGGTGATCATCGGGCCGGGGTCGAGGATCCCGGCGGTGAACGCCCGGACCGCGAAGGCCCAGGCGGCGCTCGGCGCCCCGAAGATGCTCCGCACGGTGAGCTGGCTCAGCGACAGATGCACCGGATCGATACCGGCGGCTCCCGGGGTGAACATCCCGGTGAGCACCACCTGGCCGCCGCGCCGCGCCAGCAGGCAGGAGTCAGCGGCGGTGCTGGGCGCGCCGGCCGTCTCGACGACCAGGTCGTAGCGGCCGCGTACCGCTGCCGACTCCTCCGGCGTACGGGCCTCGGTGGCGCTGAACTCCAGTGCCCGCGCGGCCCGTTCGGCCCGCGGGTCGATCACGGTCAGCTCCGCGGGCGAGGTGGCGGCGAGCAGTTGCACGGCGAGCAGCCCCAGGGTGCCCGCACCGACCACGGCGATCCGCTCGCCGGGCTCGGGGCGTGCGGCGCGCACCGCCGCGGCCACCACGGCCGCGGGCTCCAGCAGCGCCGCGGCCCGCAGGTCCGCGCCGTCGGCCAGCAGGTGCAACAGCCGGGCCGGCACGACCAGGTGGTCGGCGAACCCGCCGGGGCAGGTAAAACCGGTCTCCGCGTACCCGGCGACGCACAGCGAGGTCTCGCCGCTCCGGCACCGCTCGCAGGTACCGCAGGACCGGAAACCCTCGGCGACGGTGCGGCGCCCGACGAGGGAGGAGTCCACCCCGGCACCGACCGCCTCGACGGTCCCGGCCCACTCGTGGCCGGGGACGACGGGATAGCGGACGTACCCGGGGTCGCGGTGGCCGTCGTACACCTCGCGGTCGCTCATGCAGATGCCGGCCGCGGCGACCCGGACGCGTACCTCACCGGGTCCCGGCTCCGGAGTCGGACCGCTGACCAGGCGGTGCACCCCCGGAGCGTCGACGACGACGGCGCGGCCGGTGCTCACTCGGTGGCCTTGGGTGCGCGCTTCTCCCAGCCGTCCGCCCACAGGTCGAACCGGGCCTGCTGCTGGGGGAATTCGGCGGCCGCGTCCACATCGAGCTCGACGCCGAGGCCCGGTTCGTTCGACAGCTCGAAGTAGCCGTCCACGACCTGCGGCGCGCCCTTCACGACCTTCTTGATTTCGGCGTCGGCGAAGTCGTTGAAGTGCTCGAGGATCTTGAAGTTCGGGGTGCAGCCCGCCACTTGCAGGCTGGCCGCGGTCAGCACCGGTCCGCCCACGTTGTGCGGGGCGACCAGCATGTAGTGCGTCTCGGCGGTCGCGGCGAGCTTCCTGGTCTCCAGGATGCCCCCGATGTGGCCCACGTCCGGCTGGATGATGTCGACGGCCTGCGACTCGAAGAGCTCCCGGAACTCGATCCGGTCGTGGATGCGCTCGCCGGTCGCCAGCGGAGTGTCCACCTTGGCGGCGACCTTCTGCAGCGCCTTGAGGTTCTCCGGCGGCACCGGCTCCTCCAGCCAGGCGGGTTTGAAGGGGGCGAGCTCGCGGGCCAGGCGCACCGCGGTGGACGGCGAGAACCGTCCGTGCATCTCCAGCATCAGCTCGGAGTCGGGGCCGATCGCGTCGCGCACCGCCTCGATCAGCGAGATCGAGTAGTTCGTCTGCTGCTGGTCCAGCTCGAAGTGCCCGGTGCCGAACGGGTCGATCTTCAGGGCGCGGTAGCCGCGCTCCATGACCGTGCGGGCCGCCTTGTGGTAGGCCTCGGGCGTGCGCTCGGTGGTGTACCAGCCGTTCGCATACGCCTTGACCCGGTCGGTGACCTTGCCGCCGAGCAACTGCCAGACCGGGACGCCGAGGGCCTTGCCCTTGATGTCCCAGCAGGCCATCTCGACGACGGCGATGCCGGACATGACGATCTCGCCTGCCCGCCCGTAGTCGCCGTACTTCATCCGCTTGACCAGGTCCTCCACTGCGAACGGGTCGGAGCCCGCGATGTGGTTGACCTCGGCCTCGCGCAGATAGCCGATCAGTGCGTCGGTGTGCCCGAGCATGCGGGTCTCACCGACACCGGTGAGGCCTTCGTCCGTGTGGACCTGGACGTAGGTCAGGTTGCGCCAGGGCGTCCCGACGACGTGGGTGGTGATTCCGGTGATTCGCAAGGCAGGTGCCCCCGGGGTTGTCCGTGGTTGTTCGGTAGTCGACGTTCGATATCTCGTCTTACGTTCGAAATCCTGGCGTGACCGTAATCGCGTGATGCATTCAACGTCAATGCCTCCGTCCACCCCGGTTTCGACGACTTGTCGTGGACGTGTCGCGGGTGTTGACGGGGTGGCGTGCGGGACGGCATGCTCCCACCGGTCGAAATATCGAAGGTCGTCCGAAATATCGAACAATCCGGGAACATGCCCATCGAGTTCGAGGAGCGCCAGTCCATGACGCACATCAGCCGTCGCACGCTCATCGCCGCGGCGAGCGCCGCGCCGTTCGCCTACGCACTCGGGAGCGCCCGCGCCGCGAGCGCCGCCCCGAACCCGGCGGCCACCACCGCGGCGCTCCCCGGCCCCGCCGCGCACTGGGCCTTCGACGAAGGCTCCGGCAGCACCGCGGCCGACGCGGCCGGAAACGGCAACCCCCTCACGCTCACCGGAAAGGCCGGCTGGGGCGAAGGCAGGACGGGTGCGCACAGTCTCGACACCACGGCCACCGGGTCCGCCGAACGGTCCGGCCCGGTCGTCGACACCTCGGGCGCCTTCTCCGCCTCCGCCTGGGTCCGGCTCTCCCGCGCCGACGGCTACCAGACCTTCGTCTCCTGCGACGGCGCCGCCGTCAGCGCCTTCTTCCTCCAACTGCGTGCCGACACCGGCGCGTTCGCCTTCACCCGGCTGCCCGCCGACTCGACCGACGCCAACAACGCGGCAGCCGTCGCCGGCGCCACCTTCGCCCCGGAGACCGGCACCTGGTACCACCTCCTCGGTGTCGACGACCCGGCGGAGAAGACCGTCAAGCTGTATGTCAACGGCATCCTGGAGGGCGAGGCCGACTACAGCAGCGGCTGGAAGAACACGGCAGGCAGGACCGCCGTCGGCCGGGGCTTCTTCGGCGGCGCACCCGTCGACCAGGCGTACGCGCTGATCGACGAGGTCGCCGTCTACGCCACCGCGCTCACCGCCGACCAGGCAGCGGCCCTCGCCGGCGTCGACCCCGCCGACACCCGGCCGCTGCTCACCATCGACACAGCCGCGCACGGCCCCACCGTCAGCCCGGAACTCGGCGGCATCTTCTTCGAGGACATCAACCACAGCGGCGAGGGGGGCCTCTACGCCGAACTCGTCAACAACCGCAGCTTCATGGCGGCGAGCACCCCGCTGCACTGGAGCGCGACCGGCGCCGGCGCCATCACCATCGACACCTCCGTGCCGCTCAACACCGCGCTCACCCAGTCCCTGAAGCTCACCGTGGCCGCCGCCGGCGACGGCATCTCCAACGAGGGCTTCTGGGGCATACCCGTCCGGCCCCGCACCACCTACCGCGCCTCGCTGCACGCCAGGGGCGGCTATCGCGGCCGCCTCACCGTCTCCCTCGTCGGCAAGGACGGCACCGTCCACGCCACCGCAACCACCGCGCACGTCGGCGCGGACTGGCAGCGGTACGACCTGAAGCTCAGGACCGGCGCACACGCCCCCACCACCGCGGACGCGGTGCTCAGAGTCACCACCGACTCCGGGGCCGCGGCCGGCGACACCGTCTGGTTCAGCCAGGTCTCGCTCTTCCCGCCGACCTACCGCAACCGCCCCAACGGCCTCCGGGTCGACCTGGTCGAGAAGCTCGCCGCCCTGGAACCGGCCTTCCTGCGCTTCCCCGGGGGCAACTACCTCGAGGGCAACGTCATCGCCGACCGCTTCGACTGGAAGAAGACCATCGGCCCCGTCGAAGAACGCCCCGGCCACCGGAACTCCGCCTGGGGCTACTGGTCCACCGACGGGCTCGGCCTGCTCGAATACCTCCAGCTCACCGAGGACCTCGGCTGCGCCCCGCTGCTCTGCGTCTTCGCCGGCTACGCGCTACGCGGCGCCCATGTCACCGGGGACGCGCTGAAGCCCTTCGTGCAGGACGCCGTCGACGAGATCGAGTACCTCATCGGCTCCACCTCGACCACCTGGGGCAGCCGCCGGGCGGCCGACGGCCACCCGGAGCCGTTCCCCCTGAAGTACGTCGAGATCGGCAACGAGGACTGGTTCGACACCTCGGGCTCCTACGAGGAGCGGTACGCGGCCTTCTACGACGCCATCCGGGCCAAGTACCCGCACCTCAAGCTCATCGCGACCACCCCGGTGTCCTCCCGCCCCTACGACCTGATCGACGAGCACTACTACCAGTCGCCCTCGGCCTTCCAGCACGGCTCGCACAAGTACGACAACCGCGACCGCACCACCCCCAAGGTCTTCGTCGGAGAATGGGCCTCCCAGCAGGGCCGCCCCACCCCGAACCTCAACGCGGCGCTCGGCGACGCCTCCTGGCTCACCGGCCTGATCCGCAACTCCGATCAGGTGCTCATGGAATCCTACGCCCCGCTCTTCAGCCACGTCAGCGACAACACCTGGGCCACCAACCTCATCGCGTACTCCCCGCTGACCAGCTACAACTCGCCGAGCTACTACGCCCAGCAACTCCTGCGCACCCATCGGGGCTCGGTGGTGGTGCCGACCACGGCCCGGGCCCTGCCGGGCCTCAACACGGTGACCACCCGCGACCCCGCGACCGGCCGCCTCTACGCGGCCGTCGTCAACTTCGGCTCCACCGCCCGTACGACGGACATCGTCATCGCCGGCGCCGCGAAGGTCCGGGCGAAGGGCAGCGTCACGGTGCTCGCGGGGACCGCCCCCACCGACACCAACACGCTGACCGACCCCGAGCGGCTGGTCCCGGTGACCCGCAAGGTCACCGGCATCGCGCCGTCCTTCCCGTACGTCTTCCCGCCGTACTCGGTCACCGTCCTGGAGGTGGGCACGCACCGCTAGGCTTGCCCCATGGGTGATCTCGGGGCGGGCTTCGGTTATCTGGTGCAGGGCCAGCGCTGGGTCGGCCGACACGGCAGGCAGTACGGCTTCGGGCTGCTGCCCGGCCTCATCACCCTGGTGCTCTACGTGGCCGCGCTGGTCGCGCTCGCCTTCTGGGCGGACGACGCGGCCGCGTGGGCCACACCCTTCGCCGACGACTGGGGTTCGCCCTGGTCGGCCCTCTTCCGTGGCGCCCTGACCGTGCTGCTCTGGGCGCTGGCCCTGCTGCTCGCCGTCGTCTCCTTCACAGCGGTGACGCTGCTGGTGGGCCAGCCCTTCTACGAGACGCTCTCCGAACGGGTCGAGGAGTCCGAGGGCGGCGAGGTCCACCGGTCGGGTCTGCCGCTCTGGCGGGAACTGTGGATCTCCGCACGCGACAGCCTCCGCATCCTGGTGCGGGTCACCTTCTACGGAATTCTGCTCTTCGCGGCGGGCTTCATCCCGGCCGTCGGCCAGACCGTCGTCCCCGCGATCGGTTTCTGCGTCACCGGTTTCTTCCTCTCCGAGGAGCTCACAGCGGTGGCGCTGCAGCGCCGTCGCATCGAGTTCCGGGAAGGACTGGCACTGCTGAAGGGACGCCGACTGCTGGTACTCGGCTTCGGGGTCCCGCTGGCGGTGGCCTTCGTCGTACCGGTCGTCGCAGTCTTCCTCATGCCGGGCGCGGTGGCCGGCGCGACCCTGATGTCCCGCGAACTGCTGGGCGAGTCTGCACCTACCCCGGTTCGGGACGAGACGGACACAGCTGCACACGGAGTCTGACGGAGCAGAGTCGGCCCCTCCGGCGCTTGAGGAGGGGGCCCGGGCAGAGCCCCGAAAACCACCCGCTACCGCACCGCGAACCCGTACACCGTCTCCGACGCGTAACCGTCCCCCGGCCGCAGCACCGTGCTGGGGAACTCCGGCCGATTGGGCGCGTCCGGAAAGCCCTGCGTCTCCAACGCGACACCGTCACCGGGCCCGAACGGGCCGTCGCCGAGATGGTCGCCGGTGTAGAGCTGGAGCCCCGGCTCGGTGGTGGTGACCGTCAGCACCCGGCCAGAGCCGGGGTCGTGCAGCTCGGCCGCGTCCGTCCCGTCGAGTACGAAATTGTGGTCGTACCCCGCACCCACCTTCCGCGGCTCGCGGAAGTCGAAGCGGGTACCGGCGACGGGGGCGAACTCACCGGTCGGAATGAGGTCGTCGTCCACGGGCGTCAGCCGCGAAGCGCTGATCCGCAGCTCGTGGCCGGCCGCGCTGCCGGACCCGGCACCGGACAGATTCCAGTACGTGTGGTTGGTCAGGCTGACGACGGTCGGGGCATCGGTGGTCGCTTCGTAGGCGATCCGCAGGGCGCCGTTCTCGTCCAGGCTGTAGGTCGCCGAGACGGCCAGCCGGCCCGGGAAGCCCTCCTCGCCGTCCGGGCTGACGCGGGAGAGCCGCACCCCGTGCGGGCCGACGGGCTCCGCGTCCCAGACGTGTTTGTCGAAACCCCGGTCACCGCCGTGCAGGCTGTTGGGCGGATT
The DNA here is from genome assembly GCF_040682175.1 of Streptomyces sp. NPDC051320. NCBI lineage: Bacteria > Bacillati > Actinomycetota > Actinomycetes > Kitasatosporales > Streptomycetaceae > Streptomyces > Streptomyces sp. NPDC051320. The sequence continues at coordinate 69,131 of NZ_JBFBAL010000022.1, forward strand.
GTTGCGGGCCAGCTCATACGTCCGCCCGTCGAGGGTGAAGCGGCCGCCGGCGATCCGGTTCGCGTACCGGCCGACCAAGGCGCCGAAGTACGGACCCGGGCAGGCCAGATAACCGGCCAGGTCGGGGAAGCCCAGCGCCACATCGGCCGACGCGCCCACGCGGTCGGGCACCTCCACCGACTGCACGATTCCGCCGTACGTGAGGACGCGCACCCGCGTGCCACCCCGCTCCAGGGTCCAGCGGTGGACAGGGGTGTCGTCTGCGAGACGGCCGAAGGGCTCCGGATGCGCGCTGCTCATGATCGTGACCCTACGCCGGAGGCCGATCGGCCGTGACATTGCGGTAGGCGATCTCCGCCAGCCGCCGCTGGCCGTCCTTGCTGGGGTGGAACCAGTCCCAGCGGCTCAGCTGGCCGCCGGTGAACCGGTAGTCGAAGACCGCCCCGCCGTCGTACCTGCAGTGCCGGTAGCCGGCGCAGACGTCCTTGAGCACCGTGTTGTAGGCGATGACCCGCTCCCGCACGGTGTCGCGCCGCTGCACGGCGGCCGGATCCATCGCATCGGCGTCCCGCAGCATCGACGCGCAGAGCCCCAGCTTCCAGATCTGCTTGCCCAGTGGGTTGCCGCGCCCCTGTGACCAGAGCCGCTTCAGGTCCGGCACGCTCGACACGTACACCTCGGCACTGGGCAGCCTGCTGCGCAATCGTTTCAGCACCGTCTCAAACGATGTTCGGAATTCATCCACCGGTGTCATGTGCGAAACGGAGTCCCGGCAGGCGTCATTGGCGCCCGCCATGACCGTCACCAAGGCGGGCCGATGTGTGGCCGCCGCGTCGATCTGGCCGGGCACATCGGCCATCCGGGCCCCGGTGCGCGCGTCGTTCCAGCTCTTGTCCGCGCCGAGCCGGACGGCGAGACTGCGCACCGCGGGGTTCTTGCCGGTCGACCAGGACACCGAGGGACAGTCCGAAAGGACGGTGCAGGCATCGAAACCGCGGGTGATGGAATCACCCACCGCAGCCACCGAATCGGGGCTGGTGTCCCAGGTCGGAGTGGGTGAGGCAGACGGGTGACGGTCCTGCGAACCGGGCCCGGCAGCGCCACCGGAGGCGTCACAGCCGGCCTGCGCGCCGAGCAGGACGAGCAGCCCCGCCGTCGCACCCGCGACGGCGGAGCGGCTGCGCCGGTTCCGGGCGGTTCCCCGCATGCTCTGGCCCCTCCAAGTGGCGGACCCTGGTGTCCTGCCGAGTGAAAGCTCTGTGTCCAACGGCCCCCGGACCGACAGTACGGCACACCTCCGGGGCCGCCGCGCGGTAGCTTTTTCCCGTCGAACCAGTGACAACTTCACTCACCCACAGCTCCGGAGCTCCGGCATTCCCGAAGCTCCCAGGTTCCCAAGCAGCTACATTCCCGAAAAAATACATCCCGTCACATAGTGTCCCTTTTCAGGAGATTAACCCCGATGCTGTTTACTGTTGCACCCCGGGGCGGAACGGGCGAGTGGCCGCTGGGGAAAGCGAAACTCGAACCGCACTGGAGGTCCCGGTGACGACACGTGGAGTTCTTTACGTGCACTCCGCGCCGCGCGCGCTGTGCCCGCACATCGAATGGGCGGTGGCGGGCGTTCTCGGCGTGCGGGTGAATCTCGACTGGGTCAGACAGCCCGCCTCACCCGGCACCTGGAGAGCGGAGTTCTCCTGGAAGGGCGAATCGGGCACCGCGTCGAAACTCGCGTCGGCGCTGCGGGGCTGGAATCTGCTGCGCTTCGAGGTGACGTCCGAGCCCTGCCCCGCCGCGGAGGGCGAGCGCTACAGCGCCACACCCGAACTCGGCATCTTCCACGCGGTCACCGGCATCCACGGCGACATCCTGGTCCCCGAGGACCGGCTGCGGGCCGCGCTCACCCGGTCGCTGGGCGGCGAGAGCGACCTCGAGGCAGAGATCGCCAAGCTGCTGGGAAAGCCGTGGGACGACGAGTTGGAGCCGTTCCGATACGCGGGTGAGGGCGCACCGGTGCGCTGGCTGCACCAAGTCGTCTGACCCGTCCTACGGTGGAGTCATGGCTGACCACACTTCAGTAGCTGTCCTCGGCACGGGCATCATGGGCGCCGCGATGGCCCGCAACCTCTGCCACGCCGGACTCGACGTACGGGTCTGGAACCGCACCCGGTCCAAGGCCGAGCCGCTGGCCGCGGTCGGTGCCCGGGTCACCGGGACGCCCGCCGATGCGGTGGAGGACGCGGACGTGGTCCTCACCATGCTGTACGACGGCGCCGCGGTCCTCGACACGATGAACGACGCCCTGGCGTCGCTGCCCCCCGGCGCGGTGTGGCTCCAGTGCACCACGGCGGGCACCGAGGCGATCGCCCCGCTGGCCGGTCTGGCCCGCACGCACGGCCTGGTCTTCGTGGACGCCCCGGTCCTGGGCACCAAGGCCCCTGCGGAAAAGGGCCAACTGACCATCCTGGCCGCCGGCCCCGAGTCGGTACGCGACGTGGCGGCCCCGGTCCTCGAAGCGGTCGGCAGCAAGACGGTCTGGGTCGGTGACGACGGCGCCACCGGAGCGGCCACCCGGCTCAAGCTGGTCTGCAACAGCTGGGTCCTCACCCTGACCCACGGCACCGCCGAGGCACTGGCGCTGGCCGCCGGCCTGGGGGTCGACCCCGCGCTCTTCCTGGATGCGGTGAGCGGCGGCTCCCTGGACTGCGGCTACCTGCACCTGAAGGCCGACGCGATCCTCACCGGGAACTACACCCCGAGCTTCTCGGTCACCACCGCCGCCAAGGACGCCCGCCTCATCGTCGAGGCCGGCCGCGCCGCGGGCGTCCGCCTGGACGTGGCAGCGGCCGGCGGCGACCGGTTCCGGCGGGCGGAGAGCCTGGGCCACGGAAACGACGACATGGCAGCGTCGTACTTCGCCAGCTTCGAGGCCTAGCAAACGCCGGAGGGGCTCGACTGTGCGCAAGCGCACAGTCGAGC
>NZ_JBFBAL010000023.1:0-54859 GCF_040682175.1 Streptomyces sp. NPDC051320
GGGGGGCCGGCCCTGGGGGCCCCACCGCGGTGGCGGGGTTGGGGGTCGGCCCCCCCCACACCCCCCACCACGGCTTTGTGACGCGTTTGTGATCGTGGTCGGGCTGACCGGGTCGGCTTCCTGGTCGGGGACGGTCCGTTGTCTTTCAAGGGACAGCAGTCGTCTTTGAACTGGGAGTTCATCATGGTTGGCAGGAAGAAGGATCGCGATCCGGGGCCGCCGCTGGCAGCAGGTGCGAGCCTGCAGCAGATGCGGCGCAGGGTCTGGCTGGGGCGGGCCGGCTTGTGGGCAGCCCTCGCGGCGGGTCCCGCCGCCCTGCTGGTCTCGCTCGCGTCACCGACGACGACGGCGCCCCCCGCTGCCGCACCGGTTCACGCCGTTGGCAGCAGCCACAAGCAGACGGCCGACCCGTCGGGATACGCGGCGGTGTTCCTTCAGGCGTGGCTGCGCAGCGACGCGGGACAGGACAGTGCGCAGGCCCGTGTTGCGCAGTCAATGGCACCCGACGTGGATCTGCCGGAGCCGGCAGCGGATGCGCAGTCGGCCGTTGAACGGACGACTGCGGTGCGCGGTGCGCAGCTCTCCGGTGACCGCTGGTCGGTGACGGTGGCTGCGCAGTCAGCCCGTGGTGGTGTGGCGTACTTCGCTGTTCCGGTCACTGTGCGTGCCACGGGCGCGGTCGTGGTGACGGGCGCCCCTGCGCAGGTGGCCGCTCCCGTGACGGGGCCAGCCGTGAGTTCGGCGTACACCGTAAGCGTTCCGGACAGTGGGGAACTGACATCGACGGTGGGCCAGTTCCTGGGGGCGTATCTGGCGGGGCAGGGACGGGTGGACCGCTACCTGGCGCCCCGGGTGCGGATGTCCGGGGTATCACCGGCCCCGTACCGCAGCGTCGAGGTGCAGGAGGTGGCCGGACAGGAGGATTCGGCAGGCGACGCCGGTGTGCCGGCAGACGGATCCCGGGTCCATGTCGTTGTGCACGTGCAGGCCACCTCGGCGAGTGGCCGGTGGCCACTGGCCTACGAGCTGGCTCTGTCCGCGCGAGCCGGCCGGTGGGAAGTCGCCGCCCTCTCCTCCGGGGGCGGCCAGTGAACAGCGTGCTGCTGGCCGGGAAGCTCAACGATCTCGGCAATTCGTGGATCGCCATGTTCACCGACTGGGGCACCAAGGGACTCAAGGCCGCCCTGGTCGTGATCGTCGTCGGCTACATGGTCCAGCGGTTCTCCATCAAGGCGGGGATCGGGGCGCTACTGATGATGGCAATCGCTCTGGGCCTCTACAACTCCCGCAATGACCTGGCGAATATGTTCTCCGACGAGGTCAAGAACCCGTCAAAGTCCGCGCCCGCGATCGTCCGTCCGCTGGCGCCGCTGGCCGGCCAGCCAGCGACCGCGCCCGGTCCGGAATCGAAGACGCTGTGAGCACGCACAGCCCGGCGCGGGTCGCACGGTTCTATACCTCGGCGCGGCGCCATCCCTGGGTGCTGGGGAAGGTCGCCGACTTCAAGCTGTGGCTCGGCCCCTACACCCCGGCGCAGATCGTGGTCGCCGTCGTGGGAGCCGTGGCGCTGATCCAGAGCGTGCGGTGGTGGACCTGGATGGGCCCGATTCCGCTGATCGTCTGGGCCCTGATGATTTGGGTCGTGCGCCGACCGAAGATCGCGGGACGGGCACCGCTGTGGGCGGCCGCGGGCTGGCTGATGCTCCTGACCCAGCCAGGAGCCGGGCGGATCGGCGGGCGCCGCGCACACGACCGCTCGGCACGACCGCTGTTGAGCGGCTTCGTGGTCCAGGACCTGGAGGAGTCTTCCGAGCCGCCCCGTGAGGCGGCCGTTCGCAGCGTGGCCCGGCCGGCCCGCCGCGCCGTCCGGGTTTCGCGGGCCGATCTGCGGCCGCGGACCCGGAAGGCAAAGCAGCGGCCCTCGCGACCGCCTACCGCCCAGGCGACGCGTGTCGCGCGCCCGGCGGCAGCGGTGAGCACGGAGCCCACTGAACAAGCGGAAGCGGCGGTTGCCTCCACGCTTCAGCTGCTGCTGGCCCGCACCACCCAGGAAGGGAAGCAGCGATGAAGGTTCCGGTGCGTCATATCGCAGGCCATCTCGTATGGTCGCTGCAGGGCGGGGTGTGGGCGCTGTACCGGCTGCATCCCGGCCCGGACGAGCAGGGTCACCCTGAGGAGACGGTGCGCGGCACGTATGTGCCCGCCCCGGCCCAGGACGAGTTGCTGTCCAAGGTCACCCATCTGGTGCGCTCCCTGAGCGGGGCGCCCCGGTTGTACGGGCTGTGTGCGCAGGTCGATCCGGGAGAGATCGCGTGGCGGATGGTCGAGGGAGTCACCCCGACCGGTGACGAGGGTTCAGATGCGGGCCCGCACCCGTGGGTGGAGTCCACCCAAGCTGCCCTGAATCTGCTGGATGGTCAGGAGATGCACCGCCGGACGCTGTGGCTGGCCGTTCCGCTGACCGCCGAGCAGGGGCACACGATGGCGGCTGCCAGCGCGGTATGGGCGGATGCCGCCGCTTCGCTGGGACTGCCGCCCGCTGTGATCAAGCGCCGCGAGGTGGCCGCATATCGTCAGCAGGCGGAGCGGATCGAGGCGCAGATCAGCGGTTCGGTGGCCTTCCGCCCGGCGAAGCCCGCCGAGGTCGTATGGATGATGCAGCACGCGATCAGCCGCGGTCTGCCCGAACCACTGCTCAGTGAGGCCGAATCCAGCGGGCTCTACGCCAGCGTCCTGCGTGATGACACCCTGCGCTCCCCCAGCTACGCCGATCTCGGGCAGGTCCGTCTGCACGAAGGCGGCACCGAGGACATCCCTCAGGCTGAGGCCGCCGAGTGGAGGCCGGACGGCCGGCGCAGCAGCCGGCGAAGTGGCGGGCGGTGGGGCCGCACCGGCGGAGGACTTTCCGCTTTGGGTCGGCGGTGGCTGCAGGTGGAGAGCGAGGCAGGCCACGGATACCAGGCGCATCTGGCGCTGGCGGAGTGCCCGCGGGCGGTCGCCGCGGATGCCGCGGACGTGTTCGCCCAGCTGGAGCTGATGGAGTTTCCCGTCGACTACTGCGTCGACCTGACGCTGGTGCCCGCTGAGAAGGCCCAGACACAGGTACAGCGCAAGAAGGCCGAGCTCGTCGACCAGGCCGACCAGTACGACGCGCGGCCCACCGGCATGCCCAGCACGCTGGGTGGCGCCGCCCGGGATCTGGGAGAGCTCGATGAACGGCTCTCCCGTACCTCGGTGGAGGTCGAGGTGCAGTCCGTGACGGTGCTCACCGTGTGGGGGCCGACGTCCGGCCTGTGTGACGCACGCGCCCGGGCGCTGACGTCCGTGCTGGCCGGGGCGGACTACCGGGCGGTGCGTCCGGCCGGCCTGCAGGAATCTCTGTTCACACTCGGGCTGCCCGGCGCGGTCCGTCCGGCGGTTCTGCGGGAGTTCACCCAGTATCAGGTCTCCGAAGACTGGGCCCTGGCCGGTGCGTTCACCGGCAGCGAGGTGGGCGATCCGGACGGCATGCTGCTGGGCTTTGATCTGGACAGCGGAACTACTCGTCCGGTGCTGATCAATGTGGCGGAGGCACCGAAGGCGGATGCGTCCGCGTCCGTGGGCGTCACCGGCGATCTGGGCGGCGGCAAGAGTGTGCTGGAGAAGCTCCTCACGCAGGCGGTCGTGGACCGGGGCGGGCGCGCGATCTGTATCGACCGCACTCCGCTCAGGGAATGGGCCAACTTCGCCACGGTGGCCTCAGCCGGACGCTGCCAGGTCATCGATGCGGCGGCCGCGGAGATTTCCATCGATCCGCTGCGGGTGTTCGCCGGGCGCCCGGAAGGCGTCACCTACGCGCTGAGCTACCTGACGCTGCAGCTGGGCATCGGCCCGATGACCACCGCCGGCGGCGTGCTGAACCGGGCGGTCGAGCTCGCCGCGTCCGGACCGAAGCCGTCACTGCACCAGGTCGTGGGCGAACTCAGGGCTATGGCCACACCCGGCGGACCCGACACACGGGGACAGAGCGCGGCCTCGTTGGTGGACCTGCTGGAGATCGTGGCGTCCAATCCGCTGGGCCGGATGGCCTTCGACCCGACCCTGCCGGTCGTGCGCCTGGACACCGACAGCTCCTGCGACATGATCGTGATCACCACCACCGGGCTGAAACTGCCACCCAAGGAGGCCTTCAGCCAGCCCGAAGTGCTACGCCAGCAGCCCCTGGAAGCCCTGATCGGCCGGGCCCTGCTGTATCTGATCGCAGCCATCGCCCGACAGACAGCGTTCGAGGACCCCGAACGGTTCTGCGCGGTGGCCATGGACGAGCTGTACTGGCTCACCAGTTCCGCCGAGGGCACCGCCCTGATCAGTGAGATCCTCCACGACGGCCGCAAGCACGGCGCGGGATTGATCGCCGGAGCGCACGACGAACAGGAGCTCGGCCCCGACCGCGGGCTGTTCTCCTACCGCGTCCTGGCGCGTACCGCCAACCGAGAACGCGCTGTACGGGGGCTGGAATTCATCGGCCTGGATCCCACGGACCCCGAGTTGGTGCGGCTGGTGAGGACCGGGCTGTCGCCGGTCGGCCAGAAGGCCCGGGCGGGCGAGTTTCTGCTGACGTGCCCGCGGATGAACACCGGCCGCGTCAAGGTCGTCATCCCGTCCGTCGAAAGGATCTCCTCACACATCACCACCACGCCCGGCGCCAGCCGCGGCCGGAACCTGACAAAGCAGCCCGACAAGGCCGATGCCGGGGGGCGGGCGTGATGCGGCGCCCGGACCGAGGAACGCTGCGGGCAGCAGGCTTCGTCGTCCTACTAGCGGGGGTGTTCCTCACCGTCAACACCCAGGTCGCCTACGCCGCCAGTGAGGCCGGCGGCAATGACCTGATGGCCCCGCTGAACGTGGACAGCTCCGAAGGCGTGCCCATCGAGGGCTACGAACTCAACGCGCAGGGCGGCTCGGTGTTCTCCCTCAAATCCAACGCCTACACGTTCGTGATGAGCGGTCTGTTCACGTTCGTGCGGGTGCTGGTCGGGCTGGCCTGCTGGGCGCTGGAGTTCGCGTTCCGCCTGCCGGTCCTGCACCTGCTGGCCGGCCCGGGGCAGAAGGCGTCGGACGCCTACAACCACGCGGTCGTCGACACACTCGGTTTGAAGGGGCTGCTGCTGGCCTGGGCGTTCGTATTCGGGCTGATCCTCTTCATGCGGGGGAAGGTCAGCAAGGGCCTCGGGGAGATCGCCCTGACGCTACTGATCGCCGCGTTCGCCGCCTCAGCATTCGTACGCCCCGACTACCTCCTGGCCTCCAACGGTCCGCTGGCCCAGACCGAACAGGCCGCAGCAGAGGTCTCTCAGCAGACCGTCAATTCCCACGACTGGGGCGGGAAGATCGCCACCCAGCGGCCGTGCGACAACATGGCCGGGAACAGCGAACGGGCCTGCACCGCGCACGAGGCGAGCAAGCCCGTCTCAGCAGCGGATGTCGCCCGGCCCATCCAGGACGCGCTGACCAACGCCCTGGTCGTCAAGCCGTACATGCTGCTCGAGTACGGGTGCATCCTCGACCCGGGCAAAAGGTCCGACGCCACCGCGTATGCCGTGCACCTCAAGTGGGTGACGGGTGGGTACAAGCCCGATGCGAACGGCAAGGACAAGAAGGCAGACGATGTCTGCCGGTCGGTCCATGGCCCCGGCAAGAAGTACTGCGAAGACCCAAACGCCAAGGCAGACGTCCCCGATGAGCTGCCCGCTCTCACGCCGGGCGGATCGCTCCTGGACTCCGTTACCCCCGTCCTCAGCAAGGACGACCAGCAGTTCGCCGCGTTCCTGGCAGACCTGAAGAAGACCGGGCCGGTCGGTAAGTCCGCGGCCGAGTACGCGGCGGAGCCCACCGGCTGGCGCACGGCAGGCGCAGCCCTGATCGCCGTAGCCGCTCTGCTCATCTGCGGCATCGCCCTGTCCGCTGCGATTGTGCTGCTCGGTACGCAGGCGGCCGATGTGGGAGCGGCATCGGTCGGTAGCATCACCCTGGTGTGGGGGATGCTGCCCGGCCCCAGCCGGCAGGCCGTGTGGAAGTGGCTCGCCCTGTTCGCGATCTCCGTTGCCACGATGTTCGGCGTCTGCATGTTCATCCCCTTCTTCGGGATCGCGATCGACACCGTCTTCACCAACGGGCCCGACCTGGTCGCCGAGCGGCTCCTCCTCCTGGATGTCCTGGCGATCGTCGGTCTGGCCGGGCAGCGGTGGCTGCTGCGCGGCATCACCGGGTTCGGGCAGCGCATGGCGATGCGCATGCAGTTCTCGAAGATCGGCGGAACCCACCTGGGTGGCAACTCCGACATCGGCGCGGCCCTGGCGATGAGCGGTGCCGGCTCTGGCGGTAACGGTTTCGGCCTGTCCGGCGGCATGCGATTGAACGGGGGTGGGGGTGGGGGTCTCGGCACGCGTCAGCGCCTGATGCAGTCGCTGAGTTCGATGACCGACGGCACCGGTATGCCCGTGGACCCGCAGCGGATCCTCGCCGACGCCGGAGCTGAGGCCCGGCGGGGCCTCGCCCCCCTGGCTGTCGGAATGACCGGCGCGCGCCTCGCGGTCCGCGGCGCCTACGGGCTTCTGGTCGGCCGCCGGCCCAGCCCCGAATTGCTGGACAAAATGCGCCGCCCGGTCGCGGACGACGACACCACCACACCGCGCCCCTCCTGGCAGGGCCGTCCCCGCACAGACCGCGGTAACGGGCCGGGCGGGGACGGTGGCACGGACCACGACACGGTGCGCGTCAACCGCACGACCGGCGAAATCCTCGACGACGGCGACGATCCGCAGGAAGGACCGCGCACGCCGCTGGCTGTGAGGGCGCACAACCGGATGGTGCGCCTGCGTGGCTACCGCGTCCTCAACCGCGGTGCCCACATCGGGTACGGCGCCACCTACGGCCTGCCGGGAAATGTACGGCGCACCTCCTCTCAGTACACCCAGGACACCCGGCAGCAGCTCAACCTCATGGGGGCGCGGCTGCGTGAGGACGGCCAGGAGTGGCAGCAGGTGGGGCGCGGCGCGGCTGTGGCCGGCAGGGCGACTGCCCGGGGTACTGGGTATGTGGGGCGGCGTATCCATGTCGCGGCCCGTGTCCACGGCCCCGACGCGGCCGCGCGTGCCCGGCGAGCGGCCCGTGACACGGGCACAGCCGCCGCCTTCACGTTCGGTGGCACCGGCCGCCCCCGGCCCCGGCCTGCGCAGACCGCCACAGCTCGCGGAGATGATCCGGTGGCCGACGCGCGACGCCGAATCCTGGATGCGCTCATGCAAGCGCAACGAGCCCAGATGAACCCGCCTCCCACCTGGGGCAGCGGGCATGACGGTAATGATGCGTCATGAGCGGCACCCACCGGGTGCGGCGGTGGCGTCGCTGGGCCCTTCTCACCGCGGTGCTGGCGTTCGGCGCCGCATGCTGCGCCGGACCGTTCCTCTCGACACTGAATGCCGCGGCCGCCCTGAGTTCCCAGGCCGATCAGCAAGATGACGCGGGAGGCTCGAGCGCGAACATCCCCCCACGGATGCTGGCCGCCTACAAGAACGCCGCCCAGCTCATCCCCTCCCAAGTGCCCGCCTGTAAGGGTCTGGTGTGGCCGGTGCTCGCCGGAATAGCCAAGGTCGAGTCGAACCAGGCGGTCGGGCACAGCATCGCGGCGAACGGTGACATCCGCCCTCGGATCTACGGGGTGCTCCTCAACGGGTCCGGTAGCGGGGGCAACACATCAACCGTTGCGGACACCGACGGAGGTAAGTGGGACGGCACCGCGCAGGGCGAGCGCGCGGTGGGGCCCTTCCAGTTCCTGCCGTCCACCTGGGCTTCAACCGGCCGGGACGCCAATGGAGACAAGGTCAGCGATCCGCACAACGCCAACGATGCCGCCCTGGGTGCCGCGGTGTACCTGTGCGGGCACGGGCGTGATCTCACAAAGGACTCACAGTTGCGGGCCGCGATCTACCAGTACAACCACTCGAACTCCTACGTCGACAACGTGCTCGGGTGGATCGAGCAGTACCGGTCCTCCGGTGCGGGGCCCGATCTCACCGATGCTCCCGGACGCGTGCGCAAGGTCGTCGAAGCGGCCCTCTCCCAGCGTGGGGTTCCCTACTCCTGGGGCGGCGGCAACAGCAAGGGGCCCTCGAGGGGAGTGTGCTGCTCGCCCGGTGGCAAGAGCGGGGAGTCCATCAGCGGCTACGACTGCTCCGGGCTGATGATGTACGCCTTCGCCCATGCCGGGCTGGAACTCCCGCACCTCGCCTCTGCCCAGGCCGGTTTCGGCAAGCGCATTCCAGCCAGTAGCGGCGCCGGCGCCCTTCACATCGGCGACATGGTCTTCTTCGCCTACGCCCCCGGCCGGGACTCCACGATCTATCACGTGGGTCTGTATGTGGGCGGCGGGCAGATGGTCGATGCGGCCCGTCCCGGCACCACCGTGCGCCTGGACCCGGTGACGGCCATGTCCGGATTCGCGGGAGGGGCACGGTTGCTATGACAGCCACCCCGAGAAGAAGACCGTGGGCCCTGCTCGCCGGAACCATCCTGCTCCTGATCACCGGCTTGGTCCTGGTCGCCCCGCACTCCGACTCTCCACCCCGGCCGATGTCCGTCGCACGAGCGGCTCTCCCCGCCGCCTCCTTCTCAGCGAGGGCGTCGGGTACCCCTGCGGCCGCGGCGCCGGCGCCCGCCGCACAGCCCAGCCGTGAGGTGCGTACGTCCCCCCCACCGACCAGAAAGACGGAGGGGATTATTCCGGATCGGGGCGACGGCCCGGCGGGCGATCCGGCCATCCAGCAGCTCCTGGAACGCAGCTGGCCCGCCGACCTGCCGGCTGCGGATGAGCACCAGCTCCGCTTGCTGGGCTCCGCCCTGCTGCGCACAGACGCGACCGGTAAGGGCCAGCCCGGCGAGACGGACAGGAAGGGCGCGGTGGTGCCCGAGTTCACGCGTTTCCGTATCTAGGCGGTGATCGCTCGCCGGGAAGGACCGCGGGCGGCGGTGGTGCACCTCGTGTGGGCGGCAGCCGACCGCGGCGGCACCTTCACCGAGGGCCGCATCACCGACCTGCACTTCCACTCCACCGGAACGCAAGGAGGCCGACGATGGAGCAAGCAATCGCGCTGAACCGCCCCGAACTGGCCAGTGCGCTCCCAGAAACGGTTGCCGGACTGCTGCACGCTTTCCAGTGGGCCGCCGCGCACTGGTACTGGTTCGCGCTGTGTGTCGCCGTTGTCGCAGGCGGGACCCAGAACGTCATACGGCGCCTGGCAGGCAAGGCGTCGCAGGAACGCATGGTGCTGGAGCTCGTGCCCTCCCGGCAGTTCAATCCGAGCGTGGAGGAGATCTTCCGACGCGGAGTCCAGCTGTCGAGGGCATGCGGAGCGCTCCCCTGGTGGGCTCCCGCCCGCAACCGGGCTGTGAGGATCCGGCTGCGGGCAGACGGAAGCACCGCACTCTCCTACCGCATCGAGGGCCCTGCCGGAGCGGAACGGCTACTGACCAGCACACCGTTCGGCCCGCACGTGCGGGTCGTCCGTATCAAGCAGCCACCGGACAAGCCGCGCCAGCACGAGGTGCGCGCGGAGTTCATCCTGCGCGGCAATCCGGTGGCAGCACTGCGTGATGTGCCGCTGGAACCCGATCCGCTGCAGCCTCTTGTGGATGCGGTCGCCGATCTGCGCAGCAGTCTCGGAGACCTGGCCGAGGTCACCGTCGACATACAGCGTGGCCCCCGGTTGATTCTGCGGGCACGGCGCTGGCAGCTCATGGACAAAGCCCGCAGGCGGGAGCGTGGCGAATTCGGGCGGGCCGCCCGGTGGGCACACCAGGATGCGCAGCGTCGTGGTGACTCGGTGGTCATGCATATCCAGCAGCTTCTGAGCTCCCGTTCACCCGGCGCCGCCCGGCAGACGGTTCTGCCGCCGGCGCCTCGCCGGGTGGAGCGTGCTGAGGCACTCGGCAAGCTGGCGGAGGACGTCCAGCTGATGCGGGTGCAGATCCTCGTCAAATGCGCTTCGGACGTGGAGGGGCGGGCGCAGGCACGCCTCGCGCAGATCCAGGCCGGGCTGGATGTGTTCGGTGACCGTGCCCGGCTGGCAATGAGGGGTGTGCGGCTCGGCCCATGGCGGCTGGGCTGTGACAGCGGCCCGGCCCGCAGGCGCTTCGATACGCGGTGGGACATGGGACAGTGCCAGCCGCCCCGCGCGAACTGGGTGGGCCTCGAGGAGCTCTCGGGGCTGCTGAAACCGCCGACGAAGCACTGCCGGCTGCCGCTTCTGGATGCGGATGTGCCGACTTTCGAGGTCGGCAATGGAGCTTTGGTGCTGCAGGGCATCCACCGCGGGAGTGACGGGCGGGCGCGATTGATCGCCTCCTACGCCGAGGAGACTATGTTCGAAACAGCGGTGGGTAAAGCGGGCGGTGGCAAGACCGAGCGTGCTCTCGCCCAGGCGATCGGCGTCGCACACAGCGGCGGCGGGCTGATGTTCATCGACCCCCACCGTGACTCCTGGCGGCGTGCCGCCCCCTATCTCGCCCACAAGGAGATCGCGCAGCGCATTGCCCTGATTGACTTGAACGGCGACGGTCCGCAGCCGCAGCTGAGTTCGTGGAACCCGATCGGCATGCACCATCAGAGCCCCGTCCACGAGGTGGTGGAAGCCGTCGTGGACGCCTTCGCTTCCGCTCTGGGCTGGGACGACCTGCGCGCACCGCGGGCCATCACCATCTTCACGGCCGCCCTGACCGTGCTGACCGCGCTCAACCGTCTCGCCTGCCGCGCCGGAAAGCCTCAGGATCAGGCGACGTTGTTCCACGTCCGTCCGCTGCTGGTCGACCCGGACTTCCGGGCCGCTGTGCTGGACAGTGTGGAGCCGGTCCTTGGCGCGGACAGCGCCTCCTGGTGGAGCTCCACTTTTCCCACGTTCCCGCCGGACGCGTTCGGGGTCATCCTCAACCCCCTGGCCCGCCTGGCCGCCCACCCCGTCTCCCGGGCATTCCTGGGACAGCCGGTCGGTGTGTACAACATCCGTGCGGCGATGGACAAAAGAATGATCGTGTGGGTGTGCACGGCGGGCAACGGGCCGACCGACCGGCTGATGACTGCCCTCCTCGCCCGGGATCTGCTGCGTGCCGGGCGCTCGCGTCACAGTGTGGGCCCAGAGCAGCGGGTGCCGTTCCGCATCTACATGGACGAGCTGATCACCCTCACCGGATCCGCGCCGGAGACGATCGCAGCGATGTTTGAGGACTTCCGCAAATACCGGCTCCAGGTCCACGGCATGACCCAACTGCTCTCCCGGCTTCCGGGGCCGGTACGCCAGTCGCTGCTGCAGAACTCCAGCTCGCTGGCCACCACTGCGGGCTCCAAGTCGGCGGTCAGTGCGATCACCGACGAATGGGGGGAGCGCCCCTCTCCCGACGATGTCGCGGCGCTGGACCGCTACAGCCACTACGTGTCGCTGACGGTGCGCGGAAAGCGCATCGGACCGCTGCTCCTGGAAGGCCCCCATCTGGACAGCGTCTTCGCGGCCCTGGCCAAGCCGAAGGACACCGGACGGCTGGAGCACGCCGCCCGCACCGCCGCCGGATGCACCGGCCTGTCCCTCCTCACCCGCAGGGCCACCGACCAGCAGGCGCGGGTCCTGGCGTTTGTAACGAACCAGAAGCCCGCGGCCAGGGTGATCCTTTCCAAGACGACCCGGGGATACCAGTGATGATCGAAGCCAAGACCGTTTCCGCCTACGCCCCGCACGGCGCGGAACCACTGCCCTACCAGGTGATGACCGTGCTGGCGCAGCACCGTATGGCGACCACCGCGCAGATGCACACGCTGCTGCGGCCTCTCGCCAGCCGTCAGGCCATTTTGGAGCCACTCAACAAGCTGCGTGGGCAAGGGTTCGTCGACCGGGTGACGCTACCTGCGTCCGGGCGCTCGCTTGCCTGGTACCTAACCCCCGAGGGGGCGCGTCTGACGCGCGACTGGCCGGCGTTGCGCGGCCGGCCCCCGTATCCGATCACCTCGACGACTGCTGCGTCTCTGCGTACTCCCCATACGCTGGCCGCTGTTCGCGCGCATGTGGCGTTCGTGCGGCAGGCACGACTGCGCGGTGACGAGCACACGCATCTGGACTGGACTCCGGAGGTCGCGCACTCGCTCGGTGACGGTGAGCGGGTCATCGCAGACGCCGTTTTGCATTACACGGTGCTCTCTGCGGATGGGCACCGCACCAAGCTGCGGGCGTTCGTGGAAATCGACCGCGCCACCACCAGCTCGGAGCGTCTGGCGACCAAGCTGATCGACTACGCCCGCCTGCACATCTATACGCCGGTGCCGCCGGGGCGCCGTCCCGCCAGGACTCCTGCACCATCGTGGCAGCGGTGGTACCCGCTCTTCCCCCGGGTGCTGTTCGTTCTCACCGGTGCGTCGGCACGGACCGTGGCTCACCGCGTAGCGGACCTGCAGGCCATGACCGCCGAACATCCCGCGGTGGCTGCCCTCGCCCGGGCGGTACCTCTGGCCGCTGCCGTGCTGGAGGACCTGGAGGAACACGGCACCAGCGCTGCAGTGTGGCAGCCGCTCGCCGGTGGGGAGCGGACGTCGTGGACCGAGCTGTGAGTTCGAGCCGGCCGTCTCGCCTCGCGGCAGACAAGGGCTGCCTCGTTTGGAGTGGCATATGCGGATTGATCCCATGTGCGAGCTTCGCAATCAACGGTGATTCCTGGTCAGTTCATACGCAGAACGCGAACCGTTGCGAAGCTCAATCACAGAATCTGACTGGGATCTTGACGCAGAGTTATGTAGCGTATGGAGAGCGCGCTGTGACCGAGCGCGACATTCCGCAGCACGTAGGCGGAGTTCAGCCGCACACCCGGGGCGGGCCGGGACAACTGCACGGCCAACTCGGCATGAAGGACCCCATGGGGAGGGCGTCTTGATTTCTTCGCAGCACCATCGCCGCAGGTACCACCTGTCCGTCGCGCTCGGCGCCTGTGCGGTGCTCGCCCTGACGGGGTGCTCGGGCTCTTCATCCTCTTCCGCCGATGACAGCCCGTCGCAGCCGGCTTCGAGTGCAGCGCCCTCGAACAGTGCCTCGCCGTCCGTGACGGCCGCCGCGAATCCGGACGACCAGGCCAAGACGGCGGTACTGGCCGTCTACAGCAATTACTGGCGCGAAGTGACCGCCGCCTACGCCCAGGCCACGGTGTCAGGAACCGATCTCAACACCTATGCCGTGGGAACCGCGCGTTTGCAGGCACAGCAGGAGACAGCGTCACTCAAGGACGGCGGTCTGGTCATGACGGGGCGCCCGGTGTCCAAGGCGACCGTCACCACAATGGATCGCAAACGCACGGTGCCCCAGGCCACCATCCAGGACTGTCTCGACGTGACGAACTGGAAGATGGTCAAGCGGAAGACGCGCAAGGAGATGCCACTGCCGAAAGACCGGCTCAAGCGATACATCAGCGTCGTGACAGCCGAGGTCTGGGACGGCAAATGGGTCATCGTCAAGACGACGCCGCAGGCCCGCGCGTGCTGAGACGACTCCCCATCGCTCTGGCCTGCTGCACGCTACTCGTCACAGCACCCCGCGCCTCAGCTGCGGACGGGCCATCGGGGGACGTCCACAACTGCAAGATCGTCGCGATCTGCGTCGGAACAAAGGTGCCCGGCTCCCCCGCTGGAAGCGGCACAACGGGGACCGGGCCTGCCTCCAGCGGATCGGCGAAGAAGGGCGGGGGCAGCAAGGACGCTGCGAAATGCACTTACATGAAGGCCAATCCCCAGCCGCCGGCCGGCAGCTCGATGTGGGACGGCAAATCGGCCTCCGACGGTGACCTGTACTACCGCCTGTGCACCCCTGCGGGCGGCGGTACCCCCGCTTACGACACAGCCGTGCTCGCCAAACCCCCGGCTGCGGCGGTGATCGACCCGGCGGTCTTGGCGCGGCGGGCGGTCGACTCGATGCGTCTGGTGGGCCCCGACGTCCGCAGCCCGCGGGCCGCCGGGAAGTACATCGTCGGGGTGCCGACATGGATGTGGGTGCACCGCGGCGCCACCATCTACGGACCCAATACCGCGTCGGCGAGCGCGGGAGGGGTCACGGTGTCGGCGACGGCGACAGTGTCCTCCATCAAGTGGGACATGGGTGATGGCACGAGCGTGACCTGCCGCGGGCCGGGGACGCCGTACAAGGTGTCGTACGGCATGAGTGCGTCACCCACCTGCGGTCACCGCTACAGCAAGGCATCTATGGACGAGCAGGGCAGCCGGTTCCACGGGTCGGCCACGGCCACCTGGACGGTCAACTGGCAGGTGACTGGGGGCGGCGGCGCGACCGGGGTGATGACCGAAGTACGCGAGAGCGCCTTCACGGTCGCCGTCGGCGAGATGCACGTTCTCCAGGACTGAGAGAGATGGACAGGCGGGGCATGAAGAGCAACAGGGCAGCGGTGGCCGTGCCTCCGGGAGCCGGCCCGCTGGTGAGGCCGGATGTTGAGATCAGCGATCCGCTGCCGCCTAGGCGGCGCAGGCGGTCGTTCATGGTCATCGGCGCCGTCATGGTGCTGGCCGGAGCGATCGGAGTGGCCGGGCTGCTCAACGCTTCCAGTGACCGCTTAGACGTGCTGGTACTGGCGCACGACGTGCCAGTCGGCCAGAAGATCGGCGCTGCTGATCTGCGGGTCGTGGCACTTCCGCCCGAACCCGGCCTCAACACCACGCCCGCCACCCAGCGCTCCAAGATGGTCGGCCGGCGGGCTGCGGTCGCCCTCAGCGAGGGATCTCTCCTCACCGCACGGCAACTCGCCGGGAACAGCACATTGCGGCCGGGCGAGGAACTGGTCGCCGTCGAGGTCAAACGGGGCATGGCGCCCGTTGACGCACTCCACCCCGGTGACGGCATCCGGCTGGTGACCACGCCCCGCGACGGAGAAGTCACCTCGGACAAGACGGCGGCACCCAAGGAGGTCTCCGGGCGCGTAGTGGCCGTCGGGCGTCCCTCCACGAGTGGGGATGTGGTGGTCCAGGTCGCGGTGGCGCAGGCGGACAGCAGCAGCGTGGCCGCCGATGCCGGACGCATCGCGATCGTGCTGAAAGCGAAGAGCTGATGTCTGTGCTCATGGTGGCCTCCGCGCACGGCAGCGGAGCCACAGTGACGTCCCTGGCACTCGCCCTGGCGGGCCCGCGCCCCTCACTGCTGGTGGAAGCCGACGCCCACCAGGGCTCGATCCGCACCGGTTACCGGCAGGGCCAGTGGGGCGGTGAGGTCGGGCTGTGGCATCTGGCCCAGGCCCAGTTCCAGCACCAGCTGCCCGAAGCGTTCGAGGGGCATCTGCGCACACTCGACCAGGACGGCAACCGGCTGATCCTGCCCGGACTGACCGACCCCACGCAGGCTCCCGCCCTGGCAGGGGTGTGGGAACCGCTCGCGCTGTTGATTCAGGCGATGGACCAGCACGCCGGTTACGACGTCGTGGTCGACGCCGGCCGGGTGGCTGTCGAGCCCGGCCGGGTCCATCCGACACTCTTTCCCGCCGCCCTGGCCCACCGTGCGGATGTGGTGGTGCTGGTGGTCCGCAACACCCTGACCTCGGTTGCCCAGTCACTGCCCCTGGTACGCGCGCTGCAGGACGACCTGGAGCGTTCCGGGAGCGGCGCCGAAGCGCTGCGCCTGGTGCTGGTGCAGGAGCTGTCCGCCGGCCGGGGCGGGCTGCGCTCCGACGCGATCGCGAGGCGGCTGCGCGTGCCAGTGGTGGACATCCTGCCGTGGGACACCACCGCGGGGGCCTTGCTGACCCACGGCTCCCCGAACCCGGTGCGGCTGTCCAAACTGGCACTGCTCAAGCAGGCCCGCAAGACCTGCCAACTCCTGGCCGTTGAGGCGGCCAACCGGCGTCGCGCACTGGACATGCCCGCAGCCCCCGTCAGCTCCCCAGTGGTGGCGGGAGTCCTGCAGCGTCTGTCCGCCGTGCAGCCGGTCCTCGGCCCGGTGACGGGCAGTACACGGTGAGCCCGGACCAGCACAACGGACAGCCCCAGCATCAAAGGCTTCAGGACGTTCTCCGGGAATCCCTCGCCCCCCACCCGGCGGCGGTGCCCGCCGCCCGGCCGGGCGGCGCGAAGACGGTGGTGCCCGTACAAGGCGGCGCTGCCTCCCCGCGAGGTCTGGGCGACCTTCCGGGAACCCTGCCCGTGGAGTGGGAGCTGATCACCTCGCTGCGCGACGCTGTCTCCGACG
Source organism: Streptomyces sp. NPDC051320 (assembly GCF_040682175.1). Taxonomy (NCBI): domain Bacteria; kingdom Bacillati; phylum Actinomycetota; class Actinomycetes; order Kitasatosporales; family Streptomycetaceae; genus Streptomyces; species Streptomyces sp. NPDC051320. The sequence goes on from NZ_JBFBAL010000023.1 coordinate 16,248, forward strand.
ACATCGTTGCCGCCGACGAAGCACAGCCCCTGCCCACCGAGACGGCACGGCGGGAACGGTCCCGTTCACTGGTCGCGGAGCGGGTGTCTCAGTGGGCCGTCCAGTACGGGCGCAGCCACGCCCCGCTGAGTACCGCCCAGGTAGAGAACGTGGCCCAGGCGGTGTACGACGCCGTCTTCCACGCCGGGCCGCTGCAGAAGTACTTGGACGACCCGGATGTGGAGAACATCGTTGTCGACGGGTCGACGGTCCTGGTCGAGTATTTCGACCGGCCCACCGAGCAGGTTCCCGCCGTGGCCGGCACGGACGAGGAACTCATCGACCTCATCAACCGTCTGGCGTCAGGCTCCGGGCACCGTGAACGGCGGCTGTCTCCCACCTCACCCATGGCCAACTTCCGCCTCCCGGACGGCTCACGCGCCTCCGCGACCCTTCTGACGACCCGCCCGTTCCTGGGAATCCGCCGCCACCGCATCCGCAAGTCCTCACTGGAGCAGCTGCAGGAATGGGGCACCCTCAGCCCCTCCCTGGGTGCCTTCCTGCACGCCCTGGTTCTGGCGAGGAAGAACATTCTGATCGCCGGAGACATGGGAGTGGGCAAAACATCCCTGCTGCGTGCGCTGGGCCGCAAGATCCCGGCCGAGGAGCGGGTGATCACTCTGGAGTCGGACCGTGAACTGTTCCTGGATGAGGACACGGAGGGCGGCGCGCACGTCCTGGCGATGGAGTCACGCGAATCCAACGGCGAAGTCATCGAAGGCCAGCAGGTCGGCCGGATCTCGGTGGCCGACATGTTCCCCCAGACACTGCGCATGCTCGCCACCCGCGTCATCGTCGGCGAGGTACGCGACAACGAGGCCATCGCCATGTTGCAGGCCATGAGCGCCGGCGGCGCCGGATCTATGTGCACCGTCCACGCCGCGTACCCCAAGCTGGTCCTGCCGCGGATGGTCACCCTGTGCCAGGGCATGCACCGCGACGACGTCCATGAACTGGTGGGCACTGCCGTCAATTTCATCGTCTTCCTGCGGCAGATCGACCAGACCCGCATCGGCGGCCGCCGACACCGCTTCGTCTCCCACGTTCTGGAGGTCTCTCCCGGCGAGGAAGGCCGCCCCTCCCTGCAGGAGATCTTCGCCCCCGCGACCGGTGGTGACCCGCGCGCGGTGCCCAAGCTCGCACCCAGCTGCCTCGAGGAGCTGGAGAACGAAGCGGGATTCCACCGGGCCTGGCTGACCGTACCGCAGCACGGCACCTGGCCCGCCCCACTGAATCTCGTCGGACGGGCGGTAGCAGCATGAGCAGCGATCAGTGGAGTCTTCTCGGCGCCCTGTGCGGGGCCCTGATCGTGGGCGGTGTGCTGTTCATCGTCTGCGGGGCGATGCACGTACCCGCACCGACGGGACGGCCCCAATCGCCGGTGGTGGTGCGCTGGCAGCGGGCGATGGCCGGCCTGCCGGAGCAATGGGCTTCCAAATACCGACTCGTGGCCATGACCGCGGGGATCGCAACGGTGGGCACCTGGTTGCTGACCGAGCGCCCGGTGCACGGTCTCCTGGCGGGGGCCACGGTCCTGGGCGTGCCGTGGATCTGGAATCCGGCGGGCACCAGTGAGAGGCAGGTCGTGCGGCTGGAGGCGCTCGCGGAGTGGCTGCAGCAACTCGCCGGAGTCCACCAGGCCGGCACCACACTGGAGGCGGCGATCGACACGTCGTCCGCGCGGGCCCCAGCCGCGGTCCGCACTCCGGTGCGCACACTGGCGGCACGCCTGCGGATGGGCGTGAATCCCAGTGGCGCCTACCGCCAGTTCGCGGATGCCTTCTTAGACGGCGCGGTGGACAACGTCGTGCTGCTCTTCCTCACTCACACGCACGACCACGGCCCCGGCCTGGGCCGTGCCTTGCAGTCGATGGCTTCCTTGACGGAGCGCGAGGCCAACAACCTGCGCGTCATCGACGCCGAGCGGAACAAGGTTCGCACCTCCACCCGGTGGGTGTCGATCATCTCGCTGGCCATCGGGTTCTACATCGTCACCAATAACAGCTGGGGACAGGTCTACCGCACCACGGTGGGGCAGCTGGTCCTCCTCGTGCTGGGCAGCCTCTTCGCGGCCGCCCTCGTGTGGTTGCGCAAACTCGCGGTCAACCCGCCATCACCCCGGCTCCTGGACCCGCTTGCCACCGTCCCGGTCGCAAGAGCCGTGCCGGCCGGCTCCCCCGGGCCGGGCACAGCGCCGAGAACGGGCAACTGGCCCCGGACAGCAGAAGAGGCACGTCGATGATGCAGGGAAGTGGACTGTTGTGCGGGGCCGTCATCGGCGGCGGTCTCTTCCTTGTTGTCAGGGAACTCCTGCCGTCGCGACCCGACATGGAGGCGGTCCTCGACCGGCTGGAGCACGCCCAGCGCACCACCGGGGCCTCCCAGCCCGGTGACGGACCTGCCACGGTCTCGGTGTGGGAGCGGGCCGGGGAGAGCATCCTCAAGTCCGCCGGGCACCGGCTGACTGTGCCGCGCGCCGATCTGGACCTGCTCGACAAGTCCGTCGCCCGTCATGTGGGCACCAAGGTGCTCGGGTCTCTGCTGGCCCTGGTGATGCCGCAACTGTGCGTGCTGCTGCTGATGCTGGGCGGCACCACATTGCCCTTCGTGCTGCCCCTGTTGGCATCGGTCCTCTTCGCCGCGTACATCTGGTTCAGCGCCGACGTCGACGTCCGCTCCACAGCCAAAGCGGCGCGCCGGGAGGTCCGCTACGCCGTCGCCTCGTTCCTTGAGCGGGCCCAGCTGGAGCGCGGCGCCAACGTCGGGCCTGAAGCAGCGGTCCAGCGCACCGCCGAGGTCGGCGACCACTGGATCCTCACTCGGATCCGGGCGGCGCTGAAGCGTGCCGAGCTCGCCGGGCTCCCCCAGTGGGAAGCGCTGCGGCAGCTCGGTGAGCAGCTCGATATCCCCGAACTGATCGGCCCAGCGGAGAGCTTCAGCCTGGCGGGCGCGGGAGCTTCCATCCAGAAAACCCTGGAGACGCAGGCGGTGATCCTGCGCCAGCGGCTGCTGACCGACAAGCAGGGGGCGGCGAACGCGGCCTCCGAGCGCCTGGTCGTGCCCGGCACGCTGTTGTTCGCGGTGACGCTCGCGCTGTTCGCCTATCCCGCCTTCCACGCCCTGACTTCCATCTGACCTGTGCGAAAAGAACCCTGTGGGGGATTGACCATGCGAATCGATCAGTTCAAAGTCCGTGTGCACACCGCGTGGCTGCGCCGCTGGGAGCGCATGACCTCGCACGAGAGCGACGAAGGAATGGAGACGCTCGAGAAGCTGATCCTGGGTACGGTGGTCCTGGCGGTGGCTGTCGCGTTCGGCACGATCTTCAACTCCACGGCCAATACGCTGATGGAGCGCTTCCAGGCCGCCGTCGGCCTGTGAGCAGCATGGGCGCCCTGCTCGCCAGATACCGCCGGGCCGCAGCAGGTGACGCCGGGATCTCCACGCTGGAGTTCATGATCGTGGCGCCCGTGCTTCTGATCGTCTCGTGCATGACGCTGCAGCTCGGCATCTGGTATCTGGCGTCCACTGCGGCGCATACCGCAGCGCGTAAGGGCGCGCAGGCCGGATCCGCATACCAGTCCAATCCCGGTGAGGGGGCAGCCCGGGCCAGGAACTGGCTGGGCCAGGTGAACATCGTCAAGGGTGTCCGGGTCTCGACTGAAGGATCCACGGCGGCCCGGGTGAAGGTCACCGTGACCGGGCACATCATGACGTTTCTCCCCGGCTGGTCGGGGATCGTCGAGCGCAGTGCCGAGGACACCGTGGAGCGCACCCCATGAACAACACGGCGGGCAACAACAGGCGGTGTGACGACCGCGGTTCCTACACGCTTGAGGCAGCTCTGTGCCTGGCCGTACTGTTCCCCGTCCTCGGGTGGATCGCCGCGTATGGGCTGGCCGGGCTCGGGGATGGCACCGCGAGTAACGCCGCGGCCGCCGCAGCCCGCGCGGCGAGCATCGCCGCCGATCCCGATTCCGCGCAGTCGGCCGGCCAGCAGGCCGCCTCGGCCTCCCTCGCTCAGGCCCAGCGGACCTGCCGCTCCAGCAGCATCAGCATCGACACCAGCAACTTCCCCGCCCAGGCCGGAGACGCGGGCGCGGTGAGCGTCACCGTCACCTGCACGGTCTCGATGGCGGACCTTGCCATCCCTGGCCTGCCCGTTTCCAAGACGTTGCGGGCCACCCGCCACAGTGCCGTCGACCGGTACGTCACCCGGGGAGGCAACTGATCCATGCGGCAGACGCTTCTCAGACTTCAGGCAGGGCGGGTGGGTGCGGAGCGCGGCTCGGTCACCCTGTACTTCCTCGTCTTCGGTGTCGTCATGATCGGCATCCTGGGTCTCCTCGTGGACGGCGGGCGGCTGCTGATGGCATCGGCTGACACCGATGACCTGGCCGCTGAAGCAGCCCGGACCGCAGGCCAGGAGATCAAGGGACCTGAGGCGATCGAGGGCCGGGGCACGGAAGCCGACTCCGAGCAGGCAGCCGCGGCCGCCCGCGAGTTTCTCGCCCAGGCCGGCGTGAACGGGGTGGTGCGCGTGCTGGACGGCGGCCAGACGATTGACGTCACCGTGCACTACACCTACCACCCGCTGCTACTGGGCGGCATGGGCTACGGCGACATACCGGTCACCGGGCACGCCACCGCAACCCTCGTACGTACCCCCTGATGCCGGAGGCTGACGTGTCCCCCACCCCAACCCCCACCCGCACGCCCAAGCCGCCACTGGCGGTGCGGCCCCTGCGCGCAGCGGGCAGTGCGACCGTGCTCGCGGTGCTGTTGCTGGGTGTGCCGCTGGTCCTGGCCGTGGCCGGCAGCCTGCCCGCAGGTATCCCTACCGGCGGTGACGTCATCGACGCACTCACCCAGCCCGACGACGGTCACGTCCTGCTGGCCGTGCTCACCATCGTTGCCTGGGCGCTGTGGGCATGGTTCGCCCTCTCCCTGATCGTGGAAATCCCGCAGACCCTGCGCCGACGTCCTCACCAGCAACGCCGCAGCCTGGGTGCGCCGCAACGCCTGGCCGCTTTCCTCCTCGGCGCGCTGCTGCTCGCCCCGGCAGGAACCGCCATGGCCGCCTCAGCCCCCGCACATGCCGCGAGCGCCCCGCATCAGGTGGCACCGTCAGCTTCCCCCCGCTCCCAGCAGGACTCAACAACCACCGACCGTGCCCCCGCGGGTCCCGTGCACGTGGTCGGCGAGACCGGGGAAACCGTCTGGGACATCGCCGTCGAATTCCTCGGCAGCGGTCAGCGCGCCGCCGAAATCCGCACCCTCAATCCCCATCTCCCCGACAGCGCCATGCTGCCCGCCGGACTCAGCGTTCATCTGCCCGCGGACGCCACGCCTCCGGCTCCCGACGAGCCTGAACCAGCGGCCAATGCGGAAGCCGGCGGGGAGAGCCCCCAGGTACAGATGGTCACCACCGCCACACTCGCTGGACAGCCGTACACCGTGCACAGCGGGGACTCTCTTTCCTCGGTCGCCGACAAGGAACTCGGCAGCGCTGACGCCTGGCCGGCGCTGTTCGCCGCCAACAAGGGAAAGACGCAGCCCCACGGCCTGCCCTCGATCACGGAGCCCGACCTCATCTATCCCGGCCAGCACATCACCGTGCCGGGGCACCACAACGCCAGCCCTCCGGCCGCTCAGCACGACGAGCACCAGCCCTCCGACGCCAAGAAGCCTGGTCGCACCGGCGGTACTACAGGCCCGGCCCCGGCTCACCCTCACACCGCGCCTTCCCCCTCCGTCCCTGTCCCCAGTCAGGCGCCTGCCGTGCCCTCATCTCAGAGCCCGACCCCTCAGCGCACCGCTCCCGCCCGAACCAAGGCCCCCACTACGCAGTCGACGGACACCGCCACACCGGCAGTGCCGGCCGATCAGCACGCTTCCGACCAGGCGACGAGCAGCGTGGACGTACGGGAGGTAGCCGGCGCCTTCGCCCTGCTGGCCGCCGCGATCACCGGAGCTCTCACCGTCCGACGCATCCTGCAGCGCCGACGCCGCAGGCCCGGCGAAACGATCGCCATCGCGCAGGAGACCAGCCCCGCCGAAGCCCAGCTCGCCCAAGCCGCCGACCCGGACGGGGCAACACGCCTGGATCTGGCGCTGCGCACCCTCGCCCACCACACCACAGAAGCGAACGGCACTCTGCCCGCGGTAGAGGCCGCACGCATCACCCGCCACGGCGTCAGCATCTATCTCCCGCAGAACAGTGACGCAAGCCCCGGCGCCCCCTTCGTCAAGAGCAGCGACGGATGGTGGGACCAGGACGGTGATACAGAGCTGCTCACCGAGCAAACCGCCCACGACGTACCGGCCCCCTACCCGGCACTGACCACCGTCGGAGCCACCCCCGAGGGCCACCTGCTGCTGCTCAATGTCACCCAGCAGCCAACGATCCTCCTCGACGGTGACCGCGACGAGGTCGAGGCGGTCTGCGCCTCGCTCGCGCTGGAACTCGCGATGGCCCCCTGGGCAAGCAGCGTGGAGATCGTCGTCGTCGGCTTCGGCGCAGATCTGCCCCAACTACTGCCCACGTCGCGGATACTGCACATCAGCCAGCCCGCCCATGCCGTCCGCGATCTCGGCGAGCACCTGCTGGAGCTGCACCAGGACCCCGACGCCCACCCGAGCCCCTACCTCATCTTGTGCGCGGCACCGCTGAACGCCGACATCGCCTTCCAGATGGCTGAGGCACTGGACAAGGCCTCCGCGCCGGTGGCCCTGGTGGCCCCCGCCGACCGCGCCACCCACTTTCCCGACGCGATCATCCTGGACGCCTCCCGCACCGACGCCCAAGATCTGGACGCATGCGCAACATCGATTCGGCTCCAGAGCCTCGACCACGCCGCCTACCAGCAAATCGTCACCGCACTCGCCGTATCCGGACAGGCACCCAACCCGGCGGAAGGGGCGTGGAAACACGTGCCCGACGACCATAGTGAACCGAGCACCCCGCGTCCCGTGCCGGCACAGTGCGCCCCGTCCGATGTACCAGCCGCTCACGAAGATCCCAGCACACCGGCCACCGGACCCAGTTCCACCGCGTACCCAGCTCTGCTGGCCGCCTCCCATGACCCCACATCGCCGACGGTCCTCACCACTCCCGCCGCGGCCGCCGGCACGACGCCGGCTGCCGACAACCCGGCTGCCACTGCTCCCCCACAGCCAGCGCTTGCCGTCGCCGAACAGGAGACGGAGACCGACCGTGACGCGCCGACACCCGAGATCCGAATCCTGGGGCCCGTCGAAGTCACCGGAGTCGCCTCCGCCGGCCACGGCCCACGCCAGGCACAGCTCGCCGCGCTGCTCTACTTCAAGCCCGGCCGAAGCGCCGACGCCCTCTGCTCGGACATGGACCCGATCAACCCCTGGGCCCGCGACACCCTCAGCGCGCGCCTCCAGGGCCTGCGGCGCAGCCTGGGCAACGCACCCGACGGCACGCCCTACGTGCCGCGACGCCAGTCCGCCAGCGACCCCTACCAAATCAGTCCCCGCGTGAGCTCGGACTGGTCGGCCTTCGTACGCCTGGCCCAAGACGCTCTCCCTCAGGGCGCCGCCGGCCTTCCGGCTCTGGAGAACGCCCTCTCCCTGATCCGTGGCAAACCGTTCGGCGGGCACCCGCTGCCCTGGGCGCAGCCTCTCCAGCAGGAGATGACCAGCCGCATCACCGACGTCGCGCACACCGTGGCCACCCTGCGCACCGCTCCAGGATCCGCACAAGATCTCAGTGCGGCACGCCAGGCGATCGCGGCCGCCCTGGAAGTCGATGAAAGCGCCGAACTCCTCTACCGGGACTGGCTGAAGGTTGAAGCCGCTGCGGGCAACCGGCCAGGGGTACACACCGCCATCGCACGCCTCCAGCAGGTGAATCGGTCGATCGACGCCGACCTGGAACCCGAAACCGAGCAGCTCATCGCCACGCTCCTCAACCCCTCCGCAGACCGGGCGTCGCTCCGGTAGGGCGAGCTGTGCGCACTGCGCACCCTTCTCAGCCCTGCGCAATGCGCACAGCCGGAGTCGGGTGTCGGGTGCGCGTGCGCACAGCGACGAAGAGCAGAACGCCGAGGAACGAAGGCTGCCAGGGCGGCCAGAGCCCTTCGGCTCACGTATCGTCACCCCGGATGGATTGGTGATCGCAGGGGCACGGACGGGGCCGGCCAGGGGTCATCCGCTTGCCATGTAGCTCCATGCTGCTGACGCCCGTGCACCCGTCGTGACCTTTGTCGAAGATCCGGGCATGGATGCACGGCTCGCACGCCATGAGGATGCGCGGCCCCAGCGCGGCGTCCAGCTCTTCCTCGAGCGCGGCCCCGAGCAGGTCCGCATCGGTGAGGTAGCGCAGCGGCTCAAGCGGCACATTCCACCACAGGCCCGGGCCCTCATTGCGCCCCACGGGCGGCACGGCCACGTAGGAGGTGGCACCGAGGATCGTGACGGATGCCCCCGGGACGTGCGCCCAGTTGTCGGCTGTGCCGGGCTTGATGAGCCAGTACAGCGTGTGGGCGTACCCGTCCTGGATCACACCGCCGCAGTTCTCACCGAGGCGTTCGATGATGGTGACGCCGAAGCTGCACGGCATGCGGACGGCGTCCCAGGCGTACCCCGCACCCACCAGCTCGAAGTCGGGCCCCTGTGGGGGGCTCCACTGCGCAACGGTCTCACGCATGGTTCACCGCAAGGTTTTCGAGGTGCGTGCACAGGGCGTTCACGGACCGGGCAAGGTGCTGCGCATGGCGGACGACGACCGGCAGCCGGTGACTCTGTATCAGGTCCAGGCGCCGGCGGGCCTCACCGATTCCAACACTGGCGGCGGCGCGCCACGGGTCATCCTGCGGGCGACGGCACGCGACGTCGGCGACCTCGGGGATCAGCAGCATCAGGTGACCGCGCAGCAGAAGAATCAGCGTTTGGAGCTCGTCCAATAAAGGGAGCTCGGCATCCTCTGCGAGCAGCTGGTATGCGCTCTCGCGCATCGTGACGATGTCGAGCGGGCGGGGGTCTCTCCCCGCCCGGGCGGATCGCTCTGTAATTTGGGTCATGTCGACGCTCCTCGTTAGCGTTGGCCGTGTCTGCGGTCGCCGGGGTCTGCGGGTACGACGAATTAGCGGCAGTCACTGGGGTGCTGCAACCGCAGGTGACGATGGACCACACTCGGTCACGGCGGGGCAAGGTGACGTGGCCGGCGTCATGCAGTCCCCGGGACGGCTTCGCAGTTGAAGCAGACCATCCCCTGCAGCCGAGCGATGCTTACCGGACGCCCAATCAGCGTCGGCTGACCCGGCGGGTTTTCCGCCATGACGGCTCTCCCATGTGGCCGATGTTGTGCGGTCAGACAGATGATGGGCGTCGGCAAGCAATACAAGGACTACAACTTGTAGTCCCTGTAGCACTGGACAGAGCCGGTCAGACGGCGCCGATCCATTCGGCGAAGTTGGTGAGGCTGTCCGCGTCGGCGCGCTTGAGGCGGCGCAGCCGGGCGGCGTCTTCCTTGGCCCATGGGTGCTCGCGGGTGTGCTGCGGGGCAATGGACCGGGCAACCTTCAGTGACTCGAAGGCGTTGTCTGCCATGCCTGACCACAGTTGGGCTCGCGCGAGTTCGATGTAGAAACCGGAGCGGCGTTCGGCAGGGATCGCGAGCGAGGGCTTCCACTCCCGGGCGACATCGAGCGCCCTGCCGACATGCTCCCCGCCCAGACTGACCGCCACGGACACCTCATGGATTCGCACCGAGTCTGGCCCGAACGCCGTGCCCTGGTAGATGTCCTCCTTGACGGCGTCGCCAAGGACACGCGCCTGGGACAGGTGCGTGTCCGCCGCTGACGCCTCGCCGGCCCGCCCGGCGATGACCGCAGCACGCATGTGCAGCGCTCCCCGAGCCGCGACGCTGCGTGCGCAAACGGGCGGCGGGGCCGTGTCGACAGCTATCTCCAGAGCCCGCAGACCGGCCCGGTGCGCCCGGGCGACGAAGAACGTCTCGGTACGGACATACGCGACGGACGCTGTGAGGAAGGGGTCGTCGGCCTGTGCCTCAGCCCAGCGCATCACGTCGATGAGGCGGGCCGACAGGTCGTGAGCCCCGTATTTGTAGGCAACAGCATCGGCGGTACGGGCAGCGGCGACAACGAGGCGGGCCGCGTCCGGTTCGTGGCTGGTGTGAAGGTGACACAAGCTGTCCTGAAGCAGCAGGGCGATATGCCGGGCGACTCGCCCGTACTGGGCGGCCAGGCGCCAGTTCACCGCCTCGGCGACAGCGGACCGCAGTTCCTCGGCTGAACGCCGCGGCGGATCGAGCGGCACATCATAGGCTGCCAGAACGGCAGAGAGTTCCGGCAGCGCGGCATGTACGCGACGCTCAGTCCCGGTGTGCCCTATGACCAGCCGCGTGGGGTCGACGGCGAGAGCCGCCGCGATCGAATCGAGGGTGGCATCACTCGGCGCCCGGGCTCCACGCTCGATCGCCTTGACCATCGCCAGGGAGATGTAGGAAACGCGCGCCAGGTCGGCCTGAGTCATGCGCCTGGACTGGCGGGTGGCCGCGATGCGCTGGCCTAGCTGAAGTGCGGTGTCGGAGGGCATGCTGGCTCCGTTCGGGCGTCACTCCGAACCGTACCCGCATGGTGACGTACCGTATACATATACGCATCTTTGGCATGTGCCAAGGAGGGCCGTATTGTCCGCCTACTCCCTGACGAGCCCGCGGAGTTCGGCGAGAGAGCGAATTCGCCAGTCCGCAGCGGCCTGCACCACGGGGTCGTCGGCCCACAGGTGCCCCCACGGGCCACGCCGGAGATGAGCGACTTTCAGACCCGCCCGCTTGGCCGGGAAAACGTCGTTCACCGGGTGATCCCCGACGTACAGGATGCGCTGCGGTACAGTCTGCGCTGCCTCGATCACGCGGGCAAAGAAGTCAGGCGATGGCTTGGCCACACCCCACTCCCCCGACGTGGCCACCACATCGGCCGGAAGATCGAGAGCACGGAGCAGTTGCGCCGCCTTCACGGTCTGATTCCCCGCCACGACGACGCGGACACCGAGCCCCCGCAGCGCCGACAGTTCAGGCCGTACGTCGTCGTAGAGATCCTGGTCAGCCAGCTGCTCACCGAGCCCAGCCGCATCTCGGGCTACGTACTCGTGAGCAATGTCGATGCCGGGACGCAGTAGGCGCAGCGCGTCGGCGTTGTCGCGCCCCTGAGCAGTGACGGCTCCCACCAGTGCGGCAACAGTGTGACGGGCTACCCCAAGCCAGTCCGCCCACGAAGCCCAGTAGCGGTCGTCGTGGATCAGAGTCTCGCCAATGTCGAAGGCAACTGTGTCAATCACGCCCGCAGCCTATGCACCACTACGGCGACGGTCACACCACCGCGGCCTGAACTCGACATCGGGGCCCGGCTAAACGATCTGCAGCGGAACCACCCGGAATCCGGACCGGTACGGCAGCGAAAGGGATCACGGGCGCATCCTCATCACCGTGCCGGGCGGACACCGCCCCGACGCGGGGGCGCGCCACTGCGGCAGGACCAGTTCACTCGTCCCCTGCAGAGTCAGTCCTCAGCGGTGCGGCTCAGAGGACACGGGCGCACGTCAGCGGGATGATGCCTCCCCGCCCTCCAGAAGCCGGGACGATGTAGTAGTCCGTGAACCGACGGCCGCAGGCACGGAGTTCCTCGTTGCCACGCTCGATGAGGCAGGAGCGGTGATGGCTCCCGTGCTTCAGATGGCGGACCACCGGCCCGCCCTGGCCCCGCGTCACAGGCACATTGTGGCCCGTGACTTCGATCGTCGCGCATTTGCGAGGGGCGCTGACTGGGGCCGCTGTGGCGGTGGGCGTAGAGGTCATGAGGGCGGCCGTAGCGATAGCGGCCGCTGCCGCGGTAGTGATCGTTTTCTTCATGAGCGGACAACTAGCGGCCCTCGTTGTGAGTCACGGGCTCATGCGGATTATTACCCGTATGTGCCGTCGCCCGCATGGAGATCGCCTCACCGGCAACTGCCCACGCTGTCCTCGACCGTCGCGCCCGCATCGGCCACAACGATGTCCGGGACAACAAGGCCGGAGAACAAGTGACGTTGATGGCTTTCAGGATTTTGGGCCAATACGTCTGAGCCGCAGGTTCGGGTACCGCGCAAGGTGAGCGGGTGGTGTCGCTGGTGGCACACGGACTGCCTGGCAGCTGCATCGCCGCACGCTCCCCCTCGCCCCTCATCGGCACAGTGGCTCGACGGAGAGCAGTCCACCCGGCAACGGTGGCGCGACCTGGTCACCGCACGGCCCGAACACCTGCGCGCCGCCCGCTGACGCACAGCGGCCCCAACGGACGGCACATTCGAGGAGCCGCCACCGGGGTCTGGTCTCCTCCAAATGATCAGGGCGTGAGGTCCAGGACACGCACCGGCTCTCCGGCCCACCGGTTCGGGGCGGTAGTCGCGATGATCGCTCCGTCGGGACGGTCCGGGGTGGGCTGCGCCGCGTACTGACTGTGCGCCGCAGCCCAGGTCTTCTGCCGCGCGAGGGCAAGGGCGGCAGCGAGATCCAGATCGAGAACGGTGATGCCGGGCATCGAAGCCAGGTGCTCTGCCGTGCCGGGCCGGGCACGGTCGGCTTCCACGAGCGCGCACGCCGGGGCGTACAGGAACCAGCCCGATTCAGCATGGGCCCGGTGGATGAGGCGGGACGCGAGAACGTTGCCCTGGCCCGCCGCGGCCATCGCTGTGTCGTCCAGGACGATATGCATGGCATCACTCACCGGCCGGTCACCTGCGCCAGGCGCCGGTCCAGCTCACTGTCCAAGTCGTCCTGCTCGGCTGTCGTCGGGGCGTAGCCGTTCCACTCATGCAACGCGACAAGCGCCCGCTCGGCCCGCTCAGCACGCTCGGCTGGAGTCAGCAGGGTTTCGGCGAGGCGGGCGAGGTACGCGCGCAGCGACAGACCCTCGGCCGCTGCAATGGACGCGAGCCGGTCTTTGGCTTCCTCGGGGATACGGACGTTGGCATCGGACATCATCGTGCTCCTTCCCATCTTCCCATAGTACGGGTACGTACCCGTACCCATGCGCTTTTCCCCTGCTTCTCCAGTCACATCCCTGCCCTGGTGCTGAAATGCAGTGACTGCGGTGACCCTCAGCCCGCGGTCCGACGCTTTCGCGCCTTGGCCCGGAGCGAAGCGCCCAGCCCGGGCATGCCACAAGGAGCATGCCGTCGGAGCACATGGCGAGCAAGGGTGAATTCCGCTTCGCGCACAGCTCCACCAGCCAGCCGCGGTACAGCATTCTCCCGGTTGGGCGCCGGCGAACCGTCCAGGAGGACCACGATGTCCAGGTCGGAGGTCGGCGTCCGGCTGTCGGTCAGCACGCTGCCGGCCGGGAAGGCCACCCGAGCGGCGGGAAACCGATCCCGCACCAGTTCGCGTTCGGTGAGCATGGGGTCGTCCACGACCGCAGCGTACGCGTCAGCATCCCGATGCTCTCTTGGCAAGCACCCCACCGCTGTCAAACTAGTGTTCTGCGCCTGAAATCCTGGCGATATATTTCGATAACGAGTTGAGGATTTCGTCGGCGCTCTTGGTCCATGTGAACGGCTTGGGGTCCTCGTTCCAGGTCTGGATCCAAGTGCGGATGTCTGCCTCAAGCGCTTGGACCGATCGGTGGGTGCCGCGACGGATGAGTTTGTCGGTGAGGTGTCCGAACCACCGCTCGACCTGGTTGATCCAACTGGACCCAGTCGGTGTGAAGTGGACGTGAAATCGGGGGTGTCGCTCGAGCCAGGCTTTGATCGCGGGCGTCTTGTGGGTGGCGTAGTTGTCACAGATCAAGTGGACGTCGAGTTCAGCCGGCACCGCCTTGTCTATCTTGACCAGGAATTTCTTGAACTCCACGGCCCGATGACGGCGATGAAGGGAGCTGATGACACTTCCGTCTTCGATATCGAACGCGGCGAACAGGCTGGTCACGCCGTGACGTTGATAGTCGTGGGTGCGCCGTTCCGGCATGCCGGGCATCAGTGGCAGGACCGGCTGCGTGCGGTCCAGAGCTTGGACCTGGGACTTCTCGTCCACACACAGCACCACCGCCTTCTCCGGCGGGTGGTGGTAGAGGCCGACGACATCGACAACCTTCTCCACGAACTGCGGATCCGTGGACAGCTTGAACGTGTCCTGGACGTGCGGCTTCAGGTCGAACTGCCGACAGATCCGACCGATCGTCGACTTCGACAGGCCGGTCCGCTCGGCCATCGACGCCCGCGACCAGTGCGTGGCATCACGCGGCGACGACTCCAGCGTGGCGACGACGACCTCCTCGACCCGGTCGAGGAGGATCGACGGTGGCCGACCTGGCCGCAGTTCGTCGGCCAAACCTTCCAGTCGCAGCGCTACGAACCGACGTCGCCACCGGGCCACCGTGGACACCGAGGTCCCCAGCCGGCTGGCGACCCGCTTGTTCGACGTGTCATCCGCGCACGCCAGCACGATCTTCGACCGCAACGCCAATGCCTGTGAGGACTTCGCGCGGCGGGCCCAACGCGTCAGCTGTTCCCGTTCAAGATCACTCAGAACCAGGCCGGTCTTCGGCCGCCCCGGCCGGTCGGTGTCCGCCAGGCCCTCCAACCCTGACTCCGCGAACTGCCTGCGCCACTTGCCGACCGTCATGGCCGACACACCCAAGTCATCGGCAACCCGCGCGTACACGACGTCCGGCTCCGCACACCGCAATACAATGCGCGCCCGAACCGCCAGCCGTGACGCCCCCTGCGACCAGCGGACCAGCTGGTCACGCTCGTCAGCGGTCAACACGAACTCGACGGAAGTGCGCCCCGAAGATGACATCCCGAAACCGTAGCAACTTAACGCCAGAATTTCAGGCGCAGAACACTAGCCTTCCTGTGGCGCGGGCCATCATCTGCGCTGACCGCTTTGGGTTACGACGAGTTCTGAACGCTGCGCCAGACAATGCCCACTATTATCCGATGATCGCTATTCCTCAGAGTGACATGCCGGGGACGGGGGCGGGCAGTGTACGTGGCCGAGGTGCTGGTGGAGCGGTTCCGGTCGTGCGAGCGGGTACAGATTCCGCTGCGGCCGGAAGTGACGGTGTTGGTCGGGGAGAACAACGCGGGCAAGTCGTCCGTGATCGACGCGCTCCGGCTGCTCACGGACCCCCTGGACGGGCGGCGCGTGCGGTATTTCGAGGAGTCCGATGTCCTCACCACCGCGGCCGCGCAGGGCGGCCCCAGCCTGCAACTGGACGTGGCCGGCATCGGCCCGCAGGAAAGCGGCGCGTATCTCGAGGCGCTGCTGCCCCAGGGGACTCCTGACAGCCGTACCGCCCGGTGGCAGGTGTCCTGGACGCCGCCGCAAACGGGCGGGCGGCGTGGAAGCACCGTCTGGGCGCGGGGCGCGGGCCTTCCGGTCACGGGGGACCCTCCGGCGCGGGGCGGTGTGCGGCATGTCTATCTGCCAGCGCTGCGCGATGCCGAGCGGGAGCTGGCCTCGGCGGGCGGGGATCGGGTGCGGATGATCCTTCGCGGGCTGCTGGGCGATGACGAGCAGGCCGATGCCTTCGTGGAACGGATCGGCACCGAGCTGAAGAAGGTGGCTGCGGACCCGGACGTGGTCAAGGTCAGCGAGAAGATCAACCAGCCGCTGCGGGATCTGACGGTCGGCGCGCATCCCCAGGCGAGTGAACTGTCCCTGGCCGAGCCGACGTTCGCGTCGATCGCCCGGTCGCTGCGCATGCTGCTGGGTGATGTCTCCGCCGCGCCGTTCCCGTTGTCGGCCTCGGGGCTGGGTTACGCCAACACCCTGTTCATCGCCACGGTGATGGCCGAGCTGGACGCGGCGGCAGAGGCGGATCTGACCGTGCTGCTGGTCGAGGAGCCCGAGGCGCACCT
Source organism: Streptomyces sp. NPDC051320 (assembly GCF_040682175.1). NCBI lineage: Bacteria > Bacillati > Actinomycetota > Actinomycetes > Kitasatosporales > Streptomycetaceae > Streptomyces > Streptomyces sp. NPDC051320. The sequence goes on from NZ_JBFBAL010000023.1 coordinate 32,181, forward strand.
GCATCCGCAGCTGCAGACCCTGCTGCTGCGTTACCTGCAGCGGCGGGCGCGCGCCTCGCGCCGGCAGCCGTCGGGAGATCCGGCTGAGCCGGCCGGGCATCTGCAGGTGGTGGTCACCACCCACTCCCCCATCCTGTCGGCCGCTGCGAGCGTTCAGGACCTGGTGGTCATGGCACGCTGCCCGGGTGAGCTGTCGGACGGCTGGCGGGCGCGGCCTTTGCCCATTCCCCGGCTGCAGTTGAGCCCGGACCGGGTGCGGCATCTGGACCGCTATCTCGATGCCACCAAGAGTGCTCTGCTGTTCGCGTCGCGGGCGATCCTCGTGGAGGGTATTTCCGAGCTTCTGCTGCTGCCGGCTCTGGCCGAGCGGGTCCTCGCCGCAGACGAGGACGCCGATGCGCCGACGAAGCGGGAGGCGTTCGAGGCGGTGGAACGGTTCTTCGGCACCACCCGGGTGATCGTGGACGGTGTCGGGTTCGAGGTCTATCTGCGGGTGCTGCTGGCACCCGTTGACGGCATCTGTCTGGGCCGGCGGGTTGCCTTGATCACCGACACGGACGTGGCACCCGATCAGCCGGAACCACCCCGGCTGCAGTCGCTGCGGAAGCTGCCGCGCGGCTGGCATTCTCCTGGCGAGCTGCACCTGGCCGCGGCGCCGAGGACGCTGGAGCCGGCCCTGTGGTCGCAGAACAACATCACCGCCTTGCGGGCGGCGTTCCTGCGCTGCGCGCCGCACTCGCAGGACCGCTGGAAGCAGGTCGTTGAGGCGACGGATCCCTCCCTGGCGTTCGGGGAGCTGTTCGTCCCGAAGGCCAGCCGGACCGTCACCGGCACGGACGGAGAAATCCTGAAGGGCACCGAGATCTCCAAGGGCCGGTTCGCGCAGGAACTCGCCGACATACTGGCCGACCGGGTGGTGCCGTTCACGGTGCCCGAGTACCTGGCGGGTGCCATCCGTTTCATCACCGCCCAGGACACGAGCACGCTCGCAGTGGGCGCGCCATGACGACGCCTCAGCAGAATCCGGTACGGGCCGACGCCGAGAAGCAGCAGCAGGCCGCCATGGTCGTGGCTGCGCCTGCGTATGTGGCTGCCTGCCCGGGCGCGGGCAAGACGCATGTGATCACCAACCGGCATCTGCAGTCGCCCCGGCGGCGGCTGCGGAAGGGGCGGGCACTGATCTCGTTCACACGGGTGGCGCGGGACCAGATGGCCCGGCGCTGCCGCTCGGCGGGCCGCGCCGATCTGGTCCAGGCGCCGCACTTCATCGGCACGCTCGACTCGTTCCTGTGGGAGTTCCTGGTCAAGCCGCGGCGGGCGGCCCAGCCGGCGCCCCGTCTGCTGGAATCCTGGGCGAGCATCAAGGCCCCAGTAGAGGGCGCGGACCGGGAGATCAACCTGCACCGCTTCCCCATGACGGTAGATCCCTCCTACAGCGAGGCGCGCGAGGCTGTTGCCTGGGACAAGCTCGACTACGACACCCGCCAGCTCATCAAGGACACCTCCTACAGCCGCGCGCAGTGGGAGAAGAAGATCTTCGAGACCCGCAAGGCGTGGTGTGACGAAGGCTATTTGACCGGGCACGAGGCGCGGGTCCTGGCCCTGTGGAACCTGCGCCACGCCAAGACCGCCGCCGCTCTGCTGCCCCCGCTGCTCTCCCGGTTCGCGGAAGTCGTCGTCGATGAGGCACAGGACTGCTCCGCCGCCGACCTGGCGATCCTTCAGCTGCTGCACGACGCCGGCCTGCCGCTGGTTCTCGTCGGTGACCCGGACCAGGCCATCTACGCCTGGCGCGGCGCCGAACCCCAGGCTCTCCAGTCCTTCGCGGCTCAGCTCTCCCCCGCCCCGCACCGCCTGACCGGCAACTGGCGCAGCTCCCCCGTCATCTGCCGGCTCGCGTCCACCCTGCGCACGGGGCAACGCCCGCCGGACACCTCCGTGGTGCGCGACGACGACATCCCCGTCCTCGTGCTGCCCACCCGATTCGCCGACTCCGGCAGCCGACACCTGCACGCCCCGACCGGTGCCGGCATCGTCGACGCCTTCCGCACGCTGGCCGAGGAGTACGCCGTCCCGGCCAAGGACTGCCTGGCGACCGCCTACAAGTACGCCACCCTTCCGGGCATCACCCGGGAAAAGCCCAACACCAAAGCCATCACCAGCCTGGGCTGGGCCCGCACCGTCACCCACACCCCGGGCGCCAGCGGCGATGACCTCGCCCGGGCCTGCGCGGTCGCCGTGCGCGTCCTGTTCGGGTACTGGTACCCGGGCGAAACCGGCGGCCCCGACCGCATCATGGCCGGCCACCGTCTCTCGGCCGGACAGGTCAACCGCACGGCGTTCGCCTTCCTGCACAGCCTGCCTGCGCCCCACCGGGAATGGGGGCCGCAGGTCTGGCAGGCCATGAAGGCCTGGCCCGCTCTTCCCGGGGCTGCTCCGCAAGGCGGCAAGGGCCGCCCCGCCGGAAAACCCACCGTGTCGCGCCTCCAGGTGGCCACCGGTATCCGCACCAACATCGTCCACCAGCTCAAGGGCGACGAAGCAGACGGCGTCCTGCTGTTGCTGCCCGATGCCGGAAGCGTCCAGCGCTGGGCCACCGCAGACCCGGCCACCGACGAGGTCCTGCGTGTCTGGTACGTCGCCGTCACCCGCGCACGCCGCCTGGCCGCCATCGCCGTACCCGAGGACGAGACCGACGCGCTGGCCCAACTGCTGGCCAAGGACCAGGTACCGGCCCGCGTCGCATGAGATCTCCTTCATGCTGCCTGACCCGGTACGGAGACAGGCAGCGTGGGGAGAAACCCGGAAGGCAGCGCAGTGAGCATCGCCGGCCTGCAGCGCCAGCATGACGACCTCGACGGCGGATGAAGTCTATCTACTTGTGCGCTTTTGAGATCAATAGGCCGTAGCCGTGCCGGACTCGGCGCGGACCGGGCTAAGGTCAACTTCGGCCTGGTCACGATGGTTTGGGCCGGTGACGAAGTTCGCTCACGAGGGAGCCAGCGCAATGCACGGTCAGTTGACACCGGACGTGCCACTCGGCCCGTTCGAGGGCACGGCGATCACGGTGTGGTCGGGGCAGGGCAAGCAGGCGAAACTGCATGCCAAACCCTCGTGTTCGTACCTGCGCTCGGCTCACGGCGTCGAACGGACGGTACATCTGGATGCCGTTGTGGTAGGCCGGATGTGCCCGCAGTGCGGCACCTACGGGTCCTGGGCACGTCCGGGTACAGGGCTGGCGGTGTTCCTGGACACGGTGACCGGGCTGGGTCTGTTGTATGAACTGGACAGCTTCCGCGCACCGGACGAGGACACCTTCAGCGACGAAGAGGTCCGGCACGCGGCCGCTGTGCTGTACACGCCCGTGGCCGACGGTCCGGCGGTCCCTGCCGAGCAGGACGACGCGGAGGACGACGAGGACGGCACGTGGGAGGAGCGGCAAGAGGCCCAACGTGTACGCGAGTCGGTGCTGCGGCAATGGGGCGGCGCGCTGGCGAGCACGCACCGTACCCACCGGAAGCTGGCGCTGTTTCCCTGGCTGCGGGCCTGGGCCAGGGAAGCTCTTGAGGCAAAAGCCGGGTATCTGCGCGTCCTGCAGGAGCAGGCCCGGCTGCTGGTCGTCGAAAGGGCGCTGCTGGCGGCTGCCGCGGCGGCTGCCATGACGGAACCGGATGTTCCCGCCGACGAGCCGGCCTTCGCGCCGCTGGGTGGCCCCGACGAGGCTCGTCGGCTGCTGCTGAAGCTGTGGCGGCGGTGGCGCGGCGCGGTCGAGGACAGCTGGGACGACCCGCAGCAGCAGACATACGTGGTTCATCACCTGACCGACACGATGGGCAGCCGCCGCAAGGGACGCAAGCAGATACTGGATCGGGCCCGGGCGGTGGTGGCCGGCTGGGAGGCCGACGTCCGAACGGCGGCCGGCGGGCGACACGGCGAGCGGGTTGTGGTCGCTCGTTTTCCTGATGATGCGGCGGAGCGCGGTTCTGGCAGGTCACTTGTGGACCGGCTGGGTGAGTGGGAACTGGGGGTGCTCGCCTCGTACACGGCCGGCACCGTCTGGGAGCCGCAGTCCGTCCTCACCCTGCGGGTGCCGGAGCCGGTGGCCGTGCGGCTTCTGACTCACCCTCACACGCTCTCCTACAGCGAGCCGGAGACTGCCGAGGCCGGACAGCCGACGGCGCCGTCCCCGGCAGAGCCGCGGCCTGGGACCGGATCGGGGCTGGGGCCGGGGGTGTTCGACGACGCGCCGGTCCACAGCAGGCGTCCGGTCACCAGCGAGCACCTGCGCGCGCTGCGCACCGCGATGCGGGATGCCGAACAGCTGTACGTGGTGTTCTCCGTCGACGGCGGGCTTGAGGTCGTGGCCTTGAGCGTTCTGGAGGAACGGTGCAGCTCAGGATGGCAGGGTTGCATCGTCGCCGGTGCAAGTGACTTGCCCGACGCGCTCTTCGCGCCCCGCCAGCCCTCTTCCGGGCAGGAGGAGCCGGTCTGGCCCGCCCGTATCCACGATCCGCATCACGAGGCGTTCGGCAGCCATCTGAGCTCGGCAGAAGGCGAACGGGTGCTGGTGCGGCTGCGCGAGGGGCGACGCGACACCGATCACGCGCTGCGTTCGCTGGCTCTGGCCCGCGGCGTGGCCGACCTGCGCCGGCTGGAGGCTGTCGGGTATGACGACCGGGATTTTCCGCGCCGTCCCTTCGTGTCGGCGGTCTGGCACGGTCTGCTGGCCATGGAGCAACTGGATCTGGAGCCCTTCGAACACGACACCGGCACCGGGTGGCGGCAGGGGTCGGGGCTGCCGCTGGGCGTGCTCGCCAAAGTGCAGGTCTACACCTCGGACGCGGAGGGCCGCTATCAGGGCCGGGCCCACTCCCCCGACTGCAAGCACCGGCGTCCGGAGCGCGGTGTCACCGGCGACGACGACTTGGTGAGCATCGCGGAGTTGCTGGACAACAAGGGCTTCGATCCGTGCAGTAAGTGCGGCGGGTATGCCGTGCGCCGTCTCAGCCAGGATCAGGTCGCCTACTACCGCGCCGCGCACCGGCTACACAGCCTCACCGACCAGGTGTGCTCGGCAGCGGTCGGCAGCGCCGGCAGTGCTGAGCTGGCGGCGCAGCTGACGGAGTTCGCCGAGCTTGACCGGCGGACTGCCGACGCGTGGTTCCCGCTGCGGAAGGAGGCCCGCCAGTGGCGGCGGACGGTTGCTGCTCTGATGGGTGAGCTGTCCGGATCGGCATGACCGAGGACAGGGCTGCGGCGCTCGGCGCTGGAAGGCTGCCCCGGCGTCCGGCGGGCCTCTCGCAGCGCCGGTTGGACGCCTCGGCCGTCGGGCACCCCTGCCGGGTTCCGGGCGGGCTTGGGTTCCGGTGTGTCACGCCGGGCTCAACAGCACCTGTTCCACGTCCTGCCAGGCTGGGGGCGGTTGGGCTGCGGAACGCACGACGGTGAGCAAGCGTCCGTCGAGGCAGGCGTCGAAGCGGCCTTCGGCCCGGGCGAGGCGCTCCCGGACACCCGCCTGGGGCGGGGGCTGTTCGGCCAGGACGGCCAGCAGCACCTCGTGCCGGGCAGGTCCCAGCGCGTCGGCTGGCACCCAGGCGCCGCGGACGGGAATGCCGGCGAGTTCCGCGTCGAGTGCGGGCGCGGTGTCGTACAGCCGCTGGACCATGCGGCCGGTCCGTGAGAGCAGGTCGGCCGCAGGTTGTGCGCGGGCAGCGGCCAGCGGCATCGCGTCCTGCGGTGCGTCTGTGTCGGGCGGTGGGGCGGATGGTGCGCTGGGCGGTGTGGTGGGCGACGGCGGTGCGGGATCGCTGGCCGGCATCTGCCCAGAGGGGTCCTCTGGTGGCCTGCGCCGTCGCTCGCGCACGGGAAAGCGCCATTGGCCGCCTCCGCCCTGCCGCTTCCAGCGGTCGTCCAGTGCACCGTCCCAGCGTTTGTCCTGAGGAAGGAAGATATCCACGGCGACGCCGGAGCGGCCGATCCAGACCCAGCTCATGAAGTAGGCGTGGTCGCGGTGGGACGCCGACCAGAGGGCGAGTTCCTGCAGCCGTCTCTTCTGCTCGGCGAGCGGCTGCTTCGGCAGGAGTGTCTTGGCGCGGCGGTGCCGGCCCCGGGCCTCTCCCGCGACCCTGCCTCCGGGCAGATGGAACAGCAAGTCCGGTCTGATGCCGCCGCTTTGATAGCCCGTCAGTATGCGGCCGGGCAGTGCGTCGAAGCTGTGCAGGGCATGGGCCGTGTTGTCCCAGGCGAAGAGGGCTTCGCTGGCCGCCGTCAGCATGCCCAGTCCTGAGCTTTCGGTGACGAAGCTGCGGATGTGCCGCGAGCTCGCCACGAATGCCCGGTGATCGACCTGGAGCGGGGCACCGGCGCCGGGGGCTGCGAGATAGCTGGCCAGAAGGCGGACCTCGAGCTGCCTGGTGCGGTAGTCGACGACCCTGTTGAGGTCGCAGGCGAGCGCGTTGATGTGGATGAGCCGGGCCAGTCCCACCCCCAGGTCACCCTGTCCGACCTGGGTGGCGGTCACCATCGGCCCTTGCACCCGGAACTGCCATACCCGAGCCCATACGGTGCTCAACGTCGTGTTCCTCCCCGATGCGGTGCGCCCGCGTCATGGCGTATCGCACACCGTCACGTCCGATTCTCCCCGCCCTGCAGCCGCCCAGGGTGTCACGTCGTCAGTCGCCCAGTCCCCGGCAGGTGAGTGCGCCCAGCTCGTTTTCGACGGGGCCTCAGTGCCGGGGGTGGCGCAGGTACATCGGCAGGACGGTGCGCATGAGCTGTTCGCCGCGGGTGGTGATGGCCTCGAAGTGGGTGCGGGTCATGGCGGCGAAGTTGGTCGGGTAGGTGGCCACTGCGCTGCGGGGGACGAGGTCGGCGGGCGGGGCGGGCAGGCGGTCGTCTTTCATGCCGAGGTAGGCCAGGGCGAATCCGTCGATGCGTCCGCTCGCGGCCCATTCGTGCAGGCGGGAGCGGGCGGAGTCCTGGGCTTTGCGGTGGACGGTGGCGAAGGAGCGGCTGAGGCGTCCGGTCATGAAGTGCGGTGCTTTCAGAGTGAGTTCTCCCTGGCCCGCGTCGCAGGCGATGATGAAGGACACGTCGTAGACGTGCTGGGTGTGGTGGGGTGAGCGTCCGGGTTCCAGGACGGACAGGCCGAGGTTGTCGTAGACGCCGCCGTCGGTGAGCAGCACGGTGTGCTGCTGGTGGTGTCCGTCGCGGTGCTGGAAGGTGAAGGTGCGTTCCAGGGGCGGGCAGCAGGGCGGGGTAGGCGGCGGAGGCGGCCACGGCGGTGGCGGCGGGGATGGGTTCGGTGATGGTGCCGTAGCGGGAGCAGCCGCTGCGGGTGCTGCCGAAGCGGACGGCGTTGGTGGTGGCCAGGTCGGTGGCGGTCAGGACGACGTCGAGGCCGGGGTGGGTGACGTCGGCCATGGTGCGGGTGCCGAACGCCTGGCGGGCGAGGACGGCGGCCAGGGCGTCGGTGCGGTTGGCGGGGCGGGCGACGCTGACATCACTGCCGCGGGTGAACGCTCCGCGGGCGCCGGCGCGGGCGGCCGCGGTGAGGTTGCGGGCGACGGCGGAGGGTGTGAACGCCTGGCGTGCGATGGCCAGTTGCAGGCCGGAGCGCAGCAGGTCGGTGGTGCGGGTGTCGAAGTCGGCGAAGTCGGGCGGGCCGTAGGCCCACAGGGCGGCGAGCAGCGAGCCGCCGGAGATGCCGGAGACGACACGGATGCGGTCGAGGAGGTCGCGGTCGTGGAGGGCGCGCAGACAGCCGAGGTGGAAGGCGGCCGCGCGGGAGCCGCCGCCGGACAGGGCGAGGCCGAGGGTGCGGGTCATGGGCGGGCGTCGTCCGATCGGCGGGGGGCGGGCAGGGTGTTGCCGGTGGCGGGGCGGGTGGCGTAACCGCCGGGCCACCACAGGCCTGGGCCGGGGTGGCCGGCCGGCGCGGTCGGAGCTGGTGGGGTGGCGGCCGTGGTGGTGCGGGTGGCGAGGCGGGCGTAGAGGTCGGGTCCGTCTGCGGTGGTGAGCCATTTCTGCCAGACGGGTGGTGGTCCTCCGGCGATGAGGACGAGGGCTCGGGTGGGGGCGTCGTCGAGGGGCAGGGTCAGGAGTTCCATGGCCGTGCGGTCGGTCGCGCTGGGCTGTGCCGGGCTGTGGGGGTGGGTGTGCCACAGGCCGAGGAAGCGGCTGGTGTTGCCGGTCGCGGTGCGGCGGGAGGCGAGGTGGTGGGTGACGCCGTCCAGGCCGTGCTGGAAGTAGGTGTCGCTCAGCAGGGAGTCCGGGGGCGGTCCGGTGGCCTCGTCGACGTGGATGATGCCGGTGGCGTCGTCGATGGAGCCGAGCAGCATGCCGCCGGTTTCGACGCGCGGGCCGCGGACGCGGGCGCCGCGGCGGGCTTCGGCGCGCATCTCGGCGAGGGCGGCGGGGGCGATGCGGACGTCGTAGCCGGTGGCGTCGTCGGTGATGGTCGTGTCGTTGGGCCAGGTCAGCCAGCGCGGCCCGGCGGGCTGGGGGTCGGTGGGGCCGCTGGGTGTGCGGACGGTGAGCGCGGCCATGGTGTGCTGGCCGTCGGGGGCGTTCAGAGCGTGGAGGATGCCGGTCATGAGCTGTCCGGCCAGGGCGGCGACGTCGGCGGCGGAGCCGGTGAAGGTGGCGTCCGAGCAGCCGGGTTCGGGCTGGAAGAGGTCGGTGCGGGGCTCGGTGGGGAAGAAGTCCTCGACCATGTCGGCCAGGGCACCGGTGGGGTCGGTGCGGGCGGCCAGGGAGGTGCGGCGCAGGACGTCGGTGCCGCCGCCGGTGGCTCCTGGAGGTGAGAGGGCGACGATGCCGCGGGTGGCCTGATGGCCGATCATCAAGGTGGCGAGGTGGGGCCAGGGGGTGGGGTCGGTGCGGCGGGCGCGTTCGAGGTAGGCCCGTACGACGCGGTTGGCGGTGCAGTCCAGGATCAGGTCGAAGGAGTGCACGCCGAGGACGGGAAAACGGCGGGTGATGTCGGCGACGACGGACTCGATACGGGTGGCGTGCGGGTCGATCTGGTTGAGACGGTCGGCCAGGACGTCGGCCTTGGGGTATCCGATGTCGGGGTCGGTGTAGGGCTGGCGGGCGTGGATACCGGGGTGCACGAGTGACTTGTCGACGACGGTGACGTGGGCGGCGCCGGCGCGGGCGCAGATGTCGGCGGCGGGCGCACCGAGCGCGCCGGCGCCCAGGACGAGGATGCGTTTGCCGTGCAGCCAGGCCGCCGGGGTGTGGTGGTCGCGGCGGACGGTGACCTCGGGGCGGGCCTCGTAGAGGCTGAGCCACCGGGTGGTCAGGGTGTCGAGCCATTCCTCGCCGATCTGCATGATCTCGTCGCCGAGTTCGGGCAGTTGGCGGTCGACGTAGGCAGTGACGGCGCGGCGGGTGAGTTGGTCGGCGAAGTCGGGCAGGTGCCAGGCCACCAGGTGGGTCCGGCGGGAGCCGTGGCCGCTGTTGCCCCGGGAGGGGGTGCCCAGCAGGAGATGGACAGGGGCGGGCGGGCGGGATGTGCCGTCCGGGCCTGTCTGGTCGGCGGTGGTGCGCAGGCGGCGGTTGTGGTCGGCGGCCAGGCCGACGAGACCGAGGATCATGCGGGCGGTGATGCGGCCGCGCGCCAACGCGGCGATGAGCGCCCGGGCGGTGTCGGGGTATTCGAAGGTCAGATGGTCTGTGGTGATGACAGCCGGGGCGAGGAATACCTCGGCGTCGTCGGGGAGTTGGGCCGCGGCCCGGGCGTCGGTGAGGGTGTGCGGCCACGGTCGGCCGAAGGGCAGCCAACCGACCACGTCGCTGCGGTCGGCGTTGACATGGTGCAGGAGGGCCGCGCCCAGCCACGGCTCGTCGTCGGCGGCGGTAGGCGCATCGCGGCGGACGACGAGCAGGCCGCCCGCGTGGTCTCCGAGCGCGTGAGGCGGGTGCAGCGGCTCGCCGGGGGCATCGAGTTCGCCGGCCGCGGCAGCCTTGAACCAGTCCAGCAGGCGGGTGATGAACCCGTACATGCCATCAGCCGGGTCCCACTCGGTCGCCGTGGAGCGGTACAGGCACGGGAAGCGGGCCCAGACGACGTGCGGGGCCCCGGCGAAGCGTTTGTGCCGGGTGTGCACCAGCGGGACCTCGAAGGGGAAGTCCGGCGGGATGTAGAGGGTGACGGGCTCTTCGCTGCGCAGCCGCAGGCCGCCCTCGACGCGGGGCAGGCCGGCGCATCCGACGCTGATGCGCGCCTCCACGAAGCCCGTGGGGGCCGCGGGTGCCGTGTCCACGTGGGAGAGGAAGACCCCGCGGTCGGAGTCGGTGATCTGCCGGAGTTGGTCGAGGGCGAGGTGCTGGCCGGCCGTGACAGCCGTAGTGGTGCGGTCGCTCACGCGTCACCGAATCCCAGGGGCGTGGCGGGTGCGGCCTTGTCTCCTCGGGCCTGCTCGACGGCGCTGCGCGCGGCGGTGGCCGCCCGGGGGGAGGGGAGAGCGGCGGTGGCGGTGAAGGCGGCGGCCGGGAAGCGGGTGGTGCCCAGCGCGGCCAGCATCCGCCGTCCGCCGCCCGCGGCCTTCATCACCAGGGACTTGGCCTCCAGTTCGGCGACGTCGACGAGTTCGAACCCGAAGAGGGGGTCCAGGGCGAACACCACCGGCCGGGGCTCGTCCTTGGTGGGGTACTCCCCCGTGCACAGCACCGGCAGCACGGTGATCTCCGCGTAGGCGTCCCGGGCCAGCAGGTGGGGCGGATTGTGTCCCTTCTCGTCCTGGTCCCGGAAGGGCCGGGAGCTGGCGATCACCCGGGCGTCCGGGCTGGCGTAGGTTTCGAACTGGTCGAGGATGTCCTGCTTGCGCTCCTCCTCGCCGTCCTCGCCCTTGGCGTACATGACCTTCTTGGAGCAGTGGTGCGGGGAGAGCAGCAGGTCCCACTCCACCCGGTCGGTGTTGCCGAAGTACTCGCTGTTGTCGAAGATCTTCTTGATCGTGGGGTAGGCGAGGTCGCCGAGCAGGAGCAGCCGGCCCGTCGCGCCGGTGCCGGTGGGCATGCGGATCTGCAGGGCGAGGGACGTCTCGTTGCGTTCACCGGCGCAGTCGCCCTTGAACGGGGCGTGGACGAACGCCTCGAACGTTCCCGACAGGTCGTTGCCGTCGATCATCGTGATTGTCTTGCCGGGGAAGGTGAAGTACTCGTCGGGCAGCTCGTTGTAGGAGTGCTGGTCGCGGTCGTCGTCGTAGCCGATGATCCGGACCCGGTCGCCGCTGGCGGGCTCTTCGCCGTTGGCGAGGGCCTCCAGGGTGGCGGCGACGCGGCGCTCGACCTCGTCCTGGAAGAGGCGGGCGTCCTCGCACATGGTCTGGTCCTGGGAGATCTCCCGCCACAGCCGGGGCGTCGCCCAGATCTCCCCGATCAGGATGTCGCTGTCCACCAGGTCCCCGAACCCGCAGCAGTGGTCCAGGTCGGCGTGGGTCAGGGCGAACACCGCGAGGTAGGGGGTCTCCCCATCAAGCCAGTCGGGGCACGGCAGGGTCTCCGCGAGACGGTCGATGACCGCGGCGACGACCGCGTCCTTCTCGTCGGCAGCCTTCATGTCCCGCAGGTCGACCTGGAGGACAAGGTCGCCGCCGAGCACGAGCGTGGTGGAGTCGCCCGTGCCGACCGGCCAGAACACCACTCCCCGCTCGGGGAGTTCCGTCTCGACCATCCTGTTGCCTCTTCACTCGATGTGGGTCAACTGGCGGGAGAACCACACACGTTCTCTCTGCTTCCATAGCTACCATGCGCCACTGACAACACGGTCTCACCAGGCATTTCACGTGCTGCCGGGGCCCATGTCAGGGGCTGTCGGCCTAGAGGCGGCCTCCCGGCGGCCGCAGGGTGCACGCCGCCACGCGAGCGGACCGAGAGATTCCGCTCCCGTGCCGAAGCGCCACGGAAGGGGCGCTGGTGAGCTGGCGGCGCTTCCTCGGATCCCGGCCCCTTTCCGCCCCTGTCCCCCGCGCTGGACCGCGTCGTGGGCTGGACGGCTCGATGCTGTACCTACGGCTGGGGCATACCGCATCCCAGGCCACCGCGAGCGGAGTTGTGCTGCTGCGCCGCACCGGCGCCTCACACAGTCCCGCCCCCGGGGCAGCGGTCTGCGCCGCGGCCCGCGCAGGGGCCGATATCGTGGGGGCGTGCACGACGAGGAACCACCGCCGACCGGCGACACCGCCCAGGACAGCACGGCACGGACGGCCGGCCCGCTCGATCCAGCGCAGCTGCGGCGGATCACCTCCCTGCACCGCGATTCACCTATCAGAACCTGTACGCCGTGGGCTGTCTGCTGCGGCTGCGTGAGGCCGGTGCGCAGACGCTGCTGATGGAGCTGGACGAGGACCTGGAGGTCGTGCTCCCGGACCGGCATCTCTACCTGCAGGTCAAGACCCGGCAGGGCAATCTGATGTGGAGTGACATCAGCGGGTCGGTTGAACAGTTCGCCAAACTGCGCGCGGAGCACACGGCGGGGCGGCGCCCCGGCGCGCCGAAGCTGATCGTGGTCAGCAATACCGCACCGGGTCGGGATCTGCTGCAACGGACCCAGCAGACGGGCTGGCCGGCAGGCGTGTCGCTGCTGTGGCCGGGACATCCAGATCCGGAAGAGACGTGGCTGCCGCCGACTGCTGCGGATCTCACCGGTGTCATGCAGTGGTGCACCGAGCAGGCCGCCCGGGTCCCGTTCGGGTCCCTGGGAGCGCAGACGCTGGTGTGGAAGCTGGCTGCCCGCGTGCAGTACGCGAGCGCCGGAGCCCATGGGCGAGCCTTCCATACCGGTAACCTGGCCTCCTTGTACGAGCAGTTCGTCGAGGAGCTGCAGGCCTTTCCCCAGGTTCCCGACGTCTACTGGCCGCCTGGCGGCGAACCGGAGCTGACGGGCGAGCAGCGCGTGCGGCTGGTGACTGGCTTCTCCGGGGCCGGGAAGACGACCTGGGCGGCGCGCGCCGCCGCCCAGTGCCCGCTCCCGGTCACCTACTTCGATGCCGGCCAGATGCCACCCGCAGTGGTGCCCGGCGCGCTGGCCCGGGAGGTTGCTGCCCGGCACCTGAGCGGGCCCGATGCCCTGAGTCTGCCGAGCGGGGCCGGCATCGACGTCCTTCGGGCCGTGCACGGCCGACTGACTCACGACGGCACAGTCATCGCGGTCGTCATCGACAACGTGCACGACCTCCCGTCCGACGACCTACGGCTGCTTGTCCAGGCGCTGCCGACGGCCCAGATCACGCTGCTGGGCCACCCCCACCCGGAGCAGACCGCGCTCGCCGCGCATCTGGGTGTCTCCGCCGAGTCCTTGCCCGGCTGGGACACCGACACCGTGGCCGCCGTCTTCGCTGCCGAAGACTGCACCCTGGACTACCCCACCGCACAGCGGGTCTTGGCACTCACAGCTGGTATGCCGCTGTACGTCCTCAACTCCGCGGCGCTCACCCGCACTAACTACGCAGGTGACGGCAGCGCCTTCTGCGCGGCGGTGCAGGAGCAGACCCACCTCGCCCCCACGGCCCAGGAACGCATCCTGGCACAGACCTTCGAGCACCTGTCCGTGCTGGCACGCACGATGGCCGGCCTCATGGCCATCGCTGAAGTCCCCCTGAGCAGCCGGGAATTGCAGCAGCTGGCAGCAGCCGCGGGACCGATACGTCCCGCTGCCGCGGCCAGGGCCGTGCGCGAGCTCGTAGGCCTCGGCCTCGTGCAGACATTCGCCGACGGTTTCGCCAAACTCCACGATGCGGCCACATCGTTGGCCCTCCATGGGTCGCATGACCTGCATGAGGAAGCCGCCCTCCGTGTCGAGCAGACCCTGGCTGATCTTCTCGAGGGCCACAGAGAACTGCCGCGGCTGGCCCGCTGGATGCGGCTGCTCGCCGATACCGGCCAGATCGACCGCTTGCTGGAGATCACCAGTCAGGAAGGCTTCTACGAGGGCGGCTTCCCGCGCGAACTGCGCACGGTGATCGCGGACGTGGCGCAGGATCCGGGTCGGGACGCCGTCGACCGCCTTGATGCGCACAGTGCGTTGGCCTCCTGGGCATATGGGGACACCAACTGGGAGGCCTACGCACGCCACGTCCACGCCATGGAAGTCCTCGCCTCGGAGGGCGGCAACGGGATCGGACCACGTGAGAAGGTCCTGGTGGCCATCCGCCAGTTCCCTCTGCACGGGCATACCGGTGACAACGAAGCCCTCGATGCTACGTTCAGGACAGCCCTGGCTGAGCTTCTCGCCCCCTCTCTCCTGGAGCGATCTCTGCGCTACGGCTACGTTCAGGGGCTCTACCACGCAGGCAGCTACCGAGCCGCAGGCCCCGCAGCCCTGGAACTCGCCGACGCCTACTGCGTTCACCTCGGCCTGGACCTGGCCAACCTCCACGGCCCCACCGAGGCACTGCAACAAGCCTGTTTGAACAGCGAGACACCCGACGACTACAAGCGCCTCGCCGACTGCTTCGCCATGCATGTCAAGTGCTGCCGTCAGCTCAAACTCGACTACGGCAGCGCCGCGTTCCCCGCCATGAAGCTCTACATGGCCGCAGGGGCCTGGCGATCCGCCGTCGACCTCGGCCAGGACGTGGTCGAGACCATGCTGCGCTTCGACGAAGCACAGGCCGCCCTGAACTTGATCGACCGGCAGCTCCTGCCCATCACCCAGGCCTACAACCTGCCCGAACTCATCGTCGGGCTCAGGTCCCACCGAGCCGTGGTCCTCGCCCGTACCGGAGACATCGCTGCGGCCAGAACAGAGATCAGCAGCCTCACACGGTACGAGTTCACCCCAGCGCAGGCCGCCGACATTCGCGAGCAGGCCAGCATCATCGAGGAACTCGCTGCTCAACAGGCACAAGGCCGCCCCTGACCGACCCCGCCAGGCAGGTCGATCGCCTGTTCCCTCAAACCGGCGCGCTGGTCATCCGACCGGTGACACCGCACACTCTCACACGCCTCTGACCTGCATAAATACGAGTAACTCCACAGGGGTTCCGGCGATAGTTGCGACTTTCCAGCTCAATCACGGATTCGCTGCTCACAGCACCATCTAGCGCTGGCCATAGCCACGCAGACAGCAACCTGCACAGGTCAGACACCACGTGCACCTCGATTCAAACTATCCAACTTGACCACGTGCGCCCAGCTCACACCCTGAAGCGCCCCAGATCAAAACCAGGAATCCACAGTGAGCAGTATCAGACTGGGGGCGTGAAAGCCTGGTTGAAGGTCTTCGCGCTCCTGGAGGTGCAGAGCGAGGTGGTCGAGCTGGACGGCATGGCGCCGGCTTCTCGGGGCGAGCTGTTCGCGGACGGCTGGGATGACGGCGTGACGGCCGTGAGTGAGGCCTTGGTGGGCATCGCGGATCGGGACTGGTCACGGCGTGGCGGCCGGTCTGCCGGGGCCGCTGAACTGACCATATATATGGCGGACGTGAGGCAGTGTGAGCGGGCGGACCTGGTGCGGCTGGAGGGGTTCGTCCGGGAGGCCGTGCTGCCGCGCACGCACCGCACACCACGGCGTGGCGCTGGGTGCTGGGCGAGGCCGGCGGCCCCTGCACGGCGCGGACGAGGAACAGCGACCCGGACGGCAAGCTGCCCTTCAAGGACGGAAAGCCCGGCGGCTGGCACAAGGCGGATGCGTCGATCTGGTACGACCTCGGTGCAGCCTGCACTCTGCACGCGGCCATCTGTAAGACCACAGGAATCGGGGAGGGCCTAGAAATGCTTTTGGTTCCGCTCAAGGAGCACCAGGTCGACCAGAGGTTGAGCTTTCGTAACTGGGCCGGATTCCCTGCAAGATCATTTGTGCCTCCAGAGGGGGCGCGTGCCATGGGGGTATCCGCGACCGGGTCCGGTAAGACGATCACCACCGCTGCGTGCGCTCTGGAGTACTTCCCGGGCGGGCGGATTCTGGTGATGGTGCCCACGCTGGACCTGATCGTGCAGAGTGCCCAGTCCTGGCGGCGGGTCGGGCACCGCGCGCCGATGGTCGCGGTCTGCTCGGTGGACAAGGACGAGGTCCTGGAGCAGCTCGGGGTGCGCACCACCACCAACCCGATCCAGCTCGCCCTGTGGGCCGGGTCCGGGCCGGTGGTCGTGTTCGCCACGTACGCCTCGCTGGTGGACCGTGAGGACCCCGCCGATGTCACTGGCCGTCGGACCGTCCCTGGGCCGTTGGAATCGGCTCTGGCGGGCGGGGAGCGGCTGTACGGGCAGCGGATGGCTCCGTTCGAGCTGGCCATTTTGGACGAGGGGCACATGACCGCGGGGGATATGGGGCGGCCGTGGGCGGCGATCCACGACAACAGCCGGATTCCGGTCGACTTCCGGCTCTACCTGACCGCGACCCCGCGGATCCTCGCCGCGCCCCGGCCGCAGCGGGGCCGGGACGGGCGGGAGGTGGTGGTCGCGTCGATGGAGGACGACTCCAGCACCTACGGCACCCGGATTTTTGATCTTGGGCTGGCGGAGGCGGTGGAGCGGTCGATTCTCGCGGGGTTCGAGATCGACGTGCTGGAGATCCGCGACCCTGACCCGATCCTGGGCCTGTCCCAGGACGCGCTGCGTGGACGGCGCATGGCCCTGCTCCAGGCCGCGCTGCTGGAGCACGCGGCGCAGCAGAATCTGCACACCACCATGGTGTTCCACCAGCGGGTGGGAGAAGCGGCCGCGTTCGCCGAACAGATGCCGCGCACCGCCGCCGAGCTGTATGCCGCCGAGGTCTCCGCGGCGGCGCTGGCCGGCGCCGAGGAGCTGCCTGCGTCGTCGATTGATGCTGAGCTGTACGAGCTGGAGGAAGGCCGTCACGTGCCTGCGGACCGGGTATGGGCGGACTGGCTGTGCGGGGACCATCCCATCGCGCACCGGCGTGCGGTGATCCACCAGTTCGCCAACGGCATCAACGCCCAAAACCGGCGCGTACACCGGGCGTTCCTCTCCTCCGTACGCGCCCTCGGGGTCGGGGTCGACATCACCGGCCTGCGCGGGGTCGAGGCCGTGTGCATCGTCGGCTCGCGCAGCTCCCAGGTCGACGTCGTGCAGAACATCGGACGGGCCCTGCGCCCCAACCCCGACGGCACAGTGAAGACGGCGCGGATCATCATCCCGGTCTTCCTGCAGCCCGGGGAGGACCCGAAGGACATGGTCGCCTCGGCCAGCTACCAGCCCCTGGTCGACATCCTCCAAGCGCTGCGCTCGCACTCGGAACGCATGGTCGACCAGCTCGCCTCCCGCGCCCTGACCCGCGGCACCGAGCGGCGGCGTATGCACGTGCGGCCCTCCCCCTCCCCCACGACCGCGGCCGGCCCGGAGAACGGGGACATGCCCGCGGAGGCCAGCGAGGCACAGCAGGAGGCCGACCGGGTCGCCTCCATCGTGGTCAACTTCGCCTCCCCCCACGACGCCGCCGACATCGCCGCACTCACCCGCTGCCGCGTCATCCGACCCGAATCCCTCGTCTGGCTCGAGGGCTACCAAGCCCTGCTCCGGTGGCGTACCGAGAACGAGATCACCGGCCTTCACGCCGTCCCCTACGACGTCGAGACCGAGGCCGGGACAACGAAGGCGTTTCCGCTTGGCCGGTGGGTGCATCAACAGCGCAAGGCGCTGCGCGCGGGTGAACTCGACCCCCACCGCAAAGAGCTCCTCGACGAAGCCGGGATGGTCTGGGAGCCCGGCGACGAAGCATGGGAAACCAAACTCGCCGCACTCCGGACCTACCGGCGAGCCACCGGACACCTCGCCCCCCGCCAAGACACCGTCTGGGGCGAGAGCGAAGCCGAGGGCTTGGTGCCCATCGGGCAGCACCTGGCCAACCTCCGCCGCAGGGGCGGTCTCGGCATGGCCCCGGAGCGAGCAGCGGAACGCGCACAGCAGCTGGCCGCGATCGACCCGGACTGGAACTGCCCCTGGCCACTGGACTGGCAACGCCACTACAAGGTGCTCGCCGACCTCGTCGACGCCGACGGCCACCTGCCTGACATCCAGCCCGGCGTCACCTTCGACGGCGACGACATCGGACGATGGCTGGAGCGGCAGAAGAACCCAGGCACGTGGGCACAGCTGTCGACCGATCAGCAGGAACGGCTGTCGAAGCTGGGCGTACAGCCCACTGAGGCACCCTCCCCCGCCCCGGCGGCCATGAGGAATGGCCCGAGCAAGGCACAGCAGACATTCCAGCGCGGTGGGGCGGCCCTCGCCCAGTACATCGCCCGCGAAGGCAAAACCGTGGTCGGCAGGACCCATGTTGAAGAGTTGCCGGACGGCACGACGATCAAGCTGGGTGTGTTTCTGAGTAACCAGAAGGCCCGGCGTGACCGGTTGGATGCGGAGCAGCGAGCCGTCCTCGCCGGGCTGGGTTACACCTGGGCCGCAGAACAGTCCGGGCGCAGCTGACATTCACCGATAGGCCCTCGCGTACCCATGGTGTTCGACAGCAGCCGTACGGCCATGCACCGCACTCTCCTGAAGAACAGAAGACTGTTCGAGGCCCACGGGATCGCCATCCCGCCCGCGACGACCCCACCCGCGGCCCTCGCAACCCTCCAGGCCAGGGTCCTCGCCCTGACCGACGAGCCCGGCAACAAGATCAAGACGACGTGTTAATGATCTGCAAGCCCAAGGGCTGTCCCGTAACTGTCGGTTTTCACCGGGCGGCGGCGTGCAGGTCCAGGATGTACCAGTCGAAGCGTGTGCCGTCCGCGCTGTGCGTCGGCTTGCAGGGGGTGAACCCTGCCCGCTGCGCGACTGCGGCAGATGCGGGATTCTCCGGCTCCACCTGGATTACCGCCTCCGCCCCGCCCTCACCCGCCGCATACTGGGACGCCAACAGGACCGCGCGGGTAGCCAGGCCACGCCCCCGCCAGGACGGATAGAGGCCGTAGGCGACATTCACCTGGCCGGGCGCCAGCCCCTCTCCGGCGAACCGCAAGTCGATCGTGCCCACGAGCACCTCGTCGGCACCCATCCGGATGCCGAACGCGCGGAGTGGCCCGGCGGTGTCCCACTGCTCCCGGCAGTGCCGGAAATACGCTTCAATGCCCGCCCGCGTGCCGGGACCGCCGTTGAGCCAACGAACGAGTAGCTCGTCCTCCCCGGCGAGGTGCGCCTCGACATCGTCCAGGCGCAGGGGGGACAGAGTGATGGTCCCGTCGGACAGCTTCACTTCATGCATCCGGTGATTCTTGACGCCAGAGCCGTGCCGCACCACCGGATTCTGCGCGACATCACGCGGAGTTCGGGCCACAGGAGATGATCTCCATGTGGCTGGTGTGATCACGGCGTCGGAGCCGTTCTGGATAGCCCCGTTCACCGGGTTGAGCCTTCGCCTGTTCGGGAAGCTGGTGGCGGTTCTGCGTCGTGAGGGTGCGGACGCGGTCCGCAAGGGTCGACCGTGGAGCCTTCCGCTGGAGGACAGGGCCCTGCTGGTCGCGGCGTACTGGCGAACGAACCTGACGATGCGGCAGCTCGCTCCGCTGTTCGTGGTGTCGAAGTCGGCGGCGGACCGGATCATCGACCACCTGGGCCCGTTGCTCGCGCTCCAGCCCGCCAGCGGTTCGCCAAGGACACCGTGCTCATCGTGGACGGCACCCTGGTCGAAGACATCTCATGTCGCTGGTGGGTCAAGTCCATGGCGGTGCCGCATCAGGCAATGTTCGTCCTGCCGGCTTCCGTCACCGCGGGAGAGGCTTCGCGGTGCGTCTCGGGGTGCGCCGCGTAGCCTCTGCGCGTGAAGCACTCCCATCGAACATTTGAGAATCCCCCCGCTCTGGCCCACGATGTCGTCGCGGGGGCGATTGAACGCGCGCTCGGCGACACCGCGTACGAAGCTTCCGCAGCGGTGGCCCTGGTTGGAATCGCGCTGAACGACGACGATCGCGAGTTCATCGAGCACTGCTGCATCGACCTGGGTATGAGGGCGGCGGCCGGGAGCCAGTTGCTTGGGCTGGCCGGTCTGTGCCTGGGCCACACGGCCCGCAGGTTCGGGCGACTCAGCGAGCGAGCGGTGGCGTTGGCGGAAGCTCTGGCGACCCGTGCTGAGGTGGACTCTTCCGACGTGGACGGACGAGCCCTGGACGGGCTCGGCGACATTCGCACCCACTTGCGCCGCGTCGAAGCCGAGTAGCAGCCGGTCAGGCGATTGTCGCCCTGGCGACGACAACCTGGCGGATGCACGCCGCTCCGAGCTCGACCCGGACGGCACGCCACGACGAGGCGAACGTTGCTTTATGCGGCATTAGGCGGCGAGGTCCAGAGGCGCCGCGAAGGCACGGTGGGTCGTAGTGCACCCGGTTCTGAAGACAGTGGTAGAGGCAGCCGAGCAACTTGTTGAAGAGGTTCCTCAGCGCGGCTGTGTGGCGTTCCCCGCCTGCTCGTCGTCGGTCGTAGTGCGTGCGTGGGGCTTCGGTACGGAGGGCAGCGAAGGCCCACATGTATCCGGCGGCGGCCAGCCGCTGGTTCTTGACTGTTCGGGCCACGACGACGTGGCTGCGGCCGGAGGCCCGGGTGACGGGAGCCGCGCCGGCGTATGCCTTCACCGCTCTGGCGTCCGCGAAGCGTTCGCGGTCGTCGCCGATTTCGGCGAGGACGCGTGCTCCGGACAGTACGGATAGACCAGGGAAGCTGGTGATGATGTCCGCATCCGGGTGCGCGAGGAACGCTTCCTCCGTCGCTGCCGCGAGCTGGGCGACACTGTTGCAGGCGGCATCGAGCTGCTGGATGAGCGCCGCTGCTTGGTGTCCCAGGGCCAGTTCGACCTGGGGCAGCTGGCGGAGACTGTCCGCACGGAAGATCTCCCGGAGCCGCTCGACCTCGGTGTCGATTCCGCAGCGTGGGCGGGCGGCGCGCTTGAGCAGTGCACGCAGCTGGCTGCGGGTGAGCTTGGCGGCGTCAGCTGGCGTGGGTGCAGCGGCGAGGATCAGGCGAGCGCGCGGTGAGTCGAGTCCGGGCTTGCCCGGGCCGTGGAAGGCTACGAGGGCGGCCGGGTAGTACTCGCGCAGGTGAGAGCGGAGCCGATTGATCATCTGTTGCCGGTCCCAAACCGCGTCCTGGTGGGCACGGGCGAGAGCCGCGACAGCCTGCCCGGCCTCGCTGTCCGCCGGCAGAGGTCGGTGGGCATGCCGGTCGGTCCGGAGGATGTTGGCCAAGACCCGGGCGTCGGCTGCGTCGGACTTGGCGCGGGAAACGCTGCCGCGATCGCGATAGCGGGCAGCGGCAAGCGGGTTGATCGCATAGATCTGGCGGCCGGTGGCCCGCAGACAGGCGACCAGCAGGCCGCGCGGCGTCTCAATGGCGACCGGAATCGGGGCCTCGGCGGTGTCGCCATGCCGCGCCAGTAGTTCCGTCAGGGTGTGGAATCCGGCGCTGTCATCGCTGATCCGAAGCTTGGCCACTTGGACGCCGTCCCGGTCGACGAGGGCTATGTCGTGGTGCCCCTTCGCCCAGTCGATTCCGCAGAAGATCGTGCTCAACCTCTTTACCTCCATGCCGGCTTGCAGATTCAGTCCGTGCGGAGGCACACGGCGCTCTAATAGAAGTGCTCAGGGCACGCCATCTCATGAGCCGTTCGTGTCTCCAGCGACCGGCAGGGACCTCGGTCTGTTGGGGAGCTCTCGGGCTCGCGAACTATTGAGAGGTCGGCCCCTGCCGGCGGGCTGGTGACATGAAACCCGTGATGGCCACGCTCCTGCCAGGCGGGACCGGTCTTGAGGTCCTAACAGAAGTCTCTGATGGTGTGACTGTCGGCCTGGTTGCTCGTTGGTCTGTTCGTGGGGAAGAGGGAGTCGCGTCCGTGGGTCGTTTCGGATGAACTGTGGGCGCTGATTGAGCCGTTGTTACCGGAGCCGGGGCCGAAGCTGGTGGCCGGCCGGCCGAGGGTGCCGGACCGGCAGGCGCTGTGCGGGATCCTGTTCGTGCTGCATACCGGGATTCAGTGGGAGTACCTGCCGCAGGAGCTCGGCTTCGGTTCGGGCATGACGTGCTGGAGGCGGCTTGCCGCGTGGAACAAGGCCGGCGTGTGGGACAGGCTCCACGTCGTGTTGCTGGCCAGGCTGCGAGCGGCGAGACAGCTCGACTGGTCGCGGGCGGTGATCGACTCCTCCCACGTCCGGGCCGCTCGGCGGGGCCCAAAAGCGGTCCCAGCCCGGTCGACCGCGCGCGGCCGGGCAGCAAGCACCACATCCTCGTCGATGGACAGGGCATTCCGCTCGCGGTGTCCCTGACCGGCGGGAACCGCAACGACGTCACCCAGCTGATGCCTTTGCTCGCGAAGATCCCATCGGTCCCGGGACTCGTGGGACGACCACGTCGACGGCCTGACACCCTGCTCGGCGACCGCGGCTACGACCACGACAAGTACCGCCGCATGGTCTGGGCTCAGGGCATCAAACCGGTCATTGCCCGCCGCGGCGTTCCGCACGGCTCCGGCCTCGGTGTTCACCGCTGGGTTGTCGAGCGCACGATCGCCTGGTTCCACGGCTTCAGACGCCTCCGCATCCGCTGGGAACGACGCGACGACATCCACGAAGCCTTTCTCGGCCTCGCCACCTGCCTCATCACCCACCGCCACGTCCAACGCCTTTGTTAGGACCTCTTAGAGGGCATCTGATCAATGTTCACACCGTTGTGACGGGCATGTCCGTTTCGATTCGCCAGGTAGGTGTGGATTCTCCTGTCAGTTCGCGG
>NZ_JBFBAL010000023.1:54958-56710 GCF_040682175.1 Streptomyces sp. NPDC051320
CGACGAGCATTCACGCCTCGTCCAACGACCACGAACACCAGCAGTCACAAAATCATCCCGAACCACCAACTACATAGATCAGATGCCCTCTTAGACAAGAGATCAAAGTCCCGGAACTACCGAAGGTCTCCGCCCGGCGGGAACGCGGCATGGTGGAGCCGGTCTGAACACGGGCATCTCAGTCCCGGAACGGCGGCAGGCTTCCACCTTGCTTGGTGCCCCTTGCGCTCACGCGCTCGGGACCACCGATGAGCTATTAGAACTACCGGTACTCCACCAACCACCAGGTCGTCATCGACGCCGACACCCGTCTGGTCGTCGTGGTCGGCTGGCCGCTCGCCGGGAACCGCAACGACTGCAAGGCGTGGGAGGAGTCCGGCGCCAAGGCCGCCATCGGCAACACCGTCACGATCGCCGACGGCGGCTACCCCGGCACCGGACTCGTTATGCCGCACCGCCGCGAACGCGGCCAGACCGCACTCCCGGACTGGAAAGAGGAGCACAACAAGTCCCACAAGCAGGTCCGCGCCCGCGTCGAGCACGTCTTCGCGCGGATGAAGACGGGAAGATCCTCCACGACTGCCGCCTCAAAGGCGACGGCGTCCACCACGCCATGCTCGGCATCGCCCGGAGACACAACCTCGCCCTCGCCGGATAGGCCGAGGGGCGGTACGGCAGCCCACCACGCCCGAGGCGACTCAAAGATCATTTACCGGACAGCCCTCAGGAGTGCCCTGTCGATCAGAAGTGTGCCGAGACCTTGTCGCTGTATTTCCGGGGAGAGTGAAACCCTCGAGATGGCGCCGCGTCTGCACTCGTGGCACACCTTCCACACGAGCCGCGCATCGGAGATTCCGTCACGTTACTGAGCATTGCTCGCGATCGCCACGGCTGTTGCCGCAGCGGCCGCACCCTTGCCGTTCACCGGTTCAGTCCCCACAGCCTGATGCCGCGCCCCCGGGCGGCGGTGGGCTGAGCGGGGCGGCGAGTACAAGGGCACCAGCCGCGAACCACGCCGCTGGCGGCGGGCTACCTACAGCTACGGCGGGGTCCAGCACCTGCTCGCTGCCCTGGGCCTGGCCAAGGACACCCGCTACGGTCTGGACCCCGAGGCCGTACTGACCTGCTGGCAGTGGCGCAACCACCGGCTCCGCATGACGGCGGGGCAGTGCGTGCGGACACGGGCTGCTGGACGCGGCGGGGCAGCGGCTGACGGCGTAGTCGTCCGGGGTGCCAAAGCGGATACTGGCTCGGGCGTTGCCGTCCTGGACGGTAGCGGATGCGATGCGCGATTTGTCGCCGATTTACGCCCGCCCGCCGTCCGGAAGCGCCTGTTCGGTCCAGATGATCTTGCCAGCGGTTGTGTACCTGACCCCCAGCGATCCGCGAGCTGGGCCACGAGGAAGAGGCCTCGGCCGCCTTCGTCCGTAGTCTCCGCGTACCGCAGATGCGGAGTGGTGCTGCTGGCGTCGGAGACCTCGCAGATCAGCTTGCGGTCGAGCAGCAGCCGGAGACTGATCGGGCCGGCGGAAGATTTCAAGTCCAGTGAGACGGTCGTGACGCTATGAGGTTTGTGGTGCGGGTTCCCTGCGTTTGGCTGGGTCGTTGATCCAGGCCGTCTGGGGTATCGCGGGTGGTCTGGGGCGGCGGCGAAGCGGGGTCTGTACCGTGACTGGTGTAACTCCCGAGCTGGAAGCGACAGTTGATGACTGACGTGATGAGTGGCATCGAGGCCGGGGAGGCCGCCGTGGA
>NZ_JBFBAL010000024.1:0-42381 GCF_040682175.1 Streptomyces sp. NPDC051320
TTTCCCCCGGGTCCACGCCCCCCGCCCCCGCGGCGCCCGCGCCGCAGCCCCCGGCCGGGGGCTGCCTCTGTCTCCGCCCCGGCTGCCCCCGGCCGGGCGGCGGCGCACCGAGCGCGACACCAGCCCGAGAGGAAACGGCCGGCACGAGGGTGGGGAATCCCCGCTGAGGCCAGGCCGACAGAGTCCGCGCAGCCGAAAGAGATGCCTCCGGCGGGGGCGCTCAGACTCCGGGATGGATGGGGCGCCGTTGGCGAGTGCCGGCGGATTCGTGGTGAGCGTTGTGGGGCTCCCATCCCGACCACCTTCGACCCAGGCAGAGCCGAGCAGTCGCGGCCCAGGGCGTCAAGGTCGTTCGTACAGTGGCGCGCTCCACCTTGACGCCCTGAACCACGCCCGCTCCACGGTGTGTGGGTCGAAGGCGGACGGGATGGAAGCCGGGGTGAGCGGTGGGCTGAGGAAGTACGTGAAGCCCGCGGTTAGACCCAAATGGACCAGGCCCCAGCCGTGGTAGCCACTATCAAGCCTGCAACGGCAAGCCAGGCCGGACCACGGAGATCGTTCATCGCTTGCTGCCAGATGAGCCGCTGAGCCCACTCATAGGTGTACGTCAGGCGACCGACATTGAAGGCAGGCTCACGGATCGCATACATGGCCGCGCTTTGATCCCCAGAAGTCTCGTAAGTGCCCTCCGGGGCCTGGATCACACGATCAATTGCGTCCAG
Source organism: Streptomyces sp. NPDC051320 (assembly GCF_040682175.1). NCBI lineage: Bacteria > Bacillati > Actinomycetota > Actinomycetes > Kitasatosporales > Streptomycetaceae > Streptomyces > Streptomyces sp. NPDC051320. The sequence goes on from NZ_JBFBAL010000024.1 coordinate 723, forward strand.
GTCTTCTACTAAGGCTTCGTAGTCGCGGCGGAGAGCCAGCCCGCCCCAGACGAGGGCAGCCAGCGGGAGTAGCCCACCTACAACAGTCAACAAGGTCAACGTCAGCTTCATACGCGGACTTTAGCGATCAGGCTTGCCTGAGTAGTACACAACGGAGCGAGGATGGCATCATCCACTGACCCTAAAAAGCGCGAACAGCGCTGTTCTGCACCGAACCACAACGGTCCGTCGGGCAGTCTCGCGGTTCACCACCATCTGAGGCCGGATGAATCCAGCCGGATGCCGCGAGGCGTAACCAGCGCTCCCGTCATGCAGCCCCTACATGCGAAGGCCCAGCGTGTTGGTTCAACCGAAATCGGGAGACATCAGTCACATCGCAGTGGGTTGTATCTGAATAAATCGGTCCGTCGCGGCACGCGGTGACGGAGTGCCACCAGGGGTTTTCCGTGGAATCGAAGGCGCTGGAAAAGGGAGCGGCACGCAGTGTCTGCGGAGAGAATGACACTGAGTCAGGCCTGTACCGTAATGTGATTGTCATAAGGCCGCCTTCGCTTCGAAGGCGGCCTAGACAGCTCGCGGGCGGGTGGAGCCGCCGAGAGCCAGGAGTCAAGGGAGTTCAACCTTGTCCATCGTGGACACTACCGCGCCCCCCACAGAAGGTAACCCTGGGGGCAGCCTTTTTGATCGACTCATGCTTTTGGACCACAACGGCCAGGAGTGCTGGTCGGCTCGCGACCTCCACATCCCCATGGGCTACGACAAGTGGGAACGCTACGAGGTAGCCATCAACCGGGCGATCGCAGCAGCCGAGAACAGCGGACTTAACCCGCTTGATCACTTTCGAGGAGCCTCGAAGGTGATCAACGGTGGCCGGTGGGGAAGGCAGAACGTATCCGACTTCCGCCTCACCCGCTATGCCTGCTACCTGATCGCCATGAACTGCGACCCGCGGAAGCCGGAGATCGCAGCGGCCCAGACGTACTTCGCGGTGAAGACTCGTGAGGCGGAGGTGATGCGGCAGCCTACCGATGTCTCCAGTCCAGAGGGCATCCTGGCTCTCGCCGAGGGGTACGTCGAGGCCGCACGCGAGCTCGTCTCGACTAAGAGGGAACTCGCGATCGCCGCGCCGAAGGCTGGCAGGTGGAGCGCCTTCTGCGACTCCGAAGGCCTTATCGACATGGCGGCTGCCGCGAAGGCTCTGAACAAGGTCACGGGTGGGCTCGGGCGAACGAAATTCATGGAGTTGCTGCGCCGCGAGGACATTCGCTTTCTGCAGATCCAGAACCCCCGCCTGCCCTACGAGTGCCATACCAAGGCCGGTCGCGCCGAGGTGAAGTTCGTGGAGACGCCCAACGGTCAGTGGGTGGAGCAGACCTTCTTCACCTCGAAGGGCCTGGACTGGCTCGTCGACCGGCTTGGGATGGCCTGACCGGCCCATGAGTGCGCCCGGTAGCGCCCATTAGGGGCCTCATAACGGCCGTTGCGATCGTCACGGACCGTTTCGGATAGAGCTACGGGTCGCAAGCGGTCTGACATCCACTGCTGACATCAACAGCGGTGGATGTCAGCGGCCATCGGAGCACCGGCCCAGCAGCGTCGTCATGAGGTGGTCGCTCTATCTCGGGCCACCGCTCGAACTCCTAAAGCGGGTGTCGCAGGTTCGAATCCTGCCGGGGGCACAAGCCAAAAGGCCCCGGACCGATCATGGTCCGGGGCCTTTGACATCCAGTTTTTTGACATCAACGGGTGCGGTCACTGACGACCGAGGCGCCTCTTGAGCAGCCGATCCATGTGACTGATGGCCTCGCGCTGCGTGTCCTGCCTGAGCGCGAACGCGATCCTGCACACCGCCAGCGGCCGGGCGGCGGGCAGCTTCCATCTCGCGCTCGCGGTCTCCCCGCAGGTGGTCGCCTTGTCGGTCACGGATGACTGAGGCACCGGCACGGCGCCGAATATCGAGCACCAGGACCAGGAGGCGGAGCACGGCCGAGGCCTGGGCATGGTCAGTGCGCTCGCCCACCGGGTCGTGGTCCACGACAGCGACAGCGGCCACCCGGTCACCGCGGAACTCTTCACCAGGGCTCGTCCGGGTGGCCACCCATGCTGATGGATCAACCGGAGCGCGGCTACTGATGCGAGTGCTGGACCGAAGCCTGCCCGAGAGAACGTGGCCGGCACTCCGGGCATCCTTCGACGCGTACTCAGTCACCCACGCAAGCACGCGCATCACCTGGACCATCCGACACGCGCTCTTCCTTCCGCTCGCTCACCGCCAGGGGCACCGAACTCCCAGCTTGCGCACGCGACTTCAAGCCCCAGCAGACCGACTGAGTTACAACTTTCTCTACTGGTTCAAGGCGTCGCGCCAGCGCGGCGCGCGCCGCAGCCCCCGGCCGGGGGCTGTCTCTGTCTCCGCCCCGGCTGCCCCCGGCAGGGCGGCGGCGCACCGAGCGCAACACCAGCCGGGAGAAAACGGCCGGCACGGGGTGGAGGAACCCCGCTGGGGCCGGCCGACAGGGTCCGAGCCGCTGAGAACATGCCTCGGCGGGGGCGCTCAGACTCCGGGATGGAGGGGGCGCCATAGGCGCCGCGTACAGCGAATCCAGATCCGGCCCAGCCACATCGCTCTGCTCCCCGGCTCCAGAGAGGAGTGTTGATAGCGGCAGCGAGATGACGGCGGTACAGCGAAAGCCCATGGCGCCGACGCCGGGACAGGGCAGGGCAGAGCGGGAAGACGTCGACAAGTACAGGCACAAGCCCAAGGGCAAGTGATCAAGGGGGCCCTGCGGGGCTCGCCCCTCGCTGCTTCCGTGCATCAGGCGGAGCCGCCGCCAGGCCTCTGAATGCGCGCCGCGAGGGCAGACGGCTGACGCCTCATCCGGCCTCGGAGTCCTCGTCGGGGGCCGGATTCATGAGCGGTGTGTCGGCGGGCGGACCGCCAGGCCCCGATATTCCTCCCGGCGGAGCAGCGCCGTCCGTCACGGTGTCTCCCCCCTCACCGGGCCGGGTGTCCTCGGAGCTGCGCGCGCTCGCGATACGAGCCGGGCGGCGGCCAGCCCGTTCCGAGCCCTGGTGACGAGTCCACCGTGCCGGTTCCCCACTTGTCGTGGGCTCGCAGGTCGGAGCCGACTGGCGGTGAGGGGCGTGAGCGAGATCAACGTGGCGGAAGAATGGCAGACAGTACGCTGAATCCAGCGGGATCGGGCCCGCAGCACATGTCCGGGAGGTGCTTCATGACGGCCGAGATGGTGGCCCCTGCGTGGATGCATGAGCAAATCACGGCGGAGGAGTACGCGTCCTGGTCCGAGGAGCAGTGCGCCGGGATCGAGATCGTGGACGGGATGGTCGTCGTGAGTCCGAGTGCGTCCAAGCGGCACAACCGGCTGGCCCGCATTCTGGCGAACGCCCTGGATGCCGCCGCGGGCCCGGAGTGGAACGCCGACACGGACTTCGATGTCCGGCTTCAGGACATCCCGCTCACCAATCGCCGCCCGGACGTCGTCGTGTACCGCGCAGACACGATCGACGTCACCCCCACCCGCCCTGAGCACGTGCTGCTCGTCGCAGAAGTGGTGTCGCCAGGCTCGGAGACCACCGACCGGGTCGTGAAGGTCGACCAGTACGCCAAGGCAGGCATCGGCTTCTACTGGCGGATCGAGCAGGCCGCGACAGGCGTTCCTCTCGTGTACACCTACGTTCTCGACCCCGCGACGAAGACCTACCGAGAAGGAGACGTGTTCACCGGCGTCCTCAAGGTAGCGGCCCCCTTCCCGGTGGAGATCGACCTCGGCCAGGTCTGACCAGGCGCTGCTCGGCAGCCAACAGCGCGTGAGCGATGCGTGAGCGGACGGCCCGATACATGGCGGCCTGAGCCGGAGCAGAGGGCTCGCCGCGGGGTTCTGACCAAGGGGAACAGCACCGCGCAGCAGCGCCAGGCATCCCCCGGCAAGGATTCGATCCCACTCCTCAAGCGGGTGTCGCAGGTTCGAATCCTGCCGGGGCCACAAGCGAAAAGACCCTCAGCCGATCATGGCTGGGGGTCTTTGACATCTACGGCTGACATCAACGGGTGTGTGGGCGAAGGCGGCCCGGATGGGAGCCGGGGCAGGTAGGGGGTTCACGGGCATCCGCCGGTGCGGTTCACAAGAGCCACCCGTGCCGACGCCGGGCCCTACGGTGGCCCAACGCCTCCAATCTCAGAGGAAATACAGAGCTTTCGGCAGCTGGTGCGGCCTTGCAACCTGCGTTAGACCACTAGTGTCATGTCCATGAAACCTGAGGTTCCTCGCCAGGTTTCTAAAGCAGAGGAGTAACCCCCATGAACTTCTCACCAGCACTGACGTTACGCACCGTGCGCCCTCTCGTGCAGGCTGCGTTTCGCCTGGTGACCGGCTTCCTCTTCGCCTGTCACGGCGCGGCATCCCTGTTCGGGGTCCTGGGTGGCGCCCACGGTGGCGGCACGGTGCCCATCCTCCAGTGGCCCAGTTGGTGGGCCGCAGTCATTGAACTGGCGGGTGGAACCCTGGTAGCGCTAGGCCTGTACACGCGGACGGCGGCCATCATCTGCTCCGGGTCCATGGCCTACGCCTACTTCAACGTCCACCAGCCGAATGCGCTGCTTCCTGTCGACAACGGGGGCGAGCCAGCCGTCCTGTTCTGCTGGACTTTCCTGCTGATCGCCTGCCTCGGTCCCGGTGCCTACGCAGTCGGCGCGCTCCTGAAGAGAGGCACGACCACTCCGGCAGACGGCGCGGCACGAGTGCCCACCGCGTAGTCTCCGCCGCCAACACCCGCAACGCACTGGAGCAACGGCCTCACCCGCGATTGGTCGGGTGAGGCCGTAAGCAGCTGACACGAAACCTCCGAGTCCGTACAGCAACGGAGTACGGCAACGGACCGGTGTACCCCAGGAGGCACTTCAACCGGCCTCGGACTCCTCGTTCGGCGCCGTCTACGTCAGCGGGTGAGCGGGCGGGTGAGCGGGCGGGCCGGAACCGCCCGAATATCGCCCGACGGATCGACATCATCCGTGGGTTCATCGGCCTCTCCGGCTGAACGTCCGCTCCGGGCTCGGGCTCCCGGGACACCCGCGTGCCTGAGCGCTGTCCATGACGGCAGTTGTCTACGTCAGCAGATCGACGAGCCGTTCGCGGACGTTGTCCTTGCCCGTCTCCGGATCCGGCACCAGCTTTTCGCGGTCTGCGGGGTCCCGGGCAAGGACGTGCAGTCGCCCGCCGCTGCGGGCCAGCACCAGGTCCCTGCTGTTGCCTGCCGTCTCGGCCGATCCCAGCGCCGTGTAGTCGGTGACGGTGATCAATGCTGAACGCTCGGCGGCAGCGAGCACGGCATCCGTGTCCACTGCCTCATCGGGGTCCGCCGAGGAGCCTCGTGGCAGCCACTCGGTGAGCATGTTCAGGGCCACGTCGAGCTTGTACAGGCCCATCTGGTGCACGCCGAGCGCGTCGATGCGGACCATGAGGCAGATGCGCTCGGGCTGGGGGAGCAACAGGATCCGCCACGGCTCACCCGGGCCCGACCCGGTCGTGCGGGCATCGAGCACCTTGCGGGCCCTTTGCTGGAACGCCAGGGCGATGCCCAGGTCTCCCTGTACCTGCACCTGCTCGCCCGTGTCACCTGCCAGCAGCAGTTGGCGTGCCGCCAGCGACCGGACGGCCTCGGCGATCACTTCGTCCGACGGCCTGGCCTCCAGGAAGTCCACGATCGCGTCCACCGCGGTGAGCTCCGCGATGGTGTACGCACCGAGCAGCACCGGTCCCGTGTTCACCAGGTTCACCACGGCCGCCACCAGCCCCGAGGGGACGGACGCCGCATCCGCGTCCGACGGCGGCGTAGGGGGGACATCGCGCTGATCGTCGCTCATGTCCCTCCCGGCTGCGACAGTCCCACGACAGGCGGCACGCGACTCTCCCGCAGAACCGCGGCGGCACTGCGGGAGAGGGTCTCGGTCACCCACACCTCGGAGTTGCCGAACAGCCCACGGCCCGCCCTGCCGCCCAGCGACTGCCCCAGCTCGCCGGCCAGGTCCTCCCGGTCCGGGGGCGGGAACCGAGCTGCCAGGTCCTCGGAAACGGCAGTGACGTCGTCGGCTTCCTCGATCCGGCGGAGGGCCTGAGTCAGCAACCGCGCGACCGGAGGCGTCAGGGACGTCGGCATGGCCACGACCGGCGCCAGGTACAGCGGGCGCCGCTCGGTCATCCGGGACAGCCCCCAGGGCCCGACATTGCTGCGCGTGATCCGGTACACCACGTAGTCCACAAGGTGGCGAAGGTCGCTCACACGGGGCAACCTCCGCCCGCCGAAGGCGGCCGGTGTCTTCTCCAACTGCACCCAGGTGCCCTGGGCGGTGCGCCCGTGCAGCTTCTCCCGCACCACGTCCCCGCGCATCCCGATGTCGGGATAGAGCGTCTTGTCGATGTCCCGGTGGTGGCTGGACAGACGCTCGTGACTCACCTTGGCGAACCGCCAGTCCTCGTACAACTGCGGTTCGTCCACCAGCACATGGCCGCCGCACAGCACGTCGTGCAACTGGGGCACCTGTAGTCCGTGGCGCTCCAGATCCGAAAGGATCGCCGCTTCCTCCGGACTGAGGCGGCGCGCGGCCGCGACCAGCCCTTTTCGGTAGGCTCCCGCCCGCGCCGTGATCTCGATCATGAGCCGGACCCGGGTGCGCACCTCCTCGGTCCGCTGGGCGCGCACACTGTCCGGAGCCGCCCGGGCGGGCCGCCTCAGGTGCGTGACCGATGCCAGTGAGTGCTTTCGCTCCACCTCGCCAGTACAGCACGGCCTGCCCTTGCACGCACCAGCTCAACTCCATGGCCGGGGCGGTGCAGGGCACGGGACAGCAGATGTGCACCGCTTCGGAGGCACGCCGGTCCGGTGCTGTTCCTCGATCCCGCACAGACCACCCCACGTCCACGCGGCTAGCTAACGGCCAGTTTCGCGTGGCGGGTGGCAACAGCCCGATGTCGGCCTGCCGGGGTGTTCCGGTGGTGCCTGCCTCTCGTACGGTCATGAAGTACGAACCGGTGGGCAGGAACCGGCCTTCCGCGCGACCCCGCTCGCTGACGACCAGGCGCACCGTCCCCAAGCCCAGTGGGCACACGATCAGGCCCCCGGGCCGTACCTGTTCCAGCCAGGCAGCTGGGATCGTGCTGAATCCGCAGGTGGCCATCAGCCGGTCGTACGGAGCGCGGGCCGGGTACCCGTCGCGGCCGTCCCCGGCAACGACGAATGGGGTGTATCCGCATCGGCGCAGCCTCGTCCTCGCCAGGCTTGCCAGCGACGGGTCGACCTCCACCGTGACCACCTGGTGACTGCCCAGGCGCTCCGAAAGGAGCGCCGCGTTGTAACCGGTGCCGGTCGCGATCTCCAGGACCCGGTGACCGTCGGCCGCGTCGAGTGCCTGGAGCATGACGAGCATCAGGCCCGGTGCGGTCGAGGATGACGTGGCCACCCCGTCCGTCAGCTGCGTAGCCAGCGCGTCGTCCGTGTACACCAGGTCGAGCCAGTCCGAATCTTCGGATGTCACGCGCCGCTGCCCCTCATCTGCCAGGGTCCAGAACGCGGGCACGAACGGTTCGCGCGGCACGGCCTCGAACACCTTTCGCCACGGCGGGTCGGACAGTTGGCCACTGGCCTCCACAGCGTCAGCCAGCGCCGCACGCAGTTCCTCCGCGCGCTCTTCGGTATGCGTCATCAGTGCTGAGAGTAGCCGGGCCGGGAGCGGCCGGCTTCGGTGCCGGCACCCGCGGCCTAGTCGATCCGCCGCTCCAGGTCCGCGTCTCCTGGCCACTGGACCGCGACCATCGCCACGTCGTCGCTGAGCTTGGTGGCGGCGTAGCGCTCCAGGTCCTCCCGGATGGCCCGCAGCAGCTGGGCCGGAGAGCGGCCACGCAGAGCGGCGAGTCGTTCCGCGAGCGGGTAGAAGGCGCCCTTCGCGTCGCGGGTCTCGATCACTCCGTCGGTGTAGAGGAGCAGGATGTCGCCCCTCCCCACCGGGCAGGTACCCGGCTCCTGCGGGTCCTGGCCGAGATCGCCCAGGCCGAGGGGCAGAGCGGGAACGTCCGAAGTCAGCGTGCGTACCCCGTCCTCGCGCAGCAGGAGTGGCGGGGGGTGCCCGCAGCTGACGAAACGCAGGGTCCGACCGCTGTCCTGCACATCGACCACCACGGCGGTGATGAAGCTCTCCGGGCCGACCGGGCCGGGCGGAGGCGTCGGCGTGCCGGACGGTTTCGGCATAGACATGGCAAGGTCTGCCATGTCCTCGCGGATGGCGCAGTCGAGGTTCGCGGGCAGCTGCCGCAAGGGGACGCGATGCCTGGCGGCGCGCCGGAAGGCACCGATCAGGAACCCGGCCAGCTCCGTGGCCCCCAGCCCTTTGCCCTGCACGTCCCCCACGATCAGTCTGGTGTCACCGCCGTCGAGGCGGGCCACCGCATAAAGGTCCCCGCCGATGGCCGATTCGTCGTCGGCGGCCAAGTACATCGACGCGAGCGTCAGCGAGCCCAGGCGCTCCGGCAGCGGCGGCATGAGCGCCAGCTGGGTCACCGCGGCCACCCACCGGGCCTGGGCGAGCTCACGCTCGCGCCGTGTGCGCGCGGCGGCCGCCAGTACGGAAACTCCGCTGATCAGCACCATGGTGATCAGCACAATGGTGAAGTTATCGGTGCCCAGCTGGGCGTTGTTACTGCCCGCTGCCACGGCGGCCGCGATGGCGGCGACGGCCACCAGGAATACGGGTACGGCGGCCAGGAACACGGCGGACAGCGCGGGCACCGCCACCAACAGGCCGGCGATCCGCACGCGCGAGCCACCCAGCTCGTCGAACGCCAGCAGAACACCTACGAGCAGCAGCGCAGCAACGAACCGGGCCGTTGGGGAGCGCATCATCTGTGGCCCCCGCGGCTGACCCGGCCCTTCGCTTGGCCCCATGGAACAAAGCTACTCATATCCCCGCCGGAGCGCTCGGTCGTACGGCCCTGATCGAGGCAGCGCCCAGCAGCTTGAAACAGCCACCGGCGAGTCCCGCGACGGAACGGGGCAACGCCGCAGCGCGGGCGCCGTCGCCCCCGTCGTGGCCGCCACCGCGAAGCTTCAGGCACCGACCTTGTTGCAGTGCGACCGGGACTTCGGGTGCAGGGCCGTGGTAACCGGCCAGGCGCCACCGGGGTACGGCCCTGAAGCCGGTGAACAACCCCCCCTCAGTCCCCCTCCCTCAGTCCCTCCCTCAGCCCCTCCCTCAGTCCGCCACCCGCAGGAACGCCGAGGTCGACGCGGTGCCCAGTAGCTCGAAGCGGGAGCCGGGCCGGGACAGGTGCTGGTCGGCGGCCTGCTTGACCTCGTGCCAGCGGGCATCGCCGTAGTCGTCGATGACGATGGTCCCGCCGGGGGCGGCGATCTTCTCGGCCCATTCCAGGTCGGCGCGCACGCCCTCGGCGGAGTGGTCGCCGTCCACCACGATCACGCCGTACTCACGGTCGGAGACCTGCGTGCGTACGTCGTCGTCGCCGGAGAAGCCCCGCACGACACGGGCCTCGGCGCCGGGCGTTCCGCCGAAGGCCAGGTTGGCGCGGAGGACGTCCAAACGCACCGGGGTGCCCGTCGGGTCGGCCGCCTCCCGGGTGCCGGGCTGGAGCTGGCTGCCGGCCAGCGGGTCCACGATCGTCAGCCGGGGCTCGATGCCGGCCCGGTGCAGCATCCGGAGCAGCGACGCCGCGAACAACCCGTAGAGCGTGCCGATCTCCAGTACGTCCGGGTGGTCGGCGGGTGCGAGCAGCGGGACGGTGGCGAGCTTGCCGCATACGTTCTGCGTCGAGCCCGCGAGGCGGCCGACGCCGAGCATTTCCAGCGCGATCACGTTCCGGTAGGCGAGCACGACATTGCGGCGCGCGACGGCCCTCGGCGCGCCGGTCACCGCGGCCACCTGGCCGACCAGGGCGTCGAGTTGAGCGGTGGTCGGGGTGCGGGGGCCGCTGCGGGCGGTTCCGTCGACGAGCAGTCCGAGCGAGCCGTGCTCGGCGCGCAGCGTCGCCACCTCCCGCCTGAGTTCTTCGATCTCGGGGCGCAGCCGGTTCGTGTGGCGCGTCACGCGCCGGTCGACGAGTTCGGCGGCGGGTCGCAGGACCCGCCGGGCCAGCGGATTTTTCGATAGAGCGAACATGCCGCGGAACTTACGTCAGCTGTTCCTCCCGGCGGACCACGTGCACATGGTGGTCGGATGAATGCTTCGTGACGCCGAGTCGACGGGAGAACACCGCGATGGCGATAAGCACGAGAACGGCAGCGGAACCGGTTGCTCCGCCTGCCTTCAGGCCCGGCGGCCGGAACGAGCAGTCCACCGTGTCGCCGCCGTGCAGTGGCGCGGCGACCAGGCCCAGGTACGACGTGGCGGGCCGCCCGTCGCACGTCCAGCCTGCGATACGGGGTGCGGACAGCACGGCGTAACCGGTGGTGGCGTGGGGCAGTACGGCGTGCACCCCGTTGCCGGTGACCCGCAGGGATACGGCGGCCGACTTCTTCAGGCGGTCGACGGCGGCGGCGAGCCTGCCGCGGTCGAGGCAGCCGACGCTCCAGTCCGCCGGCGCCTCCGGGCGGCCCGCCTTGTCGTGGAAGGTGATCCGTGCGCCCGCCTCGCGCACGGCGCCGAGCGGGGTGACGGCGGCCCGGAACTTCGGCAGCGCACCGCGGAGTTCGACCGCCGGGCCGGAGCCGAGGCGCGCCGTGCCCCAGAAGTCGGGCGCCGACAGGTACGCCTCGCGGCCCACCGGGCACACCCGGGAGGCCGGCACGGTGTAGACGGCCGCGCCGAGCAGCGCCTCCTGGTTGCGGAACGGTGAGGAGCCGTAGCGCGGCCTGCCGGTCGACGGGTCGGTGCCCTCGCCGGTGGCGAACCCGGCGGGCAGCGTCGGTGGCCGTACGGTGACCAGCGGCGGCACGTCCTCGCGGACGGTGACCGGGGCGCTGCCCGGTTCGGTCCGCAGCCGGGCGCCCACCGAGAAGACCGCGTCGGTGACGGGGTTGTCGAGGCTCTGGATGACGCGTCCGCCCGAGGTCCAGCCCGCGCCGAGTGCGCGCATCATCGTCGTGTAGGTGTCCGCCGTCATGCTGCTGTAGTAACCGGCGCCCTCGCCGCCGAGGAGCAGCGGGTCGTTCGAACTGACCTGGGCGCGGCCGGGGTCGGTGCGGTAGGCGGGCCAGCCGTCGGCCTTCTTCACGGCGGCCGCACGGGCCGTGTGGTCGGGGCCCCAGGTCGGGTACGCCGCGAACTTCACGAGCTTGGCGTGGTCGCCGTACGCCATGGCCGTGGTGGCCTGCCCGAGCAGGCTGCCGAGCAGCAGGACGGCGGCCGCGGCCGTCGAGCCACGGCCGCGGCGCCGCCCCAGCAGCAGACCGGCGCCCGCACCGGCCACCGCGAGGACGAAGAGCGCCAGGGACGGCTTGCTGGACAGCGCGTTCGACGCGGCGCCGAGCCAGAGCACCGCCAGCAGTCCGGCGCCGTACAGCACCGGCCGCACACCGGGCCTGCCCCGGGACAGCGCGGTCCACGCGGCCATCACCACCACTCCGGCCGGCACGAACGTCTCCCGGTACGGGCTGCCGTTGGGTATCGCGAAGGCGTGCCAGGCGAGGCTGGTGGGGCCCCACTGCAGGGACACCGCCACGGCGACCACCAGGGCGACCCAGCCGAGGCGTTCCCGGGCGGGGACCTTCCGGTCGAAGGCGAGCCCGCCGGCGAGCAGCAGGGCGCCGGCCCCGACGAAGACGGCCGGGGAGAGGAAGCTGTACGTGCCGGGCATCGTCCTGGCCAGCACAGCGGTCCACGGCGACGGCGAGAAGACGGTCGTGGCGCCGGGGGAGGCGTGCCTGGTGCCCAGGTACACGGGCAGCAGCACGGGCGCGGCGAGCGCGACGCCCAGCGCGACCCGCCAGGCCGCCCTGCCGACGGTGCGCGCCCGCTCCCGCGAGGAGGTGTCGCGGTCCAGCAGCAGCCGCAGGACCAGCACCAGGGCGGCGCCGAGGGTCGCCATGTAGGCGGTGTAGAAGTTGGCGACCCAGACGAGCGCGACGATCAGCGGGCCGAGGACGGGACGGCGCGCGGTACGTGCCCATTCGCCCACCAGGCACAGCAGCGGGAAGGCGATCAGGCCGTCCAGCCACATCGGGTTGTACGAGGCCTCGATGAGCGACCACCCGCAGAGCGCGTAGGTGGCGCCCAGGAGCGTGGCGGCCCACCACGGGGCGGTGCAGGGGGCGTTACGGGCGGAGTTCCCCGGAATGGGCCCGGGATGCTCGTTCGTACGGGTCAGTCTCGGCAGGACGGCCGTCATGGCTGCGGCGGCCGCGGCCATCTTGAGCACGGTGACGACATACACCGCGAGATCGATCCGATCACGCGGGAACAAGCCCACCAGCAGGGCGAACGGACTGGTCAGGTAAGTCCCGAGGTCGGGCAGCGAGGCCGCGCCGAACCCGGACTGCCAGTTGAGCAGCAGCCCGCCGTGTGCCGTGCCGTGCAGCAGGTCCCACAGGTGGGCGTGGAACGGTACGAACTGCGCCCCGAGGTCGTTGATGGCGCGGCTGTGCGGACCGAAGGGGTACTGACGTGCGACGGCGTCACCGGCACATACGGCAACCGCGGTGATCAGGGCGGCGAGGGCGGGGCTACGACCATGCACGAGGCCGCGTACAACGCCGCGCACGAGGCCGCGTACACCGCCGCGTACGGATTCCAGGGTGGGCATGGAAATCGAATATTCCATCCCCCGCGCGAGAACAGGGCAATGGGCCGGATTCGTTCATGAGTCAGCTGCGGGAAGTTCATGTTTGTCCACCCCTCCGGTCATGCCGGTCGGGTGTTGTTTATCCGTGCTGATCTCGATAGTTGTCCCGTGTTTCAATGAAGCGGAAATCATCGAACGCTTCCACCACCATGTGACCAGGGAACTCGTCACGATGACCCAGGACATGGGCCACGAATTCGAAATCGTCTATGTGGACGACGGAAGCACGGACGCCACCCTCGAACTGCTCGAGGCGTGCGCACGGGCGGACCCGCGCGGACGGTACATCTCCTTCAGCCGGAACTTCGGCAAGGAAGCCGCGATGCTCGCGGGCCTCCAGCACGCGACCGGCGATGCGGTGGTCATCATGGACGCCGACCTCCAGCACCCGCCGGAGCTCGTCCGCCGCATGCTCGAACTGCACACCCAGGGCTACGACCAGGTCATCGCCCAGCGCACCCGTAAGGGCGACCGGGTCACCAGAACCCTCATGGCACGCGCCTACTACTGGCTGATCAACCACCTCGTGGACGTCGAACTGGTCGACGGAGTCGGCGACTTCCGGCTCCTCTCGCGCCGCACCGTGGACGCGGTACTGCGACTGTCCGAGAACAACCGCTTTTCCAAAGGCCTGTTCGCCTGGGTCGGCTTCCGCACGACGACGTTCGCGTACGAGAACGCGGTGCGTGAGCAGGGCCGTTCGAAGTGGAGCTTCGGCAAGCTCCTCAACTACGGCCTCGACGGACTCATTTCCTTCAACAACAAACCGCTGCGCGCCGCCCTCTACCTCGGTTTCCTGCTTCTCTCGCTCGCGATGCTGTATGCGGCGTGGATCGTGGTCGCGACCCTCGTCAACGGCGTCGACACGCCCGGCTACGCGACCCTGCTCGTCGCGATCACGGCGCTGTCCGGCGTGCAGATGGTCATGATCGGGGTGGTGGGCGAGTACGTGGGCCGCATCTACTACGAGGTGAAGCGCCGCCCGCACTACCTGGTGGCGGCCACCGACCAGGACGTGCGGCGCCAGGCGGAGCCGCCCACGGCCCGCACGACCACGGAGCGGGACCGCGGGGAGCTGATCCGCGGATGACGGGCCGCCGGATAACGGGCCAGCTGATCAGGTTCGCCCTGGTCGGAGCGGTCAACACCGGTACGTACTACGCGTGTTACCTGGCGCTGTTGCACGCGGCGGGGCTGCCGTACGTCGTCGCGCACGTCCTCGCCTTCCTCCTGAGCATGGTCGGCTCGTTCTTCCTGAACAGCCGCTTCACGTACCGGACCCCGCCGACCCTGCGGAAGTTCCTGCTCTTTCCGCTGACCAACGTGGCGAACTTCGCCATCACCACCGGCGGTGTCTATCTGCTGGTCGATCGGCTCGGCATGAACGACACCTACGCACCCTTGATCGCGGCGGCGGCCGCCATCCCCATCACTTTCGTGGTGTCCCGCACGATCATGCTGCGACCGGAACCCCGGACGCTCACGGACGCCTGGTGAGGATGCACACGCCGCGATGCCCGGCCCCTGCTGGGGGCGGGCACCGCGGTCGTTTCTCGCAGTGCGGAGTTCAGTGCTGCAGCTGCGGCGATCCGGCCGCGGACCGGGTGACGCGCTGGGAGCTGCGGTAGATGGAAATGCCCAGGGCGAGCAGCCAGTAGCTGAGGATCGCGCCCATCAGGGCGGTGGTCGCCCAGCCGTTCGCCGCGTAGAAGTGCGCGGGGCTGTTGCCGAAGAACAGGGACGGTACGAACGCCAGGTTGACCGCTGCCAGGACGTAGGCCGACCGGCTGGTCCAGCGCGGCAGCAGGTTGGTGTGCGAGATGGCGTAGCCCACCGCGGTCAGGAAGAAAGCCAGCATCAGGCGGGAGATCGAGCCGTAGAGGATGTAGGTGCCGCTGACGGTGATGGTCGGGTCGATCGGGTGGTCGGTGGCGATCACCGCGCCGGCCTCCAGTCCGCTGGAGACCAGGGTGACCGTTGCGTAGACCAGTCCCGCGGCGAAGGCCATCGAGCCGACCCATTCGTAGGCGGGATCCACACGCTTGACCAGTTCGCGGAAGGCGGTCACGAACATGACCATGAACGCGAGGGCGACGATGCCGATCAGCAGCCGGGCCAGGACGTTCGCGTCCGGCGGCGGGCCCGAGTAGAGGAAATACAGCGGCACCTCGATGATGAGAGCGGCCGCGGTGGCGAGGCCGGCGAGGCCGGTCAGGCGCCTGGCGAAGGTTTCGTTCATGGGTGTCCCCCAAGGGTCCGTGCGGTGGATTCCTCGTCGGCCCTCGTGCCGACGTGATGAATCCTGCCGAGAGCGGCGGTTGTCGTCGCTGGGTCTGGGACCCGGATCCGGGGTGGTCCTACGGACACCCTCCTGGGGGGAGTGGGTCTCCGCGACGCGGACCCGATGCGGCACGCGTACGGCCGGTGGGCTGCCGGGGAGCTCAGCCGCCCGGTGTCACCGTGTGCTGGAGTTCGGTGGGGCACGGGGTTCCGCGGGGCAGCTGGTAGGGCGACGCCACGTGGTAGACGCCGGCCTTCGGGGCGAGGAGTTCCGTCCACTCGTCACCGTCGGCGTCCTTGTCGGTCTTCATCAGGCAGCCGTGGACGTTGGCGAAAGCCTTCGGTTCCCCGTCGGTCCGCTGTTTGGACGCGTCCGTCTCCTTGGGGCGCGGGAGGCTCTTGCCGTGGTCGTCCACCAGGCCGAGCCACGGGGAGTACGGAACGCGGATCAGCACCCGGCCCGCCGCCTTCACCTTGATGGTCAGCTCGCCCTCCGCGGCGCGCTGTACCGTCGCCGGCGGTTCGGCCATCGGGGTCGGTGCGTCCACGGCGAGCAGCTGCCAGTTGGCGTCGCCCCAGACCCGCTTCAGATACGGCTGGCCGTCCTGGACCAGTTTCTCCTCCTGAGTGCCTCCGGAGGAGTCGGGCGCGCCCTTCGGCAGAACCACGTACCGCACGGCCCAGCGGTTGAGCCAGGTCCGGTAGTTGTCGGCGTCCAGGGTGTCGTCGTAGAAGAGCGGGTTGCGCTCCATGTCGGCCTGGCGGTTCCAGCCGCGTGCGAGGTTGACGTACGGTGCGAGCGCCGATGCCTCGCGGTGGCTGCTGGCGGGGACGACCTCCACCCGGCCCTTGTCCGCGCCCACCTTCTCCAGCTGGTTCACCAGCGGGGCGAGTTCGCGCGTCCAGGAAGCGGCGGGCGCGGTGCGCACGATGTCGTCGACGCTCTTGAAGCCGATCCAGGCGTTGAGGCCGAGGAAGGCGATCCCCACCGCATACCACTTGCGCGAGCGCGGCACCGTGTAAGGGAGGGCGGCCAGCATCACCACCCCGGCGAAGAGCATCGGGAGGCGCGATATGTTCGAGCCGATCTCGGAGGAGATCAGCCAGGTCAGCAGCACGCCCAGGGCGTAGACGGCCGCGCCGGTACGGACCGTGCGCCAGTCCTTGGGGACCAGGCACAGTATGAGGACGCCGTAGAGGAACGGCAGCGAGGCCGTTCCCACCGACATCGGCTGGGTGCCCGAGAAGGGGAACAGCCAGGCGGAGAGCGCCACGACGGCGACCGGTGCGAGGCCGACGGCATATGCCCCCGGACGGCGCTTGTTGAGGAAGAGCGCAGCCGCGACCACGCCGAGGAACAGCCCGGCGACCGGACTGCTCGCGGTGGCGATCCCGGCGAGGGGGGCGGCCACTGCGGCCTTCGCCCAGCGTTTCGTTCGCCAGCGGTGGGGCCAGCAGAACACCGCGGCGACCGAGGCGAGGGCGAACATGGTGCCGAGCCCGAAGGTCACCCGGCCGGACATCGCGTTGCACAGGAAGGCGAAGTCGGCGGCGAGCGCGCAGACCAGCGGATTGCGGACGGCGCGGACCCGGACCAGGATCAGCGCGGTCAGCACCGCCGAGACCGTACCGGCGATCATCATCGTGGTGCGGACGCCGAGCAGCGACATCAGATAGGGCGAGACCACGCTGTACGAAACGGGGTGCATCCCGCCGTACCAGGCGAGGTTGTACGCGGAGGCCGGGTGACGGCCGACGAACTCGGACCAGGCGTCCTGCGCGGCGAGGTCGCCGCCACTGTTCGCGAAGAAGAAGAACCAGACGATGTGCGCCACGGCGGCCACCGCGGTCGCGGTGACGACGGGGTGGCCCTTCGCCCACGTCCAGCCCCGGTCGGCGCCCGGCCACCGTGCGGCCGTCCGGCCCCGCGCGGGCAGGGCTGTCCCGGCCCCGGCGGGGCTGCGCCTGTCTTCTTCACACGTCGGCTCTGCAGTGGTCACCAAGGCTCGCTTCTCCCGCGAATGTCCCGCGAATCTCCTGCGAAGGAGGACGCCGTCCCTGCGCCCGGAGTTGCCCCCAGCGACGCTAACACGTACGAAATAGGCTGCCGCCGCGGTCAGGAGATCCGGCGGCGGCAGCCTGGTGATGTCGGCCCGGTCTCAGCCGAGCCGCGTCAGCTTGGCTCCGAAGCCGGGGGCGGCCAGGTCCTTCTGCAGCGCGACGGGCGCGGACACCATGCCGGGGCCCGAGCCGACCGTCAGCCGGCCGACCACGGTGCCCGCCTTCGCCGCATGCGGAACGGTCTTGCCGGTGTCCCCGATGTGCAGGTCGGCCTGCAGACCGGGCCAGCCGACCGCCTTGAGCTCCTTCGTGGCGACGACCGGTGTCTTCCCGCCCAGCCCGTCGTCCACGTACCCCACGACCTCACCCTTCTTCACGACCGTGGCCGATGTGACGTCCTGCTGCGCGGACTGGATCAGCTTGTAACTGTTGTCGATCGCCCGCTGCAGCTTCGAGTCCAGCGTGGTGCCGGTCTTCTGGCCCATCACCACACCGACGATCCGCCGTGACTTGCCGTCGACGATCGTGTCCGCGGCCCAGAGCAGGTTACCGCCGGCCGGAGTGGACGAACCGGTCTTCACGCCGCTCACGCCGGGCTTCAGCAACAGCCGGTTGTTGTTGTAGATCATGTTCGGGATCCCCGGGATCTTGATCTGCGGGGTGTTGACGATCTCCCGGAACACATCGTTCCGCATGACCGACTTGGCCAGTTTCAGCTGGTCAGGGGCGGTGCTGACGGTGGTCGCGGTGAGGCCGCTGGGGTCGGTGTACGTGGTGTCGGCCATCCCGAGATCGGCGGCGGCGTCGTTCATCTTCTTGACGAAGTCCTTGGTCGGACCGTCCCAGCGGGACAGCAGCCGCGCGGCGTTGTTGCCCGAGGGGATCATCAGCAGTTCGAGCATCTGCTTCTCGGTGTACTGCTGCCCCTCCTTGATCGGAGCGGTCGACTCGTCGGGAGAGTTGGCCTCCTGTCCCGCCTGCTTGTCCACAGTGATCTTCGGTCCGGTCTGCTTGCCGGTGAGCGGGTGATCGTGGAGCACCACGTACGCCGTCATCACCTTGGCCATGCTCGCGGTCGGCGCCGGCTGCACCTTCCCGTGCGTACCGAGGCTGCCGACCCCGTCGACCTCCACGGCCGACTGGCCCTCGTCCGGCCAGGGCAGGTTCAGCCCGCCCTTGAAGGTGTACGTGGAGTCAGCGGTGAGCCCGAGCTGAGGAGCCGGCAGCGGCCGCACGGCCTGCACGATCGCAAAGATGATCACCAACAGCAGGACCAGCGGCGTCCAGATCTTGAACCGCCGCAGCACGGTGCGCACCGGAGTCTGCGGCGGAGGCGGGGTGTTGGTCAGCTCGGCCAGCAGATCGAGCGGCGGCTTGGGCGGCAGCGGCTGCTGCCGGGTCCGCTCGACGACGTCCGGTTGCGCGGCCGCCTCGGCGGACGTGGCAGCCGAAGACGGCTTCGCCGCCCAGTTCGGAACGGCGGGCTTCTTCCGCTCGCCGGGTACGTCGTCGGGGCGCAGCGGGACGAAGGTGCTGCGCTTCAGGGCGGTGGTGGGCTGGTCCACGGCGGGCCGCTTGGGCATCCGGAACACGCCGGTGGGCTGATCGACGGGCGGCGGGTCGGCCGCGACCGCGGTTTCGCTGTCCGGGGCGTCGTCGTCGGTCTCGGCAGCGGCCTCGTCGGCGTCCTTGTCGCCGTCCTGGTCGCCGTCCCTGTCGCCGTCCTGGTCGGCGCTACCGCTGCCGGTGTCCGGGGCGGTGTCCGATTGCGGGCCTGCCGCCGAGGCGACCGCGTCGGCGGACGCACCGCTACCCGCGTCGGCGCCGGAGTCAGGAGCGTCGCCCTCGGTCGCGTTCGCCGCGGCCTCGGCGTCTTCGTCGGGCTTCGGGTCCACCGTCGAGGCAACGTCAGCATCGCAACGCGCATCGGCATCGGAGTCCGCGTCGGCATCGGCATCGGCATCGGCATCGACAGCAGCCGGGGTATCCACGGCGTCGGCATCGGCCTCTGTGCGGGCCGCCGTGCCGGTGGCGGCGCCCGGAGCTCCACCCGCGGTCTCCGCGCCCTCTGTGGCGGCTTCAGCGCCGCCCTCGGCGTCGTCCGGTACGTCCTCGGCGGGCTCATCGCCGCCGTCCTCCTCGGCTGCGGGCCGGGAAGCGGCAGGCTCGTCGTCGCCCTCCGCGCCGTCCACATCGCCCGCGTCGTCCACATCGTCCGCGTCGTCCGCGTCGTCCACGTCGTCCACGTCGTCCGCGGCCGGTTCGTCCGCACCCGCCGGCGCGTCGTCATCCGAACCGTCCCCGTCGGACGGCAGGTCCGCCGCCGCAGGGGCGTCGTCGACCTCGGGCGAGGTCGCCTGAGGCAGCACCCGGGTGCGCTCGACCTCCGGCGTGTCCGCACCCACGTCCGCACCCGCGCCGGACGACGGCACATCCGTATCCGTATCCGCACCGGACACCGAGTCCGCGCCGGACGGCGAATCCGCACCGGCGACCCACGCCGCCACCGCCTCCCGCAGTCGCGCGTCGCCCGACTGCGATCCGGTCACCGCCCGATCGTCCGGATCAGGCACCGCCCGGAAGACCGCAAGCCGCGGATCGCTTGTGCCCGAAGTCGCCGCCCCCGACGACTTCCGCTGCTCCGACTTCTCGGGGGACTCGCCCGCCACCGATGCCTCCTGGATACGCCGCGCGGGAATTCCCGCCTGTCCGAACCATCTACCAGTGTCCTGTGTGGGCGCTTAACCGCCGCACCGGACGAGAACGACATAGGTATCGATTACCGCACGAAACACCCAGGCGCTCTCGACAGACCAATGTGAGAGGGGTCACCCTGTCATTCATCCACGCGGGGAGGCATGGATGGGCAAGAGCCGTAGAACGATTCCGGAAGAGCTTCTACTGCTCGCTCTGGACCCGACCACGGGTACCACAGCGCAGCCGCAGTCGCTCGACCTCGGCCTAGCCGGGGCCCAGCTAGTAGAGCTGGCTCTGGCAGGACGGATAGCCCCTGATGGGGATCGTATCGCCGTGGTGATGGCACGGCCGACCGGAGATCCGACACTGGACTCCGCACTGGAACTGCTGCGCAGACGCGGCAGCCCGGTTCGGGCGGTCCACTGGATTGGCGGCCCCCGACTGGGGCTGCGCCAGATTTACCTCGCTCATCTGGAGCGGTGCGGCATGGTGCATGCCGTGGCGGGCCAGATGTGCGGAGTGCTGCCGACGACTCGCTACCAGGCGACGGAGACGGCAATCAGCAGGGACATCAGGTCCCGGCTGGACAGTGCGATCCGCACCGGCGTACCGCCGGACCCGCGGACCGCGGCGCTCGCCGCGCTCGCTCACGCAGTGGGGCTCGGCAAGCACCTCTACCCCGGCAACGAGGGGCGTTCATCGCGCTCCCGCCTCCGGGATCTGATCAGGCACGATCCCATGGGCGGCCTCGTGGCACACGCCGTGATGGACGTTCAGAACGGCGCGGCCGCACAGCCGCGACGGGCAGCACCCGCACCAGTCAGCAGTGCACCGATGCAGTCGCACCACGGGTCCATGGCCCACGGGTCGATGGCCCACGGGTCGATGGCTCACGTGGCAGCGCACTGAATCGACTACTGACGACTGGCCGCACTGACGACCGGGCCCCGGCCCGGAGACGGAGCACCAGTCCGCCGCACCGACGTCCCCACAGACCCGGTTCGGGAGCCGCATGACGCGCGGGGCCGGCACACAGCCGGCCCCGCGCGCTCACTCTCTGGCCATTTCCCAGCGCAGTGCGTTGCATTGGTGGCAACCTTCTGAGCACCAAGGCAGTAAGCAGGCCACAAAGCCGGAGGTGCAGTTCCCGTGGCGTCCAACGTCAATCCCACTGTCAGGCGACGCCGACTGGGTCAGGAGCTCCGCAAACTGCGCGAGCAGAAGAACATGACGGCCGAGCAGGTCGCGGAGCGCCTACTGGTCTCCCAGTCGAAGATCAGCCGTCTGGAGAACGGCCGCCGTTCCATCAGTCAGCGCGATGTCCGCGATCTCTGCGGGGTATATGAGGTCGAGGACCACCGCATCGTCGATTCGCTGATGCAGATGGCCAAGGACTCCCGCCAGCAAGGCTGGTGGCACGCTTTCGGCGACATCCCGTACAGCGTCTACATCGGCCTGGAGACCGACGCCGCCTCGATCCGGGTGTACGAGTCGCAGGTCCTTCCGGGCCTGCTGCAGACGCGTCGCTACGCGGAGGCGCTCATCACCGGCGCCATGCCGGAGACGTCGACGACCGACATCGAGAAGCGCGTCCAGGTCCGGCTGCGCCGCCAGGACCGGCTGCAGGCAGCTGACTCCCCGCTGCGGCTGTGGGCCGTGCTCGACGAGGCGACACTGCGCCGGGTCGTCGGAGACCGGCAGTCGATGATCGAGCAGTTGGAGTCCCTGATCGAATGGTCGCAGCTGCCTCATGTCACCTTGCAGGTGCTGCCGTTCGAGGTGGGCGCTCATCCGGGAGTCACCGGGCAGTACGCGATTCTGGAGTTCCCCGATGCGGGGGATTCGAGTGTCGTCTACATCGAGGGCGTCACCAGCGACCTCTACCTGGAAAAGGCGCCGGACGTGCAGCGGTACAGCGTGATGTACGAGCACCTGCGGGCCCAGGCTCTCAACGCGGATCAGACACGTCAGTTCATTTCGGACGTAGCCAAGGAATTCGCCCGCTGAAACGGCAATGCGCAAGACGTCGGCGGACGATACACCGCACGACACCCCGGTGGAAGACTCCAGAGGTATATGCCATCCGGTCGAGTGAACGCCCGTCTCACGAAGGCACGTTGACGAGTAGCGTCAATCGCGCCATCAAGAACGGTGGCACCACTGGACACTGGCTAGACCGGAGCGAACATGGCAATTCAGCAGGGTGCAGACGAGAAGTGGATCAAGTCATCCTATTCCGCGGGAAACGGCGCATGCGTCGAGGTCAAATCCCCCGCTGTGCAGACCATTTCGGTAAGGGATTCCAAGGTCACCGCGGGGCCGCGTCTCGATTTCGCCCCCGGATCATGGACTGCGTTCGTCACAGATGTGAGCCGGGGCGCCTCCGAACTCGCCTGATGCCTCAGGCCCTTCCCGCCGCGCGACAGACAGAGCCCTCTCGACTGGATCGCCGTCCCGGCCGAGGGGGCTCGGCCCGTACGTCGACGCGGTTACAGGAGCGAAGCAGTCCGGAACCCCTCCTGATCTCGGCCGCACGGGACCCGCATCCCGTGCGGCCGTTCTGTATGAGCACGCACTGACCACGCATGACGAAGTGTTCGCCCATGGTGTGGCCCCCGTCACTGCGAGAACAACTGCCCCACGGGTCAAGAGCAGGCAAAATCGTTCTAGTTGCTGATCTGCGTTCATGCTTGTGACCACGGAACTCTTGACCGACCCTCCGGACGGAGGGTTCAATCCGTGCTGTCCCCTTCTCCCGCACGGGGGCGCCGCCCGCTCGACGTACTGGCGAAGTGCTCCCCGTTCATCCCGGCGAACAGCCCTCAGGGTGAACTCAGTACTGGCGGACCCCTGGAGGGGGCACATGAACAGTCTCGACTGGGCCGTGCTCATCGGCTACTTCGGCGTGATGATCGCGATCGGCCTCTGGTCGCACAAGCGCGTGGACGATGTGAGTGACTTCTTCACCGCCGGCGGCAGAATGCCGTGGTGGCTGTCGGGCATCTCGCACCACATGTCCGGATACAGCGCGGTCATGTTCACCGGCTACGCCGGCATTTCCTACCAATACGGCATTACCTCATTCGTCACCTGGTCGTTGCCCATCGCGATCGGCATCGGGATCGGGGCGAAACTCTTCGCACCACGGCTCAACCGGATGCGTTCGCGGCTGCGCGTCTCGTCGCCGCTCGAATACCTGAAGGACCGCTACAACCTGCCCACCCAGCAGGCGCTGGCGTGGTCGGGGCTGCTGCTGAAGATCGTGGACGTCGGCGCGAAGTGGGCGGCCATCGCCACCCTGCTGTCGGTGTTCACCGGGGTCACCCTCACCCAGGGCATCCTCATCACCGGCATCATCACCGCCGTCTACTGCACGGTGGGCGGCCTGTGGGCCGACGCGCTCACCGAACTGGGGCAGTTCATCATCCAGTTGATCGCCGGTGTCGCGATGCTGGTCGCCGCGATGGCCAAGCTGGGCGGCTTCAGCGCGCTGTGGACCATTTGGGACAAGCTTCCCTCGGGCCACTCCGACCCGACGGCCGGCCCGTACACGGTGACCTTCCTGCTGGCGTACCTCTTCATCAAGACCTTCGAGTACAACGGCGGTATGTGGAACCAGGCCCAGCGTTACATGGCCACCGACTCCGCACGCTCCGCGACGCGTTCGGCGCAGCTCTCGGCGGTGCTGTGGATCGTCTGGCCGACCGTCCTCTTCTTCCCCATGTGGTGCGCTCCGCTGCTGGTGCACGCGCAGAAGCCGGACGCCTCGGACTCGTACGCCCTGATGACCGAGTCGCTGCTGCCGCACGGTCTGCTGGGGCTCGTCGTGGTGGGCTTCTTCTCGCACACCATGGCCATGTGCTCCTCGGACGCCAATGCGATCTCGGCGGTCTTCACCCGGGACATCGTCCCCGTGATATCGAAGGCGGCGCGCAGCTGGAACAGCCGCACCGGGCTGCTGGCGGCGCGGATCTCGACGCTGTCGTTCCTGGCCCTGTCGATGGCGCTGGCGACCCAGATCAACTCGCCGACGTTCAAGGACATCATCACCGTCGTCATCAAGTGGGTGGCCGGACTGATGGGTCCGATCGCGATCCCGTTCATGCTGGGGCTGCTGCGCAGCTTCCGTAAGTCGGGGCCGACGGCGGCGCTGGTCAGCTGGGCGGCGGGACTGCTCGCCTTCTTCTTCACCAACTACCACCTGGACGGCTCGACCAACACGGACGTCGCCCTGGAGTGGCAGGTCTCGCTGCCGCTGGCGGTCTCGCTGGTGCTCTACATCCTCATCGGCTTTGTGCGGCCCGAGGACACCCCGGAGCGCGACGCGATCATCGCGAAGATCAACTCGGACGGCGACGGACCCGGTGCGGGACCGGACGCGGCCGCCACCACGGTGCTGGCTCCGGGCGCCCCCGGCGACGAGAAGGTGCTGGGACACGAGGGCGCCGGCAGCTGACGCCCCCGGATGTGGGTGGGGCCCGTCCCGGGGGGCGGGCCCCACCGGCGCCCGGCGCCGGACTGCTCAGCCCCGCGGGTACCGGGCCAGCCAGCCGGGTGTGCTGAGCGCCGGGCCGTGCAGGGCGGGGCCCTGGGTCATCTCCATCGCGAAGTCGTCGGCGAGCTCCAGGACGGTGGAACGTCCCTCCAGCTCGGCGAGCCAGGCCGGCGGCAGTGCGGTCTCGCCGTGCAGGGCGCCCAGCAGGGCGCCGCAGATCGCGCCGGTGGCGGGCGAGGGGCCGCTGTGGTTCACCGCGAGCCGCAGACCGTGCCGTACGTCCTCGCCGACCAGCGCGCAGTAGACGCCGATGGCGAGCGCGTCCTCGGCCACCTCTCCGTTGCCCAGCGACTCGACGCGCTCCGGATTCGGCATGCCCTGGCGTACGGCGCCGAGCGCGTGCTGCAGGGCGTCGGTGACCGGTTGGTGGCCGGGGCGGGCCGCGAGTTGGCCGAGGGCGCGCTGGACGGCGGCGTCCAGGCTGTCGCCGCGTCCCAGACCGTGCACGGTCACCGCGAAGGCGCCGGCACTCAGGTAACTGGTGGGGTGGCCGTGGGTCTGCGCGGCGCATTCCACGGCCAGTTGAAAGACCAGGCCGGGCTCCCAGCCGACGAGCAGTCCGAAGGGTGCGGAGCGGCTGACCGCCGCGGCGTCGCGGGCGGTGGGGTTCCTCGGATGTTCCAGGGTGCCCATCACCTCGTCGCCGAAGCCGAGCAGACAGGTCAGTGCCGGATCCCGGCGGGCGTAGAGCCACTCCTCGCAGGCGAGCCAGCCGTTGTCCTTGCGGCGCTCGTCGGGGCCCCAGTCGCTCTGGGTGGCGGCCCACCGCAGATGGGCGCGGTAGACGTCGGTGGGCGGGTGCCAGGCGCCGGTGTCGCGCCGTACCTGGGCCCGTATCAGTCCGTCGACGGTGAACAGCGACAGCTGGGTGGCGGCGGTGACCGCGCCGCGTCTGCCGAAGGCGGGGGCCAGGTCGGTCAGGCCGTCCGGGCCGTGTGTCTCGCGTATCGCGGCGAGGCCGAGGCCGGCGACACCCGCGCCGAGCGCATCACCGAGGGCGCCGCCGAGCAGACAGCCGCGGACACGACTGCGGAAGTCCTGTTGCTCGGCTCGGCCCCAGAGGGGAGTGGGTGATGCGCTCATGGCGAAGCACTCTAATCGACCGCCACCGCGCGCCTAGGTCCTCACTCCCCCAGCACCGGCAGCAGCTCCGGCAGGTGCCCGTCCGACGCCGCGGCCGCGCGTACCCGCTCCTGCGGCACCTCGCCGTACAGCGTCGTACGGGGCCGCGCAGGCCGGCCTGCCAGGTCCGCGATGGCCGCCAGGTCCTGGACCGAGCGGTACGAGCCGTAACTCGAGCCCGCCATCCGGGAGATGGTCTCCTCCATCAACGTGCCGCCCAGGTCGTTCGCCCCGGAGCGCAGCATCTCGGCGGCGCCCTCGGTGCCCAGCTTGACCCAGCTCGTCTGGATGTTGGGGATGTACGGGTGCAGCAGCAGCCGGGCCATCGCGGTGACCGCCCGGTTGTCGCGGGTGGTGGGGCCGGGGCGGGCGATGCCGGCCAGGTAGACGGGGGCGTTGGTGTGGATGAAGGGCAGGGTGACGAACTCGGTGAATCCGGCGACGCCGTGGGCGAGCGCGGTCTGCTGGATCCGGCCGAGCGTGCGGAAGTGGCCGAGCCAGTGGCGGGGCTGATCCACATGGCCGTACATCATCGTCGATGAGGTGCGCAGGCCCAGTTCGTGCGCGGTGCTGATGACCTCGATCCAGGTGGCTGTCGGCAGTTTGCCCTTGGTGAGGACCCAGCGGACCTCGTCGTCGAGGATTTCGGCCGCTGTGCCGGGGAGCGAGCCGAGGCCGGCCTCCTTGGCCGCGGTGAGCCACTCGCGGAGGGACATCCCGGTGCGGGTTGCGCCGTTCACCACCTCCATCGGCGAGAAGGCGTGCACATGCATGCCGGGGACGCGTTCCTTCACCGCCCGGGCGATGTCGAAGTACGCGGTGCCCGGCAGGTCCGGGTGGATGCCGCCCTGCATACACACCTCGACCGCGCCCACGTCCCAGGCCTGGGCGGCCCGGTCGGCGACCTGGTCCAGCGACAGGGTGTACGCGTCGGCGTCCGTCCGGCGCTGGGCGAAGGCGCAGAAACGGCAGCCGGTGTAGCAGACGTTGGTGAAGTTGATGTTCCTGGTGACGATGTACGTGACGTCGTCACCGACCACCTCGCGGCGCAACTCGTCCGCGATCCGGGTGAGGGCGTCCAGCGCGGGCCCGTCGGCGTGCAGCAGGGCCAGCGCCTCGTCGTCGGTGAGCAGCGTCGGGTCGGCGGCGGCCTGCGTCAGCGCCTGCTTGACGTCGGTGTCGATACGCGACGGCACCATGCCGGGCGCCGCCTGTTCGCGCAGCGCCTCCCAGTCCCCGTAGACCTCGTCGAAGTCGTCACGCCGGTCGGTGGTCCGGCCCTCGGTGTCGATGGTGTGGTGCAGATCGGTGCGGCCGCTCGCGGTGAAACCCTCGTCCGGCTCCTGCCAGGGCAGGCCCTGCGGGGTGACGTCCTCGCGTGCCAGGCCGGTGTCCGGATCGGCCAGGGCCCGGACGTGCGGCAGCAGCCGCGGGTCCAGCCAGGGCTCGCCGCGCTGGATGAACTCCGGATAGATGGTGAGCCGTTCACGCAGCCGGAAGCCGGCGTCCGCGGTCCGCTCGGCCAGTTCGTCGATGTGCGGCCAGGGGCGCTCCGGGTTGACGTGGTCGGGGGTCAGCGGGGAGACACCGCCCCAGTCGTCGATGCCGGCGCCGATCAGCAGCGCGTACTCGGCGTCCACCAGGTTCGGCGGCGCCTGGATACGGGCCGACGGACCCAGGATGTGCCGGGCCACCGCGATCGCGGCCGCCAGCTCCTCCAGTTCCGCGTCGGGCATCGCGCGCATCGCGGTGTCCGGCTTGGCGCGGAAGTTCTGCACGATGACTTCCTGGATGCCGTGGTAGGAGCGCGCCGTCCTGCGCAGCTCGAAGAACGCGTCGGCGCGCTCCTCGTACGACTCCCCGATACCGATCAACACACCGGTGGTGAACGGCACGTTGGAGCGCCCGGCATCCTCCAGCACCCGCAGGCGTACGGCGGGTTCCTTGTCGGGCGAGCCGTGGTGCGGGCCGCCCGGCTCGCTCCACAGCCGGGTCGCCGTCGTCTCCAGCATCATCCCCATGGAGGGGGCCACCGGCTTGAGCCGCTGCAGGTCGGTCCAGGACATCACCCCCGGGTTGAGGTGCGGCAGCAGCCCGGTCTCCTCCAGAACCCGGATGGCCATCGCCCGCACATAGGCGAGGGTGTCGTCGTACCCCTCGGCCTCCAGCCACTCCCGCGCCTCCGGCCAGCGGTCCTCCGGCCGGTCGCCGAGCGTGAACAGCGCCTCCTTGCAGCCCATCGCCGCCCCCTGCCGGGCGATCGCGAGCACCTCGTCGGGCGACAGATACATCCCGTGCCCGGCCCGCCTGAGCTTGCCGGGCACGGTGACGAAGGTGCAGTAGTGGCAGGTGTCGCGGCACAGCCGGGTCAGCGGGATGAACACCTTGCGCGAGTACGTGATGACCCCCGGCCGCCCGGCCGCCGCCAGCCCCGCATCCCGCACCCTGGCCGCCGAAGCGGCCAGATCACGCAGATCGTCGCCTCTCGCCTGCAGCAGTACGGCCGCCTCCACCGCGTCGATGGCGACACCGTCCCTGGCCCGCTTGAGCGCGCGGCGCATGGAATTTGCGGTGGGTGCTGCGGGCTGCGGATCAGTCATGGTTCGAGCATACGAGCGCGAATGGACCCTGTCGGCGTCGCCTTGCCCGGAGAGCCCGTCAGCACGTGGACCAGTTGAGCAGCACTTTGAGACCTGTATCGGGCTTGATCTTGCCCAGCAGGGGACCCCAGCACTCGTTCGTCACTTAATGTGCTCGGCCAACGTGGCGACCGGGGTAGCTCCCAGCATCGACCGCATCAAGTACGGCACAGACAGGCTCTCGCACCGCGACCGTGATCCACCGGATACGCCGCCGCCTCTCCCACCAGGCCGAACTACAACTGGTGTTCGCACGCGTCCCGTGGGTAACGTGGCTTTGCTCGCGAGAACCTTCCCCACCCGGAGTTGACTGTGAATCGCCGCCCCGCCCTGCTCGCTGCAGTTGTGCTGACCACCGTCGCAGCCCTGTCATTGTCCGCGTGTGGCGGCGGGGACAAGACTTCAAAGGACAGCGACAAAATCGCAGGTGCCGACGTGGGCCAGGGGACGACCGCGTCGCCGAGCTCGAACCCATCACACCCGGCTGGGCGCCCGAAGATCGTATTTGCGACCGGTGCCAAGAACATCTTCGAGGACCAGAAGACAGGAGACGCCAAAAGGGACGCAGTGCTTGCTGACAATGCCCAGCGCATCGACTCCGTGGACGACGCGATCTTCAAGGGAAGCGTGAATACCAACGCCCTCAGTTTCTACAGCGCGAACGGCGCCCTGGACAGCGCCAGGACGTTCGTCAAGGGTTACGTGGACGACAATCGTACATGGACGGGGACAACCCGGTATTTCGACCGCACCGTGACCTTGAAAGACGACGGCACCGCGACCGTCGTCTACTGCTCCGACGAGAGCAAGTCCTTCCTCAGGAACCGGAAGACCGGCAAGGTCGAAAAGACCCCGACGACGTCCGAGAGTTACGTCCTGTACAACACCAAGCTCGTCAAGGACCCCCAGGGCGTGTGGCAGACCACCAACGTCATCTCGAAGCGGGGAGCCGACCAGTGCCAGCCCTGAAGCGATCCGTCACTACGGTGACGTTGTGGCTTGCCTGTCTACTGGCCCTTGTACCGCACGCGGCATACGCCGGCGGCCGCGGTGGCCAAGGCACTGAGACCCCTGCGCCCCAGCCACAGGGCAACGCCGACGAGGACGGCACGCTCTCCGCAACAGCTGGAGCCATCGTTTTCGACCGTTCGAAGAACGGCAGCGGTAAGGCTGCCGGAGCTGTCACCTCCACCACCACGTGGTCCCCACCTCCCTGCTACTACGCCCCGAAGTACACCCCCATAGAACTGGAGGCGTACATGAGGCAGATCTGGGAGGTCGGCTCAACGGGCTACGAGTGGGATGCCACGCAGCAGGACCGGTACGTCAACGGCCACCCCTACAAGGACTTCAACAAGGAAAAAGCCGGCGAGGGCTACTGGTGGGGTTCGTACGTCAGCGAGGGGCGGGAAGCCGATCCCGGGGCCCAGGACTGCGACAAGCAGACCTTCTGGGTGGACGAAGGCGATGTCCCACCCGCTGACATACCGCAGGCGATCACGCCCGAGATGCTCGCTCAACTCGCGTACGCCGAGATCCGCGTGCCCGGCACCGCGGTGAACCTGGCGCCCGAAGGCACCACAAAGGTCAACCTGCCGACATGGGCATGGCTGGATGGCGCCGAGTTCAAGCCGGTCTCGGTTACCGCATCCGTGCCTGCGCTCCATATCCAGGCAACCACGACTGCGGTGCCCGTCTCGCTCAAAATGGAGCCGGGTACCGAAGACGCGGATACTTATCCCGCCTCGGGTGAATGCGCAATCAACGACGGCTCGATCGGCGAGCCATACGCCAAGGGCAAGGCCGACGAAACCCCGCCGTGCGGCGTGAAGTACCTGCGCTCGTCCGGGGATAGCTCATATCAGCTCAAGGCCACCGTAACCTGGAAGATCCACTGGACCGGCACGGGCGTCGACGGCGAACAGACTCTGCCGGACGGCACCTTCGGCGCCGAACAGAAGGTCGTCGTGCAGGAAATCCAGGCCATTAACCGCTGAGACGGGCACACTGAAGTTCAGCACCTTTTGGGGGAACAGCGTGGCTGACAGGACCAGAGCTGACCTTGACCTGATCAAGGACTGCTCGAACTCGCTTTTTCGTATTCACAACGAGTTCACGGAGCACGGCAATCCCGCCGAGGGCTACGAGGACGAGTTGGGCAGCGACAAGCTCCGTGACATCTTCGATGACTTCTCCGAGACATGGAAGAAAAGCCGCAAGAAGCTGATGAAGGACATCGAGAACCTGGCCAAGTTCACCGCCAACGCGGCCAAGTCCTACGACAAACTTGATCACGAGCTCGCGGAAGCGCTCCGGAACGCCAACAAGAGCGGGAAGAAGGGGAAGCAGTGACCACCCGACCGTCCGACTGGACGCCGATGTACGACTCCGACCCAGTTCCCGGCGATCCGCACGAGGTGGCCCGACTCGGCAAGAAGATGCGTGGGATGGCCCAGGAGATCGACAAGCAGGCGCGGAACATCCGGGCCCTGGCGTCGGTCGAGGGCTGGGACAGCGACGCAGGCCGCGCCTTCCACGAGACCGCGGGGGACACCGCCGGTCGGCTGAAAAAGGCCTATGACCGTTACGACGAGGCCGCGACCGCACTGGGCACCAAGGTCAGGGATGGTGAGTCGGACGAGTACGCCGGCGAGCTCCACCGGGCGCAGCGCATGGCGGACAGGGCCCTGGAGGAGTTCCGCGACGCAGAGACCGGCCACAAAGCAGCGGTCAAGGCGCTGGAGCCGTATGCGGGGACCGTTCCTTCGAAGGACGACCATGTGGAACGCAGCAAGCAGCAGAAGAAGCGGGATGATGCCGCAGGGGAGATGGCCAAGGCACGCAGCAAGATCGAAAGCGCTAAGGACATACGCGACGACGCTGCGAACCGTGCGGCCAAGAAGATCAAGAATGTGATTCACCACGACGGGGTTCGGGATCCCGGCGGCGTGCTGGACTGGCTGGCGGACCATGCGGATTGGCTATCGACCGCCGCGACGATCCTGGCAGTGGTCGCTCTGGCCGCTGCGATCGTCTTGACCGGCGGTCTCGCGGCTGCGGTCATCGTTGGCCTGGCTTCCGTTGCCAGTGCCGGCGCTTTGACAGGACGCCTGTACGACGCATTCGCCCGCGGCGGAAAGTTCGACGCGCTGAAGATTGGCGTCGACGCGGTCGGCATCGTCCCCGGCGTCGGTGCACTGAAAGGCCTGACCGCGGCAGCCAAGGGGGCACGCCTGCTTGGTGCGCAGAGAGGAGTCTGGGGCGCCTTCACCAACGGATTCGCAGCGAAGAACATCAACAAGGGTGTCACGTATGCCTCCAAGTTGCTCGCCAAGCGGGGCATTGCGACGCCGAAGCTTCCCGCCGGGGGTTGGGATCCGGAGGTCGTTACGCGGTACATCAAGGGTGCCGGACTGACCAACCTGTATGTAACGTCGATCCTCAAGGCGCGCAAGAGCCTGCCTGGGAACGATGCTCCGCACAACGTCAGCCCCCCGCCAGGAAGCGCCCGCCCCACCCCGGTGCCGGACACGACTCCGCGTGCGCCCCGCGGGGCCGTCACTCCATCACCGACGCCGCAACCCAGCCCACCCTCGGCTTCGTTCCATGCCGCGCTGTCGTCGGCCGGATGAGAAGGAGACACCGAATGAGTGAGCAACAAGGCTTGTCTGTCGGTCAGTTCATGGGAGACGACGGCGGGGTCCACCAGGTGGTCTCCTCGTCGGTCATCGCTGCTGTTCCCGCCGCCAAAGCGGCGGCCGAAAAATTCGGGCGCGATGTGCGTTTCGACTTCCTCAATGACAAGGCTGTTCACGGGCTACTGGCGCAGCGGTGGGAGGACAACCGGAAAGGACGCCTCGTCGGATGTGTGGCCAGCCTACCGCTGGCCGCGTTCACGCTCGGCGCCTGGCCATTCTGGGATCTGGTTGCCTCCCAGAGGCCCCGTGCATTCCAGATCGCCTTCGTCTGCGTGGACGCACTGATCGTCATCGGATTGATGCTGGGGCTCTACCTCTGGCGACGCCCCACCTTGCACGACCCGTCTCTGCGCAACATGCGCTGCCGGGTGCGCTTGTACCGGGAGATCGCCGGCATCGCACGCCGTGGCGGAGCCGACATCCCGACGACTTATCCCTATTACGGCATGTACGCCTCTTCACGGAGGTTCTTCCCTGACGCCCCAGAGCTCTCCATTCCCGAAAGCGGCGAATCCGCGTGACCACAGAGATTTCCAGATCGCACACCGTTCCGCCTCGCACCAACCCCTCACAGGAGCGCGCCACACAGTCCATCGGCCGATCCGACAACATTCATGTGCGCTGGGTGATGCCAGAGGTTTTCCACGACCTGCCCGTCGCGGTAGATGACGATGACGAGGCGGTCCGGATCCTGGAAGAACTTACGGCCAAGGCTCTCCCCGGCGTGCCCGGCGAAGAGCAGCTCAAGTTCGGAGTTCTCTGCGCGCTTGGCCTCGATGATCTGGTGACTGCCGGAGCCGAGTACGCCGCCATCTGCGTACTGGCGCTCGATGAAACGCCATGCAGCGCTACCGTGTTCACATCCCTCGTGGACAGCCCCGATGGGGTCGCGAATCCCATCAGGGCGATCGCAGCCAGCCTGCGCCGTACAGGCAGCGGCAACGAGGTCACGGAGATCGAGCTGCCCTGCGGACTCGCAGTGTCTTGTGTCGGAACCCGTCAGGAGCGCGTTACCGGAGAGCTGGCCGATGCCGGTTTGCCCGCGGTGTTTGCCACGTCATTCATACGCGTTTACGTACCGCTCCCGAATGGCACCACTTTCGTGATGGAGATGGACACGCCAACCATGACCGGGTGGGACACCTTCGCCACACTGTTCGGCAACATCGCTAGCAGCATCCGCCTGTTCAACACAGACGGATCGGCTCTGATCACCGCCCGAGCTGGAGCATGACCACGGCCGAAGCGCCCGCATCGGACTACCGACTCCTGGTGCCCCGCGATTGGTTCCGCGTCGACCTCACGCACGAGCGCTGGCGCGCCCAGCTGAAGACTTTTATCGACAAGGAGTCTGCGAGCAGTCGCGTCCCGGGAGACGTCACGCGCACCGTGTGGACGGCCTTGCGCAACACAGCCGAAGGCGCAGTCGCGCAAGGAGCACTGGAGTTCTTCCTCAGAAGCGAGTCACCGGGTGGCGCAGTCGTACCTGCCTCCCTCCTGGTATCGGTGGCGCTCACACCCCGTCGGCCGGCCCCCCAACCGACCGCCGTCGCTGAGGCTCTGGAACACCGTACGGGTTCGGACTCAGAGGTGGACGTCTTTAAACTGCCCGCCGGTGAGGCAGTCCGTGTGATCACGAACACAACCATGGACTTCCACGTCCGCATGCCCGGCGACGTCGGATACCTCCACCTCGCCTTCTCCATGCCGCTCAGCGGCGCGAACAGTCCGATGGGCGAACTTTGCGACGCCATCGCGCACTCCCTGCGCTGGGTCTGACCGCGCGCCGCTCGCCCAGTGGCGAGCCACGGGCCTGCGCCGGTCGGCCTGGTGTGTGCGCCACAGCAGTGCACCATGGCCTCGCTCTGCGCCACACGGACATGACTGTGCCGCCGGCGCGGGGGCCCCTAAGAACTCCTAACGAAATGATCTTTTAGGTGGTTGGATCACTCCGGGAACGTTGATCCGGGGGTGTGGGATGGCTCGGCCGAAGCCATGGGACGTCGATGACGAGTTGTGGGCGGTGGTCGAGCCGTTGTTACCCAAGGTGGAACGCCGGGCACGTCATCCGGGGCGAAGGAGGCATCCGGACCGGCTGGTGTTTCAGGGGATCCTGTTCGTACTGCATACCGGGATCGCCTGGGAACAGAACACCTGCCGCAGGAACTCGGCTTCGGCTCGGGCATGACCTGCTGGCGCCGCCTGGCCGAGTGGACCGAGGCCGGTGTGTGGCCCCGGCTGCACGAGGTTCTCCTCGCCAAGCTCCGCTGCGCGAACGCCCTGGACTTCTCCCGGGCTGCAGTCGACGGCTCCCATATCCGGGCCTTAAAAGGGGCTCCGCAACGGGACGAAGCCCCGTTGACCGGGGCAGGACGGGCAGCAAGCACCACGCGATCACCGACGCCACTGGCATCCCACTTGCGGCCACGCTGACCGGCGGGAATCGCAACGACGTCACGCAGCTCATCCTACTTCTGCAGGCCGTACCGCCCGTGCGCGGCAAACGCGGCCGGCCGCGCCGCCGACCGTAGGTTGTACGCGGGGACCGCGGCTACGACCACGACAAGTACCGCAGGCTTGTCCGGGACCTCGGCGTGAAGCCAGTCATTGCCCGCCGCGGCACCGAGCACGGTTCCGGCCTCGGAAGCCAACGTTGGGTCGTGGAGCGCGCGTTCGCTCACCTGCACTGGTTCCGCCGCCTGCGGATCCACTGGGAGATCCGTGACGACATCCACGAAGCCTTCCTCACCCTCGGATGCGCACTGATCTGCTGGCAACGTCTGCCGAGGCTCTAGCCTCCATCGTGGCTGTCCGAGGTAGCGCTGAAGCCATGGTCCTGAAGCACCGGGAACGTCTGCACTGCGCCGGCTAGCCATGCGTCGATCTCCTCGTGGGATGACCTGATGGCGCTGATCGAGTTCCATCACGACGTCTAGCTTCTGCTGGCCGACATTTAGGCGCAGTTCCGCAACCGATACCTCCTGGTACGGCATGCTCAGCTGCCACCAGAAGCGCATGAGATATCGACACTCCTGCGGCTCGCGATCGTCCGCAAGGCGACTGGCGATCATTGCCTGGACACACTGCCGCTGCTCAGCGTCGCGGAATCCGTCACGAAGGTCCGTCAGAGTCACGGCCGGACAGTACCAACCGCGCTCACCGACACACCCGGTGAGGCCATTCCGTTAGAGGTTCTAAGCCCACCGCCGGTGTCCAGCATCTCGTCCACCTGTCGATGAACTCGCCCGGCCCGCCCGGTCAGAGGTGTTCCGCGTACGCGTCGAGCGACCGCAGTACCGTCTTCTCGTCCCCCGACGGCAGCTGCAGCACCACCTCCTCGATGCCGAGCTCCGCGAACCGGGACAGCTTGCCGGCGCTGGGCAGTACGGCGTACGGCACGACGTGCAGGGTCGCCGGGTCGCGGCCCGCGTCCGTCCACACCTGGCGCAGCGCCGGGATCGACTCGCTCAGGCCACGGCCACCGATCGGCAGCCAGCCGTCCGCGTACGCGGCGATGTGCGCGAAGAGTTGGGGGCCCGCGGCCCCGCCCACCAGGGTGCGGACGCTGCCGCCGCGCGGCTTGGGGTGGGCGTGGCTGGCGCGTACCGAAGCGAACTTCCCGGTGTACGCGGTCGGTTCGGGCGCCCACAGCGCCCGCATCAGTGCCATCCGCTCCCGGCCGAGTTCCCGGCGGTCCGCCCACTGCACGCCGTGGTCGGCGGCCTCCTCCTTGTTCCAGCCGAAGCCGAGGCCGAGCGTGAAGCGGCTGCCCGACAGGTGGTCGAGGGTCGCGATCTGCTTGGCCAGGTCGATCGGGTCGTGCTGGGCGATGAGCGTGATGCCGGTGCCCAGGGTCAGGGTGTCGGTCACCGCGGCCGCCTGGGCCAGCGCCACGAACGGGTCGAGTGTCCGGCCGTACTCGTCGGGCAGCTCACCACCCGCCGGGTACGGCGTGGTGCGCTCCACCGGGATGTGGGTGTGCTCGGGCAGGTACAGCCCGGCGAAGCCGCGTTGCTCCAGTTCACGTGCCAGGCGCACGGGGGTGACGGTGAGGTCCGTCAGGAAGATCGTGGTGCTCAGCCGCATGGGGTCAGCCCTCTCCGTGGGTCGGGTGGCCGCCCGAGGATATGCCGGGACCACACGAAAACCGAGGCACAGCGCCACCCGGCCGTCGGGTCTCCACCTGCGGGCACCCTTCCCTTCTCGCCCGGTTCACGGCTCGATACCAGGGTTGGAATCGGTTCGACCCCACCGCTCGTGCCACCCACCGGACACCTGGAGCTATTGGTATGGCCACTGGAGATACGGCCGGCGAGCTGGGCAGGCGAGGACTGCTGGTGACGGGCGCCGCCACCGCGCTTACGTTGGGAAGCGTGAGCTTCGCAGACCCCGCGGGCGCCACGCCCGGCGACGGGCCTGCCGCCGACCGGACCCGGACCGTGCACGGCACGCTGCCGCCCGGGTCGCCGGACTACGTGTACCTCCCGGTGGACGTACCGCACGGCGTACGGGAACTGGCCGTCTCCTACACGTACGAGAAGCCGCCCGTCCCCCCGGGCACCCAGGGCAACGCACTCGACATCGGCATCTTCGACGAGCGGGGCACCGCAGGGGGCCGGGCCGGGTTCCGGGGCTGGTCGGGCGGCGCGCGCAGTGAGTTCTTCCTGCGTGGCGACGAGGCGACACCCGGCTATCTGCCGGGGCCGATCCGGGCGGGCCGGTGGCACATCGCGCTGGGCCCGTACACCACGGCTCCCGACGGGCTGCCGTACACCGTCACGATCACCCTGCGGTTCGGGCCGACCCCCGCAACGCCGGAGCCGGTGTATCCGCCGGTGCGCGCGAAGGGGCGCGGACGGGCCTGGTACCGGGGCGACTGCCACCTCCACTCGGTGCACTCCGACGGGAAGCGCACGCCCGCCGAGATCGCCGCGCTGGCCCGCGCCGCCGGGCTCGACTTCATCAACACCAGTGAGCACAACACGAGTTCCGGGCACAGTGCGTGGGCCGGACTGTGGGGCGACGACCTGCTCATCCTCACCGGCGAGGAGATCACCACCCGCAACGGCCATGTGCTGGGCATCGCCACCGACCACGGCACCTGGGTGGACTGGCGCTACCGCGCCCGCGACAACCGCTTCGGCCACTACGCCCGGGAGATCCGCCGGGCCGGTGGCCTGGTCGTACCCGCCCACCCGCACGCCACCTGCATCGGCTGCAACTGGAAGTTCGGCTTCGGTGAAGCGGACGCGGTGGAGGTGTGGAACGGCCCGTACACGGTGGACGACGAGGTATCGGTCGCCGACTGGGACAACACCCTGGTCAGCGGCACCGGTTGGACCCCGGCGATGGGCAACAGCGACGCGCACCGGGAACCGGACCGGATCGGTCTGCCGCAGACCGTGGTGCTCGCCGACGAGCTCAGCCGGGAAGCCATCCTGGCCGGCATCCGGGCCGGCCGCTCCTACATCGCGGAGTCCTCGGCGATCTCGCTCACCTTCGGCGCCTCCGGCGGCCGCGCGCTCCACGCCGGCATCGGGGAACGGCTCCGGGTGCCCGCCGACACCCCGGTGACGGTCCGGCTCGTAGTCACCGGGGCGCCGTCCGGGTGCACGGCGGACTTGGTCACCGACCAGGGCACGCTGTACACGGTGTCGCTACCGGAGTCCGGGGCCGGGGCGGTGGAGTGGGCGACCACGCCTGCGTACGCCGCATACGTACGAGCGGAGGTCCGGCACGCACCGGTGGTGACGGGCCTGCCGGGACCGCTGGCCGCGCTGACCAATCCGGTGTTCCTGGGCGGCTGAGGCCACCGCGCCCTGACGCGAGGACGAACGGCGTTCCGGCGAGTACGGGCGGGGGCTGCGGCAGGTACGCGGACCTCAGCTCGCGCTGAGGTCCGCGGGCGGTGGACAGGGCCGCTGATCAGCGGTTATCTGGGTAGTGCGGCCACTTGGCCGTATGCCCGGCGGCAACGTCGCAGAAGGCCGGCAATACAGGGCAGCTGCGTCAGCGGTCCTTCAGAAGGCGGGTGGCCTCATGGACGAGATGACCATCGTCGGCTTCCGGGCGCTGGACGAACTACTGCATGAGTTCGAGCAGGTCGGCCTGGGGGAGGTCCCGGAGCTGACCCGCCGGTGCGCGGCGCTGCTGGGTCTGCGGGACCTGACTATCTACCTCGCCGACGTTCAGCAGGATGTCCTCATCCCCATGCCGCAACCCGAGGCGCCGGAGGGTGACCGGGAGCCGCCCGTGCTGGATATCGATGACAGTCTCGCCGGCTGGTCCTACCGCACCGCCTCGCTGCGCGTCACGGAAGCCGAGACGGGCGGGCTCCAGCTGTGGACGCCGATGATGGACGGCGTCGAGCGGATGGGTGTGCTGGGCCTGCGCGGTGATTGCCTGGACGCCCCGACCCTGCGGTTCTGCCGGTCGCTGGCCACCCTGCTCACCCTGATCGTGGTCTCCAAGGGCAGTCACAGCGACATCTTCACCGGCGTCAAGCGCCGGGAGGCGATGCATCTGCCCGCCGAAATGGTGTGGGCGTTCCTGCCGCCGCGGACGCTGCAAGCCCAGAACGTTCTGTCCACCGCCGTCCTGGAGCCCGCCTACGACATCGGGGGTGACGGCTTCGACCACTCGCTGATCGACCACACGCTGCACACCACGATCCTGGACTCGATGGGCCACGACCTGAAGGCCGGCCTGACCACCTCGGTGGCCCTGGCCGGGTGCCGCAACGCCCGCCGCAGCGGCGCCGACCTGAAGGACCTGACCGGCAGCGTCGACGACACCCTCGCCGCGGAGTTCCCCGACCGGTACTGCACCGGAATCTTCGCCCACCTCGACCTGCCCACCGGCGAGTTGACCTGGACCAACGCCGGTCACCCACCGCCGCTCCTCATCCGCGATCAACGCCTGATGCACGGCGCGCTCGAGCGTCCTTCGGAGAGTCCGCTGGGCCTCGGTACGTTCACCGGCCACGAGCGGCAAGTGCACCACGAGCAGCTCCAGCCCCGTGACCGGGTCCTGCTCTACACCGACGGCGTCACCGAAGCCCGCTCGGATTCCGGCGAGATGTTCGGCCTGGACACCTTCGCCGACTTCATCATCCGCGCCACCGCCGCGGGAGAACCCGCCTACGAGGTCCTGCGCCGCCTCATCCACTCGATCCTCGCCCACCACCATCAGCTCAGCGACGACGCCACCATCGTGCTCTTCGAGTGGCAACCCGGGCCGCAGCTGCCGCCCGTCACTCCGGTCCTCCTCTGAAAAAGACACATCGCCCACGGTCCTGGCCGTTCTCACGGCCAGGAAAGGCCCGGAACCCCGGGCAACGGCGCACTCTTTTCGCGGTGCGCGTCCGGTCAGGCCGAGGCCTGTGATCCGGTCTCGTCGGTGCGCAGTTCTTCGTTGATGCGCTGGGCTTCTGTGAGCTGGTCCTCGAGGATGACGATGCGGCAGGCCGCTTCGATCTGGGTTCCCTGGTCGACGAGCTCGCGGGCGCGGGCGGCGATGCGCAGCTGGTAGCGGGAGTAGCGGCGGTGGCCGCCTTCGGAGCGCAGCGGGGTGATGAGGCGGTTGTCGCCGAGGGCCCGCAGGAAGGCGGGGGTGGTGCCGAGCATGTCGGCGGCCCGGCCCATGGTGTAGGCGGGGTAATCGTCGTCGTCGAGACTGTCGACGGGGCGGGAACTGCGAGGGGGCATAAACCTCTTCTTTCGAATTCTTTCGAAGGACGCATCGAGGGGCCCGGGTGCCGTACGGCACTCGGGCCCCGAGCTTTCAACACCATCTACCGGCTGACTTGCACCGGCCTTCTTTTTCCGCGTGTCCGCCTGGAAGAGCGGATGTGCGGGGATCGCGGATGTTTGACCGGGGACCACCTTCCGTTCCGGGGTCTGCGGTACCCGAGCGGTCTGTTCCTCGCCCGGGCGATCCTGATGGCGGTGAGCTCCTTCCTCGTTCCATCAATGGGCTGTGCTGCTCGATGTTGCGGGTATTGCTGTGCGGCCCCTGGGGCCGCCCGGCCCGGCAGTCAGTGAAAGGACCCTCCACTTCCGGCCCTGTCACTCCCCTGCCGTTCCGCTTCTTGCTCAACCTGCATGCGCAGCAGTTCGTGTCTGCCGCGCCCTTCTGCGACTTCTTGGCTACGAGGGAAACACTAGCTCCGGCGAGCGCCCATGTCTACTCTCCGGGCAACAGATTTCCGGCACAGCCGGGGTGCCATACCTTGGCCCGCGCGCCCCCCGAAAGACGTACTGGAGGGGTTGAAGCCCGGATCCGGGGGGCACAAGCCTGGCTCAGCGGTACAACCGACGCAGGCGGGGTGTCAGCGCATGAGCGAGACGACGACCGACACGGACCGTGCCACCTCCGGCCTGGTCCTCGAGGACGACAGCCCGGCCGGCGTGCCCCGCGCCCGCGACATCGCCCGGGCCTTCGCCGACGGACTCGACCCGGCACTGGCCACCGAGGCGGCGGAAACTCTCGCCCTGGTGGTCACCGAACTGACCACCAACGCACTGCGTCACGGCGGCGGCCGCTACACCCTCGAGCTGAGCGCCACCCCCGATACGGTGAACGTCGCCGTCAGCGACCTCAGCCACGCACCCCCACAGGTGCGGGCCCCCGACCTGAACGGCAGCACCGGCGGCTTCGGCTGGCACATGGTTCGCAGCCTGACCAGCAGCCTGACCGTCACGTGCGACCCCGGGCAGGGCAAAACCATCCTCGCCCGCCTCCCGAGGTGACGCGCCCCGGACCCAGGCGGGCACCAATTGTCCCGAGAGCGGACGACCGCCTCGCCGCCCGCCATCCCGCCGCGCTCGCCGTGGCGCCCGGCACGCACCAAGGAGCACGGGAACTACCGTGGCGAGCAT
Source organism: Streptomyces sp. NPDC051320 (assembly GCF_040682175.1). Taxonomy (NCBI): domain Bacteria; kingdom Bacillati; phylum Actinomycetota; class Actinomycetes; order Kitasatosporales; family Streptomycetaceae; genus Streptomyces; species Streptomyces sp. NPDC051320. Next base: position 41,454 of record NZ_JBFBAL010000024.1, read on the forward strand.
GGTCGAACACGAGGCCCTCGCTGCCACCCGCGAGGCTTACGACGCTGCTGCGCCCACCTACGCGGAGCTGTTCCGCGACACGCTGCGTGACAGTGCCCTGGACCGCGCGATCCTGGGTGCCTTCGCCGAGGTCGCCACCGCGAGTGGGGAAGTCCGGGTCGCGGACCTGGGGTGCGGGCCTGGCCATATCACTGCTCATCTGGACGGGCTGGGCCTGGCGGCGTTCGGTGTTGATGCCTCGCCTGCGATGATCAAGTTGGCTCGACAGGCGTACCCGGCCCTGCGGTTCGACGTGGGCTCGATGACCGCGTTGAACATCGCTGACGGCACGCTGGGCGGCGTACTCTCACGGTGGTCCATCATCCACACCCCGCCGCATGAACTGCCCGCCATCCTCGTGGAGTTCCACCGCGTGCTGGCACCTGGCGGCCACCTTCTGCTCGGCTTTTCGGCAAGCGATGGTCCGTCTCACCTGACGCAGGCCTTCGATCACGCAGTCGCCCTGGCCTATCGGTGGTCGCCTGATCACCTCGCCGCGATGCTGCGCAAGTCCGGATTGGCGGAGGTGGCCCGGATGGTTCGTGAGCCGCAGCCGACCGACCGGCGGCAGTTCCAGGAGATTCAACTGCTCGCACGGAAAGCCTAGGGAGAGGCCGTCTCACAAGGTCCTGTCCGGCCGATCTTTTGCCGGGCCCGGAGCCCCTGGCACTTCCCCAGGTTCTCGACTGCGCGCCGTCTCACGGGCGTAGGACAGGGGATCGAAACGAACCTTCCCTTCACGCTCGCCCGAAGCTCGGCTCTCGGCTCTCGACGTCCGAGTCTGGGGAGTCGGGAGCCGGGGCGGGGCGTTCACTCCTTCGGGGTATCACCGAGGGGTGTCACCGGAAGCTTGAGCTTCGAGATGCGGGCGTCGGGATACGAGCGCCGA
>NZ_JBFBAL010000025.1:0-40162 GCF_040682175.1 Streptomyces sp. NPDC051320
AGATCGAAGCCGCCCTCACCGCCCTGCCCGGCGTCACCGCCGCCTGCGCCACCCTCCGCGAAGACCAACCCGGCGACAAACGGCTCGTGGCCTACACAGTAGCGGCCGACGGTCACCCGCAAGCCACGGCGGCCGACTTGCATCGGGCCCTCGCCCAGGAGTTGCCGGAGCACATGGTGCCTTCGGCCTTCGTCACCCTCGACGCGCTGCCGGTCACCCCGAACGGCAAGGTCGACCGACCGGCCCTGCCCTCACCCGGCCTGCCCACCGGCCGTACCACCGGGCGCGCCCCGCGCACCGAGCGCGAGAAAATCCTGTGCGCGGTGTTCGCGGACACCCTCGGTGTCCCGGGCGTCCACCTCGATGACGACTTCTTCGCCCTCGGCGGGCACTCACTGCTCGCGGTGAAACTGGCTCAGCGCATCGAGGAGCGGGTCGGCGTGCGCCTGTCGCTGCGGGACATCTTCGCCGCACCGACGGTCAACGGCCTGCAACGCTTGCTGGACGGGCCGAGCAGCGACCGTGAGGGACACCGTGCCGCATCGAGCAGCGATCCGCAGAACGATATACGGCTGGCTCCGGACATCACGCGGACAGGCGGTGCGCCCGTCCATGCCCGCCCCGCTGCCCCGGCGGTGGAGCGCCGGCCGCTGCTGACCGGTGGCTCGGGGTTCCTCGGGGCGTTCCTGCTGCGCGACCTGCTCGAGTCGACGGGAGGACCGGTGGACTGCCTGGTCCGTGCCGCTGACGAGACCGATGGCGCACGTCGGCTGCGTGCCAATCTGGAACGGTACGGGCTGTGGAAGGAGCACTACGGTGATCTGATCCGGCCGCTGCCGGGCGACCTGTCGGCACCGGGTCTGGGGCTGACGGACGCTGAGCGCACGTCGCTCCGGCGCAGGGTCGGACAGGTCTACCACAATGGTGCTCGTGTCAACTTCGCCGCCCCCTATACCGAACTGCGCGGTGCCAACGTCGGGGGAACCGAGGAACTGCTGCGTATCGTGGCCGAGTCGGAGCCGAGCGGCATGCACTACGTCTCGACAACCGGCGTCTACGCTCCGTGGGTGACCGGACCGACGAGCATCACCGAAACGACCCCGGTGGGTCCGGTGCGGGATCTCCCGGACGGATACTCCCAAAGCAAATGCGTGGCCGAAGGCCTCGTGGAGATAGCGCGACGCCGGGGAATCCCGGTGACCGTCTACCGGCCGGCGCGGATTTCGGGGGACTCGCATACCGGCGCCTGCCAAGACCGGGATCTGCTCTGGCAATTCATCAAAGGATGCCTCCAGGCACAAGCATTCCCGGAGGGCTCCGACGAGTCGACCGGTTGGGTGCCGGTGGACTACGTCAGCGCATCCGTCGTCGCGCTCGCCGGCCATCGGACGCAACAGGACGCGTCGGACACGGGTAGGACCACCTTCCACCTCACCAACCCGGAGGCCCCGCGGCTCTCGCAGGTCTTCCGTGCGGCGGGCGCTCTGGGCTACGTGATGCAGCCCCTGCCACCTGAGCAGTGGCGCAAACGGATTACGACTCAGCCCGAAAACGCCGCGCAGCTTCTCCTCGGCGGGCACGGTCCGCAGAAGCCGGCCGTCGAGCCCCAGGCCGAGCCACAACGGTTTCCCCGCACACTCGATTCCTCGTTCACGAGCCGAGCAACGGCTGCGGCGGGAGTTCACGCTCCTGCGCTGACCGATGAGACCCTGCGGGTCTACCTGACCTACTTCATCCGCACTGGATTCCTGCCGACTCCAGGCGACGTCATCGGCCGGTGAGTCCTGAACGCCGGGATGGACAGCCCTTAGGAGGAGCATCATCCGGAACCCGCGCCTGCCAAGGCCCTCATAGGTGCAACGTGCCGTTGTCCAGGCAAGGTGTCCGACGAGGTCACACGATCAGGCGGCCGATGACCTGGGGATCCAGGCCGGTCAACCGGGCGATGCGTGGCGCGGCAATCCCCGCGGTGAGTGCCCGGTGGACGAGGGCCTCCCAGTCCTGGGTTGTCTCCCGGAACTCCAGCAATTCGCCTTCCATGTCCGTAACGGACTGGGGCGCGCACTCCTTCTGCACCCGCCACGCCTCTTCCTCGCTCAGCGGCACCGGCAGGCGCTCCGCCTCCTCAGGGATGAGCGCTTCCGCATCGGCGGGGAGGATCCGTACCTGCTCGGAGGTGACGGAGACGTCGTGGGCCTGCAGCCAGCCGTGCACGGCCGGTGTTTCCGCGCACTCCACCACGCCGACGGCGGCAAGGGCCGCGCCCAGCCGTGGTTGCCGGTCCGGGAGGAGGAACAGATAAGCGTCGTCGGCCATGCGCGGAATCGCCTTTTCGATCGGACATAAGCGGCGCACTGATGCTAGCGCCCCGTGCGCAACAACCACGCCTGCGTGCAACCGTCGTGGCGCCCAGGACAGAGCAGGCTGCTTCGGTCCAGGACTGAGACAGCCCGCCCCGCCACCCGTTCGCCGGGCTGACGGTGATGGAGCCGGCGGCACTCTCATGGGTGAGCGTGGCCACGTGGTGGGCGGGCAGGCGGACGCTCGGCGGTCAGTCACTCGATCGCATGTACGGCTCGTGAGCGCCGAAGGCTCGGCCAGGTGCGCTGTTGTGGACAGAGACCGGTTCCGCAGGGTAAGGGAGAGCAGAGACCGGTTGGAGTATCGTCGTGGCGTAGTCAGCCATGAGCAGGTCCCCAGCGGTGGCCGCGTAGTGCTTCAAAGGCGTGGCGTACCGCATCGAGGAGCTCATGGGGGCTGCAGTACGCAGGGGGCGCTCTGCAGCCGAAATCTGTCCACCGTACGCGACTGCTTTCTCGAATGACGTGTCCCGGGCTGGACGCGTCCGGGTCATGGAGCTGACAAGTCTGATTGGGAGCGTCACCGCATGGCCGTTCATCCCGCTGATTCCCCCCCGCGGTTCCAGGATGCGGCTGAGGTGGCACGCGAAGTGATCGAACTGCTTGACGTCTTGCTGGAACACGGACGGGACGCAGCGCCCACAGCCCCCGTGTCTTCCTCGCAACTGCGGGTCATGTACGTCCTGGATCGCGGTGAGGGAATCAATCTCCGCACGCTGAGCGAGGTGCTGGGTGCGACCCCCTCCTCGGCGAGCCGTCTCTGCGACCGCCTGCAGGCGGTCGGGTTCATACGGCGCGGATCGAACCCACTCAATCGCCGAGAGGTGGAGCTGAAGCTCACCAGTCGCGGCCGTTCGCATCTTTACAGCCTGCGCGCTCACCGTGAGGAGGCACTCCTGGCCACGGTAGCCAAGATGGAGCCGGGCGCACGCGGGGCACTGCTCGATGGCCTCGCGGGCTTCAGGAAGGCCGTCGACGACGAGACGGGGCTGACCCAGCCCCGGATGGATCAGCCGGGCACCGCACAGTCGGCCTGACCTGCCGGGGCTTCCGCCGACTCACTGTTCGCACTCCGCGGCACCCGCGAAGGGTGGCGTACATCAGGCGGCAGCTCTCTCCCGATACGGCGCCCATCTGATTAATACCGGCGGAATGGAAAGTGTCGTGGCGCCTGATCTCCGACCTGGATCGCCGAAACTGAGCGCATCCGTCCCGCTTACCCGGCGAGTGCCCGCTCACACGCGGGAGCCCTGCCGTTGTCGCCCGGCCCGGCGGGCCGCCTGTGGGATAGCTTTCGATTCGGGGGGTACACGCTAGTCCACTGCTGATCAGAGCGAACAGCAGCTCCGGAGCTCGCCCTCACCCGGCCGTGTTCCTGTTCGTTCGGGGTCGTTCCGCCCGACGGCGGGCACCCCGCCGACTGGCCCAGTTTCACTGAGTTGACAGGACTCGCTAGCATTTTCCGAACGACAACAATTTTCCGGGCTCAGTGGGAACTGTTCCAGCACGTCTGGTCCCGGCGGATCCGGCCCGCGGGCAGGGCCCGTAAGTGAAAGGCGTCCGAGTGGGTATCAGCGAGACCGTGATACGGGAGCGTGTGAGCAGCGCGTTGCATGACCTGGGTGACACGGTTGCCGACCGCTGGGTTCAGCTGCAGTTGCAGCAGAGCGAAATGGGCGAAAGCGTCAGTGAGGCGGAGCTGCGGGAAGAAGCGGACGCGTTGGTGACCGCGCTCGCTTCCAGCCTGGACAGCACGCTGCCCGTGGGGCGTGTCGTCACCGCGCACCCCGAGTTGAAGCAGGCGGTGACGGAGTTCTCGCTGCGCAGGGCCCGTGGTGGCTCCTCCCCCACGGCCACATCGCTGGCAGTCCTGGCGCTCAAAGAGGCGCTGCTGGAGTCCGTGCAGGACTCGGTGGAGAAGAGCGCGGAACTGTACGCGATCGCTCTGCTGGTCAACCGCGTCCTGGATGCCGCGGGCGCGCTGTCGTTCGAGACGTACGTCGAAGGCCGGGAAGAGATCATCCGCCGCCAGAGCCGGCAGTTGCTCGAACTGTCCACCCCGGTGGTGCGCCTGTGGCATCACGTGCTCGCCGTCCCACTGATCGGGACCCTGGACACCACCCGTACACAAGTGGTCATGGAGAATCTGCTGCAGGCGATCCAGGACCACGAGGCGCTCGTCGCCATCATCGACATCACCGCGGTCCCCACCGTGGATACCGCAGTTGCTCAGCATCTGATGCAGACCGTCAACGCGGTGCGCCTCATGGGCGCGGACTGCGTCATCAGCGGCCTCCGGCCCCCCATCGCCATGACCATCGCACAGCTCGGGATCGACCTTTCCACCATCATCACCAAGGCCACCCTCGCCGACGCCCTGTCCGAGGCGATCAAGATCACCGGGAACGGCTCACCGCAGAGCGAAGCCGCGGTGACCCGATGAGTACTCCGATGGCAGGTGTGCCGATCCTGCGATTGGGGAGCGTGCTGGTGACCGGGCTTCTCAACGAACTCGACGACAAAGCCGCCACGGCGTTCGCGGACGAACTGACCGAACGCATTGCCGCAGACGAAGCCCAGGGCGTCCTCATCGACATCTCCCGGCTCGAACTCATCGACTCCTTTGTCGCCCGCATGCTGATGGAACTGACGACCATGGCGCGGCTGCTGGGCGCACGGGTCATCGTGGCGGGCATGCGACCTCCGGTAGCGATCACCCTTGTCGAGCTGGGCCTGCAACTGGCCGGGGTGGAAACCGCCCTGAACGCCGAACAGGGCATGGCCTCCCTGGGATGGAAGCAGAATTTGCAGCTCCCCGAAGAGGCACCCCGTGACGCTCTCCGCTGAGAACACCAGAACCCTGGCAGCTCGCCGGCCCGCTGAGGGCGATACGTGCGAGTCGTCCACCTTCCCGGTACGCACGGAAGAGGATCTGGTGACGACCCGCCATGCCGTGCGCGCTGCCACCCTCGCCGCCGGCTTCGGCATCGTGGATCAGACCCGAGTGGTCACCGCTGCCAGCGAGCTGGCCCGCAACGCCTACATCCACGGGGGTGGCGGCACCCTCACCGTCGAGCACCTTCACGGCTCCCGCGGCCGAGGACTACGGCTGACCATCAGCGATGAAGGCCCCGGTATCGCGGACGTCGAGAGCGCCCTCACCGACGGTTACACGACGGGAGCAGGGCTCGGTCACGGCCTGGGAGGTGCACGCCGTCTCATGCACGAGTTCGACGTCCACAGCGCACCAGGCAAGGGAACCACGGTGACAGCCACGCGATGGACGGTTCCGTGACACCGACGTCCACGGTATCGACGGTCCAGATCCGCATCGATCACCACAGTGCCGTTCACCTCGCGGCTGCTGCAGCTCGCACCCTCGCTCAACAGTGCGCCATGCCCGGGGCCATGCCGGAGCAGGCCGCGGTCCTTGCCTCGGAACTGGCCAGTAACCTCGACAAACACGCCAGCGACGGCAGTCTTTACCTCCAGCCCATCCTGCGCGGCGGCGGCCTGGAAATCCTCGCTGCCGACCACGGCCCCGGCATGCCCGATCTGCGCCGGGCGCTCACGGACGGCTATACGACCACGGCCACGCTAGGAGCGGGACTGGGAGCAGTCGACCGCATCGCGACGGATTTCACCATCCGCACCCAACTCGACACCGGCACCTGGGCGTGCGCCCGGCTCACCACACCCAGCACCCCACAGCCGAGCCAGGACATCGGCTCCCTGTGCCTGCCCGTCGAAACCGAACAGGACTGCGGTGATGCCTGCGCCGCCGCCGACACCGGGGGCGCCCGCACCGTCATCGTCGTCGACGGACTCGGACACGGCCCCCGGGCGGCCGAGGCCGCGCAAACAGCCCTGCGCGTCTTTCACCGGGCGCCCGACCACCCGCTGACAGACATCCTCACCACCATGCACCGTGCTCTACGCCGCACACGTGGCGCGGCCGTCGGCATGGTGCGGCTGCACCCGGAGCAGGCCGAATTCTGTGGCATCGGCAATATCCGCGCCGCAGTTCTCTCCCGCCACAGCGCCCACCACCGCCTCACCGGCCAGCCCGGCGTCGTCGGGCTGACCATGCCTGCCCCCCGGACGCACATAATCGCCCTGGAAACGGGTGCCACGACCGTTCTGCATTCCGACGGCATCGACGAGCGCTGGACACACTCACCCTCCCGCTTCCTGCTGGGTCTTCCGCCCAGCCTGCAGGCCCTGGCCCTGGCACACAGCTACCGGCGCACCCGTGACGACGCCGGCGTCCTCGTCGCCAAAGCCCCCGGAAATCCGTATGTCTGACACCTACAAGGAGCTGCCGCCGCTGCGCCGCGCCGTGCGACAACTCGCCGCAGCACACCACCTGTCCGCCGAACTCAGGGCACGCCTGGTGCTGTCCGTCAGCCTTCTCGCCGGCCACCACATGGAGGCCGGACGGGGCGTCACCCTCAGCACCTCCTACGAAGACGGCCCGCAAGAGGTGACGACCTCCCTCGCCGTCACCCTGCGCTGCTCCGGATCCCCCGCCGCCCTGTCGCTCCCGGACCTGCCGCTGCCCGCACAGGCCGCGTCCCACGACACCGCCGCCTGGCACATCCCCCTGACTGACCCAGCGCAACCTGCCGGCGCACCCGCCACCTGCCTCGACCGGGCGGGCCACCTGCCGGCAGCCATGACGGACGCCGACGCCATGGAAGAAGAGCTACGAGCCGCGCTCGCCCGGGCAGATTCGTTCGAGGCCGAACACCGACGCCTCAAACACGAACTCGCCGAAACCAACAGCGGGGTTCTCGCCCTGTACGTCCAGCTCGAGGAACGCGACGAGCAAATCCGCAAAGCCCACGGCCGGATCCTCCAGGAGCTCGAAGACGCCCTGCGCCCGCAACCGATCAAGGTCAGCGGCCTGGAACTCGCCGTGCACTATGAACCCGCCGACACCGGCGCGCCCACCGGCGGAGACCTCTACGACTGGTTCGCCCTGCCCGACGGCACGGTCCACATCACCGTTGTCGACGCCCTCGGACACGGCATCACCAGCACCCGCAGCGCCCTCAACGTCACCCACGCCGTACGCACACTCGCCCTGGAGGGCCACCCGCTGCAATCGATCGTCGCCCGCACCAACGAGATCCTCATGCCTCTGGACCGCGAGCTCATGGCCACGGTGCTCCTCGCACGGATCAACCCCTCGACAGGCGAGCTGCACCTGGCCAACGGAAGCCACCCGCCGGCCCTGCTCGTACGCACCGACCACACCTGCGAGTACCTCGAAGCACGCGGCCGAGGCATCGGTTACCCCCTGCCCGGGAGCGACGGGCTGCACCACGCCCGCCTGAACCCGGGCGACTTGCTCCTCCTGTACACCGACGGTCTCACCGAGAGCCGCCGGGACCCGCTGGAAGGCGAAGCCCGCCTCCGCACCTCCGCCGGGCGACATATCGACAAGCCGATAGCGGAGATCCCTGGAGCTATCGCAGACGACATGCTCAACGTCATACTCCACCCCGACGACACCCTGGCCCTCACTGCCCGCATCACGGCGGACGCGTCCAGGGAGGCGGGCAGCTCACCGAAGCAGTGCGCCGCGAACCGTACGCCGTAGCGCTGCTGGACGAAGGAGGGAGTCAGCGTCCGTTACACCGAGCGGTGACAGAGCGGAGCGCAGGTGGCGCCCCCATCCGTACTGCCGTTCGTCGATTGATGTGCAGTCGGCCGCCGTGCGGTGCCGGAAACCCCCCAGCAGCCCGGCGCCCGGGTGTGAGCGAAGGGGCCGCACGTCCACCCTGTCCCGCGTGCCGCGGCAGTGGTGAAGCGCGGACCGGGAAAATTGATTCTTTGTCCCTCGTTCGGTGCACCTGACAAACTCTGACGATTGAGGCGCCGGACACCGCGCCGTCGGAGGGGAGGATCGATCGACGTCGTACCGCCGGCTGCACCCCGCCCGCTGAATCAGGGGGCACCCGGGCTGTCAGCCCAATGCCACCGTGTGACCGAACCAGCGAAAGGACTCGATGAGGGTGTCGAACATGCCCGAGCCGCGCAACACCATCAACAACCCAGTGATTCCCGGCTTTTATCCCGACCCGAGCATCTGCCGGGCGGGCGCGGATTACTACCTCGCCTGCTCGAGTTTTGAATACTTCCCCGGCGTGCCCATCTTCCACAGCCGGGACCTGGTGCACTGGATCCAGATCGGCAACGTGTTGGACCGGCCGAGCCAATTGCGCCTGCCCCTCGGCACACCGTCGTCCGGCGGCATCTACGCGCCCACGCTGCGCCACCACGGCGGCCGGTTCTGGCTGATCGTCACGAATGTGAGCGACGGCGGCAACCTTCTGGTGACGGCCACCGACCCGGCCGGTCCGTGGTCCGATCCTGTCCAGCTGTCCGGGGTCAAGGGCATCGATCCGGATCTCGCCTGGGACGACGACGGCGCCTGCTGGTGCACCTGTGCCGGAGTCGAGCAGATCCGCATAGACCCCCACACCGGGGAGACGTTCGGTCCGCCGCGTCGGCTCTGGTCCGGCAGCCCGGACGCCAAAGCCCCGGAAGCTCCGCACCTGTACCACATCGGCGACTACTGGTACCTGCTCATTGCCGAGGGCGGCACCGAACGGTGTCACGGCGTCTCGATCGCCCGTGGCCGGACACCGGCCGGCCCGTTCGAGCCGTGCCCGGACAACCCGGTCCTGACCCACCGCGGCACCGACCTCCCCATCCAGAACACCGGCCACGCAGATCTGGTACAAGCTCCCGACGATTCGTGGTGGATGGTACTGCTCGGCGTGCGACCGGGCGGCGGCAGCCCTGGTTGGCACGTACTCGGCCGGGAAACTTTCCTTGTGCCGGTCGACTGGGTGGACGGCTGGCCGGTCGTCGGCGAGCTTTCAACCGTCATGCCCGCACCCCCGTGGCCGCTCCAGCCCCATGCCGTCCCGTCGGACAAGGACGACTTCGACATGGCTGAGTTGGCACCTCCCTGGATCTCGCTGCGGCACCGCTCCGCCGAGAAATGCACCACCAAGGAACGGCCCGGCTGGCTGACCCTGCACGCCCTTGGCGCATCACTCGACGACGGCGATGTCACGTTCGTCGGTCGGCGCCAGCAACATCTGTCCTGCCGGGCACGCGCTCTCATCGATCCGGCGGACGGACGCGGCGGCCTGGCCGTCCGCCTCGATGAGCAGCACCACTACGACATCGAGGCAGTGTCCGGGGAAATACGCGTAACCGCCCGCATCGGCCCGCTGAACACAGTCGTGGCGTCCCGGCGGGTGCCGGCCGACCCCGTGGTGCTCCGCATCGAGATGGAAGCCGTACGCACCGTGGACGATGCCCGAACCGGCCCGGACACCGTCTCCATCGGCATCGAGGAACCGGACGGCACCTTCACCGAACTCACGGCGCTCGACGGCCGTTACCTGTCCACCGAGGTTGCCGGTGGCTTCACTGGCCGGGTCATCGGCATGTTCGCCTCAGCCGGCTCCGTTCACTTCGACTGGTTCGACTACGAGCCACTCGATCGCTGAGCCCCGGCTGGAACACCGAAGAACGGCCGCTCCATCCGGGGCGGCCGACGGATCAGTTGAGGGGGAAGCGGCTGGGGCCGGCCGGTTCTGGTCGGCTGCCCAGGAGGCGACGACAGCCCGTCGTGTGCGGGTGAGCCGGGGGCGGCCGTCCGGACGGTCAGGTGTTGATCGGGGCCGGTGTCTGTGCGCCCGGCCTGTGCCCGGTTCGGCGCTACGCCACCGCCACACCGCGATCATGGAGACCGATGGACCTCACCGAATTTCCCCGCCAGTTCGCCAGGACCCGCCGCTTCGCTCTCGGCGTCCCCCAGCAGTTCACCGTCTCACCGGACGGCGAGCGGGTGCTGTTCGTACGCTCCGCTTCCGGCAACGAACCGCGCGAGCTGCTCTGGCTGCACGAGAACGGACAGGAGCGGTTGCTCGTCGACCCGCCGCCCTCCTCGGCGGGGGTGGCGCACGGCTACGCGACCGACCGGGCCGCGCGGCTGGCCGTCTACGCCATGGACGGCGCGCTGTGGACCGTGGCAACCGACGGCGGCGAGCCGCCCCGGCGGATCCCGGCGGCCGGCCCGGTCACCGCGCCGCGGCTCTCCCCGGACGGGGCACTGATCGCCTACGTCACCGATGGCGCCCTGCGGGTGGTACGGGCCGACGGGACGGGCGACCGGCTGCTCGCCGCCGCGGAGGAACCGGCGGTGACCTACGGTCTGCCCGATTACGCGGCGAGCGCATCCATCGGCAGATCACGCGGCTTCTGGTGGTCTCCGGACAGCGACGCGCTGCTCGTCGCCCGGGTCGACACCTCGATGGTGCGACGTCGGTACATCACGGATCCGGCCCACCCCGGTCTGCCACCCCGGTCGTTCCCCTATCCGGCCGCCGGCACCCCGAACGCCGAGACGTCGCTGCTCATCGTCACCGTCGAGGGAGCGCGAACTCCGGTACGCCTCCCGCGCGGCGCGCATCCCGAGCAGGCAGCAACGGGGGCGTGGCACGCTCCGGCCTTCGAGTACCTGGTGGCCGCGGACTGGCAGGGCCCGGTCCCGGTGGTCACCCTGCAGACCCGCGATCAGCGTACGGCCTGCGTATGGGCCGTCGACCCGGCCACCGGCGATGTGGAGCCGTTGTGCCGTCTGGCAGATCCGGCGTGGGTGGAGTTCCAGCCGGGCCTCCCGCTGCATTCGGACGCCGGGGTTGCGGTCGTCCCCTCGGTCCGGGCGGATACCCGGGGTATACGGGTCGGCGACACGGTCAGCCCGGACGGACTCCATGTCCGGGAAGTACTGGGCGCGGTCGGTGAGCGGGTCTTCTTCACCGCCAGTGAGGAGCCGACGGAGACTCACGTCTGGTCGTACGACCGGGAGAGCGGCTTCGTCAGGCTGACCGATGAACCCGGCGTCCACACCGCTGCCGCCGGCGGCCGCACGATCGTCATCGACAGCAGCACGGCGGACAGCCGGACGGTGACGGTGCGACGGGACGGCGAGCCGATCGGTCGGATCAGGGTTCTCGCCGAGGAACCGGTGGTCACCGCCGCCCCGGTCCATCTCGTACTCGGAGATCGCGCGCTGTGTTCCCGGCTCCATCTGCCGTCCTGGTACACCCCGTCGCAGACACCGGCAAGCGGTCGGCTGCCCGTACTGCTCAGTCCGTACGCCGGACCCGGGATGCAGGTCGTCACCCGGGCCCGGAGGTGGTACACCGCCGTGTGCCCGTGGTTCGCCGAACAGGGCTTTGCCGTACTGGCCACCGACGGCCGCGGCACGCCGGGGCGGGGTGTCGCCTGGCAGCAAGCCATCATCGGCGACCGGCTGGGCCCCGTCCTGGATGACCAGATCGACGCACTGCACGCTGCCGCCGAGCGGTACGACCTGGATCTCGGGCGGGTGGCTGTACGGGGTTGGTCGTTCAGCGGCTACCTTGCTGCGGGCGCCGTACTGCACCGGCCGGACGTCTTCCATGCGGCGGTCGCCGGGGCCCCGCCCACCGACCGACGGCTGTACGACACGTACTGGGAGGAACGCTTCCTCGGCCACCCGGACGTCCAGCCCGAGGGGTATGAACGTTCCTCGCTGCTTCCGCACGCACATCGGCTCAGCCGGCCACTGATGCTGGTGCACGGGCTGGCGGATGACAACGTGGCCCCGGCACACACCTTGCGGCTCTCCGCGGCGCTGCTCGCGGCCGGTCGGCCGCACCGCGTGCTGCCGCTGTCCGGGGTGGGGCACGCGGTCGCCGCCCGGGAGGGAGTGGCGGACAATCTGCTGCTCCTGGAACTCGATTTCCTCAAAAAGGCATTGGGCATGTGAACAACCCGCCGCTGCTTCCCGTACCCCTGCGGGAACCGGCCCGTCCGACGGCCGGCTGTCGAAGGGAAACCGGCATGACCGCAGCACAGGAACCCTCGCACGCTTTCGACCGCAGGACTGTGGTGGCGGCGGTGGGTGCGACCGGGATCGCCGCCGTGCTCACCGCGTGCGGAGGTTCGGACCAGGCGGGTGCCTCCGAGGCGGTGAAGCCGGCCGGTGGCGGCGGGGCCGCGGCCGGCGGCGGCGCCGCTCTCGCGAAGACCTCGGACATTCCGGAGGGCGGCGGAAAAATCTTCGCGGACCGGGGCGTTGTCGTCACCCAGCCGACCGCGGGCCAGTTCAAGGCGTTCTCGTCCAAGTGCACGCACCAGGGCTGCGCCGTGACGTCGATCGCGAACGGCGCGATCCACTGCCCCTGCCACGGCAGCCAGTTCGCCGTGGCGGACGGCAGCGTGAAACACTCGCCGGCCACCGAGCCGCTGCCGGCCGTGGCGATCAAGGTCACCGGGGACTCGATCACGCTCGCCTGAGTCGCTGAACGGCCCGGGCGGAGAGGGGGCTTCCCGGGGTTCGGTCAGCCGGTCAGCCGGTCAGCCGCCCCGGACGCCCGGCTGATGGGAGACTCCGGCGCCGGCCGTGAGCAGGGCATCCACCGCGGCCCTGATCGACGGTCTGCGGTCGGCGTCGGCGCGCCAGATCGCGTACACGTGGCGCCGCAGCGCGTCCCGGACGGGGACCACCCGTACTCCGTCGGGCACCGGACCTCGCCCCAACCTGGGGGCCACCCCGACGCCGAGACCCGCGGCGATCAGCGCCATCTGGGTGTGGTGTTCACCCGCCACATGCGAGATCCGGGGCTCGAAACCCTTACCGCCCAAGGTGAACATGAGCCATTCCCGGCAGAACTCGCCCTCCGGCCAGGTGATCCATTCGTCCTGAGCGAATTCCTCCAGATCCACCTCGGCGGAGCCGGCGAGCGGGTGATCGGCCGGAACCGCGATGTCGGCGATGTCGTCGAGCAGCGCTCGCTTCGCCATTCCCTCGGGCATCGGCAGGGGCTTGTTGTACCAGTCGAGCACCACGGCCAGATCGAGATCGCCGCGCACCACGCCGCGCACCCCGTCCTCGCCCTCCAACTCCTGGGAACAGACAGCGAGCTGAGGATGACCGACGCGGAGCGCGGCGAGTGCGACGGGGAAGAGGCCGCGGGCCGCGGTGGGGAAGGCGGAGATCCGCAGGTCGCCGACGACCCGTCCCCGCTGGGCCTCCAGATCGGCCTGGGCGACGGCCACCTGGGACAGGATCCGCGCGGCATGTTCGGCGAGCAGCCGTCCCGCGTCGGTGAGCCGCACCCCGCGGCCGTTCTTGGCGAGCAACGGCTGACCGGCCTCCCGTTCCAGCTTGGCCAGTTGCTGGGAGACGGCAGATGTGGTCACATGCAGACCGTCGGCGGCTCCGCTCACCGAGCCGTGCCGGGCCACCGCATCGAGGGTCCGCAGACGCTCCAAGTTCAACATGTAAGCAATACTAAGCGAACCGCTCCACACAATCTCGCTTGTGCTACGAGGTACGGTCGTCGCAGAGTGGTCCGCATGAGCACCACGCCCTCGCCCGCCACACCGCCCGTAAGCCTTCCCACGACTCCCGCGACGTCCACGGCTCGCCCTGTGACCACCGCCAAGTCCGGGCCGGTTCCCGCGCCGGCCGCCACCCCCACGCTCCGACGCGCGCTCAACTGGCGCACCCGTTTCGTGGCGCTCTCGCTCATCTGGGGCTTCAGCTTCCTGCTGATCAAGGTCGGCACCGACGGCTACGCACCGTTCCAGGTCACCTTCGGGCGGCTGTTCTTCGGCACCGCCGTGCTCGCCGGGGCGATCGCCGTCAAGCGGGAGCGCCTGCCACGCGGGGCGCGCACCTGGGGGCATCTGACGGTGGCGGCGCTGTTGCTCAACGCGGCGCCGTTCTCGCTCTTCGCCTACGCCGAGCAGACCATCCCCTCGACGCTCGCCGGGATCTGCAACGCGACCTCACCGCTGTGGGGCATGGCCCTGTCCCTCGTCGCGCTCTCCGAGGACCGGCCCACCCGGCGCCGGGTCGCGGGACTGGGCATCGGATTCCTCGGCGTGCTGACCGTCCTCGGTGTCTGGCAGGGCTTCTCGGGACTCGACTTGCGAGGCACGGCGATGGCCCTGCTCGCCTCGCTGTGCTATCCGGTCGGCTGGATCCACGTACGCCGCACGCTGGCCGGAACCGGGCACTCCAATGTCTCCATCATCGGGTCCCAGCTCTTCGTCGCCACCCTCGAACTTGCCCTGATCACCCCGCTGTTCACCAGCATGCCCACGTCGTTCCCGGTTCTGCCGCTGCTCGCGGTGGCCGCTCTGGGCGCCCTGGGGACCGGCCTTGCCGTACTGCTGCAGTACGGCCTGGTGACCGAGGTGGGCCCGACGACCGCGCAGATGGTCACCTACTTCATCCCGGTGATCGCCACTACCGCGGGTGTGGTCCTGCTGAACGAGCACCTCGGCTGGAACACTCCGGTCGGCGCTGTCGTCGTGCTCGCCGGTGCGGCGCTCACCCAGAGCCGGCCGAGGAGGCCCCGGCCGCGGGGCACCGCGGGTCAGTCGTAGCGTCTGCCCGGTGCGGGTGTCACCGCCGATGCGATCGCATCGGCGGCCGGGCCGATGTCATCCGGCGCCAGCGCCGACACGGTCACGCGGATAGCGGGGGGCGAGGCCGTCCGGAAGCGCGCGCCGGGGGCGACGGCCCATCCGGCGTGCAGCAGCCGGGAGACCGCTCCGGTCTCGTCGGGTACCGGCACCCAGACATTCATCCCGGTGCGGCCGTGGGCCTCGATGCCCCGCTCGCGCAGCGCCCCTACCAGTGCGTCCCTGCGCTGCCCGTATGACCGGCCGACACCGGCCGGTTCCGGCCCGTCCGAGGCCCAGAGGTGGACCACGGCCTGCTGGGTCACTCTGCTCACCCATCCGGGGCCAAGCCGCTGGCGGCCCCTTACCCGGTCCACGGTGGTCTCGTCCCCGGTCAGCACCGCGAGCCGCAGATCGGGACCGTACGCCTTGGACGTGGACCGGATGAACGCCCAGTGGCCGGCGACCACGGCCAGCGGGTGTGGCGGGAGGTCGACGATGCCGTGGCCGTGGTCGTCCTCGATGAGCAGCACATCGGGACGCGCCCGCAACACCTCGCGCAGGGCCTGGGCACGGGGCGCGCTCACCGCGGCGCCCGTCGGATTCTGCGCGCGGACCGTGATGACCAGCGCGCGGGCCCCGTCCTGGAGCGCCCGTGCCACCGCTTCCGGCAGTGGCCCCTCGTCGTCGAGCGCGACCGGCACCGCGCGCAGCCCCAGGGCGGGGATCAGGTCGAGCAGTGAACCCCACCCCGGATCCTCCACGGCGACGGCGTCGCCCGGTCTCAGGTGGGCGGCCAGCACCCGCTCGATCCCGTCGAGTGAGCCCGACAGCACGGCGACGGGGCCGGCCGGCACCCCGGCGGCGTCGAGGGAGGCCCGGGCGGACAGCGCCAGCTCCGGATCGACGGTGTCCTCGCCGTACAGCACGGGCCGCTCGTCGTACCTCGCCCCCGCTGCGGCGAAGGCGGGGCCGAGCTTCGGCAGCAGCGCCGGATCAGGATTCCCCGACGCGACGTCCCGGACGCCGGCCGGAACATCGCGCCGGATGACCTCGCGCGCGGTACTCGCGGGCCGCGCCCGCACCCGGCTGCCTCTGCGCCCCGCGGTCTCGATCACCCCGCGGTCCCGCAGCGTCCGGTAGGCGGCGGCCACGGTGTTCGGATTGACACCGAGCTCCTTCGCCAACTCCCGCAAGGGCGGCAACAGTTCACCGGGCTCCAGCGTGCCGGAGCCGATCGCGCGCTCCACGCTCGCGGCGATGTCCGTTGCACGGCGACCTTCGATCCCATATTCTCCTAGCACAAAAGACATTATGCACTAGTGCAATGGAGAGCGCAATGCCTGATACGGGAATGCCGGAGACCGCACCCTACGAACCCACCGTGCGTACCGTGCCGACCCGCTCGCGTGCCCGCGCGGCCTACGACCGCAAGCTGGTGCACTCGATACTCGACGAGGGGTACGTCTGCCATCTCGGCTTCGTCAGGGACGGCGCCCCGGTCGTGCTGCCGACGCTGTACGGACGGGTCGGCGAACGCCTGTACATCCACGGCTCGACGGGTTCACGTCCGCTACGGATGGCAGGTGAGCAGGATCCCGGCCTCGCCGTCTGTCTGACCGTCACCCACGTCGACGGTCTGGTGCTCGCCCGTTCCGCCTTCCATCACTCGATCAACTACCGCTCCGTGGTGGTCCACGGCACGGCGCGACAGGTCACCGAGCCGGCCGAACGGACCCTGGCGCTCGACTCGCTCGTCGACCATGTCGTGCCCGGCCGTTCCTACGACTCCCGGCCCGCCAACGAGAAGGAACTCGCGGCGACCGCCGTGCTCCGCCTCGACCTGGACGAGGTCTCGGCGAAGGTCCGCACCGGCGGCCCGAACGACGAGCCCGAGGATGCCGCGCTGCCGCACTGGACAGGTGTCGTCCCGCTGGTGCGCGGATACGGCACGCCGGTCGCCGCGGACGACCTCGACCCGGCCATCGCGCTGCCGGACTACCTCGCCGGATTCTGAGGGAGCTCTGAGCGCACACGATGCTGATCCATCCCTGGGACGCACCGCAGAACGACGCCGAGTGGCAGCGGTGGCTCGCCGTGCACGATTTCGGCCAACTGGTGGTCAACGGATTGGCCGGGCAGGCTCCTTACAGCCAGCCGCTGCACTTCGTGTACGACGCGGAGCGCGGTGAAGTCCTCACCCACCTCGCACGGCCCAACCCCGTCTGGCCGGCCGTCGAGGCGAACCCGCGGGTCCTGCTGAGCGTCGTCGACGACTACGTCCACGTCCCCGGCCCCTGGCAGGCGCCGGTGGGCACACCGCCGGAACACGGCGTGCCGACGAGTTTCTACGCGGCCGTCCAACTGCACTGCACCGCGCACCTCGTCGATGCTCCCGAGCAGAAGGCGGAGCTGCTCAACCGACAGGTGTCGCACTTCCAGCCGGAGGGCGGTTCGGCCGCCGCCGCGGTCGGTGAGGAGCCGTACGGGCGGATGCTGTCCGGGATCCGCGGGCTGCGCCTCGAAGTGACCGAGGTGCGGGCGAAGTTCAAGTACGGCAGCCACAAACCGGCCGATGTGCAGGACCGGACCGCGGCCGGCCTGGCCGGTCGCGGCGGCGTACGCGACGAAGCCGCGCACGCCCACCACCTGCGACGCCGGGCTCCTTCCGGTCAGGCCGGCACCGGCTGACGCCGCGCGAGGGCGGCCGCGCGTGCCTCGCCGTACGCCAGGCCGGCGACCGCGGTGAGCAGGCACAGCGTGCCCAGCACGACGGCCAGGGTGAGCCGCTCACCCAGCACCGTGACCGCGATGACGGCCGCGCTGACCGGTTCCAGCAGCATGATCACGGAAACCGTGGCGGACCTGACCATCGCGGCGCCCGCGAAGTACAGGCCGTAGGCGAGGGCGCTGGGCACCACGGCCACGTAGGCCAGCAGACCGATCACCCTGGCGAGTTCGGCGGTATGCGGGAGCAGGCCTTCGGCGAGAGCGAACGGCAGCAGACAGACGGTGCCGACACCGAACGACCAGGCCGTCGTCACCAGGGCGTCACCGCCGCCGGACCGGCCGGACCGCCGTGTCAGCAGGGTCATGGCGGCGTATCCGACCGCTGAGAGCAGCGCCCAGCCAACGCCGGCCGGGCGCACCGTGCCACCGCCGCTGCCGAGCACCAGCACCACAAGTCCGCCGAGCGCCCCGGCGACGGCGGTGATCCCGGCGGCCCCCAACCGCTCCCCGAGGATCTGTCGGGCGCCGACGGCGATGAGCACGGGCCCGGCGCCGAGGGTCACGACGGTGCCCACCGCCAGCCCGGTGTCCTGCACCGCTGCGAAGTAGGCGGCTTGGAAGACCGTGAACGCGAGCCCCATGGCCGCGATCCGCAGCACCGCGCGACCGCGTGGTCCTGCGGGCCGCGTCCGCGGACGTGCCCCGGCGCGCGGCCGACGCGTCGCCTGTACGGCGAGCAGCAGGACGAGGCCGCCGGCGCAGCGCCAGAAGGTGAGGGCCATCGGGCCGAGGTCGCTGGCCCGGTAGAGGAGCGAGGCGGCTGCCCCGGCCGTGCCCCAGGCAGCGCCAGCGATGACCAGATAGATGAGGCTTCGCCCGACGGACGGGCCGCCACCGGCGTTCGACGCGTACCTGACGCGGTGCGCGGGCGTCGAAGCATTCATGTACGTCTCCACGTGGAAGTGCGGGGATGGTGGTCGCTGAACTCCGCGCGCGGGCAGCGACGGACCGCTCGGGACATCCCGAGCCCGGTCTTCGTCAGTGGATGCGGCCGCCCGCGCTAGGCGACGGGAGGCGGCAGTACGGTCGAATGCATGGGAGTCACCCTAGGACGCGGTCCTGCCGAGGGACAACTCGGCCGGCTCGCCGCCGGCTCCCCCGGTCACCGGGCCCGATGGGGACTTCGGCGCCGAGGACTGCGCGATGAACGCGCCGAGCAGTACCACGGCTCCCCCGGCGATCTGCGGGGCCGAGAGGTGTTCGCCGAGCAACACCCAGGCGAGCACGGTCGCGATGACCGCCTCGAGGCAGGCGACCACCCCGGCCACCTGCGGCGAGAGCTTGCGCACCGAGACCACCCCGAAGACATAGGCGACGACCGTGGCGATGAGGACGATCCAGCCGAGCAGCAGCCAGCCGGGTACCTGGGT
Source organism: Streptomyces sp. NPDC051320 (assembly GCF_040682175.1). NCBI lineage: Bacteria > Bacillati > Actinomycetota > Actinomycetes > Kitasatosporales > Streptomycetaceae > Streptomyces > Streptomyces sp. NPDC051320. The sequence continues at coordinate 19,010 of NZ_JBFBAL010000025.1, forward strand.
GCCGTTCATGTCCGCACGGCCCGCCAGCAGCGACCAGTCCATCCGCCAGGGACGGGCGACGGCGGTCAGGACAGCCGTGCCGACGAGGAGCCCGTACGCGATGACGCCTAGCGGATCGGCAGCGTCCGCGCCGTCGCTGCCCTGGTCGGACAGGACGAAGTAGCCGACCTGGCAACAGGCGGCGCCCAGCGCCAGCAGCAGCCCGACGACGTCGAAACTCAGCCCCGACCACACCTCGACAACACATGCGAGGCCCCCCACGGCGAGCACTACGCCGACGGCTGCCGCCCGGGTCACCGGCCTGCGCTGGACGAACCGGACCCAGCCGAGGACGAGAGCAGGCGCCAGGTATTCCACCAGCAGAGCGACCCCCACCGGGATACGGGAGAGTGCGGCGAAGTAACACGCCTGGACCCCGGCCACCGCGAGGAGCCCGAATCCGACGAGCAGAGCGGGCCTGCGCAGGACGAGATCGCGGTGCCGCCAGGCGACCGGCAGCATGACCAGAGCGGCCCCGGCCACCCGCAGCCACACCACGTGCAGCGGGTCGAGCCCGGCTTCGATCAGCGGCTTGGCCGCGACACCTGATCCACCGAACGCGAAGGCCGACACCAGGGCAAGTCCCAGGCCGACGCTCTTCCCCTGAGACACCTGCATCGGGCCATCATGTCAGCTGCCGGACAGTACCGTCACCTCTGATGCACCTGTTGACAGCCGTCCTCCTGACCGTCGTCCTCGTCGAGCCGTCGCGACAAGACTTCCAGGTCGATGCCCGCACGCTTCAGCACCTCGGCGGCACGACAGTCTCCGTCCTGCGCGAGCGCGGCAAGCAGGTCGGGCCCGCTCGCCTGCCCCTCACCCCGCGTATCCGCCCGAGCCAGCGCGCCGTCCATCGCGGCAACGGCGGCAGGAGACCAACCAGGGGTACCGGGGTCCGCCACCACGGGGACCGCTCCGGACTGCTCGACCGAGCTCTGCCAGCGCAGCCCGTAACCGATGCTGCGCTGCACGAGATAGCCCAGCACCTTGGCCACCTGCGCTTCCCCGGTGAAGGCGGTCCGTACGTCGGGGTCCGTCTCGATCACCGAGTGCAGGAGATGTGCGGTGTCGATCTGGCGGTCACCGTCGCGCAGCGCACGCCGGCGTGCGCCTGCCACGACCGTCGCCAGTCGTACGGACAGCCGGGTTTCGATTCCGGGGCGGGGCGCGGCGGCACCACCGTCCGGCCGCATGGGGTTGTGCACGGGTCCCACCCCATCAGCCGTTCGTAGCGGGAACATCCCCGGCGGGGAGCATTCGGATGTCCGGCAGAAGGTGGGCAGGTGCGCCCGGACCGTCCTCCTTACGGATGAGATGACGGGCTCACACCGACAGGACGCCGACATGCAGCGGCGCCGCACGCGTTTCCGTGCGGCGCCGCTGACACGCCGGCTGTCCGGCGCGGATGATCATGCCTCGTCGGCCAGGATCAGATAGAGCTTCTTCTTCGTCTCGCCGATCAGGGCGATCGCCTTCTGCCGCTGCTCCGGGGTGCCGGTCCGCCAGACCTGGCCGAATGCTTCCATCACACCGAAGCCCTCCTGCCGGATCTCGTTGATGGTGTCCCAGTCACCTCCACGCCCGGCCGCCTCCCAGGGGGCGTCCGGCCCCTCATCGGCCGCAGTGCGCCCGGATTCGGTGAGCGTGAACAGTTTCTTGCCGCCCTCGCTCGCGCTGGTGATCAGACCTTCGTCCTCGAGCAATTGCAGCGTCGGATAGACCGAGCCGGGGCTCGGTCGCCAGGCCCCTCCGCTGCGCTCGCCGATCTCCTGAATCATCTCGTAGCCGTGCATGGGCCGGTCCTTGAGCAGAGCCAGGATCGAGGCGCGGACGTCACCGCGGCGCGCCCTCCCCCTGGGGCCGCCCCGGCCGCCACGCCCCCCGAAGGGTCCACCGAACGGCGGTCCGAACGGACCGAAGGCGCCACGCCGTCCCTCGAAGTCGCCCCGACCGCGATGGCCGGGACCGTCGTTTCCATGTCCATGGGAACGCATCGCTCTCACTTCCTTCCATCGTTGATCTGTCGCGATGCGTCAACGATATATCGCTAGCTTTCGTTTGACAACACCTCTGCGGACAGACGGGTCCAACTCCAGCCGATTGGCCGTGGCCTGTGGCTTTCCGCCGCGCCTACGGTCATGACATGCGGATTCGAATCGTTGACGCCTTCACCGACCGTCCCTTCGCCGGAAATCCGGCCGGGGTCCTGCTGCTCGACTCCTTCCCCGACGACGCATGGCTGCAGAACGTGGCAACGGAGGTCAACCTCTCCGAAACGGCCTTCGCCCACCCGCTCGCTGCGGGCGGAGCAGCCGACTGGGCACTGCGCTGGTTCACCCCGGCCACCGAGGTCGACATGTGCGGCCACGCCACCCTGGCCACCGCCCACGTCCTGAACACCACGGGGGCCTCCGGCGGCACCGTGCGCTTCGCGGCCCGCTGCGGGCTCCTCGCAGCCACCGCACAGGAGAACGGCGCCATCACTCTCGACTTCCCGACGTCGCCACTCACCTCCGCGATGGTCCCCGACGGTCTGCCCGCTGCACTCGGTGCCAAGGTCCTCGCCGTCCGTGAAACGGGACCCCAGGTCGGTGATCTGCTGGTCGAAGTCGCAGACGAGAAGACGGTGCGTGCGCTGTCGCCGGACTTCGCCGCGCTGACCGCGCACTCCCGGCGCGGCGTCATCGTGACCGCCGCAGCGGCGGACCCCGGATGCGGCTACGACTACGTGTCGCGCTGCTTCTTCCCGGGCGTCGGTATCAACGAGGACCCGGTGACCGGCAGCGCCCACACGGCGCTTGCCCCCTTCTGGTCGGCCCGACTGGGCCGTGAGGACCTCATCGGTCTGCAGGCCTCGGCCCGCTCCGGCGTTGTCAGGACCGCGCTGCGCGGCGAGCGCACTCTGCTCACCGGCTCCGCGGTCACCGTCATCGACGGCGAGTTGCACGTCTGACGGCGGACCGGGACTCGTGCCTTACGGCCCCCCGGGGTACGCCAGTTCGGCACCCCGGGGGGCTGCCGGCAGGCCGGCGTACCGCTCAGGCGGTGGGGAGCCAGCCCACCTTCCCGGCCAGCAGGACATACCCGACGAAGGCTCCTATGTCGAGCAGCGAGTGAGCCACGACCAGCGGACCGACCCGGCCCCACCGGCGGTAGAGCAGGACGAACACCACGCCCATGACCAGGTTGCCGAGGAAACCGCCGACCCCCTGGTAGAGGTGGTAGGAGCCGCGCAGCACCGCGCTCGCGAGCAGCGCCGCCATCGGCGTCCAGCCGAACTGCCCCAGTCTGCGCAGCAGGTACCCGACCACGATCACCTCCTCGAGTACGGCGTTCTGCACCGCGGAGAGGATCAGCACCGGGATCCGCCACCACACGTCGGGCAGCGATTCCGGCACCACGGTCAGGTTGAACCCCGATGCTCTGGCCGCCAGATAGAACGCGAGCCCGGCGCTGCCGATACCGGCCGCGATCAACGCCCCCCGCGCGAGGTCCGGCCACCGCCGTGTCAGGTCGAACCCGATCGCCCGCAGACCCGCGCCCTCCCGCAGCAGCAGATGCACCACCAGGGCGACGGGCACCAGCGCCGTCGCGATGCCGAAGAGCTGCCAGGCGAGATCCAGCCATGGGCGGCCCGGCGCGTACGACCCGTTGAGGGTGGCGGCCTGATGCTTGAGGCCGCCCGGTTTGGTCAGCGCTCCGACAAAGCTGATCAGCGCCGACACGCCACTGGCGCCGAGCGAGAGGGCGAGCACCAGCACCGTCTCGGACCGCAGGAACCGCTGCGAGACCTCCCCGGTGGGAAGAGAACCAGCCACTCGCCCCGCATCCGCCTGCACGCCTGCCTCCAGTTGGCCATCGGCCCGTCACGCCTCGTCCCCATCACCGTGCTGCCAGGGTCTCAGGCTTCGAGGCAGAGAAGGTCACCGCCCGGGAGAACCAGCTTGCCCGATGCCCGCACGGCGTGCCGCCGATGGGTCAGCGCCGAGCGGGCGACGGTGCGGGGAACCCCACCGGCCAGGAGTGCACAGGTTCGCCCTCCCGCATCAGTTCGATGTAGCGCCGGGTGGTGGCAGCCAGCGCGGCCTCGCGTTCCAGCCCGGCATCCCGCGCCCGGTGATAGGTGCTCACCTGCCAGGAAGCGCCGTTCGTGCGCCGTCTGCACCGTTCCTCGATGACCCCGAGACAGCGGTCGCGGTCCGCCGGCTCGACGCCCCAGGCGTCCAGCCCGGACGCGGCCAGGGGAAGCAGCTCGTCCCGGACGAGCTGTACGGCAGGCACCCGCGCCACACCTGCGGCACGGCCCTGCCGGGGCCACGCGAGCTCGGCTTCGATGCCGTACCTGCAGGCGGTGTCGAAGTTCTCCGCCGCGGCCGCGAAGGGCAGCCGCTTCCACACCGGGCGGGGCTCGTCGGCGAGCGCTCGGACCAGGCCGTAGTAGAAAGCGGCGTTGGCGATCACATCGGTCACCGTGGGCCCGGCGGGCAGGACCCGGTTCTCCACTCGCAGATGTGGCACACCGTCGGTGACGTCGTAGACCGGGCGGTTCCAGCGGTAGACGGTGCCGTTGTGCAGGACGAGCTCCGGCAGCCGCGGCACTCCCCCGTCGTCCAGCAACCGCAGCGGCTCCTCGTCGTCGCACATCGGCAGCAGCGGCGGAAAGTAGCGGAGGTTCTCCTCGAAGAGGTCGTGGACCGAGTCGATCCACCGCTCCCCGAACCAGGTGCGCGGGCGCACCCCCTGGGCCTGGAACTCGGGCGGGCGCACATCTGTGGCCTGCAGGAAGAGCGGCGGCCTGGACTCCCGCCACAGCTCCTTGCCGAAGAGAAAGGGCGAGTTGGCCCCTACCGCCACCTGCACCGCGGCAATGGCCTGAGCCGCGTTCCACACATCGGCGAACCGCGCCGGGGTGACCTGGAGGTGCAACTGAACGGAGGTGCAAGCGGCCTCGGGCGCGATGGAGGCCGAGGTGCACCTGAGCCGCTCGACCCCCTGGATATCGAGGAGGAAATCCTCGCCGCGGGCGGCACGCATCTGATCGTTGAGCAGCATGTAGCGGTCGACATCGGAAAGATTGGCGGAGACCAGATCCTGCTGGGCGAGCGTCGGCAGAATTCCGATCATCACGATCCCCGCATCGACCTCGTTCGCCTTTCGGTGGGCGTACTCGAGACCGGTCCGGAGCTCCTCGGCCAGCTGATCGAAGACCCGGCCTCCCAGCCGGTGCGGAAGGATATTTACTTCCAGATTGAACATCCCGAGTTCCGTCTGGAAATCACGGCTGGCGATCCGGTCCAGCACCTCCGCGTTCATCATGCGCGGCGCACCGTCGGAGCCCGCCAGATTCAGTTCGATCTCCAGGCCCATCAGATTCTTCGGACGATCGAACCTCTCCTCGTCCAGCAGTCGCCGGAGACCCGCAAGGCACTCCTGGAGCTTTCTCCGGTACCGCTGCCGATCGGACGGATCCACTCCGCCTGCCTCGACCTTCTCCCCCATCGAAGGGTCCCTCCTCAAGTGGGCGGCCAGGGCAACCGCCGGTCATGTCACCGTCGATAATGCCCCGACTCGTTGATCCGTAACTCCCCGCGCGGAGGTCGGGACGAGTAGAGTAGTCACCAGGTGTCGTGTGGCACATTCAATCGGCATGAAGCATCGAGAGTTACCGACTCGGAGAAGCCGGTGAAAGCGCCGACCAGTTTCGGCCGACCGCTCGGACCGGCGTTGTCGAGGTCACTGGCCTCCACACGAGCTGAACCGGGAGATTCCCGCACAAAAGAAAGTCCGAATACACACTTGCCTGCAACATCCGTGTCGTCCAGGCGAAACACGGTGTGAACGCGCGTCGTATAAACTCCGCGAACAAGGCAGCGAGTTGACGCCCCGGCCTCCCGAGAACACCACGGTTTCCTGGCCGCCCGGCCCCCGCCGACCCTGCAAGCTGACAGTGCCGTCCGCACCGCCCAAGCACCACCGTGTCTCCGAAGCGAGAGGCGACCCACGATTATGCCGCTTTACATCCCTCCGGCTCCCGCGCCGGCCCTGCGCAGTGTCCTCGCGGCCCTTGACTCACCTACCGCCGTGCGTGAGGCACGTACCCCTGCTCTGCGCGCCGCCCAGGGGCCGCTGACCCCTGAACCGGCCCTTCCGGTTCATGTACTGGACCGGATCATCGCGAGCGGCGAGCCGCCACGTATCCGGCTCAACGGGTGGCGTTTCCTGATCCGCAGCGGCGACGACCGTGCCGTGGCCGCCGCGGACGCCAAACTCACCGCGGACGGCTGGACCTTTTCGCACTTCTTCGAGGGCCCGTACATCGCGGCCACCGAGAACGCCCTGCGGCAGGCCGATGCCATGACCGCGCATTACCAGCCGAGACTGCTCTCCGTGCCCCAGCTCTACATGCTGACGTTGTGGCTGCACGTCGACACGGGGCCGGAGGCCTCCGACGCCGGATCCGCTCCGGCCCCGTCCGATCTGCTGGTGCCGCTGGCCCCCGCGCCACCCGGCATCGCCGCTCACCGCCCGCACCGGGTTTCCGAGCTGCTGCCCATGATGACCCTGCGGCTGGAGCCACCGCTGCTCGGCTCAGCTGCCTGAGCTCCGGGTTACCGGCCGCCTTCGCACGCCCCGTGACCTCTCACCGGGTCACGGGGCTTTTCCTGCCCGTACGGACTAGTCCGTACGGGCCACCCCGAACCACCCGAAGTGCGGGACCAGTTGAGCTGAACCGTCCGCACGGGTGATGCGTCCTTATGATGAAGCACCTGCTGCCGCGAAATCCCTGCGGATCGACGCCCGTGGGGCAACACTGGGACCGACTGATACGGGGGGCAGCCATGACATCCACACCGAGCCGCAGGACACTCACCACAACGCAGCGAAAGAACACATCCATGTGCCAGCACCAGCCATCCTGCCCGTCAGCCGATTCCGCCGACCGGGAAGCCGCGATCCTCGTGGCACACCACCCGGAGCAGGGCTGGAGCCTGCTGTGCAACGGCGTCCTGATCTTCGAGGACACCGGTGAACTGCTGCCGGACGGGCAGATCATCGCCCCGCACCGCCCGCTGAGCGCGGGGCTCGCGACCGCCGCGTAGCGGTGCTCCCACCGCGCCCGACGCGGCACTGTGCGCGAGTCGGGCGCGACGACGAAGGGCCGGCCCGGGAGACATCCCCGAACCGGCCCTCCTGCATGTGCGCCTTCTGCGGGCGCGTCAGTTGTCGTAGGCGTCCAGCGGCGGGCAGGAGCAGACCAGGTTGCGGTCACCGAAGGCGCCGTCGATCCGGCGCACCGGCGGCCAGTACTTGTCGGCGGGTGACACGCCGGCCGGGAACACCGCCTCCTCGCGGGTGTACGGGTGCGTCCAGTCACCGCCCAGTACGGCGGCTGTGTGCGGGGCATTGGCCAGCGGGTTGTCGTCCGCCGGCCACTCCCCCGAAGCCACCTTCTCGATCTCACCGCGAATGGCGATCATCGTGTCGCAGAACCGGTCGAGTTCCGTGAGGTCCTCGCTCTCGGTCGGCTCGATCATCAGCGTGCCGGCCACCGGGAAAGACATCGTCGGGGCGTGGAAGCCGTAATCGATGAGCCGCTTGGCGATGTCGTCCACGCTCACCCCTGTCGCCTTGGAGAGGGGGCGCAGGTCCACGATGCACTCGTGGGCGACCAGGCCGTTCGGTCCGGTGTAGAGCACCGGGTAGTGCGGCTCCAGTCGCTTGGCGATGTAGTTGGCCGCGAGCACGGCCACCTGCGTCGCCCGCTTGAGTCCCTCGCCACCCATGAGACGCACGTACGCCCAGGAGATCGGCAGGATGCCCGCAGAACCCCAGGGCGCGGCCGAGATCGGCCCGATACCGGTCTGCGGACCCGCGGCCGGCTGCAGCGGGTGGTTCGGCAGGTACGGAGCCAGGTGAGCCCGGACACCGACCGGGCCGACGCCCGGGCCGCCGCCGCCGTGCGGAATGCAGAAGGTCTTGTGCAGATTGAGGTGCGAGACGTCCGAGCCGAACCTGCCGGGCTTGGCGAGTCCAACCAGCGCGTTGAGGTTGGCCCCGTCCACATAGACCTGACCGCCCGCGTCGTGCACCGCCGCGCAGATATCGCTGATGTGCTCCTCGAAGACGCCGTGCGTCGAGGGATAGGTGACCATCAGGACAGCCAGTTCGTCGGCGTGCTGCTCGATCTTGGCGTGCAGGTCCGCCACGTCCACGTCGCCGTCCTCGCGGGTCTTGACCACGACGACCTTCATTCCGGCCATCACGGCACTGGCGGCGTTGGTGCCGTGCGCCGACGACGGGATGAGACAGACGGTGCGCCCGGTGTCACCGTTCGCCCGGTGGTACGCGCGTACGGCCAGCAGGCCCGCGAGTTCCCCCTGCGAGCCGGCATTGGGCTGCAGCGAGACCTTGTCGTACCCGGTGACCTCGGCGAGACGCTCCTCCAGCTCATGGATGAGCGTCAGGTAGCCCTGCGCCTGGTCGACCGGCGCGAACGGGTGGATCGCGCCGAATTCGGGCCAGGTGACCGGCTCCATCTCGGTGGTGGCGTTGAGCTTCATCGTGCACGAGCCGAGCGGGATCATGCCGCGGTCCAGCGCGTAGTCCCGGTCGGCGAGTTTGCGCAGGTAGCGCAGCATCGCTGTCTCGGAGCGATGCTGGTGGAAGACGGGGTGGGTGAGCACCGTGTCCTGGCGCAGCAACCCCTGCGGCAGCGCGTCGGGCGTGGCCCCGTCGAGTGCCTCGATGTCGCAGTCGGCACCGAAGGCCGCCCAGACGGCGGCCAGCTGGGCCCGGGTGGTGGTCTCGTCGCAGGAGATGGACACCCGGTCGGCGTCGACCCGGCGCAGATTGACCCCACCCTCACGGGCAGCGGCGACCACCTCGTCGGCCTTTCCGCCGGTCCGCACGCTCAGCGTGTCGAAGTACTCCGCATGCACCACATCGACGCCTGCCTCGCGCAGGCCGGCGGCCAGGATCGCCGCGTAGCGATGGGTGCGGCGGGCGATGTCCCGCAGGCCGTCCGGACCGTGATACACCGCGTACATCCCCGCCATCACCGCGAGCAGCACCTGCGCGGTGCAGATGTTGCTGGTGGCCTTCTCCCGGCGGATGTGCTGCTCACGCGTCTGAAGGGCCAGCCGGTACGCCTTGTTGCCGTCGGCGTCCACCGAAACCCCCACGAGCCGACCGGGCAGGCTGCGCGCGAACTTCTCGCGCACGGCCATGAACCCGGCGTGCGGGCCGCCGAAGCCCATCGGCACGCCGAAGCGCTGGGTGGTGCCCACCGCAATGTCGGCGCCGAGTTCACCCGGCGAGGTGAGCAGGGTCAGCGCGAGCAGATCGGCGGCAACGGTGACGATCGCCCCGAGCTCGTGCGCCTGCTCCACGACCGGCCGGATGTCGTGTACGCCGCCTGAGGCGCCCGGGTACTGCAGCAGCACGCCGAACACCCCGCGCTCGGCGACCTCAGCCGGAATACCGTCGCTCAGGTCGGCGACCACGACCTCCACGCCGGCCGGCTCGGCTCGGGTCTCGATCACCGCCACCGTCTGCGGCAGCGCGTCGGCGTCGACCAGGAAGACACCGTTCTTCACCTTGCCGACCCGGCGGGCGAGTGACATCGCCTCGGCCGCCGCGGTGCCCTCGTCGAGCAGCGAGGCGCCCGATGTGGGCAGCCCGGTGAGATCGGCGACCACGGTCTGGAAGTTGAGCAGCGCCTCGAGGCGGCCCTGCGAGATCTCCGGCTGGTAGGGCGTGTACGCGGTGTACCAGGCGGGGTTCTCCATGACGTTGCGGAGGATCACCGGCGGCGTGAAGGTGCCGTAGTAGCCGAGCCCGATCATGGGGGCCATCACCCGGTTGCGATCGGCAAGGGAGCGAAGCTCCGCGAGTACCTCGGCCTCGGTCCGGGCCTCGGGGAGCCGCAGCTCGTCGGCGCTCCTGATGACTTCGGGCACCGCGGCGGAGGTGAGCTCGTCCAGCGAGCCGTAACCGACATGGGCGAGCATCTTGGCCTGGGCGCCGGCGTCGGGCCCGATGTGGCGCTGCTCGAAGGGGATGCCACGCTCCAGCCGGGAGAGCGGAATGCGGTCGGCGGTCATATGGGAGGCCTCCTGGTCGATACGACCTGCGAGAGGTACCGCTGCACGGGTACCCGGACGGCCTCCCCCTCTGTCATCTCAACCTGAGAGTTTCACCGGCCGTCCGGGGACATGCCGGCTTTCACCGTCGGTGAGGAGGGGTTCCGGACGTGCCCGTCCGATGCCCGCCCCTGCTTTCCAGAGTGACCTCGTCCGTGCGGTACGTGTGCCTGAGAGATTCCGGGGAGGATTTGCTCCTTCGGCGCCTCCGGACACTTCGTCCGGAGGACTCTCCCGCGCGGGGTCAGTAGCCACTGGCCAGCCTACCAGCGCGGCACATCCACCGTATTCGAGTGGCCGATGCCCGGCATCTGCCCTTCTGTAGGGAATACGGATATGTGGGGGGCGTAGATCCGTGGGGATGTTCCGACCAGTTGCGACCAGTTGGAGGGACCGTGCAGACCGACATCGATCCGCGCAACCTGATCGGCCGCAAGGCATTCGACCGCAATGGTCTCAAGATAGGCACGGTGGACGAGGTCTATCTCGACGACGCCACGGGGTCACCCGAATGGGCGGCCGTCCGCACCGGCCTGTTCAGCAGGGACGCCTTCGTGCCGCTGGCACCCAGCGAGGTGGTCCAGGAGGCGCTGCGGGTGCCCTTCGACCGGACCCTGATCAAGGACGCGCCGGATTTCGGTGTCGGCCGGCATCTCTCCCCGGAACAGGAGCTCCAGCTCTACCACCACTATGGTCTCGACGTCTCGGCGCCGGCTCCCGCGCCGTCCCCGGACCGTGACTTCGGCCGGCTCGCGGGCGGCGAAGGCTGATCGTCCGGGTCGGCCTCGACCGCCCGCACCAGCGGCAACGGCTCCGCCGGTGCCAGATGGGGATCGTCGACGCCGAACGTCCGCACCCGCCCCGGTCCCGTCGACCACGGCTCCTCGAACCGCACCGTCACCCGCCCCACCCCGCTGCCCTGCACCCATCCCGCCCCGTACTCGCTGTGCCGCACATCCTGCCCGGCGGGCCAACGGCGGGGGGCGGGTGGCCGCGGCTCCTCGGCCGGTGTCCCGTCGGTGCTCGGGAGGGCCGCTCGGTCTTCCGGCTCCGGTTCTGCGGCGCGTTCGGCGGCGGCCTGGGCGAACAGATCCTCCTGGGTGAAGTCGGCGAGCCCGGTGACACCCACACCCAGCAGCCTGACCCCTCCCGTGGTGTCCACCGCCTCGAGCAACCGGCCTGCGGCCTCACGCACCACGGAGGGGTCGTCGGTGGGCCCGCGGAGGGTCTCGGAACGCGTCAGCGTGGAGAAGTCGTATCTGCGCACCTTGAGGACCACTGTCCGGCCCGAGCGCTCTGCAGCGCGCAACCGCTGCACACACCGGTCCGCCAGCCGGCCGACCTCCGACTTCACCCGCTGCCTGTCGTGCAGATCCACGTCGAAGGTGTCCTCGACGGAGACCGACTTGGTGTCCCGCTCGGCGATCACCGGGCGGTCGTCGTATCCGACCGCCATCCGGTACAGGGATCCGCCGTGCGCCTTGCCCAGCAGCCGCACCAGTTCGCCCTCACCGGCCTCCGCGAGGTGCGAGACCGTCGTCATCCCGGCCCGCCTCAGGTGTTCGCCGGTGGCGGGGCCCACGCCCGGCAGCGTGCGCACGCTCAGCGGGGCCAGCAGTTCCCGCTCGGTGCCCGGTTCGATCAGCACCAGTCCGTCCGGCTTGGCCTGCTCGGAGCCGATCTTCGCCAGCATCTTGGAACCGGCCAGGCCGACCGATCCGCTGAGCCCGGTCACCACCAGGATGTCCCTGCGCAACTGCTCGCCGACGCGCCGCGCGGACGCCGTGTCGTCGGCCACCCCGCCGGCTTCCAGATCGACGAAGGCCTCGTCCAGGCTCAGCGGTTCGACGAGCGGGGAGAGCCGCCCGAGCAGCTCCATCACCTGGTTGCTCACCTCGCGGTACAGGGTGAACCGTGGCACCAGGTAGGCCGCGTTCGGACACAGCCGACGGGCCTGCGCCATCGGCATCGCCGAGTGGACCCCGAAACGCCGGGCCTCGTACGAAGCAGTGGAGACGACGCCGCGTGGGCCGAGTCCGCCGACGACCACCGGCTTTCCGCGCAGGCTCGGCTTCGCCGCCTGTTCCGCGGCGGCGAAGAAGGCATCCATGTCCAGATGCAGAATGGTGGGCGCGGCTCTCACACCACCGATGCTGCCCTATGACACTGACAATGGGGCCCGCGCGCAGCCGTGGACCTCTCATTCGGCTCGGTTGCGCCGTCTGGCCAGTAGTTCGTCCGCTCAGACGGCTCGGTTGCGCCGTCTGGCCAGTTCGTCCGCGGGGTTGGGGCCGATCAGTGTCTCGCCGGTGTCGACCCGCTCACCGTGCAGCTCGGAGAGCGCCCTCCGCACGTCGCGCAGCACCACCCCGACGGCGATACCGAAGATGCCCTGGCCGCCCTGGAGCAGGCCGACCACTTCGTCGGAGGACGTGCACTCGTACACCGTCGCGCCGTCGCTCATCAGCGTCATCAGGTCGAGATCCGCAGTATCGCGGTCCCGGAGGTGCCGGACCGCGGTACGGATGTTCTGGAGAGCCACACCCGTGTCCAGGAACCGCTTCACGATCTTGAGGAGGACCACGTCACGGAAGCTGTAGAGACGCTGGCTTCCCGAGCCGTGAGCCGACCGCACGCTCGGCTCCACGAGCCCGGTACGCGCCCAGTAGTCGAGCTGCCGGTAGGTGATCCCGGCGGCCGCACACGCGGTCGGTCCGCGGTACCCCACGGTGTCGGTCACGGGTTCGGCCGCGGAGCCCTGCAATGGATACGGTCCGCCCGCCCCCAGACTTCGTCCGGGGGCGCCCCCAGTCGTACTGTCCCCGGTGCTTCTCACGCCGACCTCCTCCTTGACCTGCCCTCTCGAAGGTAGGCAGTCACCCGGGGTGCGTCAACGATCGCCACACTCGGCACGCCGAGTGATAATCACCCTAAGAGTGGTTTCTCGTGCCGCTCTTCCGGGAAAGGCTTGCCGAATGCGCTGACCACGTCGGTCGGTGTGTCACTGGCTGTTGGTCCCGAAATCCTCCGGCGAGATCTGGTCGAGGAACTCGCGGAACTTCTCCACCTCGTCCTCCTGCTCGTCGGGGATGGCGATTCCGGCGTCGTCGAGCACGCCGTCACTTCCGTAGATCGGCGTTCCGGTCCGCAGGGCCAGCGCTATGGCGTCGGACGGCCTCGCACTCACCTCGACCCCGCTCGCGAAGACCAGCTCCGCGTAGAAGACCCCGTCACGCAGATCCGTGATGCGTACTTCGCTGAGCTCCTGGCCGAGCGCTTCCAGCACGTCCTTGAAAAGGTCGTGCGTCAGCGGCCTGGCGGGAGCCATGCCCTGCTGGGCGAAGGCGATGGCTGTCGCCTCACCCGGGCCGATCCAGATAGGGAGATACCGGTCGCCTCCCACTTCACGCAGGAGCACGATCGGCTGGTTGGAGGGCATTTCCACCCGGACACCCACAACGTCGAGCTCGTTCACACAGCAACCCTAGGACGTGCCCGGCAGGTTTGGGTAGTCGGGCACCCCCGTGATCAGTACAACCTGACCCGCAGCGAGGTCTGCACCAGCGCCGCGTGCAGCCGCACGGTGAGCTCCGCGAGCTCTTTCGTGGTCGTCTCCGCATGCGCTCTGGTCTGCGGATTACGGTTGAGCCGTAGCGGTGCGACCACCTGCTCGATCAGCCCGGACTCACGGTCCGCGGCGGCTTTCATGGCCCGCAGGTGTCGCGGTTCCAGACCGAACCGACCCAGTTCCGCCAGAAGCCTGGCGACATTCACCACCTCGGCGTCATAGCCGCCCTCCGGCACCCTGGAAATCAGCCCGTAGGACTCCCACTCCGCGAGGTCATTCGCACCTACTTCGGCGGCGGCCAGCAGCTCGTCCCTCCCCAGCCGGTCCGCGGTCGCAGTCCCCGTCCCGCCGTCGTCCCCTCCCGGGGAGACGTCACTGGGCGTGCCGGGGGCCGGAAGCCGCACCTGCTCGCCACGGCCCAGCGCGTCGAGGTGATCCCGGATCACCTTCAGCGGCAGGTAGTGGTCGCGCTGCATTCTCAGGACCTGGGCGAGTCGCTCGACGTCGTCGGCGCTGAACTTGCGATAGCCGGACGTCGTGCGCTGCGGCTCGACCAGCCCCTCGGCCTCCAGAAAGCGGATTTTGGAAATGGTGACTTCGGGAAACTCGTCCCGGAGCAGGGTGAGCACCGTGCCGATGCTCACCAGCCGGTCGTCGGCGGCGGTGCCTCGATCGGCACCGCCGTCTGTCGGTGATTGCAGCATGAACCTTCCCTGCGGGTCACAGGCTCCGCTGGCTCGCATAGAAGACCAGCCGGTACTTCCCGATCTGCACCTCGTCGCCGTTGGCGAGAGCGACCGCGTCAATGCGCTCGCGGTTGACGTACGTGCCGTTCAGGCTGCCGACGTCCGAGACGGTGAAACCGCCGTCCGTACCCCTGCGGAACTCCACGTGGCGCCGCGAGACGGTCACGTCGTCGAGGAAGATGTCGCTCTGCGGGTGACGGCCGGCTGTGGTCAGCTCACCGTCCAGCAGGAAGCGGCTGCCCGAATTGGGGCCCCGGCGCACGACGAGCAGCGCCGAGCCGAGCGGCAGAGCATCGACGGCCGCCTGGGCTTCGGGGGACAGCGAGGGCGAGGCGGTCTGTCCGGTCGCCTCCGCCTCGTACGCCTCGAGCCCGGAGATGGAGATCGTCGACGTCGTCTCCGAAGGACGCTCGGGCACTCCGCCGCGCAAGGGGGCTCCGCAGTTGGAGCAGAACCGGCTGGCCTCGGCATTGCGATGGCCGCACCTCGTACACACCGGCATGGACGCATCCTCCCGCCGTGTCTCCCCCGCATGGGGACTGGTTGCGTACGGGTCGGATGTGATTCCTCGACCCGTACGTGAGGTTGGCGCTTCTCCAAAACCTATGCGGCCGTCACCGGCAGGGTCAACAGACGACGCGCCGCGGTCACCCAGCTCATCGCGGAACAGCGGGCGCTCACCGCCCTGGTCGTCGCCCTCCGCGTTGCGCCGGGCGCGGTGCCGTGCCGTGCTGTTGGCACTGTCCTCGCGAGCACTCTTGCCGAACAACTTCCCAAACAACTTCACGGGCGATTCCCCTTGACCGAAACAGACCCGCCCGTGGGGCAGGACGAACTCTCAACGAACACACCTGCCGAACCGGACATCCCTACAACGTCCGTATCCACCAGACAGTTTCCACCACGTACCACGCTTACGCCGCGCCGACCCCCCGCAACCCGATGCTCGCGTCCAGTAGCCGTCACGTTCCCCTGCTTCACTGCGAGGACGACCGAGCGTAGTCAGGCCGCTTCGCGGGTCGCAAGGCGTCCACGACGATCTTCTCGGACCGGGTCACGGTGGCGGTGGCCTGCTCCTTCTCCAGAGTCTGCACCACTCCGCCCGGGATATTGAGCGCGGGCTCCAGATCCTGCGGCTTACCGATCACCTCGAACCTGTACGGCGGGCTGACCTTCTTCCCGTCCACGCTGATGCCGCCGCCCTTGTCGGAGAAATACGTGTCGGCCACGATCCGGACGTCGTTGATCTGGATGGCTTCCGCACCGGCGGCCCGCAGCTCCTGAATCGTGTCGAGCAGCATGTCCGCCTCCACCGTGCCGTGCGGGTCGTTGACGGAAAGGGTGATTCCCGGCCCCTGGGCGGCTTCCGTGCCGGCCAGGATGCCGAGCTGACGGGCCTTCTCGCGGGTCTGCTTCCGGGCTTCGTCGGCCTGGTTCGAACTGCTCTCCAGCTGAGCGCGCTGAGTCTGCAGACTCTGCTTCTCGTCCTCGAGGCGTTGGGTGCGATTGTCCAGCTCGTCAAGAATGCGTACCAGGTCCTCCTGGCGAGCACCGCGCAACGCGCTGTTGTCACTGGTGGACCGGACCTGGATCGCCAGGCCCAGCCCCAGCACGAACAGCAGCACCGCGACGATCAGCTGTGCCCGCGAGGCACGCGGCGGCCACAACCCGGCCAACAAGCGCTGCCGACCCGTTTGCCCGCCCAACGGCGCTGATTCCGGGTCGGTTCCGGAGCCCGGATCGGCCTGAGCCGTCTCCGGAGCCGCTGGGGTTTCCGCGCGCTCCTCCGGGGGCTGCGCGGATGACTCCGGGGGCTGCGCGGCTCCCTCCGGGGTCTGCGCGGGCCTTTCCTCAGGTGTGTCTTCGTTGTTCATCGGTTTCACGCCCGGAATACATGCCGGCGAATGGCCGCGGCATTCGAGAAGATGCGGATGCCGAACACCACCACCACACCGGTGGACAACTGCGCGCCGACGCCCAACTTGTCGCCCAGGAAGACGATCAGTGCGGCGACGACCACGTTCGACAGGAACGAGACCACGAAGACCTTGTCCACGAAGATCCCGTCGAGCATGGCCCGCAGGCCACCGAAGACCGCGTCGAGCGCCGCAACGACGGCAATCGGCAGATAGGGCTCGACCATCGCCGGTACTTCGGGCCGGACGAACAGTCCGACCACGACTCCCACGACGAGGCCCAATACGGCGATCACGATGTGCCCTTCCCTGTGTGTGCCGCGCCCTTGTCGGTGTCGGCGGCCTTCGGCTTTGCTGTGCGTACGATCAGGCTCGCGGCCGCGGGGAGGCGCACTTCGCCCTGCTCGGACATGGTGGCGCGAATGCCGTAGCTGTCCTTCAACACCTGTAGATACCGGCCACCTGCGCTGTCCTGGAACGCGGCGCTGAGGTGCTTCCCGTTCCCCAACGCGAGCACCGTGTACGGCGGGACCAACGGCCTGTTGTCGACCAGTATGGCGTCACCGGCCGCGCGAATCGCCGACAGGGCGGTCAGGCGCTGCCCGTTGATGGCGATCGCCTCGGCACCGGACTGCCACAGGCCGTTGACGAACTGCTGCATGTCGCGGTCCCGCACCCGGCCGGTGTCGGAGAAGTCACTGGTCTCCCGAGGTCCGCCGCCACCGCTCTGGTCGGTGTCCTTCGCGTCATTGATCACGAGCTTCACACCCGGCCCGTGGACGGCCGTCGCGCCGGCGAGCAGCGCCACCAACTCGCCCTGGTCGCCGCCGTGCTTCTCCAGTGCCTTGCGCTGCCGTGCGCTCACGTCGTCACGGAGGCTGTCGACCTTCTTCTGCTCCGTGTCCGCCGACGCGGTCTCCGATTCGACCCGATCGATGAGTTCCTGCCGCTCCTTGGCCACGACGGGGGCGGTCACCCGTGCCTGTGCGGCGCCGACCGTCACGACGACGGCAGCCAGGAGCAGCCCCCCGGCCAGACCGATCTTGGCTCGCAGCGAGCGCGACATCCCCGCTCGTCCCTCGGCCTTGCGTCGGGCCGTCGCCTCGGCGTAACCGTCGTCGAGGCTGTGGTCCATCACGTTGGTCAGCAGCGACATCGACGCATCGGGGCGCCGAGGCGGGGATGTGCTCCGAATGGGGGGCTGCTGCGACATGCCGCACATCGTCGCACGTCACGCCACCCGGTACCCAATGGCCCCACCGGTGTGCCGGAGGGCAGGTGAACACCCTGGCCGGCACACCGTGGCAGCCTCAGTGACCTGCGCTGTCCACCACTGCGGCCCACTCGTCGAGCAGTGCCTGCGCGGAGGCGTCGTCCGGGCCTTCCGCCCACAAATGAGTCACCGCTTCGGCCGGGGCCGGAAGCACCATCACCCAGCGGCCGTCCGGCTCCACCACCCGCACACCGTCCGTGGTGTCGACTGCACGGTCTCCTGCTGCCTCCACCACCGTGCGCATCACCAGACCCTTGACGGCCCAGGGGGTGGCCAGGTCGCGGCGCAGTACGTGAGCACGCGGAATGCGGGCGTCGATCTGGCTGACGGTCAACTGCGTTCGAGAGACCAGGCCGATCAGCCGGACGAAGGCCGCGGTGCCGTCGAAGACACTGCTGAACTCGGGAACGATGAAGCCGCCGCGGCCGTCGCCACCGAAAATCGTGCCGTCCTCCCGGCCCACCCGGGTCAGGTCGTCGGGCGACGTCGTCGTCCACTCCACCTGTGTCCCGTGATATGCGGCCACCTGCTCGGCGATTCGCGTGGTGGTGACCGGGAGAGCCACCCGTCCGCTGCGCCGCTCGGCCGCGATCAGATCGAGCATCACCAGCAGCGCCCGGTCGTCCTCGATGATCTTTCCGCGCTCGTCGACGAGGGAGAGCCGTTCGCCCACCGGGTCGAACCGCACGCCGAAGGCCGCCCGCGCGGATGCAACGATCTCGCCCAGGCGCACCAGACCGGACCTGCGGGAGTCGACGGTCTCCGTCGGCCGGGACTCGTCGAGGCCCGGATTGATGACCAGCGCGTCGACACCAATCCGTCCGAGCAGACTGGGCAGCACCAGGCCGGCGCTGCCGTTGGTCGCGTCGATGACGATCTTGAGGCCCGCTTCGGCGATACCTGTGGTGTCGACATTCCGGAGCAGCGATCCGGTGTACGAGTCAAAAACGCTCGCCGGGAAGTGCAGGTCTCCGATCTCACCCGGAAACGCGCGGCGGTATTCCTGTCGTGCGTATACCCGGTCGAGTTTGCGCTGGCCGCCCTGGGAGAGGTCGGCGCCGCGCTCGTCGAAGAACATGATGTCCACCGAGTCGGGCACGCCGGGCGACGTACGGATCATGATGCCGCCCGCGCTACCCCGCGCGGTTTGCTGTCTTGCTACGGGCAGCGGCACGTTCTCCAGATCCCGTACATCGATCGCGCTGGCCTGGAGGGCGGAGATCACCGCTCGCTTCAGAGCACGTGCGCCACGTGAGTGGTCGCGTGCTGTGGTGACCGTGGAGCCCTTCTTGAGCGTGGTGGCGTACGCCCCGGCCAGACGCACCGCGAGTTCCGGAGTGATTTCGACGTTGAGGACCCCGGAGACACCCCTGGCACCGAAAAGATGCGCCTGTCCGCGGGATTCCCAGATCACCGAGGTGTTGACAAAAGCACCGGCCTCGATGGTCTTGAAGGGATAAACCCGGACATTGCCCTGAATGATCGATTCCTCGCCGACCAGGCACTCGTCGCCGATCACGGCACCGTCCTCGATGCGGGCTGCCCGCATGATGTCGGTGTTCTTGCCGATCACACAGCCGCGGAGATTGCTGTGCTGCCCTATGTACACATTGTCGTGCACAACGGCTTTGTGCAGGAATGCACCGGTCTTCACGACCACGTTGGAGCCTACGACGGTGTGTTCGCGGATCTCCACGTCGGCTTCGATCTTGGCATAGTCACCCACGTAGAGGGGGCCTCGGAGAACGGCGTCCGGGTGCACGTCGGCACCCTCGGCGACCCAGACCCCGGGCGAGATCTCGAAACCGTCGATGTCCACGTCGACCTTGCCCTCGAGCACGTCGGCCTGGGCCTTGACGTAGCTCTCGTGAGTTCCGACGTCCTCCCAGTAGCCCTCGGCGATATATCCGTAGACCGGCTTACCTTCCTTCATCAACTGCGGGAACACATCACCCGACCAGTCGACGGAGACGTCGGCCTCGACATAATTGAAGACTTCGGGCTCCATCACGTAGATGCCCGTGTTCACCGTGTCCGAGAAAACCTGACCCCAGGTCGGCTTCTCCAGGAAGCGCTCGACCTTTCCCTCTTCATCGACGATGGTGATCCCGAATTCGAGCGGATTCGGCACTCGGGTCAGGCACACCGTGACGAGTGCGCCCTTCTCCTTGTGGAAATTGATGAGGTCAGTCAGGTCGAAATCTGTGAGCGCATCTCCCGAGATGACGAGAAAGGCGTCGTCCTTCAGTGCCTCTTCGGCGTTCTTGACGCTGCCTGCAGTTCCGAGAGGCTTCTCCTCGTTGGCGTACGTGAGCTCCATACCGAGCTCCTCGCCGTCACCGAAGTAGTTCTTGACCAGGGAGGCGAGAAACTGCACGGTGACGACGGTCTCATTGAGCCCATGCCGCTTGAGCAACCGCAGCACGTGTTCCATGATCGGCCGGTTGACCACCGGCAGGAGCGGCTTGGGCATGCTCGAAGTCATTGGGCGAAGACGCGTGCCTTCGCCGCCGGCCATCACGACAGCTTTCATGTCGGAAGCGTCCTCCTTGAAGAGACGACGGTCCAGCCGACTTCACTCGTCCGGTCAGGACATTCAGGCTTCTTACGCTATCCGCCCACACGGCGCGGCGCGCATCGACGAGTTCAATCGGCTGTTGCGTCCGCCTTGACCAGTCGGCGGACCTGTACCACGTACAGCACTCCTGCCCACCAATAGAGCGTTGTACCCCACCCTGCGAACGCCCATCCGAAGATCGCCGCAACAGTGTTGAGCCAACCGGTCCCGTCACTCAGCAGCAGCAAGGGAAACGCGTACATCAGGTTGAACGTAGCCGCCTTCCCCAGAAAGTTCACCTGGGGCGGCGGATAGCCGTGCCGGCGAAGGATTCCCACCATCACCAGAAGCATCAGCTCGCGGGCCAATAGTGCGGCAGTCAACCAAAGTGGAAGGATCTCACGCCAAGTGAGGCCGACCAGCGTGGAAAGGATGAAGAGTCGGTCTGCCGCGGGGTCGAGCAGCCGCCCGAGGCTGCTGATCTGGTTCCAGCGACGGGCGAGTTTGCCGTCGAGGTAGTCACTCACGCCGCTGAGCATCAGCACGAGCAGCGCCCAGCCATCACTCTTGGGGCCGCCGAACTCGGGGCGGAGAATCAGCCACAGGAAAACCGGCACGCCGACCAGACGCGCCATGCTGAGGATGTTGGGGATGGTGAGGACCCGGTCCGTCTGAACACGGGTCTCCTGGACCTCCACCCGGGGGCCTCCTGTGAGGAACGTACGAACGATGCCCCCTGACCCTACCCGCAGCGATTGCCGGTCGGGGCACAGGGGGGCGCAGAAGGCCTCCGCCGCCGTCCGAAATGCAGAGGGGCCCGGAACGCGGAAAAGCCCCGCACCATACGGTGCGGGGCTCCCCACAATAATTGTTCGGCGGCGTCCTACTCTCCCACAGGGTCCCCCCTGCAGT
>NZ_JBFBAL010000026.1:0-32916 GCF_040682175.1 Streptomyces sp. NPDC051320
CACTCAACGCCTTCGACATCACCTTCGACGGCCGGCTCACCGCCGGACGCCGATAGAAACAATCAACCGAGTCCCACCATTCGCTGTACAGACCCCCAACAGGTACCAGGGCCGGCGCGCCTACGTCTGGAACAGCGACCGGGACACCGCCACTTGAGGAAGTCGAGCGGCAGCACCATCGATACCTGTTCGTACAACTCGACCCGGGTCGCCTACAAGAACTGCTGACCGCCTGACACGTGTGGTGCTCCTCCCGACCTCTCTGCGGGAGGGGCACCGCTCCGTTCAGCAGCTTATGCCGCCAGCGCTCCGGTGCGGGCGGCGAACTCCCGTAGACCCTGCACTCGAGCCGGCCCATACAGTAGATCCGATGTCAGGGCCCGCAGCGCGGGACGCCGAACCTCCTGCGGCGCCTCTGCCTCCACGCGGCGCAGCGCCGAGAAGGTCTGCTGCCCGTCGCCGAGGGCGTGCCACATGCGGGCCGTGTCCGTCCACGCCCGGGCCCGGCGCTCTGCCGTCGAGATGCGGTCGATATCCAGGCCAGCCGCGATGTTCGCGCCCTCGTCCGGGGTACCAAGTGCGTTGAGCGCGCCGATGCGGTACACGTCCACCTGCGCCCGGTTCGCCTCGACTGTGAACAGCCCGGCGACTTCCGGCAGCCGCTTGACGTCCTCCTGTGCCTCGTCGAGCAGCGAGAGTGCTGTCGTTCGGTCCCCGCCGGTGGCGGCCGAGTACGCGGCGGTGAGGAGCAGTGTCGTCCTTACCGCCCCCGTGCGTGCCTGCGTCGCGTCGAGCTCGCCAGCCTCGCGGGCGAGCAGTTGCACGGCGGATGAGCACCGGCCCGATCGGCGCATGGTGATTGCCAACACCCGGGATGCCTCACCGATCGGCACCGGAGCGCCGCTGGCCCGGGCAGCGATAAGCGCCCGGTCGGCCGCTACCCACGCGGCGTCGGAATGCTGCTTGAGTGCCAGGTCCGCGGCAACCACATACGCGCGGGCCAGGATGGCGCTCGCATGCTCTCGTGCCTGTCCTTGGGCAGCGTCGCGGGTAGCCGATGCGGCGGACAACAGACCCGGCAGCGCCTGGCCAAGGTCGGCGTACCTGGCCGCGCGAAACGCCCGCCGCGCCGCCGTAGTCTGCTCCTTGAGCATGGCCAGCGACATCGGCTCAGCGGCCGGAAGCCGGAACAAGGCGTCCTCCAAGCCCGTGGCAGGATCCCCCGTCACTGCGGAGGCCGATGCCTGGCTGGCGCCGATGACGACAGTTGCGCCGGCGGCCAGGACCCCGGTCAGCAGTTCCCTACGACGCACCGCGTCCTCCTCGTCAGATGACCGGAGGGCTACCGTAGCGACTGCCGCCCCTTCCGGGACACCCAACCCGTTGAGCTGGTCGGGTCTGATGCCCAACACTGCGGCTACGCGCAGCATGGATTGGTAGTCCAGGCGGAGCCGGTTGGACTCGATCCGGGAGATAGCCGAAGCCGAGTATCCGCACTGGGCGCCCAATTGCGCCTGGGTGATTCGAGCGGTGCAGCGAGCGCCGCGGATGACCGCGCCGACGTCCACTGTCTGGCCCATAGGTCCCTCCTGCTACGCACCAACGGACAGTCGACGCTAGCGCCGAATGTGACGGTGCGACAGGGCGCACGGAGGCACACCGTGTGCCGGGTACGCACAGCGTATGCAGGCCCCGCTCGCCATGCCCAAGCCCCGCATCCGCGCCGTCATCGTGGTCTGACAGACGGTCGGCGCACTCAGGCGTTCCGCTGCCCGCACTCCTACCGGAGGCCCACTATGGACAAAGTGCAAAAGGTGCTCGTCACGGGCGGGGCCGGCTTCATCGGCTCGCACTTCGTCAAGCGCATCCTGCAAGCCGGCGACGTCACCCATGTGACCGTCCTCGACGCGCTCACCTACGCAGGGCACATCGAAAACCTCGGCGAGGCCTTCCTCAGCCCGAAGCTCAGGTTCGTTCACGGCAACGTCATCGACGGCGACCTGGTCGATCAGCTCGTCAGCGAGCACACCGCCATCGTCCACTTCGCCGCCGAGTCCCACGTCGACCGCTCATTCTTCGCTGCCGGCACGTTCCTGACCACGAACGTGTTGGGGACCCAGACCCTTGCGGACGCCGCGATGCGTCATGGCATCCAGCGATTCGTGCACGTCTCCACGGACGAGGTCTACGGGCCGCTGCTGGAAGGCTCAGCTACCGAGGACGACCCGGTCCGGCCCACCGTCCCCTACGCTGCGTCGAAAGCAGCCAGCGACCTCGTGGCGCTCTCGTACTTCCACACGTACGGCATGCCGGTGTGCGTGACCCGCTCCTCGAACAACTACGGGCCCTACCAGCACCCGGAGAAGATCATCCCGTTGTTCGTGACCCGCCTCCTCCGAGGCGAGCCCGTCACCCTGCACGGCCGGGGCCAGCACGTACGCAACTGGCTGCACGTCGAGGACAACTGCAGCGCGATCGAGCTTGTCCTGCGCGGCGGCGCCCCAGGCGAGATCTACAACATCGGCGGCGGCACCGACCTGTCCGGCCGCGACCTGACCAGCGAGCTGCTGCGCATCTGCGATGCCAGCTGGGACTCGGTCACCTATATCCCCGATCGGCCGTCCAACGACCTCCGGTACTCCATGGACTGGACGAAGATCGCCGATCACCTCGGCTACCAGCCCACCCATGACTTCGCGACCGGGCTCGTCGAGACCGCAGCCTGGTACCGCCGTAACCCCGACCGCTGGGCCCCGCTGTCCCGCAACCCGCATGCCCCCCTGCCGGCTGTACGTGCCACCGCCGCCCGCCCGGAGCGTGACCATGTCCACTGACCAGCTCGCCCCGCGCCGCATCCTTGTGACTGGTGTCGGCGGCGCTCCCGGCTTCGACCTCGCCCGGGCCCTGATGAGGCTCGGCTGCCATGTCATCGCTGGGGACTCCAACCCGCTCGCGCCGGGGCTGCTCCTGCCGGACGTCACCCCGCGCGTCACCGCCCCGGCTGCCCACCCGAGCTACCGGGCAGGCCTGCTCCGGCTGTGCGGTGAACTGCGCCCCCACGCGATCTTGTCCGCAGTGGAGCAGGAGCTCTCGAAGCTCGTCACGCTGCGGCGTCCGCTGGCCGACCTCGGCGTGACGACATGGCTCCCGGACCCGGACGCGATCGAAACCTGCACCGACAAGGCCGCGTTCCTTGCGGCGCTGACCAAACACAGCGTTCCCACCCCGCACACCGTCCTCCCGCACGACATCGACGAGCTCTGCGACGGCCGCGGTCTTGTGGTCAAGCCCCGCCTCGGGCAGGGCGCCCAGAACGTGTACTTCTGCCGAACCAGGGAACAGGCCCGGATCCTGTGCGAGCTGGTGCCCGAACCCATCGTCCAGGAACAGGTCGCCGGCCAGGAGTTCACCGCGGACTGCCTCGTGGACCGCGCCGGCCGGGCGTCGGTGATCCTCCGCTATCGGCTCCTGGTCAAGGGCGGCCTCGCGGTGGTGAGCGAGACGTTCCACGACCAGGAGACCGAGGACCGTGTGCGACAGACGCTGGCCGCCGTCGGCGCGGCCGGGGCGTGCTGCGCCCAGGGCTTTATCTGTGAGGGCAGCGCGGAGCGAGTCGTCATGACCGAAGTCAACGCTCGAGTCGGCGGCGGATTCCCCGCGAGTGAGGCGGCCGGGGCCGACCTCACTGGGCAACTCCTGGCAGGCCTCTTCGAGCACCACGTCGACCACGAGCGGCTTCGCTACGCGCCCGCGGTCCGCCTGACCAAGTACACCGAGACGTTGACCAGCGAGGGAACACAGCCGTGACAGTGACTATTGCTGCAGGTGCGGGCGATAACGCCCGCCCGTACCTGTATGGCCCCGAGGAGGCGGGCGTCGTCGAGGCCTTGCGTAGCGGACAGTACGGCCACACCGCCGTCACCGACCGGTTCGAGGGCGAAGTCGCTACCTTCCTCGGCGTTTCTGAAACGGTGGCGGTCGCCTCGGGCACATCCGCGCTGCACGTTGCCCTGCTTGCTGCGGGTATCGGCCCGGGTGACGAGGTGATCGTCCCGTCCATGACGTTCTGTGCGACCGTCCAGGCGATCCTCGCCGTCGGCGCCCGGCCCTGCTTCGTCGAGGTCAGCCCCCGCACTCTGTGCATCAACTCCGGTGCGGTGCTGGACGCCATCACGGCGGACACCCGGGCGGTCATGCCCGTGCTGTACGGCGGCCGGGCCGTCGACCTCTGCGATGTGCGGCCGGCGCTGACCGAGCGCGGCATCGCCGTCGTTGAGGACGCCGCCCACGCTTTCGGCTCCTACAACGGCGCACAGCGCGTCGGAGCAACTGGTGCGCTGACCTGCTTCTCCTTCGGGCCGATCAAGAATCTGACGTGCGGGCAGGGCGGCATGATCGTGCCGCGCAACCCACTTGAGGCCGACCGGTGCCGCAAACTCCGCGGCCTGGGCATCGTCGAATCCGCGGCCTGGCGCGCGGAAGCGACCGGCTACACCGTCGACGGGTTCGGGCTAAGAGTCCAGATGTCCTCGCTCAACGCGGCGATCGGTTCCGCCCAACTCGCGCACTTCGACAAAGCCGAGACCAAGCGCAAGGCCCTGTGGCGAGCGTACGCCAACGCGCTGCGGGGCATGGACGGCGCCAGCGTCGTGGATGTTGACGTGGAACGATCCGTGCCCCATCTATGCGCCGTACGGGTCCACGACCGGCGCGACCAAGTGTTCCGGACCCTGCGCGCCCGGGGCGTCGGCGTCGGCACGCACTACCCGCCGAACCACCTCCAGTCGGCCTTCGCCGCGTGGCACCGTCCGCTCCCGGTGACCGAGCAGGTAGGCCGGGAAATCATGACCCTGCCGTTCCACCAACGCATGACGGAGGCCGACGTCGAGACGGTCACCGCCGAGCTCCGGCAGTCCCTCGCCCAGACGGCGACCCGATGACCGCCCCCGGGCCGCGGCGCCTCCTGACGGTCTGCCTCGGCAACCACTGCCGATCCCCGCTCGCCGCCGCCGTCCTGACCCAACTGGGTAGGTCCGCTGTTGAGGTCAGGTCGGCCGGCACTCGCGATCGGTGGGTAGGCAAGCCCGCCCACGCCGCGATGGTCACCGCGGCGGCTGCGCGTGGCTACGACCTGACCACCCACCGAGGTGCGCACGTCAGCCGCGAACTGCTGGAGTGGGCCGACGTCGTACTCGCCATGGACGGCAACAACCTCGCCGACCTCCGGGACATGGCTGACGAGCGCACCGTGACCAAGCTCGGTCTTTACCTGGGTGACCGGGACGTCCCCGACCCGTGGGGGAAGGACGCCGCCGCGTTCGCCGCCGTCGTCACCTTCGTCGAGGATGGCGCCGCCCGGCACCTCCCGTAGATGTCCCGCGCCGGTCAGCCGGACGCGGCGGAAAGGATCACGTCCACGAGCCTGTCCGCTGCGTCCGGCTTTCCGTGTGCCCGGGCTCGCTCCGCCATCGCGTCCCGTCGGACAGGGTCCGTGAGGAGCGGGCCCACCGCGTCACGCAGGGCTTCTCCGGTGACTTCACCGAGAAGAGCTACAGCGGCGCCGGTGGCTTCCAAGTGCTGGGCGTTGTGCGCTTGCTCATTCCCGGCCGAGGAGGCGAGCGGGATGAACACGGCAGGCTTGCCGAGGGCGGTGAGCTCGGCGAGAGTGCCGGCACCGCTCCGGGAGATCACTACGTCGGCCAAGGCCAGGACGTCGGGGAGCTCAGGGCCGACGAATCCGGTGAGGTAGTACCGGCCTGCCAACTCCGGGGAAAGGAGCGACGCGTGCTGCTGCAGGGCCTCGACGTTCGTGGGGCCGCACTGGTGGATTACGTTCGCGTGGCCCAGCAGCCACGGCAGCGAGTCCCGAATCCTTTCGTTGATCTGCTGGGAGCCTTGGGCTCCGCCGGTGACGTACACGGTCGGCAGGTGCCGGTCGAAGCCTCGCAGCTCCAGCGCATCGATCGCCTTCTCCGCGTGTCCGGCCAAGACCTCGGGGCGGATCGGGTTGCCAGTCACTACTGCGGCACCCCGCACCGAGCCCGGCAGGAGCGGTAGCGACGAATCCGACGACACCGCAATCCGCGTCGCCGAGCTCGCCAACTTCCGGTTGGCGAGACCCAGGCGCACGGTCTGTTCGTGGAGGACCAGTGGCCGACGGCACAAGCGGGCGGCCAGCCCAGCGGGGACAGCGACGTACCCGCCGGTGGCGAGAACGACGTCCGGCCGGAAGTCGGCAACGATTTTCCGGGCCTGCGCGACACCGAGCGGCACCCTCGCCATGTCCCGCACGTTGGCCGGACTCACCATCTTCAGCGGGTTACTCGAGCGGCGGATCTTGCCCGTGACGACCGTGGTGAAGGCAATGCCTTCAGCCGGGGCGACCCGCGCCTCCAACCCGTCCGCCGTGCCGATCCACAGCACGGCTAGGGTCTTGCCGGAAGCCTGGAGTCGGGCCTGCAGCGCACGCACAGCGGTGAGCGCGGGATAGGTATGGCCTCCGGTCCCTCCGCCAGTAACGATCAGACGGAAGTCCTGGCGGCTGGCATCTTTCACGAATGAACTCCCAAGGGGGGCTGATGGCAGGCCATCTCTCAGCGGTCCGCCCAAGGTACTGGGCTCCTCAGCGGAGTACGCACGACACAACAGGCATGCCGACTTCCTGCGCGAGCGGACGGACAGCCGAGTGGGGCAGTAGCGCCTGACCGGTGGCCGGCCCTGCGCAGGCGTCGTGTCTGCGCAGGAGGAGGGACTGGCGATCCCTCCATACCGGCCATCGGGCGGCAGCCTGGCCCGCCGGGGCGTTCGTCATGCCCACAGCCAGGTGCCACATCTACGGTATGCCCGGACGGGGCCCGGGCGTGGAGCGGTTGGTTCAGGAGCCGCTGCGGGCCGCGGCCAGCTTCTCCAGTCTCTTGCGGGTCCACTTCTTCTGCGGTTTGCCGCGCCCGCCGGGCTGGGCTTCCACCGCGTCAGGCTCCTCGAGCTCCGGCAGCCGGCCGCGGAAGAGGGCGCCGTTGAAGCTGGCGGCGCTGCTGTATCCGAGGATGGTGGCAGCCTCCTCCGCGCCCAGGAGCTCGCTGCCGCCGGCGGGGCGCCGCTTCGTGGTCGAGATACCGAGGCGGGAAGCGGCAGCGAGAATTGTCGCCCGCCGCCATCCCTTACGGGGACGCCCGCCGGCGACATCCAGGCTCTCGGGCTCGGCGAGCTCGGGGAGGTTCCCCTGGGAGAGAGAGCTGGAGAAGCTGGGCGTGCTGCTGAATCCGAGCAGGGCCGCAGCCTCTGGAACGCCGAGCAGCTCGTCGGGATCTCCGGCGGCGGATACCTTCGGCAGCGGCTTGACCGTACGGGTGGACCCGGCGTGCCGGCCCTTGCCGGGCCGGCTCTGCACCCAGGCGACGATGGTGCCCCGCCGCCAGCGCATTCCATCGATCGTCTCGTCGGGCTCGGGGAAGTAGCCCGGCAGGTTCCGCAGATACCAGTAGACGCTTGAGGCGTTCTTGTACCCGAGGAGGGCGGTGACCTCTGCCGCGGTGAGCAGCTCGCCCGGATCGGCTTCGAGTACGGAGGCCGGCAGCGTACGGGTGTTGCGGGAGTCGGCTTTGGCGGCGAAGAACGCGGCGACCAGGTCGTGCTCCCAGAACCGCTTACGGCCCTCGGTGTGATGCACGTCGGGGAAGCCCGTCGTGGCACGGTCGCGGTGCCACTCGCTGATCCTCGAGGGGGTGGTGGCGAACTCCTCGACGATCGCGGCGGTATCCACGAGTCGTGCGCCCGCGGCCTGCGACATCTCAACACCCCATGAAGGCAAGGATCGGTGACGTCACCCGAACGGGTGCGACATCTTCGATAATGCCAAACGACGGTGGGGTGTGTCCAGTCCGCGGGCTCTGTTGCAGGCGCTATTCGGCAAGCAGGGTGACGCCGAACGCGCTCGCGCGTTCCTCGAGCACCGTGTATGCCATCGCCGCTGGCGACGCGTCCCAGACAGCGAATGCAAGGTAAGAGACGGCTTCACTGCGTGGTTGCCCCCGCTCCCAAGGGCTTCGTGCTGTGCGACACCACGCGGCGACGGCGGCGTCGTCGAGTTCCGCGCACCGGCGGAACACGTCGGCCCGTACCTCGGCAAGTCCTTCGCACCAGGCCAAGTGCCCCGTCTGCAGGAGGGCCCGCAGCTGGGCCGGTTCGCTCAGAGCGGTTGCCCGGCCCACCAGGCCCATCAGCTGACCGGTCGCGTTGTTCATGTGGTCCATGGTCGTGCATCTCCTTCATACCTGCGGATGGCCGGACGGAACGCAGTGCTGCGTCACAGGCGGGCAGCGGCGCAGCTGCCGCACGGTGGTGCCTGGTCCGGGCGCCGTGCGAGATCCACTGCCTTGCGCGGAGGCCGGGCGAGCGCATCGCGCACCTGCGCAATGAGGGTGTCGAAGGCGGGAGAGTCGTCCGCGCAGACCACTCCGGGATCGGGTGTGTCGGCGGCCGCCGCCTGGTGGATGAGGTCGTGGATGCGCCGGTCGGCGCGGAAGCTGTCTCCGCGTACCGACTCGACCTCGTCGTAGAGCGCGGCCAGGCGTGGCCGGCGCTTGATGGCGAGCAGCAGGTCACGCAGCGAGGCGAAGACACACAGCGAGCAGGAACAGCGGGAGGTGCCGCGCCAGTCACCTGCGCCGGGTACTGAGTCGTACGTCCAGTGCCGGACATCCGGATAGTCGCCTGACCATTCACGAGCGGCCGCGGTGGTCCATGCCAGGGCGGGAAGCCATTCGTCGACAACACGGGCGCTGTTGGTCTGAACGTTGCGGTAGGGGACAAGGGTGGCGCGCCGGCGGCTCTCCTCCCAGCGCATGCCCTGCACCTTGAGGATGCGGACAGGGCGGCCGAGTTCCCGGCGGCGGGCGGTGACGAACGGGGTCCAGGCCGCGGAGACGACCGACTCCTTCGCCGATTTGGTGCAATATTTGCCGCCCATCCTCGGAAACCGGCCGTAGAGAGCGATCTCGGTGAGCAGCGAGTGGGGCAGCCGTGCGCCGTTCTCCCCGGGCAGTGTGCGCGTGACCTCGCTGTGCTGGTCGGCCGGCAGGCCGAAGGCGGCGCTCTGCAGCGCTGCCAGTTCAGCGACGCCGGGCCAGATCCGGCCGCCGTAGCTGACGGGCGGCCAGTCCAGCAACCCCAGGCACGCGTGGAAGCTCTTCAC
This sequence comes from Streptomyces sp. NPDC051320, assembly GCF_040682175.1. Classification (NCBI taxonomy): domain Bacteria; kingdom Bacillati; phylum Actinomycetota; class Actinomycetes; order Kitasatosporales; family Streptomycetaceae; genus Streptomyces; species Streptomyces sp. NPDC051320. The sequence goes on from NZ_JBFBAL010000026.1 coordinate 9,194, forward strand.
ACGCTCCACGGCCCCCGCAGCGCGGGCGGCCTCCATGGTCAGGTACATCGTCAGCGCGCTGTCGTTGCCACCGGACAACTGCGGGGCGATGAGATCATATGCGGCGAGATCCGGGCAGGGAGCCGCAGTCACGGTCGGGGTGGTCAGCGGGCGGTCCTCCTTGGTTGTCCGCAGGGCGGCCGCACTGCGTATCAGCGGGCAGCCGCCCGAACGGTCGTTGTCAGGTTCCGGGGAGCGTGAGCGCACGCAGCCCGGTGTGGGCGGTCCACGCGGCTTCGAAGCGGTCCTGTTGTTTGTCCTTCACGAACCCGGGGGCGGTGACGAAGAACTCCTCGGCCGTCGGCAGACTCTCGCCGCGCCCGAAGACCCAGTCCCGCACGGCCCCGTACAACGAGTCGCTCTCCACGCGAAGGTTGCGTCGTTCTGCGACCCGCTGCAGGCTGCGCCCCAGCGCGGCCCTGCCTCCGGTGTGCAGCCGCCGCACCGAACGCAGGGCCGGAGCGCGTACCGGGGGGTTCGCGGTGCTGACCGGCAGGATGCGGCGCGCGAGGTACGTCGTCCAGTCACAGGTGAGGAGCTCGGCGGTAAAGGCGTCCAGCATCGCCCGGTCCTGTCCGCGGCGTTCATCGAACTGCTCCAGGAGGGACCGCCGCCCGAACAGTTTGCCGTGGGGGTTCAGACACATCGATGTGTACTCCAGGCGCAGCACACGGCCGGCGATGTCCGGGTGGGCGCGCATCCGATCGAGATGCTGGGGCAGGGCGCCCATCGAGACCGGGTAGCAGCAGAAGGTGCAGTAGGACTTCTGCCACCGCACCCCGAAGCGCTCCTGCAGATAGTCCTCGCACCGTTTGCGACCCCAGGACCAGTCGATGAGTGGGAAGGACGCGGTGCGCAGCGGGTTGCTGCTCGCCGCCCGGTCGGCCATGGCACGCCCGACTTCGTCGGCGTTGAATCCGATGACCTGGCGGAAGGGGCGACCACCGGTGGCCCCGGGGATCCACCGGTCACCGACTTCTCCTTTGGCTCGGATGCTGCACAGCCGGCTGCCGCCCTGCTGCGGAACGGTGCCGTTGGTTTCCATCTCGTGCCACAGCGCCCAGCGGCCGCGCCGGATCATGCGCTGGGGGTTGCGGGAGTCGTCGAGGACATCGATGCCCGTGTGCTTCGCCTGTCCGGCGCGGGCCAGCTGGACCAGGCGCACATGGTGCCGGCGCAGCAGGGGCAGTACGTGTTCTTCGGCGTCGCTGTCAGTACGTGGCCATTCGTCGCCGGTCGCCATGGTGATGACAGCGGTGCGCCGTAGATCGACTCCGTGGGCGGCGGGATCGTCGAGCATCCGGGTCAGGTAAGTGGTGGAGTCGACGCCTCGGCCCCAGTTGATGACGAGGTCGACCGGATCGGTTGCGTCGAGGCCGGGGAGTACGTCGGGGCTTGGGATGCCAGAGCGCAGCACGGGAACCTCCTTCGTGAGTGGATCAGTACGGGCAGGGGCGGTGGGTTTCACCGGGAGCGGCGGAGGGTGATCTGCCGGGTCGGCGAGGTGATCGCTTGCCAGTTCGCCGGGTCTGTCGTTGCTGGGGCGGCCACCGGCTTTGGTGTCTTCGGTACCTGGCGGGTGGCAGCTCGGGGCTTGACGGAGCTCGTGTCCACGCGGGTCTTGCCGGCGAGGACGTCGGGGAGCGTCGCATCGATGTAAGCGACGTGTTCGGTCAGGTCGATGCCGACCCGGTCGGCGTCCAGATAGAGCAGGCCGTCGCGGATGTCCAGCATGCCGGTGACGATCACGTGGACACGGTCGGTGAGCGAAGCGGCTACGTGGCGGGCGGTGCGGCCCCGCACGGTGACCAGCACCATCACGGGCTCCCCGTCGCGCCACTCACCGGCGGCGCGGTCGTATTCGCGGGGGATCGACACGAGACGAAACCGGCAGGCGAGCATCCCCCGTTCGGTGCTGCGCAGCTGCGGTTCGTCGTGCACGAACCCGTGCATGGTGGCGGTGATCTCTCCTGGCACGGGTGCCTCCTCGGGCGGTGCGGGCGGGTGCTGTGCGGTGACCAGCGGGGATGGGTCTGGCTGGCCCGACCGGGCGCCCGGGGGCACAGCAGGTCGGGCCAGCTCCCGGGGTGCTGAGCGATTTGTTCTCGGTGAAGGGCCCTCAGGTATGCAAGGGGCACAGCCAGGTGGAGCCGGCCGGGCCGCGCGGCGCCGGTGGGGTGTCGCGCATGTACTCCAGCGGGTAGCTGTTGAGGCCGAGGGGCCCGTCCAGCCACTGAACGGAGGCGCTGCACCGGTTCCGGATCGCAATGTGTCCCTTGCGCCCGTTCAGGGCGTAGAAGACGGTGCCCGATCGGCGGGTGGGGTGCTCGGCGCTTCCCATGTCCTCGACGCGCACCCACCAGTCCGGTAGCTCTTCCTTGAGGACTTCCGCCATGCGCACGGCTACCAGCGGCTCGGCGACTTCCTTCGTCCGCAGGTCGACCGACCGGTTCGCATTCACGCCGCTGTAGCGGACGCAGAAGCGGGGGAGCAGGTGATCCCACTCGGACATGACGGCGGTGGTCTCAAGCCACATCACCTCATGGCGGGGGCGGTCCCAGCGGTGACATGTTCTATAATACATAAACTCCGGGTGTTGTCGCCCGGCTTTCCGGACACCTCAGGAAACCGGCCCAGAGAACCCGTCGAGATCAGGTCCCAGCAGACGCTCCCACTGCGCATAGACGCCCCCGGTCGCCACATGCGTGCGCAGCTCCAACCACGCTGCTGCGTCCGGCAGATGCACAACCGCCTCAACCCCGAGCGCTACTCCACGACCGAAGATGGTCGCGTCGTCCAGGCTCCTTCCCAGCAGCAGGACGTCTTCGCGCCGGGGGAGGCTCTGTTCGAAGAGGGTGGTGGAGCAGCGGTCGTCGATGATGATCAGCGCGGCGGACAGCCAATCGTCGATCCTTACCTGGAGGGGGCTTCGCCAGCACAGCGGCACCGTCGTGCCGGTGAGCAGCTCAGGCACCGGTTCGGCGCCGGGGGCGATGACGAGAACGTGGGCGTTCATGAGCGGGTGTTTCCTTCCCTGGTGATGCGGCGCACGTCGCGAAGGCGGCGCAGCCGGTTGACGGTGACGGGATCGACAGTGACGGCACCGGGGGAGTCGAGCAGGGCGTTCAGCAGCTGGAAGTAGCTGGTGGGAGAGACGCCGAGCTCTTCCCGGATAGCGCGGTCACGAGGGCCTGGCGAACTGAGTGTGCGAGCGGCCAGGGCAAGCACCGCGCGGACCCCGATCTGCGCGAGCACTCCGCCGCCGGCTTCAACGGGAATCGCATGCGTGGTGTCGCTGCCTTCGGCCTCGGCCGCGGCGTCGAACTGGGCAAGCCACGGCTCCACGACCGACACGACCTCACCGCCGGGCCAGTCTCCGAAGCGCTCTGTGAGCTCGGCCATCTTCGTCTGCAGCTCCGCAATAGCGGCCCCCTCGGGTGTGCTGCGGTTCAGGTTCATGTGAACTCCCTTGCCTGCCCCCTCGACGGGGAGCAGCCGACGGACAGCGGTCAGTGCTGTTCGTGAGCAGCGGTGTGGCCTTCACGCGGCGCCGGTGCGTCTGGGGCGGGCAGATGGTGGTCCCAGCCCGGCCGGCTCAGCAGGGCAAGCAGCGCAGCAGTGCTCTCGGCGACCGAGAGGCCGGCAGCGTGCAGCGTGTTCCCGGCGCTGTCTGGATCTACTTCGACCCGCACCCGCCCCACGCTGGTTTCATCCCACGGGCGGTAGCGGGCCAGTTCTTCCGGGGCTTGTTCACCGGGAGCGGTCGCGCTGAGGTTCTTGATCAGCTGCGCACGCCGTTCCTCCTGGGCGGCGCGGTCGGCTGCCCGGTTCCGGGCGCTCGTGATGGCCTTCCTGTGGAGGGGGAGCAGATCACGGTGGATCCGCCCGGCCAGATAGGCCGGGTCGCTGAAACGGGCCGCGGGCACACGAAGTGAAGCTGGCCTTGTGCCCGGTGGTGCCGGCTCGGGCAGGGGCATCTCCAGAATCCGCGACGTTTCGTCGCTGTGGTCGTGGCGCAGCAGGATGACGTGACCGGCGGGGACGGTGATCTGGCCGACAGGGGCCCAGGCCGGGGGCCGGCTCGGCGCGGAAACCCTCGCCCAGCAGTGGAGCAACCTCTTGGGCGAGAGCTTCGTACCTCGGACGCAATGACATATCTGGCTCCTGGGGATGTGTGATGAGACGGCATGCGCCGGGGACCGCGCGACAGCGGCCCCCGGCGCACGTCTTCAGTCGCTCTGCTGGCCCGGGGCGCTCGGGTCGGTCACGGCGCGCATCTCCTCAGCAGAGCGGCGGCCGGTGACGGCGTCGTACGGAAGCAGGTCGTCCCAGCTGAACTCACGGTTCGCAGCGGTGATGACGCGCTGGCTGTCCGGGCCGCCGGGGACAGTCAGGGATTTGGCGTTAACCCGCAGAACCTGCAACCAGCGGCCTCGGCAGCAGACAAAGTCACCCTTGGCGAAATCGGCCATGCCCCAGACCTTGAAGCCGTCGGCCTCCGCCTGGGCGATGATCGTCCGCCAGTAGGTGAGTTCCTCCCCCAGCTCCTCTTCCTCCCGGTGGAGCTCCGCGATTCCTTCCGGGTGAAGAGGCCGGGTGAAGCTTCCCGCGGACTCGCCAGCAAGCCACTTGTGGACCCGGCGCAGCTGCGCCTCCAGCTTCGCGATGCGGCGCAGTGTGGTGCCGGGGTTGTTGCGGTAGCGCTGGTAGTTCCCGGCTGAATCTGCCCGGCCGGCCAAGTAGGCGGCGCGTTCACCCTCGGCGATGGCCTTCCCCTGGATGCGGTGCGTGCGCTCCTGGAAATTGCCGGTCCCTGTTGTACGAGTAGTGGTCCACGAGGAGGGGCTGGCCCAGGGGGATGGAGTCGCGGAGCTGCTTGGCCTGGGCTCTCAGTGCATCGCTGTTCTCCTGAGCGCGGCCCGCCCGCTCCCCGTATCGTTCGGCGCGCTCCTCGGCCCGTTCGATGCGGTCGGTCTCGGCTTCGGCGAAGGTGCGGCGGCTGTCCTCGTCGATGACTGTCTCGACCTCGAAGCCTGCGGCGCGTAGGGCATCGGCGGCAGGATTGATCTTCCAGGTTTGCGCAGCGCGGTCTTGGGAGCGGCCGATACCGAGCTGGCGCAGGGAGGGGAAGTAGCGGAAGCCGTGAGGTCTGACGATCTCAAAGACTCCGTCGCCCTTGCGGCTGCCCTCAACCAGCGTGCCTTCACGCCGGGTGTGGACGATCTTGATCACGGGCATGGTGGTTCCTCCCATGGGAATGAGGTGTGGCGGCCGGCCCGCGCACCCGTGCGGGCTCGGACGAAACGGGACCGGTCGCCCCGCTGATGCGGGGCGACCGGTGAATGAGTGGGCTGCGCGATCGAGGTAAGGGGCGGTGAGCTGGGTCGTCAGGCCGCCGAACCGGTGGTGAGCTGGGGCCGGTGCGGAGCGAGTGCCTCGGTCTCGACCTCGGAGAGCGGGTAGCCGAGCACTTCGAGAAAGACCAGCCACTTCACCTGCGGGGCGAAGAGACTCGCCCATGCCTTGTCTTCACGCAGGCTGTACTCACAGGCCGCAGCGGCGTGGGCGAACAGGGCGTGCCACTCCCTCGCCTTGCCAGTGCGCTCGACCAGCGCGTCGAAGGTGCCGACGCTGCGGGTGCCCGCCACCGTTGTGCTGCCCTGGGGCTCCTTGATGCCCAGGAACCGGGCTACGTCCTCGGTCTTGCCCTTCGTGACCCACTGCCGGTAGTGCTCCGGGGTGCTCATCACCGTGCGCAGTGCGAGCTTGCGGGCCTCGTCGGGCAGCGTCTTGCCCTGGCAGAGCCCCGCGATGAAGTCCTTGCGGACCTCCCGCGCGGCTTTCCACGCCTTGTTGTGGCTGATCGTCTTCTGTCGCTCCGCCCTCTTGGCCTCATCCACCGGGGCCTTGGGCTGCTTCGCCTCGGCGGTGAGCCTGTGCCCGTACTTCTCCGGGTCGGAGCAGTGCCATACCGGGCGGTGCTCGTCGTCGAGACGGGCGCTGTGTCCTTCGCATCCGGCATGCATCTGCTCGGTGATCGGGTTGAGAAGCCCGGTCGTGAGCTGGGACAGCGGGCGGGACAGATCTTTCTCGCCCCACCCAAACCGGGACTTGAGCAGCGGGACCCGGGCGTCGGTGAGAGCCTTGACGGCCGCTTCGCGGGCTTTGGTCTCCTCCAGGTCCTGCCGCAGCAATGCCATGGCGTGGTCCCAGTGACCGCGCCCGCCCTTGCCCTCGTCCGCGTCCTTGGCCTGGGCGCGGCTGAGCTGCTGGAGTGCGCCGGGCGCATCCTGCACCTCGTAGAACTCGGCGAGCTGCTCCAGGTCCATGCCCTCGGCCGTGGCCATGCGCAGGTCTGTATCACTGAGCTTGGCGGCCTTCTTCGCCGTCTTGGCGGCGTCGCCCCTGAGCCCGAGCGCGCGGGTGGCTTTGGTGCGCTCCACGTCGCTCATGCCGATCAGAGCGACTTCGACGGCTTGCACGGTGTCTCGTTCGCTCATGCCCTGGCGTACGTCGTTCTCGACGAGAGACAGGAAGCGGGTCCAGCTGTCCTTGTCTGCCAGATCGGTGCGGATGTAGGCGCGCACCTTCTGGAGGGGGCGCTCCTCCTGCTCGGCGCTGGCGTTGGCGATCTGCGCGGCCTGGGCGCGCCGCCACCCCTTGAACGCCGTGTAGGTGCCGTTGGGACCGGGCCGCACGCTGATCGGGTCCTGGACTCCGATGGCTTTGACGGAGGAGATCAGGTCGGTGTCGGGCTCGGTGTCGGAGGTCCGGGCGTTCTGCTCGTCACGCCGGACGGCATCCGGGTCGAGGAACACGGCCTGGAGCTCCGGGTCCGGCGATTCGGAGGGTTCCTGGACGGCGGTGCGTGAACGGGACTTGATCGCGGTGGCCATGTCGGCTCCTTGCTCGTGTGCTGACGTTCTTTGGGCGGTGTCGGGGAGGTGCCAACCTCTCGACATGTTCAATAACACCTTTGATTTGGGGTGGGGCAACCTAATAAGAGGCAGTCCCACCCCGGCGGCTGCTGTCCCGCCAATCGGGCCGCTGTTGAGCGAGGTTACGGATTCAGTTTGACGGCTGCGCGGTACACGAGAGCCAATTCGTCATCTTCTCAGCGGGCGCCAGTGTTGGCGTAGAGCTGGTCGATTACCTCCTCGTTCACGTCCCGCGTGATCATGATCGCCTTGTGGCAGTAGTAACCCTGGTCGTCATACCCTCGGTCGTGTACCTCGAACGACTTGCCCGACTTTGAGACGTGCTGCGCAGCGATGCCCGTCGCCATTGGAACTCCTCTGCCGATTGCTCGGGATCTTGTGGACATGTTCCATAATACCCATGCCGCTGGTTGTGGCAACCGAATATCTCGGAGGCCTACCCCTCCACCTCGCTCAGCGCCGGAACTCCACACGCACGCGGCCGGACCACGTGGCCGCCCAGCGGCCTGGCCTGGCAAGGCAGGCAGGCAGGCAGCGTAGGCTGCCAAGTCCTTGTCGAAGCGCCGACTGGCCACCGGCGGACCGTAACGGCGCTGTCCGGGACGTGCATCTCCCCAGGGGTCCAGCAGGCGATGCACGTAGGCCACAGAGCGGTCCCCTCGCAGGATAAGAAACCCCGGAACATCGGCGTAATTGACCGACGCGACGCCATACGGCATATGGCCCGACCGGGCCAGGTCAACGGCCAGGCAACGGAGTTCAGCCCACTCGACCGCGGCTGCACTCAGACCTGGCAAGGCAAGCGACGCGTGTCCGCAGTTGCGCCGCCTCTCCGCCTCGGCATTCAGCTCCTCGGCGAGCTCCTGGACCCGCTTCTCGTCGGTACAGCCGCGCACAGAAGCTCCCGTATGGCTATCCACCAGGTCCCGCACCCCCGGCCGGTCAAGTGACGCCGTGACGGCGTAACGTGCCGCACCCGCCTCCGGGGCCGGCGGCGCGAAGAACACCACATCGCCCCTGCGGGTCTCGGTGGTCGATAGACCGTCGCGGCGCAGCGCGTCCGCAAGATACGGCGACATCGCCACAACGGCTCGATCCCTCATTGCCTGATCGCTCAACCCACTCTGCCACCGGACAGCAGGGCGGGAACTGCCGCGGCTGCGCCGCGGATCCAGGACCCACCCGCCACTGCTGTGTTCCCCGAAAGCCGGGGCCACCTTGTTCAGGGCTGCGCTCACGCGCTTGGCATCCACTGCACTGTGCTTCCGATCGGGCTCCGCCTGATCTGCTGGCTGTGCAGAGCGCTGCTCGCGCAGCTGGGTCACGGCATCGGCGTGAGCGGGCAGAAGCTTGCGCCGGACGTGAGCAGCAGCGTGCCTCGCACCACAACGGGCCGTGACGGTAACCGGTTTGACGCTGATGCCGAGCGATGCGGCGGCAGAAGGAAGCTGCACGCTGATCGCGACACGCCCGGTCCTCACGGGCAGCAGGCCCAGAGCGCGCCCCTCATCATCGATGACAAGGGCTTCCAGCCCGTCGCTGCTCAGCTCGACTCGGCAATTGGAGCCGAGTGCCAGGGAAAACTCGCCGGCGAACTCCGCGAATTCCGCGGCCGAAAGCAAGGTCATGACAGGGATCTCCTTCTTCAGATGGTGGGCAGACACAGCGTGACTGCTGACGCCTGTGGGCGGTGAGTGCCGTAGGGGCGCGGCGGCGTGATCCGCGCCCCTACGGCCATTCACGGGTGCTACGCGTCGCGGGCGGGCTGAGGCAGCGTGATCCCCGCGCGGTAGGTCACGTTGGGCTCCGGAGAGATCGGTTCTCCCGTTTCGTGATGGGTGCAGTAGGCGCTGAACACCTCGCCTTCCGTGATCGGAGACAGCCACCTCCCCCGCACACGCCAGCCCCGGACAATCTCTTCTTCGGCCCCGGGGCCTCGACGGCTACGCACGACCAGACCACCGAGCGCGCCGGTGAAGGATTTGGCGAGCAGAGCGGTTAGGGCATCGAGTTCACCGGCGTCGCAGGCGGCGGCGCCCAGTGCATCGAGCTCCATGATTTCGACATGTGCGGCCGCCATGCTCCCTTCGTGTGCGAGCACGATGATGTGTTCCCCACTGCCCAGGCTCATGATCAATCGAGTAACTGCGCTCTTGGCGCGGTCACTCATCGACGTGTGAGCGGTCGGCGTGTTGCTGGCCTCGTTCTCGGGCTGCTCCATTGGTCCTCCAAAACTGTGGGCGTGAGCGTGCTTGGGCGGCTGGTGGTCGATTACCAGCCCTGCGGGTAGGGCTGTGGAAAGATCCGCTTCGGCGGGACGTCACTGGGGCGCCGGGGGCGGGGGATTCGCGGAATCGCCGGTCGGTTGTCGTCAGACGGCATGGAGTACCTCCGGGATCGGGACGGGGCAGGGCATGTTCAGATGGCCCGCGGAAGGGCCGAAGCGGGTGGGGCTGAGTGGGGAGGCAAGCCGGCGCTGTCGGCAAGAGTCCTGCTGCTGCGTCCCGGGGCGCTGAGCCGCTCAGTGCCCCGGGACGGTTCAGGCTGCGGCCACCGGTCGGTCCGGGACACGCTTCGGTTGTCCGGCACGGCTCGCAAGACCTTCACGTTCAGCCAGAAAGTGGCTCAGGATGCGGCGTTCATTGGCCGCGAACCCGTCCAAGTCCACCGCCCAGAGCGGCGACCAGGTAGCACGATGCGCTAGTCCGTCTTTCCGGTAGGTGAGCAGCAACGCCAGCAGCGGAGAGGGCTGGGTTGCGCCTCCCATACGAGCCAAGAGCCACCACCCTTGAAGGCTGCGTCGGCCTTCTGCGCGGGCCTGCTGCGCCTTCTGCTCGTAGCGGCGCACCTCCGATTCAGCATGGGTGATCATTGGTGCCAGCCAGGCACGGAGCCTCGGTGTCTCCAGCCTTCGCGCCAGCCGGAGCATGGCGCCAAGGTCGCTGCGGGCTTCGTAGTCGGCTCCGCAACCGAGCATCACGGCGCGCAGAGTCCCACTCATCCGGGGCGTGGCCTCCCGGTCCTGCAGATCTTGCAGAGCCCAGGGTTGGTGCCAGCCCTCCGGGTCATCGGCAGGGTGGGCCAGTTCTCGAATGAGGCAGCCCGTAAAAGCGCGCCCCCGGATCCTCGGCAGCGGCTCGGCAGGAAATTCGTGCAGAGCGTTGGCCGACCCAAGGCTGATCCGCAGCGCACGGAAGTCGTCCCACTGATGGGGTCGGTGTGTCGGGCAGACATGCACCGTGCCCCGCACGGCACCTTTCAGCCCGTAGATAACCGAGCCGGTCTCGTCGGGGGCGGTGGGCTCTGCGCGGACGGTCCCGGACGCGGTACGGATACTGAACTTGAATGTGTGATGTCGGCTGACCGTGGTCCGTGGTCAGCTGCCTATGGTCAGGCCGGTGCCCATGAGGCAGCCGTCGATGAGGTGCGGTCGGTACTGGGTCTTCTTGAGGCTGCGCTTCACGGCGGCGGCGAGCTGGTCGAGGTTCGCGGCGGCGAGGTTGCCGATGGTCCGTTTCACCAGAGACCAGATGCCTTCCTGCGGGTTGAGGTCGGGTGCGTAGGACGGGAAGTGGAAAACGGTCAGCCAGTCCTCGTTCGCGGCGATGAAGTCCTTCATCTGCGGCATGAGGTGGGTACGCAGGTTGTCCCAGACCAGGACGATGGGGCCCTTGAGCTGGTTGTGCGCCCTCACGATGAGGTCGCGATAGTCCTGCCAGGTGAACCCTTTGGGTTCGCCCTTCCGGCCCCGGTGGACGCGGAAACTGTAGATCAGCCTTGACCGGTCTCCGCGACGGAAGCAGGTCATTCCCGCCATCGAAACCCGTCCCGAGCCACGGCCCCGGACGCGCACGACCGGAGTCTGGCCGACCCGGCCCCAGGACCTCGCACGTGGCGGCCTCAGCGACTGGCCGGCCTCGTCCTCGAAGACGATCCAGGCGCCGCGGGCCGCCGCTGTGCTTTTACCTGCGGCCACACCTCCTTCTTCCACAACTCCACTGCTTCGTCGTCCCGTTCGATCGCTCTGCGGGCCGGCTGCTGCCAGGACCAGCCGTGCCGCTTCAGCAGCCGCCATGTCCCCTCCACCGTGTAGCCGACGTGGAACAACCGCCCGATCAACGTCTTCACCCGCGCCAGTGTCCAGCGCTGATCCGTCCAGCCGTGGGCGAGCGGACCACGCTCCAACTCGCGCTCAAGCTTCGTGATTTGAGCTACAGAAAGTTGCGGACGGCCTGGCGACCCCTTCGACCGGACACCTTCCTCACCCCGCTCCCGCCACTGCCGGCGCCAGCGCTCCACCGACCGCTCACTCACCCGCAGCGCGGCCGCGATCTCCCTGTTCTTCCTGCCATCCTCGAAACCACCGACCGCCTCCAGCCGGATCCGCTCCCTCGCCACCCTCTTGGCATCGGTCAAACCGCCGCCCTGCGCGTATCTCACACCACACAGCTACCGACCCGGCTCAGACCCTGTCAGGCGAACGACCCGACATCACCCAATCAAGTTCAGTAGCCAACATGATTCCTCCTGGGCGCAGCGGTGCAGCGAAAAGAGCGGGGGCGGGAGCGGTGGCTGTTTTGCCATTGGCCCCCGCGCAGCGGGTGGGGCATCGCTTCGCGATTGCCCGAGCGAGGCCCCCCGCTTCGCGCGGGGCGGTGAGGGACGGGGGCGGTGGAGCGCTGCGCGCTCCCGGAGCGGAGGGCTGATCCGCTCTGCGGATGCAGCTGGCGCGGGGCGCTTCGCACCCCCCGGCGGGGGCGGCCGGCCCCGGTGCCCCGGCTCGCTGGAGGGGTGGGGGCGCTGGGTGGCCAGCGCCCCCACCCGGGTGCGCTAGACCGTGGTCAGGGCGAAGGCGCGTTCCATCAGCGCATCGGCGCTGCCGGTGATGATGCGCTCCGCGCGGGCTGCGGTCTTCTCCTCGGCGGTGCGGCCTCGGCTCGGGGCAAAGTGGTTCGCGTACTCGGTCAAGGCGTTGTACCCGGCCCAGCGCGTTCCCCGGATCTCCGCCTGAGTGTCAGCCTGCGAGAACAAGTGGCTGATCTGTCCCCAACGCTGCTCACTGTTGGTCTTCGCGCGGCCCTTGTCGCTCTTCGGCCCGTCCCACAGCTTGTCCACCACGGTGCGCAGCTCGGAGAGCGTCATCTCTGCCTCGATCATCCGCTGTGCGGCCTGCTCGAACTGCTCGGTGTACTCCCACACGAGCCCCAGGGCTTGGCGGGCCTGCGCGATGCGGGCTTTTGCACCGGCGGTGTGGCGTACCGCGTACGAGGAAACAGCCCCCTTGATCGCTGCACGCTGGGTGTTTGCGCACACGACACGTACCGGAGTGACCACTACCCGGAAAGCCGTGCTGCCGTCGTGGCTGTTGAAAGCCGCGATGTACAGATCCGTACGGTCCCGGCCTCCCAGCGTCATGCCGGTAGGAAGCTTCATGGTCAGAAACACCTGTCGACCGCCCTTGAGCGATCCGGCCGTTTCGAAATGCGCGCCCGACTCGTCCGCAAGCAGGTTCAGAAACTCGGCGTGCTCCTCGTTCTGAACCGGGTGGTAGTCGGTCCCCACCACGCCCAGAGTCTCCGTGGTCCCGGTCTTCGGGTGGGTGCGCACGCTCGCATAGTGGCTCGGCACCTCGATGCTGCGCACGCCTTCTGGCGTGATGTCCGTGGCGCTGAGGCCCAGAAGGCGCACATCCCATCCGGACAGGTACGCGGTCGCCATTGCTTCCTCGGCCGTCATAGCGCCGGTGGTGACAGTTCCCAGGCCGTGCCACGCGCTCTGACGGGCTGAGACGAATGCGGCGGAACCATCGGCGAACTGCTCAATCTCGTGAGCCACGGGGGCTCTCTCCCTTCGGTTGACGATCTTTCGGCGTTGTCGAGGGCGCCAACCTCTCGACATGTTCCATAATACTGTGGTTGCGGGGTGGGGCAACCGAATTAACCCGGCGCCCCACCCCAGAAACCCGACTTCCCGACGGGAGGGACTACCGCCGGAAGAACTCCGGCAGGGCAGTCACGCTCTTCCGATTCACTCCAGTTGCCACCACACGGAACCGCAGACCGGTCCAGCGGCTGATCTCATACTTGATGGTCGTCCGCCCGTCCCGTTCCGCTACCTCGTCCCGTCGGGTCACCCAGTAGACGCCGTGGCGGCTGGTCAGGCTGCCGTGATAGTCGACGCTCTGGAGCACGCGCGGGCCGTCCTCCCCTGAGACCGACACGCCTCGCTGCGCGGTTTCCAGTGCAGCTCGCAGCGTGGAACCGGGCAGGGGTACGTCTGTGAGCGCGGGGCCGGTGTGGCCTCCCCGTACCCCGTAGACCCAGCCGACCTGGAAGGCGGCGCGGACGGCGCTCCCGTGCTCACCGCTGAGCATCTCGAACGGGGGGAAACCGGGTGCGGGCGACAGGTCCGCCGCGTCTTCCAGCATGCGCTGATACGCGGGCGCGAGCTGCTCCCGCTCCTCCTGAGTGATCCGGCGCGGAATCGCGCGACGGTCGGCCGTGGGCGCGAGCTGGGTCATGGTCGTAGTCATGCTGAGTTCCTCCTACTGGACGTGGTTGGGGTGGGCCGCCCGGTTCTCCGGGCGGCCCGTTGCGGCTAGACCAGTCCCTTGGTGTGGAAGAACTCACTGATGCGATACGCGATTGCACGGGCCGGAAGGGATGAGCCCTTGACCGTGCCAAGAATGCGCGGGCCGGTCTCGCTCTCATGCACGATGTTGAATTCAAAGCCTGCCGCAACCGGCATCATGATGACGACCGGTCCAGCGGCGGTTTCGATCCGAATTCCGGTGTAATTCTCGTCCAGATTATGAACGACCTTCGCGCCTGCCAGGAGCTGCGGCAGAGGAAGGTAGTTGGCGATGGTGCGGGCCCTCTGGGCATTGAGCGAGTCGGGCCCGGCCGCCTCGGCGCTTACCTTGCCTTCGGCGATGATGAGTTCCATTTGCGTGCCTTCCAGTTGACGATCTTTCGGCGTTGTCGAGGGCGCCAACCTCTCGACATGTTCCATAATACATAACAAGCGGCTCTGATCCAACACCCCACCAGCCCCGGCGTGTCGGCGGCCCCTTGGGGCCGCGCATCTCTTGAACCACCTCTTGGCACTCACTCTTGTGCCATCCCTTGAAGGGTCTCTTGACCCCGACCACGTACCGGAACCAGATAAGCGCAGGCCACCCCAGGCATGAGGCACCATCAAAAGTCAGGCATCCCCTCTACCGCCTTCTACTCCCTGCCCTGTGTGTGGTGTGGGTGGGCGTGGTCGTGGCAGGCGGCTTCGGGGAGCGGCCACGGGTGTTCTTCTGTTGCGCGTCGGCAAAGCCTCCGCGCGAGGCTGGGCCGCTGGGGACGTTGTTGGCGTCTTGCACACATCAGATAGCCGCGTGTGACCTCATTGGGCCCATCTCGCTGCTTTGGACACAAGCGGTGATATTCAACCTCTGGGCGGGCCGAGGTACTGGGCAGTGACTCAAGGGGTTGGCAAGGAGTGTGACCTCGTTCTACCAAAAATACATGCTGCATCAAAGAATTGATTTGAGACATGAACGGCTCTAACCTTGACGCACTAACCATAGAGACTCGATCAGAGAACCGGCCGAATGCTCAATAGCAAGAGCTCATCCGCGTGCCCCCGAAAGTGAGCGGGCGTCAGAGGTAGGGAGATCTCAGCAACATCTTGCACCCGATGGGGTGCGCACCCGCGTGCGGCGGGGTAGGTGACGGGCCATCACCTACAGGGATAGAGCTAGCTTTTCGGGATCCTACACAGGCCTACAGTGGTGCACCCACCTTCCCCTGTAGCCAGCCGTTTCGGCGAAGCCGGAACTAGGCGGGGGAGCGAAGCGGACCTGCCTGTTTTCCGGAATTTAAGCGAAGCGGAATTCCGAATTCCCGCAACGCGGGAATTAAAAGGCGCGAAGCGCCTTTCACGAATTGCGAAGCAATTCGTTTCGCTTGCACATCGCGCAGCGATGTGGTACCCGCTCCGCGTGAGCGCTAGCGGGTGGCTGCGCCACCCGCACACCCTGCTTGCTGCGCAAGCAGGGTGACGGTCCGTCCGCTGCGCTCCCGGACCGGCGGGGCTCCGCCCCGCCATCAGGCTTTCGCTTTGCTCCAGTCTGACCGGCGGGTCCGCTGCGCTCCCCCGCCTGACGGGCCTTCCGGCTGCGCCTCCAGAACCGTTGGGGCCCGCTGGCGCGGGCCGGGTTGGCTACGGGGGGTGGGGGGCGCTCGTTCGTGTGGATTCCACTGTAGCGCATACATCAGGTTGATGCGGCATGTATCATTGGCGAAAATGACGGACATGCTGTGGCTTGGTTGAAAGGGCTAGTCGATCCAGTCTTTCCAGCGAGGATGAGCGGGTTCGCATTGTCCCCTCTCGATTGCTCGCTGGTGAGCATCTTTCAGGCTCTCCGGGCTTCCGAAAGAAGAGAAGACGCAGACAGGGTAGACCGGCTGCATGCCGTACCAACCGACTGATATGAGGAGCAGGAGCAGGAGAGAGGCGAGGAGGTGCTTCCACGTTGGAGGACCTGAGGTAGGACGGATCACGCAGAGAGCGTAAGGCAGCCAAGAGCTGTCGGATCACCTGTTACCCATGCGTCCCATGTATGCCAGCTCACCCCAGAAATGGACATTATGACTTTCGTTCAGCTCCGAAAGCATCAGGTCGACCAGAAGTCAGCATTTCGTCGGTGGGTGGGATTACCTGCAAGGTCATCTGTGCCCCCGCAGGGTGCCCGGGGCACGATCGTGTCAGCGACCGGGTCGGGCAAGACGATCATGGCCGCCGCGTGCGCGCTGGAGAGCTTCGCGGACGGTCGGATCCTCGTGACCGTGCCGACCCTGGACCTGCTCGCGCAGACCGCCCAGGCGTGGCGCCTGGTGGGCCACCGGGCCCCGATGGTCGCGGTGTGCTCGCTGGAGAACGATGCGGTGCTGAACGAGCTGGGGGTGCGCACCACCACCAACCCGATCCAGCTCGCCCTGTGGGCCGGGCACGGGCCCGTCGTCGTGTTCGCCACGTACGCCTCTCTCGTGGACCGCGAGGACATCGACGCCCCCGTGGGCCAGCGGAAGGTTCGCGGGCCGCTGGAGGCCGCTCTGGCGGGCGGAGAGCGCCTCTACGGGCAGCAGATGGCCCCGTTCGACTGCGCCATCGTGGATGAGGCTCATGGAACGGCCGGTGATCTTGGACGTCCGTGGGCAGCAATCCACGACAACCAGCGGATCCCGGCGGACTTCCGGCTCTACCTGACCGCGACTCCGCGCATCCTCGCTGCGGCCCGGCCGCAGAAGGACGCGGAAGGCCAGGAGGCGGAGATCGCGACCATGTCGGACGACCCGGAGGGCACCTACGGCGCGTGGCTCGCGGAGCTGGGGCTCTCGGAGGCGATCGAGCGGGAGATCCTCGCGGGGTTCGAGATCGACGTCCTGGAGATCCGCGATCCCTCGCCGGTCCTCGGGGAGTCGGAGGAGGCGCGGCGGGGCCGGCGCCTGGCCCTGTTGCAGACCGCGCTCCTGGAGCACGCGGCGGCGTACAACCTGCGTACGGTCATGACGTTCCACCAGAAGGTCGAAGAGGCCCGCGCGTTCGCTGACAAGCTGCCCGAGACGGCTGCCGAGCTTTACCTGAACGACGCCTCCGACGCCGATCTGTCCGCCGCCGACAAGCTGCCGAAGTCGTCGATCGACGCGGAGTTCTACGAGCTGGAGACCGGCCGCCACGTCCCGCCGGACCGGGTGTGGTCGGCGTGGCTGTGTGGCGACCATCTCGTGGCCGAGCGGCGCGAGGTCCTGCGCCAGTTCGCCAACGGCATCGACGCGGCCGGGCGCCGGGTCCACCGCGCCTTCCTCGCCAGCGTTCGCGTGCTCGGGGAAGGCGTCGACATCACCGGCGAGCGGGGAGTCGACTCGATCTGCTTCGCGGACACCCGCGGCTCGCAGGTGGAGATCGTGCAGAACATCGGCCGGGCGCTGAGGCTCAACAAGGACGGCTCCACCAAGGTCGCCAGGATCATCGTGCCGGTGTTCCTGGAGCCCGGCGAGGACCCGACCGACATGGTCGCCAGCGCCAGCTTCCGCCCCCTTGTAGCCGTCCTCCAGGGCCTTCGCTCGCATGATGATCGACTTGTCGAGCAGCTCGCTTCCCGTGCCCTCAGCAGCGGCAAGCGCACCGTCCATGTCCAGCGTGACGAGGACGGGCACATCGTCGGGGCCGGCGGCGAAGGCGACGGCGAGGACCAGGAGGACGACGACACCCAGGCCGCCGCCGAAGCCGCCCTACTCCACTTCTCCAGCCCCCGCGACGCCGCCACGATCGCCGCCTTCCTGCGGACCCGGGTCTACCGGCCGGAGTCCTTGGTCTGGCTGGAGGGCTACCAAGCCCTCATCCGATGGCGGGCAGAGAACGAGATCACCGGCGTCCACGCCGTTCCCTACGACACCGAGGTCGAAGTCGGCGTCACGAAGTCCTTTCCGCTTGGCCGCTGGGTCCACCAACAGCGGAAAGCGCTGCGGGCCGGGGAGCTGGAGGAGCGGCGCAAGACGCTGCTGGACGCCCCGGAGGCCGGGATGGTGTGGGAGCCAGGCGAGGAAGCGTGGGAGAGCAAGCTCGCCGCCCTGCGGTCCTACCGCCGGGCCACCGGGCACCTGGCCCCGCGTCAGGACGCTGTCTGGGGCGAGGGCGAGACGATGATGCCCATCGGCCAGCACTTGGCCAACCTCCGCCGTACGGGCGGCCTCGGCAAGGACCCGCAGCGGGCCGCCGTGCGCGCACAGCAGCTGGACGCAGTCGATGAAGACTGGGACTGCCCGTGGCCGCTGAACTGGCAACGCCACTACCGCGTCCTCGCCGACCTCGTCGACGCCGACGGCCACCTGCCCGACATCGCACCCGGCGTCACCTTCGACGGCGACGACCTCGGACGCTGGCTCCAGCGGCAAGCGAGCTCCTGGGCTCAGCTGTCGCAGGAGCAGCAGGAGCGGCTGTCCAAGCTGGGCATGCAGCCCGTCCAGGCGCCGTCTCCGGCCCCGGCGGCCACCCGCACGACAAAGGGCCCGAGCAAGGGGCAGCAGGCATTCCAGCGAGGACTTGCGGCCCTCGCCCAGTGGGTCGAACGGGAAGGCACCCACCGACCCGTGCCGCGCGGCCACGCTGAAGAGATCACGGTCGTCGGCGAGACGGAGCCGGTCGTCGTGAAACTTGGCGTATGGACATCGAACGCCCGCGCGAGGCGCGACAAACTCACCCAGGAGCAGCTGGACTCGCTGCGGAAGCTGGGCGTGGACTGGGCCTGACTCGGTCTGGCGCTGAGCCGCAGCGCGCGACAGCCCGGGCCGCAATGACCTGGGCTGCCGGGCTTGGGCCCATGCTGGCGGTGAGTGGCTGTTGTCGTTCCGAACTTGAGGAGTGCTGGTCGAACGGGAGTCGCCTGAACTCCCGACCCGACCGGTCTTCCCCCGCCGTCGTGACCTCCCCGTCCATCACTTCGAGCGGCAGCATGACCGCGCACACCGGGTGGAGTTCACGTCGCCGAGGTGCCTGGCCACTCGGCGAGACCAGAGCACCCACAGGCGCGACGCCTGGCGTACCGCCACCACCGGCGTCCTCGCAGCGGTGCGCAGCCTGTCACCCGAGCGGTGGGAGGCGAGGACGTCCGCAATGGCCAACCGGCGGCGACTGTGAAAATCGCTGTCCGGTCACCGGAGCACGGTGATAGACATCCGGCGTGGAAAAGAATCTTGAGTTCCCCGACCTGTTGCGACTGATCGATGAACGGTCGATCGCCTTCCGCGCCGTGGTCGCCGCCGCGCCCGGTCTCGACGCACAGGTGCCGACCTGCCCTGGGTGGACGCTGTTCGATCTGGTGAAGCACCTGGGTGGGGGAGACCGTTTCTGGGCCGCCATCGTCGGCGCGGGGCCCGCCGACGCTCCCCCAGCAGAGGCTGTCGCCGCGCGCGCCGCTCTGGAAGCGCCGCAGGAGCGTGAGGCCCTGCTGGCCTGGCTGGACGCGTCGACGCAGCTTCTGCTGGGCGCCCTGCGCGCGGCGGGACCGGAGAGCGGTTGCTGGACGTGGTGGCCCGCGTCGCAGTCACCGCAGACCGCCGGCGGCACCGCCCGGCACCGGGTCCAGGAGACCGCGGTGCATACCTACGACGCCCAGCTCGCCGGGGGCACCCCGCAGCCGCTGCCGGTCGAGCTGGCACTCGACGGTGTGGAGGAGTTCCTGTTCACCGTCTGCGCAACGCCGAGTGCCTGGCCGCACAAGCCCACGGCCTTCGACTTCCACGCTGCCGAGGGCCGCTCCTGGCGCCTCACCGTCGACGGCGACGGCGCACGCACCACCCGCATCCCCGCGCCCCCTGCCGCGACCGGCCAGGACTCGGACGCAGCTGGCGCCTCCATCCGCGGCACGGCCAGTGAGCTGGTCCTCTACCTGTACGACCGGATCCAGGCCGACTCCTTGCACGTTGACGGAGACGCAGGGCTGCTCGACCTGCTCCGCGCCTGGGAGCCGGAGGAGAAGTAGGACGTAGCGGGGGCGGTTGTGCAGCGCCTCGAGCCGGTAAGTAGCTGTTGTCGTTCCGATCTTGAGGGGTGGGTGTCGATAGGGAGTCTCGATCGGGTGATCGCGGCTGGTCGTGGGTATGAAGGCAGAGCCTCTTGGTAGCTCGGGGTTGCGAAGCCGACCGAGATCCAGGAGACCCGTAGACCCCTGCCTCGAACGCTTCCCTGATCATCGCCGCTGCCTCAGGAGCGCCCTGAGCCGAGTCAGGTCCGGTCGAGTGCCGGTGAAGGCTGTCGAGGTGCGCCGACGGCGTAGCCGTTGAGGAACAGCGTCACTGCCCGCTCGACGGTCGCGGTGAGTCTCTCCTCGGTGATGGTCTCGCCGAGCATGGTGCGCTCGCGTAGTTCGCCGTAGGCGAGCATCCCGAACTGGCGGCTGGCGGCCTCGGGGTCGGTGATCGCCACGGTGCCGGCGGTGGCCTGCTCGCGTAGATAGGTGGTGAGCGTCGAACGGATCACCTCCGTCGTCGAGGTGAAGATCTCGGCGAGCTGGGGGAAGCGGACGACCTCGCTGATGATCAGCCGGTACATGGCCACGACGCGCGGTGAGGTCCAGTCCCGGGCGATCTGCATCCCGTATCGGGTCAGCACCTGTGCGGGTTCGCCGGTCATGGTGGGCATGCCGTCCAGCACGGCTTCGCGTGCTCCGCTGATGTAGTCCTCGAGCACCGCGAGGAGCAGGGCGTCCTTGGTCGGGAAGCGGGCGTAGATCGTCTTCTTGGACATCCCGGCGTCGCGGGCGATGCGCGAGACGCTGGCCTCGGCGAATCCTCGCGTGACGAATTCGGCGCCGGCGACCGAGAGGAGGTGACGCGTGCGTGCCGCGAGCGTGGCCTGTGGCGGCCGGCCGGGGCTTATGTTCGCCGGGCGCTGCCGGCTCGGGGCGGGTGGCTTCTCGGTCGACATGGTTCCGACATGGCACACCGGGTGTGACCGGGGAAAACATCTGATTGGCAAAGGAACCCGCGCGTTCCTTTAATGGGTTACAGGCAACCTGCACGCTTCCCGACGACGAGGCTGGTGCCAGCGGCAACGCCGTTCCGGAGATCCCGGCCGGAGCGACACGGTGGGGGAATACCGCGTGATCCACGGGACGGCCACCACGGGATCCGCTTCGGCGGACACGAGCTGGGCAGCGACGCTGCCCTCGTCTCCCGGAAACGATTTCTGCGCCAACTCCCACACACGTCGGCGACCCACGCCACCGGTCGTTCGATCCTCACACTGAAGGACATGAGTCCGATGCCCGAGCTACGCCTGCGGATCAACGGGGAGAAACACAAAGCGGACGTCTCGCCTCAGGTCAGCCTGCTCGACGTGCTCCGTGAACACCTGTGGTTGACCGGCACCAAGAAGGGCTGTGATCAGGGGGCGTGCGGCGCCTGCACGGTGCTGGTCGACGGGCGGCGCATCGTGTCGTGCCTGGCCCTGGCGATGCAGTACGAAGCCGGGAGATCACCACGATCGAGGGCGTCGACCACCCGGTGCAGGAGGCGTTCGTGGGCCACGACGGCCTGCAGTGCGGCTACTGCACGCCGGGACAGATCTGCTCGGCGATCGGAATGCTCGACGAGTACGCCGCGGGCGCGCCGAGCGCCGCCACCGAAGGGCCGGCCCCTGAAGCGCTGACACCTGCGGAGATCCGCGAGCGTATGAGCGGCAACATCTGCCGCTGCGGGGCCTACAACGGCATCGCCGAGGCGATCCAGGAGGTCGCGTCATGAAGACCTTCACCTACCTGCGCGCCGCCGACGTCGACGCCGCCCTGCAGCGGATCACGGTTGAGCCGGGTGCCAGGTTCCTCGGCGGCGGCACCAACCTCGTCGACCTCATGCGCGAGGGCATCGAGGCGCCCGAGACGCTGATCGACATCACCCGGCTGCCGCTGGACGGCATCGAGGAACTCCCCGACGGCGGGCTGCGCATCGGCGCGCTCGTCCCCAACAGCGACCTGGCCGCCCATCCAACCGTGCGCGGTCGGTACCCGTTGCTGTCGCAGGCGATCCTGCTGGGCGCCACCGGGCAGATCCGCAACATGGCGACGGTCGGCGGGAATCTGCTGCAGCGCACCCGCTGCCTCTACTTCTACGACGAGGCCTCGGCGTGCAACAAGCGGGAGCCGGGCTCCGGCTGCGCGGCGCGGGAAGGCTTCAACCGGGGCAACGCGGTGCTCGGCACCAGCGACGACTGCGTCGCGACCCACCCCTCGGACACGGCCGTTGCCCTGGCGGCGATCGACGCCGTCGTCGAGGTCCGCAGCAGCCGCGGCACCCGGCGCATCCCGCTGACGGAATTCCACCTCCTGCCGGGTACGACGCCGCACCTGGAGTCGCAGCTGGAACGCGATGAGCTGATCACCGCGGTCGAGCTGCCGCCGCTCGCGGTCGCCGCCCATTCGCATTACCGCAAGGTCCGCGACCGCGCGTCATACGCCTTCGCCCTGGTCTCGGTCGCCGCCGCGTTGGAGGTCGGCTCTGACGGCCGGATCGCCGACGTCCGGCTGGCGTTGGGGTATCGCCGAGGTGAGCCCAAAAGGGGCCATGGGATGATCTTGGTTACTGCCCGAGGATGCTGACGCGGCTCGCGGCGGGCCTTGCGCTGCGCAGGGATCGCCGCGGCGTTATCGAGCGGCTGGCAGCGGTCAAGAAGTTGGCGGTGTACCGCCGGGATGGCGCTGACGCGCAGGGTGTAGCCCTGGCCGCGCCGTACGGTCGCGCCCTGGTCGAGCGCGGCCCGCTCGGCTTCGTCCAGCTCGGCGGCGCGGAGGAAGTCGGCGACCTTGCCCGGCATGTCGAGGACGACCGGCAGCTCCGGGGCCGGGGCGCCCGGGTCGATGGCCGTGTACTCGGGCAGGAGGTCGGCGACGGCCGTGCGGATGGCGCCGCGGCTGACCTCATGGTCGCGGGCGAGGGCGGCGATCGAGCGACCTTCCAGGTACGCCGCGCGCACGTCGTCGGTCTTCCGGGCGGGGACGGCCGGGCGGCGCCCGCCCTTGTTGCCCTTCGCCGCGGCGGCCCGCAGCCCGTCGTACGTCAGCTCGCGCTGGAGGTCGCGCTGGAGTTCGCCGGCGGCGGCGAGGGTCTGCACCATGAACTTCACCGTGGACAGCAGCTCTCCGGTGCGCGGGTGGCGGGCGGTGAGGTCCATCGCGGAGAACGCGCCGTCGTGGATGCGCAGGGCCATACGGTCACGGTGGAGAACATCAAGCACGTCAAGGATGTGCCCGGTGCCGCGCACGAGGCGGAACATCTCGGAGATGTGCACGGTGTCGCCTGGCCGTGCGTAGATGAGCAGTTCGCCGAACTTCGGGCGCTCAAGCGGGTGGAGGCGGCTGGAGGTGCCGGGGTTCTCCTCGAAGACGACCGGGTCCTCGATCCCGGCCTCGTCCAGGACGAGGTTCTGACGATCGGTCGACTGCTGGTCGGTCGACACCCGCTTGTAGACCAGGTTGGCCATGCCGCTCCCCGTTGTGGTGGTCGCATCCGACCTTGGCTGTCAGCAAACCCTGTCATCAGCCGTCATCGGATCTCATTGGATCGAGGCCCCGGAAAGTCCGGGTTCATTGGACGCCTGCGGCGCCTGTCGTCATTCGTTCGTTTGACGACAGGTAGGCAAGCCAGGGCGGGATGGTCGTCTGGAGAGCTTCAGTCGCTTGGGTGCTGTGTGAGAGTGGGGTGTGTGGCGGCCCAGGAGGCGAGCAGACGCAGGCCCTCTTCGGAGGGTGAGGCGGGTTCGGCGGTGTAGATGGTGAGGGTCAGGCCGGGAGCGGCGGCCATCTCCAGGCCCTCGAAGGCCAGGGTGAGGTCGCCGACGGCCTGGTGGTGGAAGTGCTTGGTGCCGGTGCCGTGGTGGCGGACGTTGTGGGCGCCCCAGCGGGTACGGAAGGCGTCGCTGCGGGT
Organism: Streptomyces sp. NPDC051320; assembly: GCF_040682175.1. Lineage (NCBI taxonomy): Bacteria > Bacillati > Actinomycetota > Actinomycetes > Kitasatosporales > Streptomycetaceae > Streptomyces > Streptomyces sp. NPDC051320. Next base: position 32,640 of record NZ_JBFBAL010000026.1, read on the forward strand.
GGACAGCTCTCCGACGAGGGGGTCTGTCCAACGAACGGTGTAATTCGGGTTGTTGAGGTTACTGTCGGGCGGCGGTGAGACGGCCGTCGAAGGTGATGTCGAAGGCGTTCAGTGCGGCCTTCCAGCGCATGGTCCAGCGGGCTTGTCCCTTGCCCGTCGGGTCCAGAGACATGATCGCCATGTAGACACCTCAGGGCGCTAACTCGTCAAGCGGCGACGGCAAGGTGGGCTGCGAAGGCAGTGCCTTCTTCGAACTGCGTGCGGTGCTGGAGGCAGT
>NZ_JBFBAL010000027.1:0-19432 GCF_040682175.1 Streptomyces sp. NPDC051320
TGGCTGCCATCACGGCCCGTTGTCCTTCCAACCTGCTCATGCCAGACCAACGAACCACCGAGCGGAAAGCTACGAGTTAAAGATCTGCACGCCCTAAGACTGCGAGATGGCGCGCAGAGGCTCCGGTCGAAGCGAGCTCGGAGACGACCGCGAACATGAGCCCGGACAGCAGTAGGTTTCGAAGGCTCCGAGTGACCGTCGGAGCGAGGAGCGCTGGCAGCGAGCGTGGTGGTGCGAGGCGTAGCTAGTCAAGCCCGCCGCCATGAGCGCGCACCCGGTCGCGGAGGCGTCGGGCGCTGGCAGGCCTCCGAGCAGCCGAGTCCGCAGCAGCGGCCTCGCGACGACGAGCGCCACGGTCGCCGCGGCCATCAGCACTCCCGCTCTCGCCGGGTTGAGGTCTGAGGCCGCGAGCGACAGCAGGAGCGTCATGACGATCAGCATGTAGACGAGGGCGTAGATAGTGTCCTCTGCGGTCGTGGCCAGCAGGGCTCTGTCACGCCAGGGCGATCGCAGCCGCGCGGGCTGCGAGAAGTCGGGAGGTGACCGTCGGAAACGTCGTCCGCCGTGCGGTCGGCAGGAATGCCGAGGCACACGACCAGCGCGCAGGCCAAGCATGAGGCCGCGTCGATCGCGAAGAGCCAGCGCGAGCGCCGCGATCAGGCCCCCGCCCGTGTTCCCGACCGCGAGTGCCGTCGTCAGCAGCGCGTAGGTCTGGGCACGCAACGCCGGTCGTGTCCCGTCGGCCATCATTGCCTGGCTCGGGGGTTCGTAGAGCTCGAAGGCCAGGCCGAGCAGCACCGCGCAGCTCGCTGCCGCCGACAGGTCCGGTGCCGCGGCGAAGCCGAGTTGCGCGACGGCGCAGCCGAGCAGGCCGATCAGGCTCATGCGCCGCCGCCCGATCCGGTCCGCGAGCAGCCCACCGAGCAGTCGGCTCGCGATCGTCGCCGTGCCGAAGGCCGCCGCGACCGCCCCCGCCGCGGCCGTGCTCGCGCCGAAGTCGCGGCACAAAGGACCGTGAGGAAGGCAAGTGAGAACGCTCCGAGCTGGTTGACCCCGCGCGCCGCGATCAGCAGCCTGACCTATCGGGGGACGGTCCCGCACGGGCGGGACGATGTGACGAGCATGCCCCCTCGAGAATGACTGACGAAGTCGTTGGTGACGAATCGCGATATGGATGGAGGCAATAGGTCGAGGAGAGTGACCAGTCAAGTGCCATTTGATAGTCACGTGGAGTTGTTGCTCGGCGCAGCCGTGTCCCTGGTCAGTGAGCTGACCGACGGCGAGCGCCGCGGCAGGCAGTACACGGCGCCAGTCGGGCAGGCGCTACTCTCCTTTGCGCCCGCCGCGTGGCCAGGGGAACGTGCGCAGTCTCCGGCGCCTGGGGAGCTGCCGGCCGAAAGCGCGGAGTATCTCGCTGAAGCTGCACGCACGATGCGCCTCGTCTTCGAGGGGATGGACGAGGGCCGAGTGGACGACGCGGCCGCAGCCCTTAACGAGTTGCTGCGCCGGACCGGGCGCGGCCGCTGGACTGCGTTCCGGGTGAGCCGTGGCAGGTCCCTCCACGGCACCGATGACACCTACGGTGTGGGCTGGAGCGCCGGCTGCGCCACGGCGCTGGCCTCTCGCGGTCGGCAGCGAGCTCGCCGGACGACTCGGCGTGTGCTGGGCCCCGCGCTGCGATCGCGTCTACGTCGACGCCTCGCGCAACTCCGTGCGCCAGTTCTGCTGCGCGCCGTGCCAGAGCAGAGTCAAGGCTGCCGCGTTCCGGGCCAGGCGCGGAACCGGGTCGGAATGAGGGCCACCATGACGATCAACTGGGACCTGATCGCCCAGCAGTACGACCAGATCGTGAAGTGCACCGCCGCCCTGCGCCTGGGCACCGCCGAGGCCGAGCAGGTTCGGCACCGCTTCACCTGCGGCGGCCCCAAGCACCTCACTTACTAGGCGATCGAAGAACTTGGGCGGGCGGTGCGTACTGCGTTCGTCTGCGACTACCTCGCCGATGGGGAAATGCGGTTCGCGAGATCCACGAGGGACTGCAGGTCGGGGAGAACTGGAACTCGGCGAACAAGGACCTCTTCTACGGCAAGGACGGCAACCTGGCCGGGGCGGACAAGGAGTCCCAGGAGGTGTCCATGCTCGCGCTCCACCTGCTCCAGTCCGCCTTGGTCCACGTCACCACGCTGCTGATGCCCCAGGTCCTCGCCGCCCCAAAGTGGGCCGACACCCTCACCGGAGCGGAAGGCGCGCACCGTCTCCACTGTTCCGGACGCACGTGAAGCCCTACGGCCGTTTCGAGCTGGACATGAACACTCGCCTCGACCTGGACCTGACCGCCCGGGCCGCCGTGCCCGGGCCACGCATCACCGAGGGCAGACCGGCTGCGGCCCCGCAGTGAGGAGCTGGGTCCGATCTCCCGACGAGCTCAGTCACCACTGCTGGGTCAGTGGGTGAGAGCCACGCTGATCTCAGCCCCAGGTCTGGCCAGCCGGCTCCTTGATGGTGCGGTTGAGCCGGTTGAAGAAGTTGGTCAGCGCGATCTCCAGGTTGATCGCGCCGATCTGCTCCTCGGTGAAATGAGCGTTGACCTCCTCCCAGATCTCGTCGGTGACGCCCTCTGCACCATCCTGTAGCCGAGTGGCTCCCTCGGTCAGCGCCAGTGCCGCGCGCTCCGCATCGGTGTAGAACGGCGCCTCACGCCACGCCGCCACGTTGTGCAGCCGCTCGTCGGTTTCACCAGCCTTCTTCCCTCCGGAGACACTGGCGTAGACGCACGCCGAGCAGCTGTTGATCTGGCTGGCGCGCAGGTGGACCAGCGCAAGCAGCTTCGGGTCGACGCCCCCGGCTGCAATCGCCTTGTGGAGGTGCTGGATCGCGGTCCACACATCGGCGTTGTTCGTGTTCTTGTTCTTGAGTCGGTTTTCCATGTGCGAGTGCACTCCTTCATCGGGTTACGTTGCGGGGCGTTGGCCCGTCACCCCTATGACGGAGCAGCTTCCAGGGAGGTAACAACATGCTCGGCACCCAGCCCACGGATCCGATTGGCTATGCCTTCGAGGCCCACAGTGACCGGTTCCGTCCGTCGCCTATCGCGTGCTCCGATCACACGCCGACGCGGAGGACGCGGGCCATGAAGCGTGGCTGCGTTTCTCCCGCCAGGACACCGACACCATCAGCAACGTCGGCGGCTGGCTGACCCACCGTGGTCGGACGCATCAGCCTGATGTCCTGCGCTCAGGCGGGGCCCGACCGGAGGTCTCCTTCGACGACCAGCTGCCCGAGTTCACCGTGACGCTCGACGACGCTCCTGCTCCGGCAGAGCTCGTGGCACTCGGGGACTCCGTCGGCCTCGCGCCTCTCACGGTCCTCGACTCGCTGCGCCCAGACGAAGGACTGGCGTTCGTGCTGCACGACGTGTTCGCCGTGCCCTTCGCGGAGATCTGCACCATTCTCGGCAAATCCGCCGACGCGACCAAAATGCTCGCCGGCCGAGCACGCAGGAAAGTACGAACAGCCCAACAACCGGGGGTTGCTGGCCGTAGGCCGCATCACCGACGTCAAGCTGCAAAAACGGATCATGGCCGGACGCGCCGGCCTCCCGCTTCTCCGCCACCGAGTGGTCCTCATCGCCCACCTCCGCCGCTGCTATGCCGACCGGCAGCTAAGAGTCATCTCATTTGGTGAGTCTGCGGTAGCAGATAAGGGTGCAGGCAATGCTCGTGAAGGCGAGGAAGTGGTCAGCTTTGCGCTCGTAGCGTCGGTGGAGACGGCGGCAGCCGGCGAGCCAGGACATCGTGCGTTCGACGGTCCACCGGTGGCGTCCCAGTCGCTGTGAGGACTCGATTCCCTTGCGTGCGATGCGTTGTTGGGTGCCCCGCTCGCGTAACCACCGCCGCAGGTGAGAGTAGTCGTATCCCTTGTCGGCGTGGAGCTTGGAGGGTTTGCGGCGCCGCGGTCCGCGGCGAGAGCGGATCGGCGGTATTCCTTGCACGAGCGGGACCAGGGCCTGGCTGTCGTGCAGGTTGCCCCTTGAGATTCCGACGGAGAGGGGCAGACCGGTTCGCTCAGTGATCAAATGGATCTTCGACCCGTACTTGCCCCGGTCTACAGGATTCGGACCTGTCAGGTCCCCTTTTTCAGGGCCCGCATGTTCACCGAGTCAATCGCGTAGCGCGACCAGTCCAACTCGCCCCGGGAGCCGAGCTCGTCGAGGACCACTCGGTGGAGTTTGGCCCACATCCTGGCCTTCGTCCACTCGGAGCAACGCCGATGGGCCGTCGCCCCTGACGGTCCGAATGAAGCTGCGGGCACCTGCTGCCACGTGCGGCCTGACGTGGCCACGAACACGATCGCGGCCAGCACCTCACGATCACCGTGCCGACGTCGCCCACCACCCTGAGCGGCCGGCCTGCGCAACAGGTAGGCTATGAGCGCAGCCGCCACCTCATCGTCCCTGGTCAGGTCGGTGACTGCCCGGATCTTCTCCTCGACCGTGACCGGGATATCGACCTTGTGGCCCAGCAGCCGCTTCGCGCCGTCCGGCGTCCACTGCCGCCGCTCACTGCGCTCGTTGAACGGCGGATCGTCCAGCGATGCCCACCGTTCGGCCTCCGCGACGAGGGCCCCGCACCGACAGCTGGGCGAGGAAGTTCGACGTCATCTCCGCCGGGCCTGCGGCTCAGTCTGCTGCCGGGACTGATGCCGACTGACGTTCGGCTTCTCAAGCTATGTCAGATACCAGCGCGCGAAGGTCGTCGACGCACCATCGCCGTCGAGCAGCGGTTCCAGGTCCTCGTCATCTGCCCGGTTGTCGGACCAGATTCGCCCTCGCTCCGGGCTGCTGATGATGAGCCACTCGCGGGCAGCGCAACCCAGCGTCGAGATGACGGTCGCGCCCACAGTGCGGTCCGAGCTGGCGGCCCTTTGTGTTGGTGGCGAAGCAGGTCAGCCGCAGTCCGTCGAGGTCGGTGAAGCGCAACTGGGCGCCGGGGTGAGGCCGTTCCTTGCGAACGATCAGCCGCATGCCCCTGAGCCAGATGCTCAGGTCGGGCATGTTGGTGATCTCGGCGACCCAGGCGCCGGGCCGTTCGGTGCGAACGGCGTCGTAGGCCGGTGTCCATGCCTTCTTCGGGATGTTCAGCACGGCCTGGTGGATGGTGTCGGTGATGGTCATTCCGACGGAATACGATAGCCACCGGCCCGGCCTGGAGAACCAGTCGAGGAAGGCATGGGTGCCGCCGGCGGAGTCGGTGCGGATCAGTGTCTGCCGTCCCCGCCGCAGGTGTCTGGGGAGTTGGGCCAGGGCGAGCCCAGTGGTGGTGATGTGATCGCTGTCGGTGTTGGAGCCTGCGTTGCCGAGCCGCGGCAGGGCGGCCACCGGTCCCCCGGACCCGGCCTGGCCGTGGTCGACGAACGCGACGAGCGGGTGATGGCCGAAGGTCTTATTCCAGGTCGCGGTGGCGTCCTGCTTCTCGGAGTGGGCGAGCACCAGCACACCGTCGATGTCCACGATGACGCTGTCTTCGGCGGCCGGACTGCTCTGACCGGCCAGGTCCCAGACCCGCTCGCGTACTTGGGAAAGTGCCTCCCGGATCGCGGCCAGGGCCTTCGGGCCGGACGCGGCGAGAGCATCGACCAGACGGGAGACCGTCGGATCGGAAGCCACCGGGCCGAACACACCCGGCTCGACCAGCGGCACCGACCCGGCCTGCGAGACCACCCCACGACCGCCGCCCTCGACACGAACACGCGGGTACGACCCGCTACGCTTCTTCACCTGGAGAGTGCTTCTTTCCTTGCAACTGACAGGACCCTCGACAAGTCCCATCGTTGCAGGTCAGCAGCACTCTCCACTTATTTGATCAAGACTCGGACGGTCCCACTCGCGAAAGCGCGAGGCTAGTGACGATCGGGAGTACGCCTGCTGACGGCCCCCGGAAACTCGCTGTGCCCGGCGGGCAACCCTTTCCCGCGTCCATGGACTCTAATCAACATGGAGTCGATATGACAGTGTCGTCGGACGACCCTTTCCGGGAGTTCATGGGCGTCCGCTGGTCCCGATTTTTGAGGAGCGCATATCTGCTGACCGGGGACCCGCATGTCGCAAAGGATTTGACCCAGTCCGCGTTTGAGCGCTGCTACACCGCGTGGCGCCGGGTGCGACAGGCGGACGACCCGGACGCCTACGTCCGCCGCATCCTGATCAATCTGCACCGGCGCCGTTTCCGCAGCCCCTTGCGCGAGTACCTGACAGACGGTGGCACGGCGCCGGGTACCCCCAACACGGGGCCGTCCTCGGGCGCGAGGGAGACCGTCATGGAACGCGCCGACACCAGGCTGGTCATGCTGAAAGCCCTCAGCCAACTGCCGATTCGACAACGGCAGACGCTGGTACTGCGCTTCTGGGAGGACCTTTCGGTCGAGCAGAGAGCACTCACCAGGCAGTGCTCCACCGGCACGGTGAAGAGCCAGACAGTGAAGGCGCTCGCGCATCTGCGCACCGTCCCCGAGCTGGGCGATGTCCTGCCCAAAAGGATCAAGGAGATGACGTGAACACTACTAAAAGCCCTTCAGGACGGTGTGCCGGCCGGTAGGCAGGTCCCGTTCAGCCGGGACCGGGAGCGACCGGTCCACGTCCTCACACCCGGGCCTGTCTCGGCGGAATGGTGTGCGGCTCATCGGGATGATCCCTCCTGTGTCGACCAGGCCGCAGATGTGCGGCTGCCCTGTGACTGTCCTCGCTCGGGAGGAAGTTCCTGTTCTGAGGTGAAGGCTTTTGACCGTGATTTCTTACGTAGCTTCGTCCTGGCCCGAGCCAGCCGGGACTTAACGGTGCCAATCGGGACGTCAAGCGCTTCGGCCGCCGCCGCGTAGTACAGTCCCGCCCAGACACAAAGGCCGATCACGTCGCGCTCGGCGCGGCGCATCCCGGCCAGGGCCGCGCGGGCGGCAACCAGCCGCTCAGTGTCGTCGATCCGACCAACCAGTTCGTCGGCGAAGTCCGGGACGCGTCGCTGCGCGGCAGCCGGGCAAGGGCGGCCTCGTAACGGCGGGCCGCCCGGGACACGTTGCGCGCGCAGTTGGTCGCGATACCGAGCAGCCAGGGCCGCAGCGAGCCGCCCTCGAGGTCCACCCGAGCACGCAGCCGCCAGGCCTCCAAGAAGGTCAGAGCGACCACGTCCTCGGCGGCCGACCAGTTCCCGCTCAACCGAAAGGCATGGTTATAGACCGAGCGCGCGAATCGGTCGAAGAGCTCCGCGAAGGCATCCGGGTCCCCCGCGCGTATCCGTCCCCGTTCATTCATTTCCACACCCTCTCCCTGTCCGCACCTCCACCCGAGTTCCCGGACGCACGGGCGGGGGTGCGTCGGTGACGTGTTCCGCGGGAGTGGTCAGGCGCCCATGGCGCTCGCGACGGGCACCACGAGACCTGGTGGGCCGCCGACAAGACCAGGCACCTGCTCGCCCTGGTCGACCCGATGGACGACACCTACCGCCGCCTGATGAACCGGCAGCTCACCGTCCAGGATTCCCGCCACCGGCTCGCCCGCGCCATCTGCCACGGCAGCCGGGGCCAGATCCGTCAGGCGTACCGTGAAGGCCAGGAGGACCAGCTCGCCGCCCTCGGCCTGGTCCTCAACGCCGTGGTGCTGTGGAACACCCGCTACCTGGACGCCGCCGTCGCCCAGCTCCGCGCCGAGGGCAACGACATCAAGGACGAGGACGTCGCCCGCCTCTCCCCGCTCAAGGACCGGCACATCAACTTTTATCTGGACTCTTCCAAGATCTTTGGATCAGCTGACGCTGTTGAGGTTCTCCCAATCAAGGTGTCGGGGGCGGGCCGTCGATCTAGCGCATGTGCTCCTGGAGACCGGCTGTCGCGGTCTCGGACGAGGCAAAGAACTGCGAGTGGAGACGGGCATCGTGCCCCGGCTGTCCCGACCTGCCCAACCGGACCAGCACCCAGCGGATCGGATTCTCGGCGATTCCGAAGAGCACATGGTCTCGTTGGTTGCAGTGCGCAACTGCCCTCAGCGGACGATCGGAGAGCGGGTGGCCCCGCCTGAGGTCAGCTGCGACTGCCTTGGGTTGACCGTCGTGGTCGGCGGAGCGGACCTGCCTGGCAGTCTGCTGTCGCCATCAACGGTCGCTGGGCTGGTCGGCGGCTCGGCTGACGGCGCAGGAAGCCCAGCAGTCGCAACGCGTCCGGTGCGCGGAAGTCCCGCCAGTCCAGGCTCTTCCGGGCCAGGAACGTGAACAGGTACTTCAGGTCGTAGGCGTAGGCGCACCAGGTGTTCGGCGACAGCCCCCGATCACTGAGATGCCCCAGAACCGGCAGACCGGACCGATCTCGGAACCGGATGCGTCGATCAACCTGACGCGACGGACGATGCCGCCGTCTCGGTCCTTCACCACACGCAGCTCGTACTCCACAGCACTATTAACGAGCGGCGACGGGGAGCGCGACGCCGAGACGCTGAACTTCACCCGGGAGTGTCCAGATAAGAACCTCCTGGGCCGCTACCTGTTCAACATCAAGGCCAGGCGGCCCCGGCCAGGGCCTGCGCCCGCTGCGCGACCCGGACGCGGTCAAGCCGGACGACGACAGTCAAGAGGCATGAGCCAATGGACCCGGGTAGCTGCGGCGCGCGATCCCCATGTACCCCGGCGCCCTACACCCGGAGCCCTAGGCCCATCAGCGTAGTGGCTGACCGCTGTATCTACGGCTGGCGGCCGAGGCGGGGATCCGGGCGCATGGTGAACAGTCAGGGCATGCAGAGCGTCCTTTCACGAAAGCCGGCCCGCCGGCGTCTCGGAGGTACGGCCTACCTCGCCGCGTTGTTCGTCGATGCCCTGGGATCGGGCCTGTATCTCCCGCTGACCTTGGTGTTCATCCACAAGGTGACGGGTCTGTCGGTGACGAGCGTGGGCTTGGGCGTCACTGTCGCGGCGGTCGCGGGCCTGGCGGCGAACCCTTTGGCGGGCGTACTGGTGGACCGGTTCGGCTCCCACCCTGTTTTGATCGGTACCTATCTGCTGCGGGCGGTGGGCTTCGCCCTGTACCCGCTGGTCGGGAGCTTTCCCGCTCTGATCGCCGTTGCCGCTCTGATCGCCGTCGGCGACCGGGCGTACTACCCCGCCACTTCGAGTTACGCCGCTGCGATAGTGTCCGGTGCGGACCGGGACAGGCTGTACGCCTATGTGACGATGGCCCGCAACATAGGCTTCGGCCTCGGCGGCCTGTTGTCGGCAGCGGCCCTGTCAGTAATGGGCGACCACGGCTTTGCGGTGATGGCAGTCGTTAACGCGGTCAGCTTCGTCGGGGCAGCCGGGTGCCTGGCCTTTGCCGGTTCCCGTCCCCAGACCGAACTCCGGCGCTCGGGGGCAGAGACGCAGCAGCATGGCGGATATCGGAGGGTCCTGTCCGACCGTCCGTTTCTTTCGCTCGTGGGGGCCGAGCAGGTGTTCACCCTCGCGCATTCCGTCCTGCCGGTCGCGTTGCCGCTCTACGCCGTGGTCGTCCTGGGTGCGCCCCCCGCTGTGCTGGGTGTGCTGTACACACTCAACACGGTCCTGCTTGTCGTGGGGCAGCTTCCCGTACGCCGGCTTCAGGCCAGAGCGCGACGTACCCATGCGCTCGCTTTGGGTGGTGCGGTGTTCGCCGCCTCCTGCGGCGCCTACGCCGCGGTCGCGTATCTCCCCCAGGGCGGTTGGCAACTGACCGGCCTGCTGGCCGCCACGCTCGTATACACGGTCGGTGAGCTGATGCACACCGCACCGTCCTCCGCGCTCGCCGCAGCCATCGCGCCCACCGCCGTCCGAGGACGCTACCTCGCGGTGTACCAACTGACGTGGGGCGTGTCCGCGATCCTCGCCCCGGCCGGCTTCTCCGACATGCTGGATGCGGCCGCTCCGCTGTTGTGGATTATCCTGGGCCCCTTGCTCCTGGTCGCATGCGCGACGGTGCTGAGCTTGTCGGGCAGACTCCCCACAGCGGCCGTGATGCCGCAGCCCCCCACCACGATGGCACTGCTTCCCGCCGAGACAGATCAAGCAACCTCCCCGTGACATGGCAAGCACGGGAAGCCCCAGCGTCACCATGAGTGAGAATCTGCCCCCGCCGATACCCCGAGGCTTCTCACAAACGATCCTTTGTCCGAGCAAGATCAAAGACGGTGGCCCGGTGCTCGCGAACTGGCGGTTCGATTCGCAGAACTCGTTCTCACTCAAAGGCGGGTTCGGGGCGCTTCTGAGAATCGTTTGTGACAGCATCCGGTGCCATGACGGTCCCTCAAGAAGCCTCCCCGAGCGACGCGGATGACGTCGAGCGCCAACCCTGCCCGCGCTGCCGAGCCGAACCCGGCTCGCCGTGCCGCTCGCGCTCAGGCGCGGTCGCCGGAACCTACCACACCGGCCGTTTCACCAAGGTGCCGCGGCTCGCCAAGCTCCTGCGCGTGCCCACCCCCGCCGACCGCGGGCCCGGCCAGCCGTGGCGCCCCGGCGCCCCGGTCCCGCTCACCCTCGCGCCTGACACCCCGAGCGCCGACATCCGCATCGGGTACGCACGGTGCTCGACGCTCACCCAGGAATTCCAGTCCCAGCTCGACGCGCTCGCCAAGCACGGCATCCCGCGGGACAAGGTGTTCTCCGAGAAGATCAGCACCCGCGTGCGGCCCGCCCCCAGTTCGAGGCCGCGCTCGCCCTCGCCCGCCAGATCAAGGCCCACGCCCCGCAATGCCGGGTCATCTTCACCGTGTACGAGATGAAGCGCCTCGGCCGCGACGCCGCCGAACTCACCGCGCTCGCCGACCACCTCACCGCCCACGGCCTGGTCCTGGAGATGCTCGCCGGGCCGCTGCCCGGGATGTACGACCCGAGTGGGCCCGGCCGTCTGCTGTTCGCGTTCTTCGCGGCGATGGCGGAGACCGAGCGGGAGAACATCCGGGAGTCGACCCTCGAAGGACTCGACGCTGCGGCCCGTAAGGGCAAGCACGGCGGCCGACCGCCCGTCATCACCGAGGACATGCTGCACACCGTGTTGCGGCGGCGGGCGCACGGCGAGTCGGTCGAGCAGATCCAACCCGATCTGGTCATCCCCGCCGGCAAACGCAAGGGCCAGGCCCCCAGCGTCGCGAGCATCTACCGCGCGCTCGCCGAGTACGAGAAGCAAGAGGCGTACCCCGAAGCCGTCGCCCAGGCGCACGCCGCCTTCGCCGACCGCCAGGACGCCGACGGCATCCCCCGCCCCCGCCGAGTCCGCATCCGGCGACCGGCCGACCCGCTCACCCCGGCGCCAACCGGACCATGATCAATCTCAACAGCACTTCCGGTATCGCAACTACTCACACCCGATGTTGAGCACCGGACGCCCGAGCAGGAAGGCGTCCTTGGGAAGCACCTCGTTGAGCATGCCGGAGCCCGGAGCAGATCGCACTCCGGCTGCGGGTCGATCGACTTCCCTGATGACGAGTCCATGCGCATCAGCCACGAGGCGATCTACCAGTCGCTGTTCATCGAGGGCCGAGGTGCGCTCAAGCGAGCTGGTCACGTGTCTGCGCACGGGCCGTGCGCTACGGGAGCCAAGGGCGCGGTCCCGAAACAAGCCGCAGGGCCACGTCACCGCTGACGACATTCTGAGTGAGCGCCCGGCCGGGGCCGACGACCGCGCTGTCCCTGGCCATTGGGAGGGCGACCTGATCATTGGGACGGGTAGGTCCGCGATCGGCACGCTCGTCGAGCGCAGCAGCAGGTCCACGCTCCTGGTCCATCTGCCACGACTGGACGGCTGGGGCGAGGAACCGTATGTGAAGAACGGGCCATCGCTCGGCGGATACGGGGCCGTCGCGATGAACGCGGCACTGACGAAGTCGATGACCAAGTTGCCCGAGCAACTACGCAAGACCCTCACCTGGGACCGCGGGAAGGAGCTCTCGGGTCACGCCCAGTTCGCCATGGCGAGCGGGACGCGGGTGTTCTTTGCTGACCCCCGCTGGCCCTGGCAGCGACCGACGAACGAAAACACCAACGGGCTGCTGCGACAGTACTTCCCGAAAGGCACAGACCTATCTCGGTGGTCCGCCGAAGACCTCGAAGCCGTCGCCTACGCACTCAACCATCGGCCCCGCAAGATCCTCGGCTGGAAGACCCCCGCCGAAGTCTTCAAAGAGCAACTACGCTCACTTCGACAACCCGGTGGTGCATCGATCGGTTGAACTCGCCCAGTCCACCAGTCATCAATTCGCGTCCCTGGCAGCTGAGGTCAGGGTTCAACTGTCCGTCGGGCTGGTACAACTTGCACCGACTACACAGCAGCCTCGGCTAGCCGCACCGGTCAATGCTGGGACAACGCACTCGCCGAGTCATTCTTCTCGACCATCAAACGCGAAGCACCTCAGCCACGCCGAGTACGAGACCGCACTCACAGCCTGACCACCACACCAATGGTGTCCGTCAAAGCGGATCAAGCTCAGTCCTTACACGGTAGGGCGTTGCCGCGTTGTTGGGTGTGTGAGGGCCTGATGGTCTGCCAGGGCGTTGTTGGCTCGGGTGTCAGCCCTGGGCCAGGCCGTTGCGGGCGCACCGACGGCTCCGGTATCTGGTCCCGGATGGTGGATGCGGGTGGTCATCTCGGCGCAGTGAGGTCGGAGGCGGTCATTGGGTGGTGGTGGGGCGGAAGTGGTGGCGAGATGCCGCCAGAAGCCTGAGATCACCCGACCTAACTCAACTAGGGAGGTGATCCTCCGAGGGTCGTACCGATGTAGTGGATCAGTTGCGCCAGGCTCGGGCCGTCGCTGCTGAGGCAGCGGCCGCGAGACATGCTGAACAAAACATGATCCGGCGCCGCGCGGGCGGCGAGTCCGTCGAGCAGATCCAACCAGACCTGATCATCCTCACCGGCAAGCGCAAAAGGGACAGATCCTGCGTCGCCAGCATCTACCGGGCTCTGGCCGAGCACGAGAAGGCTCAGGCGCACCCCGAAGCCATCGACCAGGCCCGCACAGACTTCGCCGCACTTCAGAACGTCGACGTACCCCGTCCCCGGCCGAACGCCAAGATCCTTACCGCACGACCATGATCAAGTGCTTAGCTTTCGTCACGGCTCCATTGTTCCCGGCCTCGAAAACCACGTACCCCGCCCCATGACCTGACCAACGAGAACCCCGCATAGGACACGAACTTAGTCAACAAATCCCTGCGTCAGAGCTACGTCCCTCCAGGAATGCCTTCAGGGCTCGATGGCCGGAAGATAACTCTGCAGTCTGACGCAGATCATCCAGGAGTAGGACGTCAGTCCACGTGGGAACTGGGAGCCTGAAAGCGGTGAATCTTTACCCAAGTTGACCGTGCCAGCCGTCTCCCGAAGATCTCGCACCCGCAAGGAGAAGCCCGCCAATGAGTACTTCCCAGAGAACGAAAACCACTTCTGAGCGCACCACTCCGCGGCCGTCGGACTCGCTGCGGAAAGCGGGCCGGGCCGCATTCGTCTGGGTCGTGGTGTTCGAGGCCTTCCATGTGTACTGGGCGTTCGGCGGACAATTCGGTTTCGGCGACGTGCCCGCGGCGGAAATGATGTCGTTGAAGGTGGACAGCCTGGGGAGTCTGGTCTTCGCGATCATCAACTGCGTGCCGTGGGTCGTCGGCACGATCGTCCCGCTCGCTCTCTACCAGGACTGGGGCCGCCGGGTCCCCGCCTGGATGCTCACCTGGTGCTGCTGGATCGGTGCTTTGATCCTTTTGGTGCGCGGCGTCTCCTCGTGGATCGACACCGCACTGCGCGGCACTGGTCTGATGCACAACGGCCTGACCGGGCTCACCTACAAGCAGGAACTCGGTCTCACCCATCCCTCGTTCTACACCCTGTGCTCCTGGAGCGCGATTGACACATACTTCACCCTCGGCGGAGTTCTCTTCCTCATCGCCGGGATCGCCCGCCGCCGATCCCGGCGCGGCACCGCAGTGGACCCCGCGGCGATGAACAGCGTCGTCTCGCACGACCCCGCCTAGTACTCCAGCCGTAGATCGTGACCTGATGCTGCTCACGCGCCCCGTCGCCCACAGCTGACCGCCTAGCGAGGTCAGTTGACCTGGCCGGCCGGCCGTACGACGAGGTAGTTGACGTCCACGCCTTCGGGTTGATTGACGGCGAACAGGATTGTCTCGGCGATCTGCTCGGCGGTCAGTGTCGGTGCCGCCGCGGGAGATCCACCGCGCTCGTCCCAGAATGGGGTGTCCACAACCCCTGGGCCGACAAGAGTGACGTGAACGTGGTCCTTGGCCACCAGGAGCCGGACATTTTCGGCCAGGGCGTGCGCAGCCCACTTAGTGACGGAGTACAGGTTGCCGGGCGTATTCCTGGTGCCCGCGACCGAACCGACGATCACGATCCGGCCCTTGGACTTCCTCAGGTGTGGCAGTGCCTCGCGTACCAGCAGGGCCGGGCCAAGGATGTTGGTGAGAACCATGGCACGCATGGCCGGAGGGTCGTGGTCCTCCAGCGTTCCGGGCAGGGAGAACCCGGCGTTCGCGATCACCGTGTCCAATCGGCCCCACAAACCCGCGACTTGACGCACGGCAGCGGCGACATGGCTCTCGTCACCGGCGTCACCGCTGATGGTCAGCACCCGCTCGCCCGCTCCGGTGGACGCGGCGAACGCGGCCAGCCGATCGGCATCGCGGCCGGTGATCGCCACGCGGTGACCTTGCTTGAGCAGGACACGGGCAGTGGCCGCACCGATCCCACTCGAACCGCCGGTGATCAACGTGACGGGTTCCATGGTGCGGCCTCCTTGGTGACGGCGGTATCGGTGACGCGCCAGGGCTCGAGGTGTCGGTGAACACTGAGTTGGCGTCACGCAGGCCACCCGATATTCATGATGTTGTGACGCAACACGAAGATCGGTGGCCTGCGCCGCAAGTGTAGATCCCGAGCTGATGGAAGCGGTATTCGCTGAACTCGCCGCAATCCTGGCGCGCAGCGGTGCCGCGCGATGCGGTCGCTGTGGCGGGTAAGCAGGCGAAACGCGCTGATGGCAAGCTTCCGCCGCATGTGATGGTGTACTTGGCGATGGCGCTGGCGTTGTTCGCCGATGATGACGATGAGGAGGTCGCCGCCCGGCTGGCCGGCACTCTCATGGGGTGGGGTTGCTGGGATGCCGGCTGGGAGGTGCCGACCTCGGGTGAGATCACGCAGGCCCGCCAGCGACTGGGCGAGGAGCCGTTGCGGCCCTCCGCCACTGATCATCGACCGGCTCGCCTAGCCGATCTGAAGGTCGAGGTGCCCCTCACCCGGCCGAGGCGAGGTGAGGAGCGCCCTCACGGCGTGCGCCGCCCGGCTCCCTCAGGTTGAGTTCATTACCGGGCCCCGCGCCAGACATCCCCCTCACCGTCCCGTCAGCTACGGCCGCGCGGCAGCATGAGGGCCGCGGCCGTGGTGGCTATCAGCATCACAGCCGCGACACACAAGGCGACCCGCAGACCCACGATGAACTGACCCCGGTCCGCCACCAAGGCTCCGAAGACGGCCACGGCGAGCGCGCCGCCCGTCTGCCGAAAGGAGTTCAGGATCCCGGCGGCCGTTCCGGCCCGATCTGCGGCGATGTCATTCAGCAGGACGGCGGTCAGGGAAGGCACGAAGAAACCTAGGCCGAGGCCGACGGGGATGAGTATCGCCGCGATCACTGGTCTGCTGGTGCCCTCGTCGATCCAGAGCAGGCCGAACATCGCCAGCGCGAAGATCGCTTGTCCCGTGGCGATCGGCATCCGCGGCCCAAAGCGTGCCGCAGCCCTGGCCGAGGCCAGGTTGGCTCCGGAAATCACGGCCATCATCGGTAGGAACATCAGCCCCGCGGCCATGGCGGACAAATTCAGAACGTCCTGAAAGAACAGGCTCAGCACGAACACCAGCCCGTAGAACGCGGCATTGACGACGAAGCCGATCGCGACCGAAACCGTCATCGTGCGCGAACGGAAGAGGTCGAGCGGGACCAACGGCGCAGCGGTACGGGCCTCGATCATGATGAACGCGGCCGTCGCCACTGCGGCGAGCCCCAGGCAGCCCAGCACCACGGGCTCGCCGAAGCCGTTCTCCCCTCCGTCGATCACCGCGAAGGTGAGCGCCGCGAGGGCGACGATCGCCGTGAGCTGGCCGTACGGATCGAGCGGCGTGGCACGGCGCGGCGAGCGCTCCGCGCGGGTCAACACCGCGAGGGTGGCGATGCTGACGGGCAGGTTGACGACGAAGATCGCCCGCCAGCTCAGAGTGCTGGACAGCACCCCGCCGGCCACCGGGCCGGCGGCAACCGCGACGGCTCCGCCAGCGGTCCACAGGGCGATGGCCCGTGCCCGTTCAGCCGCGTCCGGGAAGGCCTGCCGGACCAGGGCCAGCGAGGAGGGGAGCATGATCGCCGCCGCGGTCCCCTGGATCAGGCGGGCGGCGATCAGCTCGCCCAGCCCCGGCGCCAGTCCGCAGGCCGCCGAGGCGACCGTGAAGACCGCGACACCGACGCCGAACGCGCGGCTCGCCCCGATGCGGTCGGAGAGCGCGCCCGCGGAAAGCAGGAGCGCGGCGAACATCAGCGTGTAGGCGTCCACGATCCATTGCAGTCCCGCCGTGCTGCCGCCGAAAGTCCGCCCGATCCCGGGCAGCGCCACGTTCACCGCCATGGTGTTGAGGTTGAGCAGAAAGATGCCCATGAACGTGGTCGCCAGGATCAGCCTCGGTGCGGCCGTGCGTTGCCGGGCATCCTGTGACGCGCGGGCTGGTTCAAGAGTGGTCATCCGTCCAGACTGGTGAGGCTCGCGAGGGCGAGGCAGACCGTGATCTTCCGGGGTGCGTCATAGGTGGGTGTAACAGGGCCAGGCTCCGGGCTGGAGTCCTGATAACACGCTGGCATAATGACGACATGACCGAGTTCGGGAAGTTTCTGCGGGCTCGCCGTGGCGACGTACGCCCGGCAGACGTCGGGCTGCCTGCCGGAACCGGCACGCGCCGTACGCCGGGTCTGCGCCGGGAGGAGCTGGCGGCGCTGGCCGGTGTGAGCATCGACTACTACATACGTCTGGAACGTGGCAAGGAGACCCATCCGAGCCCCTCCGTGGTCGAGGCGCTGGCCGACGCGCTCCGCCTCAACCAGGAGGAGAGCGGCTTCCTGCACGAGCTGGCGGCGCGCGCGGCGCGGCGTGCGCCCGAGCCCCGTCCCCTGCCGTCACGGCGGGTCCGTCCGACGGTCACGCAGCTTCTGGAGACGCTCCGGCCCAACCCGGCGTACGTCGTGAGCCGCACCAACGACCTGCTGGCGGCCAATCCCGGCGGGCTGCGGCTGCTCCACGGCATCGCCGACTGGCCGGAGCGGCAGCGGAACACCGTACGGTACATCTTCCTGCACCCAGCTGCCCGCGAGCTGTGGGCGGACTGGGAACAGAAAGCCAAGGGGTGCGTCGCCCAGTTGCGGGCGATCGCCGGCACCGATCCGGATGCCCCGGATCTCGCCGCCCTCGTAGGTGAGCTCATCGTCAAGAGCCCCGACTTCAACCGGCTCTGGGAGCGGTACGAGGTGCACACGATCGGCGACGGCGAGAAGACGCTCCGACACCCGGAGGTCGGCACGATGACGCTCTCGCACGAAGGGCTGTCCCTCAACCGCGCACAAGGCCAGCGCCTCATCATCTACATGGCGCCGCCCGGCAGCCCGGACCACGACAAGATGACGCTCCTCGACCTCGCCGCCTCCGGCCCGTCCGTCGGATCCGGCGAGACGACGCCCGTCTCACCCTCTCGGAGACAGAACAGCTAGGTGTTGCAGGTGATCGAGAGTTCGTCGAACTGTGCGTGGTTGATCTCAACCTGTTCTCCGGTGAAGTCGAGCAGGACTGGGCAGTCGGAGAACCACTCGCTGTCTTGAACGTCCCAGACAACGGGCGGCCGATGAGTGCACGCAACCGCTGACCGTGGCCTGCCACGACCGCGGAGCGACCATTGAGCCATTGAGGCCGTTAGCTTTCGATCCCGACAGCCGGGCGAGCCCGAGGGCTTGCGCACGTACGAGCGCGCCGCGGGCGGGGGCGCGCTCGGTGCGCAACCCGGCTACGGGGTCGTCGGTGTCGTCGACCCTGTGAGGGTGCCCTCCCACAGCGCTAGCCCGGCCTCGGCCGCAGCCAGCGATCCTGCATGGTCTCCAGCCCTGGCTCGGTCCGCGCTCGCGGCGGCGTGCAGCAACAGGGTGGAACTGTCGACCTGATCCTCAGCGAAGGTGAGCCGATATCCGGTCGGCGTACTTGCGATGACGTCGGCGCCCAGCTGCGCCCGCGCACTGGATACTAGATGATCGATTCCAAGGGATCGACTGCGCGCACAAGGGGAGGTAGCCCAACGTCGTTGTGTGAAGACCGTGTTGGACTCTCTCGCCACCGCACTCTATGTGAAGACCGACGACCTGCTGAAGGCATCACCGCATCTGGCTCCTTGGCGTCCGGCCATCGGGATCACTCCGCAACTGGCCGATGCCGAGCTGGTCACGCTCGCGAAGATGCAGGCCATGCTGGGCTTCACCTCCGAGGCCAGGTGGCTTCGCTACGCCCGTTCCCACCTGCGGCATCTGTTCCCCTACCTGCCCAAGCAGCCTGGCTACAACAAGCGCCTGCGCAAGGCCGCCGAGCTGCTGCGGCGAGTGACCCGCCTGCTGGCCACCGACACCTCCGTATGGAGCGACGACGTGTGGATTGTGGATTCCACACCGGTGGAGTGCGGACGCTCCCGCGAGGCCGTCAAGCGCTCCGACCTGGCGGATGGGCCGAGTACGGGTACTGCGCCAGCCACAGCCGCTTCTTTTGGGGCCTGCACCTGCATCTGGTGTGCACCCTGCAGGGCCTGCCGATCGCCTTTGCCCTGACCTGGGCCAAGGCCGACTAACGCGAGACCCTGCTGGACCTGCTCGCCGCTGAACAGAAACTGGTGGCCACCCGGCCCGGACAGACGTTGATCGGCGACAAGAACTACTTCGGCCGCGACTTCGAGCACCAGCTGGCCGAGCAGGACATCCGACTGCTCCGGTCGGCCCGCAAGGACGAGCCGGAACGGCCCGGCGCCTCACTGTTCAAACCCCTGCGGCAAGTGATCGAGTCGGTCAACGAGACCTTCAAGGGCCAGCTCAACCTCGAACAGCACCGAGGCCGCACACCGGGCGGCGTGATCACCCGTGCCATACAGCGCATCCGCGCGCTGACCGCCGCGATCTGGCACAACCACCACACCGGCCAGCCCATTCTTCGCTCACTGACCGCCTACGACCACTAGCCTCGCCCTTTCATGAAGCGGGCCGTCCGACGGGTGGTCAAGTAAGCGAAAAGTGCCTCTGACCAGCAAGAATGAGGATTGTCGAGGTCCTTGTTCCTGCTCAAGCCGGAGGCACTTCTCAGGTGAAGAAGAGTATCGGGTC
>NZ_JBFBAL010000028.1:0-17369 GCF_040682175.1 Streptomyces sp. NPDC051320
TGGCTGCCATCACGGCCCGTTGTCCTTCCAACCTGCTCATGCCAGACCAACGAACCACCGAGCGGAAAGCTACGAGTTAAAGATCTGCACGCCCTTACTGATTGTTTCAGAATGAGATCGGTGTGGTGGCTTGGCAGTTGGGTGTTGTGTCGGCAGGATCTGGTGGGTGTCTGCTGATCTTGTGCCTGATGACCTGTGGGAACGCATAGCCCCGCTGTTGCCGGTTCGACCGCCTCGTTTGCACCGGTATCTGGGGCGGTTGCCGGCCGATGACCGTGCTGCTCTGCGGGGCATTGTGTACGTGTTGCTCAAGAGATTGAGCTGGCGGGATTCCCGCGGATCTGGTGGGCTGCAGCGGGGTGCCTGGGTCGATGGCGGCTTCGAGTCGATGGAGGAAGGCGGTGAAGGTGGCCGCGTTGTTCCGGGTGATGATCTCGGTGAGAACCTCGCCGCTTCGCACATCCATTGCCGCGACAAGGGAGACGGTGCCGTGCCGGCGGTACTCGAACTCCTGCCGGGCCGCCCGTCCGGGCCTGGGCGCCTGCCCCGCGTATCGTCGGGATCGCGCGGCGATGGCGGTCTTCTCGTCGATGGACAGCACCACCGCACCATGAGGAGCGACGAGGTACAAGTCGCAGACGTCGACGGCCCGCTGCCAGAAGGTTGGGGTGTCCCGGCGGGTGAGCCAGCCCCGCACCCGGTGCGGTTTCAGGTCCAGGTCCGCCAGGATCCGGCCGACCTGGGACGGCGAGATCGCGGCGAAGACGGTGCCCGCCACCTGAGCGGCGATCCTGCGGTGCGACCACGTCGACTCCGGATGCGGGGGCGCGCTGGTGGCTGCGGCAACCACGGCGACCCGCACCTGCGGCCCGTAGACACGAGGCCGACCAGACCGCTTCGCGTCGGCCAGAGCTGCCAGGCCACGGGCGGCGAACCGGCCCCGCCACTTGCGCACGGTGTTGACGCTGACCTTCAGCTTGTGTGCGATGGCGACGTTGGCCAGTCCGTCGGCTGCCGCGAGGACGATTCTAGCCCGTAGAACCTGCCGGACCTGCGCGGTCACGGACGCGGCGAGCTGCCCAAGGCGCGCTCGCACCGGCTCGGCAAGTTCCACCACAACGGCCTTCGGAATCGCCTTGGTCGCGCAGGGCATAGCACTCTCCTGGCTGCGCGGGGCCTGCTGTTCTGGGGGCTATGCGAGGGTTGCGAGCGGGGATCGCGGTTCTCGACCCAGGAGTTGACGCAGGTCACTACCGGTGCGGGACATGAAACCGGCAGCGATGGCGGAGTAGGTACCCACCAGCATCGGCACCTGGAAAAGTTCGGCGCCGGAGGCGGCAATGCGCGCGCGGGCCTTGCCGAGTGTCTCCGGCTGATAGGTGACGTGCGGTCCGTGTGCGCGGGCCAGGTCGGCGCCGCCGATCGCCTGCTCGCCGACGAGTTCATAGATGCGTCCCGCATGAGCGAGTGCCTCCACCGCCACCCGTACCGCGGCGTCGGCCAGATCCGCCCGCGCAACGGCTGCCAGACGGCCCTCGCCGAGCGGGGCAGTAATCCGCCCGTCTTCCGACGGCGCCGCGAGCCAGGCCAGCAACTCCGCGTAGAGACCGTTGCGCAGAATCGTCCAGCCCGGTGAACACCTGCAGCCAGTACTTCGCGCCCTCGCCGCCGTCGCCGGCCCAGATGCCGAGGATGTCCCGGGTGCCCTCGACGGTGACGGCCATGACGACGTAGACGGACCGGTTCGCGACCTTCCCGTCCCTGATCTTCACGTTGATGGCATCCACGAACAGAACCGGGTAGACGCGGTCGAGCGGCCGGTTCTGCCATTCGGCCATGCCCTCCATCAACTGGTCAGTGATGGTGGAGATGGTCTGCTTGGAGACCTCGGCGCCATAGATCTCGGCCAGGTGCGCGGAAATCTCCCCATCGGTGAGGCCCTTCGCGGACAGCGACAGCACCATCTCGTCCACGCCCGTCAGCCGACGCTGCCGCTTGCGCACGATCTGCGGCTCGAAGCTGCCCTCCACGTCCCGGGGCACCTTGACCTCGACCGGCCCGACGTCGGTCAGCACGGTCTTCGCCCGGGTCCCGTTGCGGCTGTTGCCGCTGTTCTTCCCCGCCGGATCGTGCTTGTCATAGCCGAGGTGATCGGTGATCTCGCCGTCCAGAGCGGACTCCAGCACCCGCTTGGTCAACTGCTGCAGCAGTCCGCCCGCACCGGTCAGTTGCATGCCCTCACTCCGGGCCCGGTCGACCAGCATCGCGATCAACTGCTCGTCCGACGTGGCGGCACCGACCGGCTCAGCCACGGACTCGTGCTCGATCGTCATCTCACTCACTTGCGTCTCCATGATCAACAGATCCGCCGTTTATTAGACACTCCCCGCCGGCCCGGCCAGCGAGCCACCGAGTGAGAAACGTGCAAGACGAGCGTGAGCGGGGGAAAGGGCGAGGTGAGCTCAGACCACGAGCTGCCTCGTCAGTCCTCTCCGGTAATCCAGCCCCGTGCGACAGCTCGGCTGCCGGCTTGGAAACGGCTGCGCGCTCCCAGGGCTTCCATGAGTTCCGCTGCTATGCGGCGGGCGGTCCGGGATGAAACACCAAGTCGCTTCGCTATGGCTTCGTCAGTAAGCCCTTGGCCGAGGAGCTGAAGCATGGCGTATTCCTGGCCAGTAAGCCCGCGCTCGTCGCGTCTGCTTACGGCAGACTCAACAAAGGGCGTAGCCGTGGACCAGAAGGTGTCAAACAGGGCACACATAGCTGCCAGGGCACCGTCACCAGTGAGTTCGAGCGCACCGAGGCTTGAATCACCGTGTGTGGGTATGACTGCTATCTCGCGATCAAGGACGATCATTCGAATAGGTAGGGCTGCTACTGTCCGGACTTCTGCCCCGAGCTCTGTCAGCCATGAAACATAGTCAAGAGTCGGACGGTGATTGCGGACGCTGTCGAGATAGATGGTCCGCATGCGCACGCCGCGGTCGAGCAGGACTCGGTCCTGGGGCTTGGCGGCTTCCATATTCGCGGCGCTCTGGCCTCCACCAGGGGCGAAAGTCATGACCTCGGTTGTGACTTTGGTGCACAGTAACTGAATGTGCTGACGGATCTCGTCGAGCCCTTGCAGCTGCTTGACGCCTTGGCGGCTGCATCGCGCACGCTGCGCGGTGAAGTCTGCAATGAGCTGGGCTGCTGCGATTCGGGACTGCTCCGTTCGCTGCTGTTCCTGGGCAAGTCGTTCCTGCTGGCGGGCCAGAAGGATCTGCACTCCGATGTCGGGTGCGACTGCGCGGTACGAATCGGGTTCTGCAGTAGAACGCCGTACCAGTGCCAGCGCGTGGAGTTGGTCTAGCGCGAGGCGCAACACGTCTGCGGGCATGTTGAGGCGATCGCTGATGCTGGCGAGGTTGTCGCTTGGCAGGTCCAACATTGCCCGATAGACGCTCTCGGACGCTTCATCCAGCCCCAATGCCTGCAGCATCGCGCTCTCCCCGAAAAAGTTTTGTGCGCTTGACCATAATTGATCACCGGTGGCTCGCTACGGCGGGGCCCGTGACTAGCCATTCGTTGCCCCGGGGGGATGGCCGGTTCAGGCTGCGGCATAAAGCGTCCACGTTTGTACCCTGTTGCACCGCCTTGGGAAGCAGCAGGGTGTTCGCGTGCATCTCATCCACGTCCGTCTCACGGGACCGGGCGACAACAGTCTGCCCCAGGATCTCCTTGATGTCCTGCGACAGCAGATGGAGGAAGCGGTAGAACACATCAGCCTTGCGAAGGATCCAACGGGTCGGCCCGTACTCGGCCTCTTCGTGACTGCGGGCTCGGTTAGCGAGGCGGAATCCGTTGCGCGAGCCGTCGTGGAACGCGGCCTGAGCGCGATGGAGCCGCCTTGCGCCGTGAGTGTGAGTAGCAGCCGCGCGGCACTCGTTGCAGAGTTCTTCGATCGCCTCGTGGCGCAGGCCGCCCAGGTGGACTCTCTGTGCCATGTCCGGATGATGCCATTGGACAACTCTGGATCTTGCGAACCAAACAAGGAAAGCTTTTAGCTGTCGACAGGAGCAGCGCTCTTCGAAGCGCCCCTGCACCGCATCGGCTTCGGTCGGGGCGACTCCGGAACCCCTTTACTGAAGGAGTTTGGCATGCACAAAACCACTGGCCGCTTGATGGCCATGCTCGTTTGCTCCGTGGCCCCCCTTTTCTGGGCTCAGACCGCCGTTGCCGACACCAACGGTGGAACCGCCGCGATGTCGACTAACACAACGGGCTGGGAGTAGCCGGCACCCAGCGCAGCACGGGAGGCTGCATGGGTGGGAGACGAACAACGAGGAGTGTGCAGCAATGTATCGAGTAGGCGTGTTGCACAGTCATCCGCTGATCGCCTGGGCTGTGGACCGAGCTCTGGCGACTGTTCCTGATCTTGAGGTCAATGTCCTGGAGGCGCAGGAACAGGCCGAGCCACCGACCGAGTTGACCGCTTTCTCTCTCGATGTGCTGGTGACGGACCGCATGCCAGGAGCGGCACAGTTGGTCAGGCCTCTTGCTTCGCGCATTCTGCTCATGACCCCCGCGCCGGCGGCACGGCTCGTGCCGGGGGTCGATAGCTGCCTGTGGGACCGTATGTCTCCGAACGACCTCGCTCGAGCTGTGCACGCTGCGGCTCTCGACGTCCGCCCGTCCGTCCACCCCGCCCCTGCCGTGTCTGTGCGAGTCGAGCTGTCGCAGCGTGAACAGCAGTGCCTCGACTTTATCGCTGCGGGTCTGACACACGGGCAGACTGCACGGCGTCTGGGGATCAGCCAGCACACTGTCGATACGTACGTGAAGCGCATCCGCAGCAAGCTGGGAGTCGGCAATAAGGCGGAGCTTGCCCGTCTTGCCTTGTCACGGTGATACTGCTGACGACTCATGCCGGGTGGTAGTTGCTCATTTCGATCGTGCGGTCGACGTCCACCGCGTCGGCGAGGCGCCGGTCGTGTGTGACCAGGAGGAGCGTTCCGGTATAGCTGCACAGCGCATGCTCGAGTTGCTCTACAGCTTCGATGTCCAGGTGGTTTGTGGGCTCGTCCAGGATGAGACAGTTGACTCCGCGGGCTTGCAGGAGTGCCAGGCCGGCACGGGTGCGTTCGCCGGGCGACAGCGACGATGAAGGGCGCAGGGCGCGGTCCTGCGACAGCCGGAACTTGGCCAGTAGCGTGCGGGTCTCGGTGGTGTGCAGGCCTGCTGCCTCGCCGACGATGTCGACGGTGGAGCGGGAGGAGTCGAGCAGGGCCCGGGTCTGGTCGACTTCGCCCAGACGGACGGCCGGACTGATGTCCTGATTCCCGGCGGACAGTGTCAGCCGACCGAGCAGGGCGCTGAGCAGCGTCGTTTTGCCGCTTCCGTTGGCGCCGGCGATGCGCAGCCGCTCGCCGAAGCTGACGTCCAGATCGATGGGGCCGAGCCGGAAGTCACCACGCTGGACGACAGCTTGCTGTAGCGAGACGGCCGTACCCGACGACGTCCCTGTCCCGGCGATCGAGAATTGGAGGCGCCATGCTTCGCGGACCTGCTCGGGAGCATCGGCGTCCAGCCGCTGCACGGCACGGTCCGCTTTCGCCGCGGCGGCACCGGTGTTCTGTGCTCCGGCGAGGCGTGAGGCCTTGCGGAATTTGTCGCCGTCAGGCTGGTGTCGCGGGTTGACTGCCCGTGCTGCGCCCTGGCGGGCCCACTCCCGCTGGGTGCGTGCCGTGCTGCTGAGCTGCTGCCGTGTCTGTTCGTAGGTGGTGTAGGCGTCGACGGCGCGCTGGCGTGCGGCAGTGCGTTCAATGACGAAGCTGTCCCAGCCCCCGCTGTATTCGGTGGTGCGGCGGGTGAACTCGTCCAGTTCCACGATCCGGTCCACGGTGGCGGCAAGGAAGGCGCGGTCGTGGCTGATCAGAACGATGCCGGCCGGACTGCGGCGCACATGGTGCTCCAGGCGGGCCAGGCCGTCATGATCGAGGTCGTTGGTGGGTTCGTCCAGGAGCAGGATGTCGGGCTGGGCCAGCAGGACCGCGGCCAGTGCCAGTCGCGCGCGTTGGCCGCCCGACAGTTCTGAGGTGGCCTTGGCGTTCAGGTCCAGGCCCAGGTCGGCTGCAACGTCCTGTGCGCGTTGGGGGAGATCCGCGCCGCCGAGGGCGAGCCAGCGGTCCCATGCCTCTGCGTAGGAATCGTCCGCACCGGGCAGTTGCTGCTCGAGCTGCGCCGTCGCAGCATCCAGTGCTTCCTGGGCAAATGCCACGCCGGTGCGTCGGTCCAGATAGTCGCTCAGTGTCTCTCCGTCGCGCATGTCGCGCTCCTGGGCAAGACGGATGACGTTGGCCGTCAGGGGGGCGCGGGTGACCGTTCCGCTGTCGGCTAGAAGGTCTCCGCTGGCAATACGCAGCAGCGTGGACTTCCCGGTGCCGTTGGGGGCGATGATCCCTACACGGTCCCGGGCTCCGACGGATAGGTCTACTCCGTCCAGGACGGTAACGCCCCCGTAGGCGTGGGTGATGCCGGTGCAGCGTAGCTGGGACACAGGTTGAGCCTCTCCTCACGTGTTTGCGGTCAGGGCAGCGCCCTGCCCGACGTTGTCTTCGCCCTTGGGAGCCGCAAGCTGGACGGCGCCGGGGACGGCTAGCACCGCGTAGGTGGAGGTGAGCAGAACGATGACGGCGAGGACGGCGAAAGGGGTGAAGCCCATGAGTTCGACGAGCAGGGGTGCTGCAGCGAGGCCGATGGGCTGCAGGCCGAAGCTGGCGAGGGCTTCCAGGGCGAACACGCGGCCCTGGACGTGGTTGGGGAATTCGTTCTGAAGGGAGCTGTACCAGAGGACCATGAAGCAGCCCACGCCCACGGAGCTGGTCGCGACCGCGGCGCAAAATCCCCACAGTGGCACGTCCAGCGCGAGGCACACAGGGGTCATGAGGCACGGGGCGAGCGCGTTCATGGCCCAGAGGCCCGGGCGGGGCGAGGTGATCTTGGCTCCGAGGACGGAGCCAACGACGGAACCGACGAAGGTGGCGGCGCTGACCCAGCCGAACGCCTCAATACCGTAGCGCTGCTGGCTGACCATGGGGACGAGCACGTAGTTGGGGCCGAAGAGGAAGAAAACTTGGGCTGTGCCTTGCAGCATCACCGCAGCGACCCATGGGCGGCGCCGGACTTCGACGAGGCCTGTGCGTGCCTCGGTGAAGACGGCCCGCAGCCCCTGTTCGGGAACGTCGGCTGTCAGGCGGATGCGGGGCAGACGCAGCCAGATCAGAGTGACGAGACTGATGGCAAAGGTCGCCAGGTCGATGAGCAGGGTCCGTGGTGGGGATACGCCCGACAGAAGCACGCCGGCGAGCAGTGCTCCGATGAGGCCGCCCACACGTTTGGTGGATGCGTCGAACGCGTTGGCTTGCGGCCGTAGTTCCTCGCTGACGACCTGGGCGAGGGCGGCCCGGTGTGCCGGTTCGTAGAGCGCCGCACCTGCTCCGGTGAGGGCTGCGGCTATGAGCAGGGGGGCTACGGGGCCGTGCGAGGCGAACAGGAGGAACCCGCCGACGCCGATGATGCGGAAGACGTCGGCGACTGCCATGAGGAGACTGCGTGAGTAGCGGTCGGCGACGACTCCGCCGAGGAGGAGAAGGACTCCCATCACAGCGGATTCAACGGCCAGGAGAAGGCCGAACATACCTGCGCCGCGAGTGGGGACGACGAGTGCTGGCAGCACCACGACGGTCACTTGGTTGCCAAGGGTGCTCGTTGCCTGGCCGAGCCAGAACATCCGGTAGCGACGGTCGCGAATCAAGGCCCGCACACCGGGTTTCGTCATTGGCATATCCAATCGTGTCCCGCAGGCGCTAGGGCAGTTCGACTTTAGCCAAGAGGGTGGGGCCACAGCGAGTCGATATCAACGTCTCCTAGCAGCGCCCGGATTCTGGTGCGGAAGGCTTCGGACGGGGTACCGAATTCGACTGTGAGAAGGTGCTGGGAAGTTGCCCTGGCGATCTTCCAAGAGGTCTCGTCGGGTCCCTGCGCGGACAGATCTTGTACTTCGACGACGCGGTGGAGGCTGTCGAGCGCCGTCGGTTTTGTGAACAGGGGGCGCTCGGCGGCCCCGTCGGTGAGGAAGCGTGTGGTGGTGCTGGGAACCTGTTCCTGTGCGAAGTAGGCTTCATGCTCCCAGGGCTCGGTGATGATGTCCGCTACCGGGTTGCGCGCGGTGAAGACGGATGTCTTGCGCAGGATGAGACGGTAGAACAGCGCTTTGGCAATCTCTCTCAGCGCGCGCGAGGCAGCTTCTGTCTCGTCGGCGCCCGCGCCGGACGCCGTAATGATTCCTCCGTGTTCGTCGCTGTGTACGACCGCCATCGCCGCGCTCACGCCGTAGAGGGGATCGGCAATGTCGAGGAGGGTGAGCTTGGCATTGGCCGAGCGGCACAGGCTCAGGACCGCCGAGGCTAGTGGGGTGTCGGGGACGTGTAGTCGCACTGGAGAGGCCTGCAGGAACCAGGTGCGCAGGTAGCAGTGGCGTTCGTACAGCTCGAGGGTGGCGGCGTCGGTGGCAGCGCTGGTGCGGGTGTGGGCGGCCATTCCGTTGCTGTTGCCGAGCCGCTGGGTGGCGCGGACCAAGGTAAGCCTTTCGGCCAGTTCTCCGCGTGCACGAAGGCGGGCGCCGTCGATGGTGGTGTCAACGCCGAAGCCGCCTTCTCGCTGGTCCTTCACCTTTGCCCCGAACGCCTGCGCGTAGTACAGCGGCTGTTTGTTGACCAGGGTGCAGCGGACCTCCTCGGCCTCGACCCAGTCGTCCCGATTCTCGCGGGGCAGGGCGCCGACCGCGCACAGGGGTATCCAGCCGGACGGTAGGTTCAGATGAGCTGCCATCGCCGCGTCGTCGAATCCTCCGAACGGGCGTGTGTCGGCGCCCGAGTGCCCCAAGGTCTGGATCAGGATCTGGGCGGCGTGCCCGGCCTCGATGAGCGCGTAGCGGTAGCCGCGCGAACCATATTTGGAGGTCGTGTCGGCGATGTCCGCGACGAGCCAGAAGCGGGTGGGCACCGCTGCTAACGTCGGGTCCAGTTTCAGCGACCTTGTTTGCGCATCCGTCAACGCTTGCGTCCAGGTGTGCAGTGCGCCGCGGTCAGGGTCGAATGCAGTCAGCCCGCTGTGCTTTTCGTGCACTTGCTCGGCGATCAGGCGTACGGGATAGAGGCCGCCGGCTGAGGGGTACAGCCGCGTGTCCGGGTCGTGCAACGTGCGCATCACCGAGGTGAGGGTCTGCGCGTCGAGGGACTGTGCTCGGGGACCGTCGAAGGGAGCAAAGCTTGGGCGGCGTCGCAGGGGCAGAGGTAGGTCGACCCCGCCGGACGTGCTGCCCGGCAGGAACCGGGCTGTTCGTGCACGGCTTTGGTAGGTCATCAGGTCGTCCGGGCTGTACGCGAGTCCGCGGTTGAGCGGTATGGACGCTTCGGTGTGGACGCGCAGAGCCTGCAGGTGGGCGGGGTGAGCGGCGGCTGTGACGAGGTCGTGCTGGCGCAGGAACCTCAGGGTCTCGTCGGATATGTCACCGGGCTGCAGCGGACGCTTGGCCATTTGTAGAAGCGATTTTCTGAGTTTGGTGTCAGGGACCCGCACACGTGCGCGCACGTGCGCGGATTCGAAGGTGAGATTGTCACCATCGGCAATGACTGATACGCCTGACGAATACCCGAGAAACTCGTGTTGCTTCACATCTCATCCCTACGGCGATCGCGAGAGCGAGGTAAAGAGGAAGGAGGGGCCCGCTACTGCACCTGCTGCGGGGACTCGCAGCGGGCCACTTCTTGTTGCTGATTACTGGCAGCGCGAGTTGGCCGGAGGGGCTACCTCGCTGATGTCGAAGTGCTCGATCTCCTCGACAATAATCTCGGAGTTGTTCAGATCGGCGCCCTTGGGGGTCTGTTCCATGAGATTCTCCTCAATTCGAGGTCACGTTCTGTGGTGACCAGCTGTTTGCCGGTCTGGCGACCGGCGAGACACACTCGATCACCTTCACACAGGGAACGTCAATTGCTTCAGTCGTCTTAGCGTGTACCCGATCCTGGGGACTGTCCCATGGTGGGCAACCGCGCAACCATGTTCTGGCCCCGCTTGTGCGGCTCTTCGCGAGGCGCTGGTTTCCTTCCTACGTACGGGGGTTGCACCATGAAGATCACACGGGTTCAGCACACCTGCTTCGTCTTCGAGACCGCCGAGGGAAAGATGGCCGTCGACCCTGCGCTCGACTACTTCGGTAATCTGTGGAGTCCTCGCGGGAAGAACCGCCTGGCCAGCCAAATCTTGAGCGATGTGACGGCCGTCGTTATCACGCATTCCCACTGCGACCACTTTCACCCGCCGACGTTCCTTCACTTCGACAAGCAGATTCCCATCGTCATTCCAGCGGCCGACCGAGAGAGCGATTTCCCGATGGGGAAAGAGCTTACCGAGTATGGATTCAACAACGTCATCGAGCTCGACACAGGCACGAGTACGAGACTGGCCGGCCTTCAGATCACCTCCGTCTCTGCACCGGACTCGATCGAAGGGATTGTGCAGCAGTCGCTCCTCATAAACGAGGGGGCCACCCGGGTACTTCACGGCGCCGACACCCTG
This sequence comes from Streptomyces sp. NPDC051320, assembly GCF_040682175.1. NCBI lineage: Bacteria > Bacillati > Actinomycetota > Actinomycetes > Kitasatosporales > Streptomycetaceae > Streptomyces > Streptomyces sp. NPDC051320. The sequence goes on from NZ_JBFBAL010000028.1 coordinate 10,621, forward strand.
GAAGACTTCACCATGCTTGAGAACGTGCGCGCCCAGGGGCCCATTCGGATGGCATTGCTTCCTCTCAATTGCAGTTTGAACTACCAGAACATACGTAACCAGATGTCCCCGGGGACGTGGCTGGAAGCGGCGGCTGTTCTGCAACCCGAGGCCATGGTTCCTCTGGGAGTAAATGAGGGGCAGCGCCGCGGCGTCTCGGCCCTCGACGCTCCCTGGTTCCCCCACACCGAGTCCCTCTTCAGGGATCGGCAGCTCCTGGCCGGGCTCCCGCAAGAAACGCATCTGCTGGCTCTGGATGACGGCCAGAGTATCGTCGTCGACGAGGCGCCCTTGGACGCCCGCACACCCATCACGACGGTCGCTGAAACCCCGGACAGCGGCGCCGCCGACATCGAAACGGCGCTGGGCCGCCTGTGGTCGATCCTGCTCGACATCCACATGCGCGACAGGCACTACTTCGGCCTGGTGCGAGAGATGCCGCACGAAGCGTGGCGGGACGCATGGCTGGAATGCCGCGGCCGCCTTGAGGATCTGCTGCCCGATTGGGACACGGTCGTCTTGAACGGAGTAGAGCGGCTACCCACGGCAAGGGCGAACGCCCCGGTCCTCCGCTGGTTCCCCACCACCGTTCGATGGCTGTCCGCTCGTGGCGACGCTCCCGCTCAAACCGTCCTGGATAGCCTGTGGCTGCTGGATGACTCCATGAGCGAGAGCGACTACGCACAGGCGCTGTTCAGCTGGCTCGCGGCCCAGGTACGTTCCGACGCCACCGCTCTGTGGCACTGTCGGCTCGAGTACTCGGGCTGGCTCCAGCAGCGCCAGAAGCGCCAGCGTGCTGCGCTCCCCAACGGCTTCGACCCGGCCGCGGCTGACGACTGGTTCAAACGCCAGGCAGCCGCTGACATCCGTTCAGCAAAGCACGTCTATCCCCGCTTCCATCCCGCCTTCGGGCCCTTCGACACCGTCGAAGGGACGGAGACGGCTCAGCCTGATCCCCAGAACGCACCACTCGCCCTGCACAGCCTCCGGCGACTGGACGGGCGACTGCACTCAACAGTCCTCCGCCTGCGGAAGACGGACGCAGCCCTGGCCCGGGCGATCGTCCAGGCCAATGGAAGCGCCACCATCTCCGTACTGTGCGCGGAGACGGACGTCTCGCTGGCTGACTACGAGAACTTCTACCTAGGTCTGGTGGCCTTCGCCCCCTACTGCCTGGAACACCACTGGTATCCCAGCCAAGCCATGGTGTGGCGTCCTGATTTCCGCGCGTGAGCGACGACTGTTCCCCGCTTACCACCCACTAACGAAGGGAACGTGATGACGTCCGTCGTGCGCCAGTTGCCGCCGCGATGCCAGCCGGCTCCGGAAAGGCGCGCCAGCCTCTCCAGCCCCCGTTGCAGCAGCCCCACGGACTGATCACCCCCTGGGCCCCGATCGACCAACTGGTTCAGCATAACGACGTGCAGCTGTAGCCATCACTCCGCCCGCCACGCCGTACCCAACTGGTAAAGGTGACCTTCATGCCCTTCGGCCCCGACTACTTCGCATCTTTGCCGCGCTACGGCGTGGGACTGGGCGTGAACCCCTCGGACCTTCATCAGGTTTACCTCGACCAGGCCTCCGAGGTCGTCGACTACTTCGAGGTAACTGCCCCTGCTGTGCGGCACCAAGGGCCGGCAAATTACAAGGAGATCCAGCGTAGCCGCAGTAACCCGGCAGGATTCCGCCACATGCGTATCCCCGAGTTGGCTTCGGACCACCGTGTCCTGGTGCACAGCACGGACCTCAATCCCGTCTACCCCCATCCGGTCACGTCACAGGACCTCGGCGACCTGCGGAATCTGGTCGAACTGGCAAACGCGCCGTGGGTCACCGAGGACCTCGGCGTGTGGCTCATGAGTGAACGCCACGTCTACCCCTACTTCATGCCGTTCCCGATCACGGATGACACGCTCACAGTCGCGGTCGACAACATCCATCAGATCCACAAGGGTCTTGGCGTACCGTTCAACGCCGAATTCCCGCCGATGACGATGGTGGCCGGCGGCTTGCATGCCTTCGACTTCTTCAACGCACTGGTCACCGAGACCGGGGCGGGCATGTGCCTGGACATCGGACACGTGCTCAGCTATCAGATCGCCCGCGGTGCATCTCCCACCAGCGACTTCCACCGCCTGCCGTGGGACCACATCACAGAAATTCACGTGGCTGGCGGAGGCCTCGATCTCCACGCGCACGGATACCAGTACGACGACAGCCACGGCGATCACCCGATCGTGTCCGTCTGCTATGACATGCTCGATGAGATCGTCCGCCACGCGCCCAACCTCCGCGCGATCACTCTGGAGATCTTCGGCGCGCGTATTCCTCGCAAGGCCATGGCCAACTTGAAGGGTATTCGGGAGCGCGCCTCGGTCACCGCATGGCTGGAGGGCAACATCGAGCCACCCCGGCCACGCCCCGGCCTGGCTTATGCCAAGGAGCGGACGCGGTCAGCCGTCGTGGGGATCCACGATCTGATCCAAGGTCCCGAACCTGTCAGCGGCAGGACCCTCGCAGCGGCTGGCGAACCGTTTCTTGCAGTGTTCGCCACCAACGAGCAACAGCGATGGGAGTACGAGCGTGGACAGCGCTTGCGTCTCCACGGGACAAACGTAGCCAGCTACTACCCCCTCACCAGCCGGTGGCTGATGCACCGAGAGGAGTTGGACGAACTGCAATTCTTCGAGCGGCTGGTCCCCGACCTCGCAGGTGCCGCCACCTCTATGTGGGACAAGATCAACACGGCGTTCCACAAGCTGATCACGGAGGATGCCAAAGACCAGGTCGGCCCGGAGCTTTTGCGCGCCGAGCAGTGGATGAACGAATGTGCCCAGTCCCCAGAGACGCCGTCCTCCGCGCAGTTCAGTGTGCGGCTCCAGCGCGTGATCGAGGGACTACGCACCGGCTGCCTCGCGCCCCATCGTCTTCTGGCAGCCACCCCGTCGTCGATACGACACCTGGGGGGATGCCGTTTCGAGTCCACCGACGACATCTCCAGTGCCGTGCCGCTGAACGACCTCGAACTGCCCACCGCAGTACCTGCCCACACCGAGCCTGGTCGTGCCGCCTGCTGCACCGGGCAGTGAGGAACACCAACGCCATCAAATCGGACGACGATGAGCACCGCCGTAGGCGCTGCACTTTGGAGTTCATCACTGCCCGTTACCCGTCCGTGCTCCCGCAGCTCAGGCTGCGTTTTCGCCGTGGTAAGGATGCCGACAAACCCCTGTTCGCTACACGCTGACCCTGGCGCAGCAACACCTTTTCGGTGTGGGTGCGGTTCATAGGCCGGTAGTTGCGGGTGCTGCCGCACGCCAATGGCCTGTTTGCTTACGACGGCTGCACCGCGGTCACCCGGCATGAGCGGCTCGCCGGCCGCGGCGGATCGCGCCTGGTGCTGGATCACTCCCCGGAGGCCTGGCTGCGCAAGCCCGGCGCGTTCCCCGGCCCGACTGGCTGGACAGGCCCGCTCCAGCGTCCAGTTCCCCCATGCGTCTCGTCGGTGCAGGGGATACCCGACCCACTGAATCTGTCTATGGCGCGGCCACGGCGGAGAGCGACCGTAGCGAATTGTTCGAGCTGACGGACACGCTGCTGTGTGCTGATGGGCTGGTGACGTCCCCGGTCGATCTGACGTTGCTGGCCGAGCACCCTCGCGGGCACGGCGCGTTGTACGACGTTCTCACCGGTGCCGTGTCGATGCCGGGCGGCTGCGACAGACCCGGGCCGTGCTGCCCCAGCCTACCGCGGCCGACGGGGCGGCTCGTTCCGGCCGTGGACGTGAGCAACTGGCTGCGGCTGTCCGCGCCGACCAGCGCGGACCGGCTTTTCTGCCGTACCTACGGACGCGGCCGAAACCAGCACCTGATGATCCCAGGCTGGCCGTACTCGTTCGGCGCCGCACTGGAATCCGGCCGCACCTCCTGGTCAGCAGCTCGACGCGGTCCGCCTCGCCCTGAAGATGACGTGGCGGAGGCGGGCCGCCGTCCAGGTCCGCCGTGTGGTCGAGGACCTGATCGCAGGCGGGCAGTGGCTCGAAAGCGACCTGGACGTCTTCGACGCCCCACGTGGCTCACCTGCTGCGAGGCATGGGCTATGGAGGTGCTCGGCCGCAGCGCTCGGACCGGGTCATGCGCAAGCCCGTGCCCGTCCCTGGATCTCGCCGCCGCAGGGCGGCCGGCCGCCCAAGCACGGCAAGGAGTTCCGGTTCACGAAGTCTGAGACCTGGGGAGATCCGGCTGCGGAAACCGTGAAGGTCACCGACCGGTACAGCACCGCGCGGACGATGACCTGGGACCGTATCCGTCCCCGCCTCGCCTCCCGTTCCGCCTGGATCGACCACGACGGCGAACTCCCCCTCATCGAGGGCGCGTTGATCCGCCTGGCCGTCCGGCTCCCCGGCGGCGGAGACAGACTCGCTGCCGGAAGCGGCGGACGTGGCTGATCATCGCTGCCCACACCCAACTCGGCTCATCCGGCCCATTGCCGAAGATGTTCGACGACCATGGGAGCGGCCCACCCAGCCTGGCTCACCCGGCCTGCGTCCGCTGCGGGTTCAGGAACCTCTGCGTTCACCTGCCTTGCTCGGCCAGTGCTCCGAAACCGAGCCGTCCGGGACAGGGCGACCACTTGGCTCGAAAACGCGACCGGCACCCCGGCGATGCCGCGAGGCCGGGAGAAGCGGCGCCGGGGAAAGATGCGATCATTGGTTATGCTCCTTCATGAGCGAGGGCGCGCGGCGGCGGGGCTGTAGTGCCTGGGGAGGCTTGCGGGCCCGCCTGTCGGCGACCCACCGCGCCTGCGGTGCGCTTCGCAAACGGCTGCTCGACGCGGGTGGCTCCAGCGGTTCACGCGGGGCCGGGCTCGGGGGCTGGTGGGCGGCTTCGCTGGTGCTGCACAGCTGGTAGCCGAGGAAGTGGCCTCTATCTCAAAGACATACGTACCGTTTCCGGTGTCCACCCAGACGACGGCGGCCGCTCCATCAGCCCGGATCTCGCAGACTGTGGTGGTGTCGCCGGAGGCAGTGAAAGTGGCCTTCGTGCCGGTTTTCCCCGTGTTATGCCAGGGTCCATCGTTGGCGGCGGGCGCCGGCGAATCCATGACTATGGCACCTGTTGCGAGGACGTCGGCAGACGTCCCCAAGGCTGCCGCGCGGCTGAAGGCGCGAGCTGGCCGGCGATGATGCGGTCGCGATGAGGCCATACTCGCAGCGGACATATTCTTTCACGTCCCTACCTTCTTCCCAGAGGAACGGTGTCCGGACTGTTGATCCGTCATCTCAGCACCAGCCGTATCTCGGGCACCGTGTAGCCGAGAGGCCTCTTGACGGTCAACTGATCGCCAAGGGGCCCCTCGTCAGTGCTGGCCGGTATCACTACTCCGTAGGTTCGCTTCGCCGCTCAGCTGTCCGGAACGGAAAACGTGCTACCTCTGGTCAGTTATGCGGTGAAGTCCGTAGATCGGCAGCTGGAGTTGATTACTCTTCCGCTTTTCTCCAGGCAGACTTCGAATGTGTACGACTTATTCTCGTTGAGGTTGTATTTTCCGCCGTCCGAAGCCCGTCGGGACGAAGATCCGCCATTTCCGATGGAGTCGATGAACGAATACACGTAGGTGCCTGAATTGGTGTAAACCCTTCCTTCCACTCCATAGCCGTCCGCATGGTCGTCGTTCAACTGGACGACGTCACCGTACGGCGTGAAGGACAGCATGCCCCCGGGAGTAGCGACAATATCGCCGACGAGACCGGAGGCATTCGAATGGGCTGCTGCTCCCAGGCACATCGCCACGGATGCCCCAACCACTGCTGCTGCTCTGATAAACCGCATATTTCTCCTCTTGTATTGAGTTCACCTGGAGGAACGCCGAATATCCCCCAAGGGACGGCTGCCACCGGCCATGCCCGTCGTCCGGACCGTTTTCGATGAGGTCCATCACGACAAACCGGCCGGCCGGTGGCGACCGCTGAGATCAGCCCAGCCCAGACTTCCGCTGGAGGTGGGTTTCTCTTCTTGCCTCTTTAGTAATGCCGAATTCACCACGTCCGACAGTCACGAACAGGAACCGCGAGCCATAAGTGACACATAGTCACTAACACTGGTAATCGCCGTATTGTTCTGACAACTCGCCAGGATCGGTCGCCACACTGCAGCAACAAGCTTAGAGACTCATTCTTTCTTGGCTCTCCAGAGCCGCTCGCCGGATGCTAAGAGCTGGCCAGTGAACTCTATTGAGAGACCGTTCGTCTACGCAGCTTGGGAAAGGGTAGCCGGGCCATCGGAAGCCTACTGGATTGCTCTTAAAGAGGTCAACGTGAGTTGACAGCTGATTGCAGACGGGGCAGGTAGGGCGCCAGGAACTGAGCATCGAGCAACTGAAGACTGTAAATCTCTGCGCCACGACCATGTCGCCGGCGCCCAAGCCCAACGAACTCCCATAGCTCACATGACAATAACCATAAATACCAAGACCTTCTGGTGATGACTCTGGGAACTCGACAGGGTTGGCCATGGGAGACCCAAAGCGAAGCGGAATAGCCACACCGCTGGTGGCTTGATTGGCGAAACGGCGGGGGTCCGGCGCTCGGCGGGATCGCGGGATGTGTACCCCTAACCTCGAAGTTTCGTGACTGTCCGCCGACGAAGTCGGTGGACCGTTTTCGTTGAGTGGGTTGAGAGTGGGCAGGTTGAGGGCCCGAGTGTCGTCTC
>NZ_JBFBAL010000029.1:0-16446 GCF_040682175.1 Streptomyces sp. NPDC051320
CCGGTGGTTGCGCTCCCGCTCCGCGTCCGCGGAGCACCTCGCTGCGCGAGGTGCCGACCACCCGGGCTTCGCCCGGGTGGTGACGGCCCGTCCGCTGCGCTCCCGGACCGGGCCTTGCTGCGCAAGTCCTGACCGGTCCTCCGCTTCGCTCCATACCGGGTTGGGCCGGTCCGCTGCGCTCCCCCGCCCAACGGCCCCTCCGGCTCCGCCTCCAGGGCCACCGGCCCGCTGGCGCGGGCCAAGCTAGCTACGGGGAGGGGGGCGCTCGTTCGTGTGGCTTCCAACGTAGTGAGTGCATCAGAATGATTCAGCATGTAGATTTGGTGGAAACACGAGGGATGCTGAGGTGGTGTCATAGTGATCGATCGGAAAATACCGGCAGGCATCACGCGCAGGGCACAATACTTCATCCGAGCCCACGGTCATTGGGCTGGCCGTACTGACATCGAGCAGTACAGAGCCAAGTGGATGGAGCACGGCGTCCCCAAGGCACAGATCGACCGGGTGTCCGCCTACGAGGCGGTCTGGGGTGGCCTCGTGCTTCCTCCTTCTCCCCACTATGACGGTGGGCCTCGGACTCTCAGCGGAGACGTACCTGAAGGGCCTGACCCGGACTGGCACTTCAGCGCCGGCCAGCAGCGCACTGCCCTCCCCTACGCCTTCATGGTCGGACCCAGCGGAGAGTTCGGGCTCCATGCCAGCACTTGGGCCCCCCTGCACGCCAGCATCGAAGGGTGGGTGGAAGCACTGGCACTGGCCGACCATGCCCGCAGGTGCGCGCGCAGCACCACCACGTTGACAGGTGAAGAGGTGGACGGCCTTGACCTCGACAGCTTCGATGCCGTCCCCGAGGTGGCCGGGATCGCGGACACCTGGTGGCGCGGCACCGACTCGCTCATCGCCATCTACCGCGGCGAAGCCGAAGTCATGCACGCACCCCCATGCCGGACCGCCACGATCTACGCCGGACTCGACGCCTGGGGGCTCAGAGGACTCGACACATAGACAGACCCAGATGACCTCACCGCCGAAACCGACCTCACAAGAAAAGGGACCCGATATGTCGAGAGTCTCGCTCAGGGAACATCAAGTCGACCAGAAGTCGGCGTTCAGAAAATGGGTGGGATTTTTTGCAAGGTCATCCGTGCCCGCGCAGGGTGCCCGGGGCACGATCGTGTCAGCGACCGGCTCGGGTAAGACGATCACGGCCGCAGCGTGCGCGCTGGAGGCGTTCGCGGACGGCCGGATCCTCGTCACCGTGCCAACCCTGGACCTGCTCGCGCAGACCGCCCAGGCGTGGCGGCTGGTGGGGCACCGGGCCCCGATGGTCGCGGTGTGCTCGCTGGAGAACGACGCGGTGCTGAACGAGCTGGGCGTGCGCACCACTACGAACCCGATCCAACTCGCCCTCTGGGCCGGAACCGGGCCGGTCGTCGTGCTCGCCACGTACGCCTCTCTCGTGGACCGCGAGGACATCACCGCATCGATGGGCCAGCGGAAGGTTCGCGGGCCGCTGGAGGCCGCTCTGGCGGGCGGAGAGCGCCTCTACGGGCAGCAGATGGACCCGTTCGATCTCGCCATCGTGGATGAGGCCCACGGAACCGCTGGTGATCTTGGCCGTCCGTGGGCGGCGATCCACGACAACAGCCGGATCCCGGCGGACTTCCGCCTCTACCTGACCGCGACCCCGCGCATCCTCGCCGCGGCCCGCCCGCAGAAGGGCGCGGACGGCCAGGAGGCGGAGATCGCGACCATGGCCGACGACCCGGAGGGCACCTACGGTGCGTGGCTCGCGGAGCTCGGTCTGAGCGAGGCCATCGAGCGCGAAATCCTTGCCGGATTCGAGATCGACGTGCTGGAGATCCGCGATCCCACGCCGGTTCTCGGGGAATCGGAGGAGGCGCAGCGGGGCCGGCGCCTGGCCCTGTTGCAGACCGCGCTCCTGGAGCACGCAGCCGCGTACAACCTCCGTACGGTCATGACGTTCCACCAGAAGGTCGAAGAGGCCCGCGCGTTCGCTGACAAGCTCCCCGAGACGGCCGCGGAGCTGTACCTCAACGACGCCTCCGATGAGGACCTGGCGAAGGCGGACAAGCTCCCGGCGTCGTCGATCGACGCGGAGTTCTACGAGCTGGAGGTCGGCCGTCACGTACCGCCGGACCGTGTGTGGTCGGCGTGGCTGTGCGGGGACCACCTCGTAGCCGAGCGGCGCGAGGTCCTGCGGCAGTTCGCCAACGGCATCGACGCGGCCGGGCGCCGGGTCCACCGCGCCTCGGTTCGCGTGCTCGGGGAAGGCGTCGACATCACCGGCGAGCGGGGCGTCGACTCGATCTGCTTCGCGGACACCCGCGGCTCGCAGGTGGAAATCGTGCAGAACATCGGCCGGGCGCTGCGGCTCAACAAGGACAGCTCCACCAAGGTCGCCAGAATCATCGTGCCGGTGTTCCTGGAGCCGAACGAGGACCCCACCGACATGGTCGCCAGCGCCAGCTTCCGCCCCCTGGTAGCCGTCCTCCAGGGCCTCCGCTCGCATGATGAGCGACTTGTTGAGCAGCTCGCTTCCCGTGCGCTCACGAGCGGCAAGCGCAAGGTCCACGTCCGGCGGGATGATGAGGGGCAGATCGTCGGGGCTGGCGGCACGGGCGACGGCCAGGACCAGGAGGACGACGACACCCAGGCCGCCGCCGAAGATGCCCTCCTCCACTTCTCCAGCCCACGCGACGCGGCGACCATCGCGGCGTTCCTGCGGACCCGGGTCTACCGGCCGGAATCGCTGGTGTGGCTGGAGGGCTACCAGGCCCTGATCCGCTGGCGAGCGGAGAACGAGATCACCGGAGTGCACGCCGTGCCCTACGACGCCGAGGTCGAAGTGGGGGTCACGAAGTCGTTTCCGCTGGGTAGATGGGTACATCAACAGCGCAAGGCGCTGCGGGCCGGGGAGCTGGAAGAGCGGCGCAAAACCCTCCTGGACGCGCCGGAGGCCGGAATGGTCTGGGAGCCGGGCGAGGAAGCATGGGAGAACAAGCTCGCCATGCTCCGCTCCTACCGGCGGACCATGGGACACCTCGCGCCCCGTCAGGACGCGGTGTGGGGCGAGGGCGAAGCGATGGTGCCGATCGGGCAGCACCTCGCCAACCTCCGACGCAAGGGCGGCCTTGGCAAGGACCCGGACCGGGCTGAGGAGCGCGCGCAGCAGCTGGCGGCGGTCGATGAGGACTGGGACTGCGCGTGGCCGCTGGACTGGCAGCGGCACTACCGCGTCCTCGCCGACCTCGTCGACGCCGACGGCCACCTGCCGGCCATCGAACCAGGTGTCGTCTTCGAGGGCGACGACATCGGACGGTGGCTACAGCGGCAGAAGAACCCGGGCACCTGGGCACACCTGTCGACCGAGCAGCAGGAACGACTGACCAAGCTGGGCGTGGAACCCGCCGAACGACCCGCCCCCGTCCCAGCAGCCGAGGGCGCTGGGAAGACGTCAGCCTTCCAGCGCGGTCTGGCAGCCCTGGCTCAGTACATTGCGCGGGAAGGAAGAACTGTTGTCGCAAGAGCGCACGTTGAAGAGCTGCCGGACGGTTCGCTGGTCAGGCTGGGTGTGTTTCTGAGTAACCACAAGGCCAGACGTGACCGCCTGGATGCTCAGCAGCGAGCAGCCTTCGTCGAGCTCGGCTACGCCTGGGCCGCAGATCCCGAACACGGCTGACGGCGGTCGCGCGCCCGCGTGGTCGCGGATGCCCGGGTAAAGCCGGCGGAGGGGCCTGCGGCTGGCGCGGCCGGTTGGCTTGTTATGCCCATTACCGGATGAGCTGATAAGCGTTTGGCCCTGTGTGCGAAGCGTGGAGTGGGATGCGACAGGAGCGGGGCGGGTCGATGTCGGGGCCGTGGACGTGCGGTTCATGGCTGCGGGGGGCACGACGGAGTGTTCGCCGTGGTCCGCGGCGGCCGCCGAAGTGCCCTTCGAGCAGTGTCCGCCCCTGAAGCCCTTTCCTGTCCGCAAGGGCAAGCGCATGGCGCCGGGATGGTGGTGGTCGGCGACCACCGGACGGCTGGTGCACTACGGGTCCGGGGCGATGCGGCTGCATGTGATGCTGCTCGACCACGACCCACGCGTGACGTATCTGGCCAGCCAGCCACTGGAACTGCGATGGCGGGAGCGGGAGCGGGACGAGGTGCGTACGCATGTCCCGCAGATGATGCTCCGGCTCGCTGACGGCCAGGGGGTCTTGGCGGACTGCATCGCCGGCGAGGAGCTTTCGCAACGGCAGCGGTCCCTGGCAGCGATGCTCGGCGAAGTGTGTGCTGCGGTGGGCTGGCGGTACTGGGTGCTGGGGCCGGTCGATCCGGTGTACCGGCGCAACGTGGCCTGGCTGGCCGGGTACCGGCATCCGCGGTACCACGGGGGACAGCAGGTGGCGGCGGCGTTGCGGGAGTCGTTCGCCGGGCGTACGCCGCTGTGGGAGGGCGTGCGCGGGACCGCCGGGGATCCGATGGTGGTCCTTCCTGCGCTGTTCCATGCGCTGTGGGCGGGGCGGCTGTCTGCGGATCTGGGCGCTCCGATGCATGAGCGGATGCCGGTGTGGGCGCGGTCGGCGTGATGAGGGCAGGAGGCCGGGGGGTTGTCGGGCCGGTGGTCGAGGTGGGGTCGCGGGTGCGTTTCGAGGGCCGGACCTGGACGGTGGCTGCCCTTGTTGGCGGGCAGGTGCGGCTGACCGCGGAGAACGGTGAGATGGCAGCGCTGCTGCTGTCGCTGTTGTTCGCCGGCGAGGGCTTCGAGGTTGTGGATGGGCCCGCCGCTCGCCGGGTGGCGCCGCTGGGCCTGCTGGATTCGTTGCCTGCGACGGTGCGGGAGCGAGTGCTGGCCTGGGAGGGGCACGTGCGGGAGGTAGAGACGGGGCACCCGGGCGGATCCGGTGAGGTCGGCCCTGCGCGGGCCGAGTACGACCCGGAGGTGCGGACGCTGGCGCAGCGGGAGGAGGCGAAGGCGGCGGAGCTTTCGGCGGCGGGGATGCCCACCAGCGCGGTGACGGTGCGGCGGATGCGGGCCCGCTACCGCGACGGCGGGGTGTGGGGACTGGTGGATCAGCGGACCGTGCGGCCCCGGTCGGCGCTGGGGCGTGCGGACGAGCGGGTGGTGGCCGCGCTGCGGGAGGTGCTGGAGGCCGGGCAGGAACGCTCCAGCGGAACGCTGGGGCGGCTTCGGATGTACACCGAGCGGCTGCTGGCCGAGCGGTACGGCCCGGGGGCGGTGGCGCTGCCGTCGCCTGCGACGTTCAACCGGCTGGTGCACGCTCTGGGCGACGGGCGCGGGCTGCTGGGCAGTGCGCGACAACGCCGCTGGCGCTCGGCGCGGCCGGCTCCTCCGTTCGTGCCGACGACGGTGATGGCGCCGGGTGAGCTGGTGATGATGGACAGCACCGTGCTGGATGTCTTCGTGGTGCTGGACGACGGGGTGGTGGAGCGGCCCGAGCTGACCATCGCGCTGGATGTGGCGACCCGCAGTATCTGCGCTGCTGTGCTGCGGCCGAAGGGGACCCGCAGTGTGGACGCGGCGCAGTTGCTGGCGCAGATGATGGTTCCCGCGCCGATGCGGCCCGACTGGCCCGAGGCGCTGGCCATGGAACGCTCGGTAATCCCGTACGAGCGGCTGCAGAGCGTGGACGCCCGTCTGGAAGGGGCCGCGGCGCGGCCGGTCATCACCCCGCAGACCGTCGTGGTAGATCAGGGCAAGGTGTTCGTCTCGTCCTCGTTCATCGCCGCCTGCGGATCGCTGGGCATTTCCCTGCAGCCGGCGCCGCCGGGCAACGGGCCGGCCAAAGGGCAGGTGGAGCGCACGTTCTCCTCGATCAACACGCTGTTCGCCCAGCACGTCGCCGGCTACACGGGCTCGCACACCGGCGAACGCGGCCGGGACACCGAAGGCGAGGCGGTGTGGACGCTCGCACAGCTGGACGACCTGCTGCAGGAGTGGATCGTCTGCGGGTGGCAGGAGCGCGAGCACGACGGGCTGCGGCACCCGATGATGCCCCGCCGCGCCCTGTCGCCGAACGAGATGTGGGCGGCGCTGGTCGCCGTGTGCGGGTACGTCCCGGTACCGCTGGGGCGCGAGGACTACATCGAGCTGATGCCGTCAGACGGCAGAAGATCAACGACTACGGCATCCGCATCGACTACCGCACCTACGACCACAAGGTCCTCAACCCTTACCGAGGCGAGTCCTCGCCCGCGGCGGACGGGCTGTGGGAGATCCACTACAACCCGCACGCCCCCGGCAAGGTCTGGGTGCGTCTGCCGGATGCTGGCCTGCCGCAGGGATACCGCTGGGAGGCGGTGCCCTGGATCCACCGCACCTTGGTCACCGCCCCGTTCACCGACTTCACCTGGCAGCACGTCAGGCGCACCGTCGCCCAGCGCGGCAGCCGTGTGAGCCACGAACACGACCTGGCCCTCGCCCTGCGCGAACTGCTGGAACGCGCCGCCGCCGGACACGGCACCCGCCGGGAGAAGATCGTCGCCGCCCGGGCCCGCGCCGGTGCCGCCGCGGACGAGGACGGCGCAGTATGGGGGATCCTGTACGGCCAGCAGCCGCCGGCCGGGGTGCTCGAACCTGATGGTGAGGACCTCTTCGCCGATGACGGCGAAGACAAGGAGGCTTGCGCCGGCGACGGTGGCGTGGGCATCGGGCCGACTGACGGCGCGCTGCTGAGCGGCCCTTCGGCCGGCCTGGCACAGGAAGCGGATACGCCTGCGCCTGTGCCTCCCCGGGTCACGGTCTACGACCCCGTCGAGGAGTCCCTGCGATGGTGAGCCTGTCCCCGAACGACACCGCCGGATTCGCCCCGCTGGCCCCTCCGACCGTATGGCAGGGCTGGGACGCCTTCGTCCACCGGGCACCGGCCCCCGCCCGGGATGCCGCCGACCCGGTCTGGTCGCAGACGGAGCGCGAGGACTACCACTCCGAACTCGCCGTCATGCGTACCCCGGCCATGGACAATGTCTTCACCGCCGTACGCCGGCTGCTGCTGGTCAACCGCCGCCAGCAGGCCGGCGCCCGCCGCGGTCTGATCATCTCCGGCCCGGCCACCACGGGGAAGACCACCACGATGATGGCGCTCGGGCGGTCCTTCCAGCTGGCCGACGCCCGCCAACACCCAGGACAGGCCGCGCGCAGGCCTGTGCTGTTCATCAGCGTGCCGCCGGCCGCCACCCCGAAGATGCTCGTCAGCGAGTTCGCCCGGTTCCTCAACATGCCCATCACCGACCGCCTCAACCAGACCCAGATCACCGGCGCCGTGTGCGACCTGCTGAGCGAGCTGGGCACCCAGCTGGTCCTCGTCGACGACGTCCACCTCCTGGACACCCAGCGGCGCGCCGGCGCGGAAACCTCCGACCAGCTGAAGTACCTCGGCGAACGCATCCCGGCCACCTTCGTGTACTCCGCGATCGACATCGAAACCTCCTCACTGCTCAGCGGAGTGCGCGGGGCCCAGATCGCCGGCCGGTTCAAGCTCTTCAGGCACCGGCCGCTGGCGTACGCGACCGAGCAGGACCGGGCCATCTGGAACGACCTCGTGCAGGCCATGGAGAACCTGCTGCGGCTGTGCGCACACCGGACCGGAACCCTGGTCAAGCACTCCGCCTACCTCCACGCCCGCACCGCGGGCCGGATCGGCAGCCTCTCCCACCTCATCCGTGAAGCCGCCCTGATCGCGATCACGGAAGGCACCGAGCGGATCACCAAGCAGCTGCTCGCCGAAGTCGAACTCGACGCGGCCGCCGAAGCCCAGGCCAGGCCGTCCCGGCCCGCACGGCGCACGTAGGGCATCTGCAATGGCGCACCGGTCCAGCACGCCCGCACCCCCACGCCTGCCCCGGAACAGACGAGCGGGGCGCGAACGGGCGGCATCCGGCAGCATCGTGCCCGCCATGGGCGGCGGCGCGGCAGGACGCATCGCCGCGCTGAACGGGGAGCTGACGCTGTCGTTCCTTACCAGGATCGCCGCCCGGTACCACCTCGGGATCCGTGACGTGCTCGCCGCCGTCACCGACGTCGGCGGCCTGCAGAACCTCACCGGGATGCTGTACCCGGACAGCGAGATCCACCTCAACGCACAGGCCCGCGACCGGGTCGCCGCACTCTGCCATGTTCCGCAGCACGTGCTTGAGCAGGCGCTGCCCGCATGGACGCGGGAAGAGCCGAGCGGAAAGTACGGGATGGGCCCGGTCGGGCGGCTGATGCGCGGTGAGGAGGTCGTCGCCGCATGGGGGCCGGCCTGCCCCGCATGCACCGCCGCCCGTACCGGACGAGAGGTGCCCGCCCGCCGGTACCTGGCACCCGAGCAGCGCGTCTGCGCACGCCACCGGTACTGGCTCCTGGTACCTGCCCCACACCGGCGGGCTGACCGTCCCCCTCGGCCGGTGCCCGGAAGTGATCGAAGCCCAGCGGGGGCATGCCGGGTTGCTGCACCGCTCCCCCATCGGGGCGCAGGCGTTCGAGGTCGCTCGTGCCGTCACCAACTCCTGGTGGGAGCAGCCCTGGCCCCGCCAGGAACACGCCTGGCCGGCGCGCCTCGATGCCACACGCCCGGACGGCGCCGACCCCGGCTGGTGGAAGGTGGCGGCACGCGACCTGATCACCTATCCCGAGACCGTCGCCCTCGCCCGTCTGCTGGCCAGCCGCCCTCTGCAGCAACGCGCTGTCGCCGAATCGGGCGGCCATCTCCCCTACCGTCTTGGTGAGCTACCCGCTCTTCTGACCGAGGTCGCCCATGAGCTGCAGCGGTCGTGGCTCGTCCACCGCCTCGCCGCCGTCACCCACGGACCGCTGTTCACCTGGGCCCACTCCTGCGTACTAACCCGCGCCGACCCGATACCCGCGGCGCAGCAGAAGCTGTGGAAGGTGCATTCATCGCACCGGCCCCGCCCCCTCAGCGACCTCCTGCCCCCACCGGAATCACGCACCGACAGCGGCCAACCAGAACCACGGCCGGTCAAACGGCTTCGCGGCCACAGCCTCCAAGCCGAACGTGCCTTCGAGAGAAGCCTTGCGCACGCCCACGCCTACCACCAGCAGTTCGGGCACCTGGCCGTCCCCAAGGAAGACTCCTTAGGCGATTACCCGCTGGGCGCATGGCTGTCCAACCTGCGCACCCGCCACACCCGCGTGCCCGCCCACCAAGCCGCTGCCCTCCACGCGCTGTACCGGTGGTGGAACGCGCCCTGGAGCACGCTGTGGCAGCGCACCTGGCACCAAGCCCGCGATCACTCCGAAGCCCACGGCCCGCTCGAGCCGGCCCGCGGCTTCCCCACCACCGGCTACAGCCTGGGCGAATGGCTATACCTGCAGTGCACCCGCTACCCCACCCTCCACCCCGAACAACAACGCCTCCTCACCCAGATCGGCATCGACGCCGCCGCGGCGGACGCCGCCCGGCCCAGACGACGCAACATGAGGGCCGGCGCCGAAGAGGCCCTCGCGCACGCCCGCTCCTACGCCGCCGAACACGGCAGCCTGGCCTCCGTGACCTCGGCAACCGTCCACGACGGTTTCCGCCTGGGACAGTGGCTCGCCAACCAACGCAACTATCAGCGCACCGGCCACCGGCCCCTGCCCGCCGGCCGCGCCCAGGCCCTCACCGCCATCGACCCCTGGTGGTGCCCGCCCTGGCACCTGAGGTGGCAGCGTCACTACTACCGCTCCCGCGACGCCGCGGCCGGCCGCCGCCTCCAGGCCGAGAACGGCTTCAATGCCCTCGACGACGCCGGTGCCGCCGACTGGCTGTGGCGCCAGTGCGCCACGTACGACGAGCTTCGCCCCGAACAGCAGCAACTCCTCACCGACATCGGCATCACTGCCGATGTGGCACGCAGCGCCCGGGAACACGCACGGACGACACCACCGAGACCGGCTGCCGCCCCGGCTCCGCAGACAGACAAGCCCAGCCCGGCCGGAAGGGGTGCGGATCCTGCCGCTTCCACCCATCGACGCCGCACACGGCGTGCCGCCGAACCCAAGCGTCCCCGCGAGCCCCGCAGCCGCCTCGGGCACCGCCCCGACCTGATGCCGGGCTTCGAAACAGCCCTGGCACACGCCCGCGCCTACGCAGCCGAACACGGGCACCTCGCAGCCCCCCGCGACACCCGGCACGACGGGTATCCGCTGGGGTGGTGGCTGTTCAGCCAGCGCAACCGGGCCAAACAACGCGCCCGCGACCGTCTGCCGCCCTCACCCCACCTGACCGAGCTCACCGCGATCGACCTCTGGTGGAACCCGCCCTGGAAAACCGAGTGGCAGCGCAACTACTACCGCGCCCGCAACCACATCGAAGCAGGCGAACCGTACGACCCCGTCGCCCGCATCCCCGCACCGAGCACCGTCCTGGGCAGCTGGACCACCCGCGCCTGCCTGACCTACCACCAGCTCCACCCCGACCAGCAGCACCTGCTGAACGCCATCGGCATCACCGCCCAGACAGCCGGACAGTGGCCGCCCAGTCCCCGGCCCCGGCCCCACGCCGAAGCCCTCCACCACGCCCGCACCTGGGCAATCGAACACGGCCACCTCTGTCCGCCGATCAAAACCGTCCGCAACGGCTTCCCCCTTGGCAAGTGGCTCGACAGCCAACGCCAACTCGCGAAGAAACGGGCCAGCCCCTCCCCCACCCAGCGGATGCTCGCCATGATCGACCCCTGGTGGAACCCGCCCTGGCCCATCCTGTGGCAACGCACCTACCAGCAGGCACGAGCCGACCACCGCCACCCCACAACCCGCCACTGGCTCCAAAACCAGCAACGCGGCTGGCTCCTCCTCCACCCCCACCAACAACACCTCCTGGTCAGCATTGGCATGACGCCGACCTGACCATCCATCGCTCATCTCCCTTTACAGCGATGGGAGATGCGCCCCGATACGTGCGTGTACACAACCTTCCGCGCTTGATCGCGCACAGCTACGATGGCGTTCTTTGCGGTGAGGGGGACGGGTGAAGTTCGAGCAGCGAATGTACGCCCGTCTCAAGTTCCTCGATCTGATGGCAGACCTCTACGAATCTGCGTTCGAGGACTTCTTCCACCGGGTCATGGTCACGCGCCACCCGAATTTCCTAGATGTCCGGACCCACGGCAAGCTCGGCGATCAAGGTGCGGACGGGCTCACCCTCCACAGTCGCAAGCTCTACGCCTGCTACGCCCCGCAGACGGGAGGCGCCTCCGCCGTCAAGACGAAGTTCACCAAGGACCTGGCCAGCGCCGTGAGACAGCGCGATGGACAGTTCGACACCTTCGTCTTCGTCCATAACGACCGGCGAGGGATCCACCCTCAGGTCGCGACCATGCTCTCTACCGCAGACTCTGACCACCCGGCCCTGGATTTCGAGCAGATGGGCACCCGCCACATATGGCAGGAGTGCATGGGCCTCGACCTAGCCCTCGCCGAAGACGTTCTGGGCTGCGAGATCCCGGTCAAACCCACCGTGTATGGAATGGGCATGGACGACCTGGCACCGCTGCTACAGCATCTCAAGGAACTGCGGGCCGAGGCCGATCCGCTCATGGAACTGCCCCAGGTGCGCGAAGAGAAGCTCGACTTCAACCAACTCCGGGGCGAGTCGGGTGACGCGCTGCTGCGCGGCATCCGGCACACCCCTCTGGTGGAGGCCTTCTACGCCGGGGGCATCCGGACTCTGGAACACGACGAGGTCGCACGCGGATTCCGTATTTTCTACGAACAGGTGCGCCAGGAGTATCGGGACCCCGACGACGTGCTGTGGCAGCTGGAGATGTACGTCCTAGGTAATGAGCGCCAGCGGCCCCAGGTGCACCGGGCGGCATGGGTTGTCCTGGCGCACTTCTTCTTCCGCTGCGACATCTTCGAGGCACCTCCCAGCGACTGGAGCCCGGCAGGGCTGGTGAGTACGCAGCCATGATCACACCCACCAAAGGGATCGCACCGGACCGCTGCCTGCTCGCGGTAGGCGCCCAAGTCCTCCTTCAGCTGGACGAGCCGCGGACTGTGAGCCAGACCTGGGCGCGGCTGAAGGCCTGGCGTCGGGAGCACCACCACTACTCCCCGGTATCGTTCGGCTGGTTCGTCCTGTCCCTGGACGTCCTGTACGGGATCGGTGCGGTCGAACTGCACGACGACCTCCTTGTCGTTAGGAATGCAGATGCTGCGTCGCTTGAGCGCTGACGATTCCCGGTTCAAGGAGATCGCCTTCCAAGGCGGCCTGAACCTGCTGCTCGCCGACAAGACCGAAGCCTCCACGTCCACCGACAGCCGTAACAGCGCCGGCAAGTCCAGCATGGTCGAGCTCGTCCACTTCCTGCTCGGCGCGAGTGGGAGCACCCGCAACCCGTTCACCAAGCGGGCGCTGCGATCAATCACCTTCGGCCTGGACCTGGACTGGCCAGACGTGACCGAGACGCTGGAGGTACGACGCAGCGGCGCACGGCCAGCGTTCGTCAACCTCCAACCCGACGTGACCGCACCCGACCCGGACTCCCTGTTCGCCCTCGAGACGCAAGGCCAGGCCGAGGTCCCCATCGAGCAGTGGAACCATCTGATCGAGCACAGGCTGTTCGGACTGCGTGGCGACCACCCCGGCGTCAGCGGCCGGACCTTGCTCTCCTATCTCGCGCGCCGGGTCTCGGCCCACGGCTTCAACGAAGCCGGACGCACCTTCTCCCGCCAGCCCGCCGCCGATGCCACCACCAACCTGGCCTACCTGCTCGGCCTGGACTGGCAGCTGGCTGACGGATACCGGCAGCTCGCCGCCCGCGATGCCACTCGCAAACAGCTCCGCAAGGCTGTCAACGACCCCGTTTGGGGACAGATCGTCGGTTCCACCGCGGACCTGCGTGGCCAGATCGCGCTGGCCGAGGCCCAGGTCGAACGCCTGCAGGGCCAGGTCGCCGCTTTCCAGGTCGTACCCGAGTACGAGCACCTCAAGGACCAGGCCGACGAGCTCAGTCGCCGTATCAAACAGCTTTCCCAGGACGATGTCATCGAGCAGTACAACCTCGACGAACTGCAACAGGCAGTCATCGAGACAGCCGACGTCGACACCCAGTACCTCCAGCCCGCCTACCGTGAGCTCGGCATCGTTCTCAGTGACCAGATCCGCCGCAGGTTCCAGGAGGTCGAGGCCTTCCATCACTCCATCGTGCGCAACCGGCGCCGCTTCCTGGAGGAAGAGATCAGCGAGCTCACCGCACGGCTCGCCGAGCGCCGTACTGAGCGCGCCCGCTTGGGTGAGGAACAGGCACAACTGCTGCGCCAGCTCGACGAAGGCGGCGCTCTGGAAGCGCTGACGTCCCTCCAGCAGGCCCTCGCCCGCGAGCAAGCGGCCCTGGGAGCCCTGCGCCACCGCTACGACGCAGCCCAGACCCTGGAGTCCAGCTCCCGCCAGATCACCGCCAAACGCATCCAGCTTCAACAGGCCGTCGAGACCGATCTCGACGAACGCGAACAGCAGACCCGCGAAGCCACCCTGCTGTTCTCCCGTTTCGCCCAGGCCCTCTACGGGCCCCGCGAGGCCTTCCTGGCCATCCAGGCCGGACGCGAGAGCCTGACGATCACCCCGCGCATCGACAGCGACAACAGCCGCGGCATCGGCAACATGGTCATCTTCTGCTTCGACCTCACCCTTGCTGTCCTCGCCCACCGACACGGACGCGGCCCAGACTTCCTCATCCACGACAGCCACCTCTACGACGGCGTCGACGACCGGCAACTCAGAGCCGCCCTGCAACTCGCCGCAGACGTCACCCGCGAAGAGACCATGCAGTACATCGCCACCCTCAACACCGACGACCTCGCCAAAGCAACCCGCCTGGGCTTCAACGCCGAGCCGTACACCCTCGAAACCGTCCTGACCGACTCCCCCACTGGCGGACTCTTCGGCTTCCGCTACTGACCTCTTCCACGCACTTACGCCCAGCGTCACCTTCGGTGCACAAGCAACTCCCTTGGCGCCCGCGCACGCCCCGGAGGTACTCCTTTTGGGGCCTCACCATCGTCACGGAGGAAGAGCAGATGCCTGGTCTTGGATGGGAGGACTGGACAGTCGCGAAAGTGGATCCGAACCGTCTGCCGGCCGACTGGGGCTGGAAGGTCACACGCCCCTCAGGCCGTGGCTTCGACGACGACCCCGCCGACTACGCCGCCGCCCTGCGGGACCGCCGCAGCATCCTCATCGAGGAAACACCCGACGTGCCGCTGCGGCGCCGCAAGCAGCCATGGCACCGCGCGGCACCACATGCATCAGGTGCCAACTACTTGCCCTTCGCGACCGAGATTCCGTTCGGGCTGTGGATCGTCAGTCTCGTCCCGAACGACGACGAGGAACGCTCCGGACGAACGTGGGGCCAAAGAATTTGGTTCCGAGTACCGGCCTGGTGGGCGCTGGGTCCTCAAGGACGAACAACGGCAGCACTGCTCACCCGACTGGAAAAGCTGACGTGGGACGAAGTCCTCACCCTGCGCCGCTCCTACAACAAGGCGTGGCCGACCGATCGCGAAGATCCAGCGTGGTACGAGGCCCAGGACCTCGCCAGGACCACCGACCGAGCCACGCTGAAGAACGCGCTGATCAAGCACACAGAAGCAGCACTGGGCCGAGCAGCCCGCATCCATGGCAAGCGCGTACGGAACTTTTCAGACGAACAGAAAACTGTGTGCTTCGCCGCCACGGCCCTCGCCCTCGAAGACCTCTCTCCCAGCCTCGCTCACCGCCTCCTCAGTCCGCTCCGTATCGCACTCGGCGACGTCCACAGCCACCCCGTCCCCACATGGGCCGACAGCCTGTGACCCGCCCCCGTACTGGCCAGCCGAACAGCGTGCCAAGACCGGCGCTCGCTGCGCTGGCGAAGTAGACCGCCCGGCCTGACCGACGCGACGTGGCTACCGAGGGCGCTCCACCACTGCTGTTACGTGGGGGTCGTGTCCGGCAGGTCTACCTCAGGGGCCGGGCGGTTCGGGGTAGAACTGGCGGCGGTCCGGTCCGTCACCGCGACGCCGTGCGGACCGAACCCGGCCATCACTGCCTTAGCTCCAGTCCTGGCTTTCGGGCGGGGAGTAGTTCGGTTGCCGTCGGCCAGAGCTTCTGCCCGGCAGAGGCCAGGTTCCAGACTGAGTGCCGTCCTGCCATGCCGTTCGTCTCCGCCGGCCCCAGTTCCGCCGACTTCTTCCTGCCCTGCGCACGCACGACCGCCGTCTGCATCCTCCGCCGCGATCACCTGAGCCATCCGCCGCACGCAGCTCTCCGCACGCACCAGCATCGGATCGGCACACCTGCCCTTCAGGCTCGCCGGTTCCCGGCATCAGTACCTGGCCGACGGACCCTCGGTCTCATCGTCATCGGGCTTCTGTCGTCCCTCCACCAGCTGATCGATCTCCTGGGGAACCCAGTACAGCGCGTTCAGAACCAGACCCCATGCCCGGTCCCGCAGCTCCTCCGGCACCTCGTTCTCAATCTTCTCCACAAGACTGTCGATCTTGGAGTGGACGTCATCCTCGGTTCCCGTGGTCGGTGCGGTTGCCACTGCCCACACCAGTCGGCCCGCCCCGGCCGCCGCTCGGCCTATGCTCCCGAGCACCGATCCCACATCCATCTGCGCTCCGTACCTTGCCAGTTGGTGTACTGCCACAGCGAGAACTGCCTCAGTTTGCGGGGCGAGCCTAGCCGTGATTCCAACGGCCTCGAGGTACATCACGACGTTGACCGCAGCCCCGGTCCGCTCCGCGACTGAACTCCACGAGGCATGGACACCGCCCCGTACAGAGCCAACATCAACACCACAACCAGCGCATGGGAACACTCAACGAAACTGATCACCACTCGGGCAAACTGACCACAGCTGACCAACGCTCACTCGACCTGACCAAGTGGCAGCTCAGCACGCAGCCCACGCGCTCATCTCCCCTGCCACCCAGCCGTCGCGCCCAGGGCTTGAAGCGCTACCACTACCAGAAACCAAACTGATCAGCCCAGGCCAAACCACGACCTACTGACCAGAAAAACCGCCCCTGGACATCAACGCCCTCCGGGAGCTCGGCATGGACTGGGCGTAGAGCCGGAGGTCAGCCGCAACTGCCTGCGGCTACGCCGCTCAGCCAGGGGCTCCGTCAGCGCCGCAACACGACGTGGCAGCTGGAACTCGCGGCGTATGTGCTGCGCCATGCCCCAGTGCGTGCTTGCCGGGGGTGTTCGCGTGCTGCACGGTGGGCGGTCAGCATGCCGGAGACACGATGCAGAGCAGAGGGAAAACCGTACAACCCGGTTGCCGCCCTACTGGTCTGTCTTGTGCAACCCGGCACGGGCATCCCAGGCACACAGAGTGAGGCGCAGTGTCCAAGGTTGAGCTTGTTCCGCTTTGACGGACACCATTGGTGTGGTGGTCAGGCTGCGAGTGCGGTCTCGTACTCAGCTGGGCTGAGGTAGCCGAGGCTGC
>NZ_JBFBAL010000030.1:0-14734 GCF_040682175.1 Streptomyces sp. NPDC051320
GACGTCGAGCCTGGCTCGACGTCTCACCGCCAACCGTGCACGAGCTCGTAAGGGCGGCGAAGATCTCCTCGATCAGCTGCTCGGCCACAGCGGGGCCTTCGGCCGTAACAGCAAGACCAGGCGGAGCCTGCCTGCCTTGCTGATCTGAGCCGGACCCGAACCGCTCCAGCAGCGTGACGACTGTCGGGTGCTTCAACGGGGGCCAGATCATCACCAGCTCTGCGATCGTCCCATCCTCGCCGTCGATGGCCCGCAGCGTGTGGGGCATCGCGCGGGCCGTGTCCGCGATCATGAACGGGGTCCTTGCGTCCGTCTTTGCCCCGGCCGGAATAGAGATTCGGCGATCCGCCGCATCGTCAGTCCCGAAAGACAGGCGACGCGGTGACACCACCCAGGCCGACACCGACCACGGTCGTCCATCCCGTGAAGGAGGACAGCCGCGCGACCGGGAGCGCTAGGCGCTTCGTGTCCTACTGGCCACCCGCCAAAGCGCCGAACTGCGAGGCATGAAGAGCAAGGACCATGACTGACTTGATGTAGCAGCGCCGGAGGCTGCCCAACTCCCCAGGCGAAGGGACTGAAGTGACCCAAGTTGGGGAACAACTTCACGTTCACGCGCCTCACGGTGGCTGCTGTAAGCTCTGGATTGATTGGAGAACTCAGTCCCTTCAGTCCCTCATCTGCCAGTAGTAGTGCTGTGATCTGGCCTTTTACCTCAGGGACGGAACGAGCGGTTGGCCCTCGGCAAGGACGATCAGCGTGGCATGGTCAAGTGAGACCAGTGGTATCCGCCCGGCGGCAACCCCGAGCCCCTACGACATCGCCCGTTGGTGCGCCGGAAACGGTTGGCCTGTGCACCCCCTTGCGGCCGGCCGCAAAACCCCCGCCGGCAATTGCCCTACGTGTCGTGACGAGCTCCACCGCCCCGCGGTCTGCCCCTGCCTTCCTGCAGGCAGGTGGTGCCACGGCTTTCATGCAGCGACCACGAACCCGGCCGTCCTGGAAGCCTGGTGGGGCGAGCACCCCGCACTAGGTGTCGGTGTCTCCTGCGGCCCAGCAGGCCTCGTCGTTCTCGATATCGACGCTCACAGCGCTGAAGTGCCTCACCGTAACCGGCTCCTGCCCGGCATCCCCATCCACGAGAGCGTCAACCTGGCAGGCCTTGCTTCCGGGTTCGACACCCTCGCGCTGCTGGCAGCGCTCCGCGGCCAACAAAACCCGGCCGACGACGACACCACCCTTCGAGTACGGACACCGTCAGGCGGGCTGCACGTCTGGTACCGCACACCACCCGAAGGGCCCCGCTACCGCTCCTCGGTGGGATCCAGCCCCAAAGTCGCCCTCGCCTGGCAAGTCGATGTCCGGTCCACCGGCGGCTACATCGTGACGCCCACTACGCGCACGTCCACCGGGACATACACTCCGGTCGGCCCGGCGAGGCTCCCTGCGGCCCTCCCCGATTGGCTCGCTGCAGAACTCAAGCGCACCGGCCACCCAGTGGCCACGGAGCCCATCGCCGTCCCGCCCCAGCGTCTTGGCTCCGTGCGACCGACCATTCAGCGCACCCACCGACTGCTGGAACCGCTGTTGGCCCAGGTACAAGCATGCGCTTCAGCCCCAGAGGGGACCGCCTTCACCGAAAAGCTGAACCGTGCCGCCTACACCGCCGGCGGCTTGATCGCCTCAGGCCACCTCACCGAAAGCCAGGCCCGCGACCTGCTCACCACCGCCGCCGACGCCGCACGTCCGCACCGAAGCCGACACAGCCTCGCCGTCATCGCCTCTGGCCTGTCCGCCGGCGTAACCCGGCCGCTCCATCCAAAAGGACGCCCATGAGCGGCGCCGACAGCCCGCGCTTCGACGCCACTGCCGCAGCGCAGCAGATGCTCGCTCTCGAAGTCCCGGCGAGCCAGGCGAGTCTGCCCGCCCAGCAGAGGAACTCCGCCGGCAATGAGTCGTCTTCGCAGGCGGGCCAGCTTCCCGGGCTCCTTACCGACCGCGGTAACGCGAAGCTGTTCGCGGTGATGTTCGGCGGCCAGTTCCGCCACGTCGAAGGCCTGGGCTGGTACCACTGGTAGGAGTACCGCTGGAATCGTACCGACGGCGAAAAGGCTGCAGTCTGGGCAGCCGGTGACTTGGCCGAGCAGATGCCCGCCACTGACCCCAGCGGTCAGTTCACCGACCGAGACCTCGCCTCCCACCGACGGCGCTCCATGTCGACCCCCGGGATCAAGGCCATGCTCACCCAGGCCGAAGCATCCCCAGCGCTTGCCCTGGACCCCGATGTCCTCGACGGAGACCCCTACGCTTTGTGCACCCCCGCGGGCGTCGTCGACCTCCACACCGGTCGCCTCCACAAGCCGGACCCCGAAACCGACATGCACGCCAGGGCCACCAGCGTTGCCCCGGAACCGAGGCATACCCCCCCGCTGGCACCGCTTCCTCCATGACACCTTCGGCGAAGACGCCAAAGGTGAGGAAACCATTCACTTCCTCCACCTGCTCCTTGGCTACTCCGTCACCGGCGACGTCGGCGCCCAGGTCCTGCCCTTCCTCTACTGCACAGGAGCCAACGGCAAGTCCATCCTGCTGGATGTCATGATGCAGATCCTCGGCGACTACGCTCAGGCTGCCCCGCCCGGCTTCCTCATGGAGAAGGGTAAGTTCTCCGAGCACTCCACCGAACTCACCGAACTCCACGGCCGGCGCATCGTCGTCTGCTCCGAACTCAAGCCAAACGACAAGTTCGACAGGGTCAAGCTCCTGACGGGCGGCGACCGCATCATGGGGCCCGCATGCGCCAGGACTTCTTCAGCTTCAATCCCACGCACAAACTCTGGCTGCTCGGCAACCACCGCCCCGAAGTCGGTACCGGCGGCCACGCCTTCTGGCGACGCATCCGCCTCATCCCCTTCGAGCGGGTCGTCCCGCAGCCCGCAAGATCGACAACCTTGCCAAGGAGCTCGTTCAGAGTGAAGGCGCCCGCGGATCCGGGCCGCGCGAGCGGATGGTGCCGCTGATCAACGGCGCTGATCGGACGCTTCGATGGTTCATCGAGGACGTCTGGGGCCAGTTCGACGACGACCACACACGCCCTGGCGCCCCGCTGCTTCCCGCCGAGCGAAAGAACACCGACGGCTCCTCCCACCGGGTGGGACGACGATGCCCTGCGAAGCGGGCTCAAGGATGCCGCCAAAGCACACCTGCTGGGGTGGGGCGAGAGGCTGACTCCGCATGTCCTGCGGCATTTCTGCGCGTCGCAACTCTACGGAAACGGACTTGACTTGCTCGCAATCCAGGAGGTTTTGGGGCACTCCTGGATCGCCACGACCATGCGATACATCAACCCTCGGGAATTGCATCAGGCGGGCGAGAAGTCGCAGGTCGCCAGGTCACGGCGAGGGCTTGAAGGACTCCGAGGCTACTACGACCTAGCTGTCTGACCAGGCATGTTGCCGATCGTATCCCTTCTGATGCATGATCCTCCCTCCAGAAGGGATGGTCTGGAGTGGTGCATCAGCGCAAGGTGGCCCTGGAGGGGTCGGCTCAACTGGAGCTCGTCTCCGGGGTGGTCCAGCTGCGTCCCGAGGACGCGATGTTCGACGCGATGCTGCGGGGCTGGCGTGCTCAGCAGAAGTCGCGGGGGCTGAAGGACGACACGATCGATCCGCGGGAACGACTCATACGCCGGTTCCTGGAGTTCGCGAACGACTACCCGTGGCAGTGGACGCCGGCTCACATGGACGAGTGGTCGGTCTCGTTGACAAGCGAGAGGCATCTGGCGCCGTCGACGATCCGCAGCTACCAGGGCACCGTGCGACTGTTCAGCGAGTTTCTCATCGACGGCCGCTACGGCTGGGGCCCTGCCTGCGAGGAAGCCTTCGGCACCTTTCCGATGGCGGTCTGTCACGAGTGGAACACCATCGCCCACCTCAACGACTACGAGGGCGACCCGGAGGCGAAGCCGTTCACCCGCGAACAGCTGCAGCTCTTCCTCGACTATGCCGACGACCAGGTCGAACGAGCCTTGCGGGCGAAACGCAAGGGCGCCCTGGCCGCCTACCGCGACGCCACCCTCTTCAAGGTCATCTACGGGTGGGGGCTTCGCCGGACCGAGACCTCCAAGCTCGATGTGGTCGACTTCGGGCGCAATCCGCAAGCCCGGCAGTTCGGCCGGTACGGCACGCTCAACGTCCGTTACGGCAAGGCCAAGAAGGGCCAGCCGCCGCGGCGCCGGAACGTGCGCTCGGTGATGGACTGGGCCGTCGAGGCCGTCGCCGACTATGTCGAGAACGTCCGGCCGCGCTTCGGATTCCCCGACCACCCCGCTTTGTGGATCACAGAACGCGGTGGACGCCTGCGGCCCGGCTCGATCAATGACCGGTTCGAGGCATACCGCGACGCCCTTGGCCTGCCGAAAGAGCTGGTCCCGCACTCCATGAGGCATTCGTACGTCACGCACCTGACCGAGGACGGGGTGGACCGCCGCTTCATCCAGCAGCAGGTCGGCCACGAGAGCGACAGCTCCCTGGCCATCTACACGCACGTCAGCGACGACTTCATGAACACTTCCCTGCACAAGGCACTGGCCCCGGCTTTCGCCGGGGTCCGATGAGGAGGGACCCGGCGATGGCCGCCAAGCTCGACTACCACTGGCACCTGCGCAAAGTCATGGCCGACCGCGGGATGTTCTCCACCACCGACCTCATCCCTCCGCTCGCCGAGCGCGGCATCACGCTGTCCTCAAGCCAGGTCTACCGGCTCGTCGTCGAGCGACCGGAGCGACTGAGCCTGAAGATCCTCATGGCCCTGCTCGACATCCTGGACTGCACCATGGACGACCTCATCGAGCCGATCGCAGTGGCCGGGGCCGCGAAGAAGCCCAAGAAGGCAGCCGTCGGCGGCACGGCCCCCGACACAGAAGGACTCGGCGGGCTGCGG
The DNA here is from genome assembly GCF_040682175.1 of Streptomyces sp. NPDC051320. Taxonomy (NCBI): domain Bacteria; kingdom Bacillati; phylum Actinomycetota; class Actinomycetes; order Kitasatosporales; family Streptomycetaceae; genus Streptomyces; species Streptomyces sp. NPDC051320. The sequence continues at coordinate 4,942 of NZ_JBFBAL010000030.1, forward strand.
CCAAAGCGGGCCCGGATCAAGGGCGTTGACCGGCCGTGACTACCACCGGCTCCCTCGATCGCTCCGTCACGGATCCGATCGGCCTGATCACGGACCTGGTCGCGGAGGCCGAAAGTGAACTCGGCTCCGAGACCATCCAGAGCGTGGTCACGGCGGTGGCGGGCGGCCGCGCGAAGTCACGGAACCTGGCCAAGTGCCTGGCGACGCGACCCGCCGTCCTGACCGATGGCCGGTCCCCGGCGCCACGGGCCGTCGGCGACCTCCTCATCGCCCTCCGCAAGGCCGGCGCCTCGGCGATCTCGCCACCGGTCTGCGCGGACTGCGAGAAGGGGCTGCGAAGCCTCCAGCGGCAGGGCCAGGACTGGTACTGCTCGGTCTGCATCAAGGAGACCACCGAGTGCGCCGCCTGCGGCAACACCCGGCGCGTCACCTTCCGGGACCGCAAGGGCCTGCCACGCTGTTCGATGTGTCCCGACCACGATGACCGCGACCCGGTCACGGTCATCCACGCGGTCATCGACACGATCGCCCCGGGCGCCGACTCCGACGTGGTCGCCGAGGCTCTGCGCCGGTCGGCGCCCCACCGGCCCCACTATCGCCAGCGAGTGGTCTGGGCCCTGGAGGAGAACCCTCGTCTGCTGACCGGCGAGGCCCATCTCGCCCCGCACCGCGCCACCTTGAGGTTCATCGACCTGCTACACGAGGCCGGTGTCGCCGGGATCGTCCGACCGTCCTGCCCTCGCTGCCACCGAGTGGTTCGCATCGACAAGCCGCTCGACGGTCAGCGGGTCTGCCGCAACTGCATCGCCAAGTCCCGCGTCGAAGAATGCGTACGCTGCGGAGCTCGACGCGAGCCGGCCACCCGCGACGAGCAAGGGCGACCGCTGTGTCCGAACTGCCTGGTCACCGACCCTGCGAACGCCGAGGTCTGCATCGGATGCAAGGAACGGCGGCGAGTGCACACCCGCACGGTCGAGGGCCCGCTCTGCCCCAACTGCTGCCCCCTGCCGGTCCTGGTCTGCTCCATCTGCGGCCTCACCGCTCCCGGCAACCGCTCGAAGCTCACCGGCCTGCCCCGCTGTCGCGGCTGCTTCCAGCGCCAAGCCCGCTGCACCACCTGCGGACACGTCCGTGGCATCCATTCCGGCACCGCGGACGCTCCGGTCTGCGGCCCCTGCACCAAGCCGGACGCCGAGCTCTGGCACCCCTGCCCCACCTGCGGGCAGGCCGAGCGACTGCGTTCACCGGGGCCATGCCGTCGTTGCACTCTCAAGCAACGGCTCCACGAGCTTCTCGCCGACGACTCGGGCTCCATACCCCCGAAACTGCAGGCCCTCAACGACGCCCTGGCCGAGACGGAACGGGCCGGCACGGCGATGCGCTGGCTCTCCGGCGGCATCGTCTCCACAGTCCTGTCCGATCTCGGATCCGGCCGTCGGCCCCTGACACACGAGGCCCTGGACGACCTCCCGGCGGGCAAGGTCGTCGAGCACATCCGCAGCGTGCTCGTGGCCACCGGCACGCTGCCCCAGCGCGACGAGCAGATGGTCCGCCTGGAACGGCACGTGAACGATCTCGTCACCTCCCACACCACCGCCGAGGGACGGAAAATCCTGCACCGGTACGCGACCTGGCACCTCCTGCGGCGGCTCCGCCGCCGCAGCCGCGGCAACGACATCACGCACACCCAGCTCACCGTCGTCCGCCAGCACCTGCGGGCAGCCGTCCACCTCCTCAACTGGATCAAGGCCCAGAACCTGACACTCGCGACCTGCCGTCAGGCTGACCTCGAACGCTGGATGACCAGCGACGACGTCCGTCACCGCCGGGAGGCAGGCCACTTCGTGCGCTGGGCTCTCGCCCAGAAGATCACCCGCGATCTCAGCTTCCCGGCCGACCGATGGAACGGCCCCTCCCAGGCAATGGACGACGAGGCCCGCTGGGCCACCGCCCGCCGTCTGCTGCACGACGACACCCTCAAGTCCGAAGACCGCCTCGCCGGCCTGCTGTTGCTCCTCTATGCCCAGTGGCCTGCGGCGATCTCCCGGCTCACCGTCGACCACATCGAGGAGACCGACGGAGCAGTCCGCCTCCGCCTCGGCGCCGTCCCCGTCGACTTGCCCGGTCCCGTCGCTGAGCTCGCCCTTCAGCAGGTTGCGGTCCGCCGCAGCCACGCCGTCCTCGCCCGGACAGACTCGCCCTGGCTCTTCCCCGGCGGCCAGCCCGGCCGCCCGATCAGCGTCTGGGCCATGGGCGAACGACTCCGCAAACTCGGCATCCGGCTCGCCGAGACCCGGTCGACCGCCCTGTTCCAGCTCGCCACCGAGCTGCCCGCCGCGGTCCTCGCCCGCACGCTCGGCATCGACATCACCGTCGCCGTCAAATGGCAGCGAGCCGCCGCCGGAGACTGGGGCGCCTACGCAGCCGAGATCAGCCGACGAGCCAGCAGCCACCAGCAAGGAGAAGACGTACGTGACTCTCGATGACCAGAACGAGAACGCGCAGACATCCGCAAGCCACGATGCCACGGAAGCAGGTTGGCAGGCCGTTCGCCGAGACGGGCGAGTCCGCGACGAACTCATCAACGCTGCCTACGGCCATCCTCGCCTACGGCAGCTCTTCCCCTGGACAGGCATGGGAGAACTGCACTTCAGTCGCTGCACCGAACAACGCTGGACATGGGACATTCCATACATCCAGCCCGCCAAGGGGGGCGGCTACTGGGTCTCCGGCCCACTACGCACTGAATCGGTCGGTCCAGCCGCAACCGCGGAGGACGCCATCGCCATGATCATCGCGAGGCTGCCGGCCAACGCTGGCCCGGCGTTTGTGGGAACCCCCGAGCAGCTTGAGGACTATGAAGCTTCGCCTGGCCCTCACCCGACCACGAACCCAGGCGCTGAATGATCCGGGCCGCAAACACCGCTCACCTCACGACATTCGCTGGGGTATTCGGAGAGTTCCAATACCCGAGCACACCATTACACGTCCAGCAGACCCGGGTTGAAGATGCCTGGGTCGCCGGGACGGAACGGGCCCCGAAGCGGCTGGAAGGACTGGTCCGATGAGGTGGAAACTACGGCTGACCGCCGTGGAAAGCCTCCGAGCTCCAGCGGAGCCTGGCAGAGCACGGCCTGGTGATCTCGGCCGGGAAGATGTCCGGACTGTGGTCCGGCCAGCCCGTCTCACTCAAGCTGGAGGACCTGGAAGTCATCTGCGTCGCCCTCGGCTGCGAAATCAGCGATCTGCTGATCCCCGTGTCGGCGCACTCCTCTGAGTGCTCCGCCAAGTACGGCAAAACGTGCACCGCTTGACGGTCGGCGAGATGGTTGGGATCGGCTGGCCAATTGCAGTATCGGGGGCCTCTCCGAGGCCTGCCATGATCTCGGCTATGGACGAGATCACCAGGGTTCTGAGGCGGGAGTTCGAGGCAGAGGAAGGGAGCTTCCTGCTGCGGCTGCGCGGGGATCTGGACTGGGACCGGACTGCCTTCACCTGCCTGGAGCGGGCGATGCGAGCCGCGTGCGAGCGATCCCAGTCCGACGAGAAGCTCGATCGATGGGTTGCTGAGGGGTTCTATGAGGTCGCAACCTGGGTTCCGTCGTGGACGTCACACCCGAACTTCCCAAAGCCGGTGCCCGACGCGTACTTCGAGGACTGCCTCGAGCGAATCGGGGATCTGGCCAACTGGTTCTTCCGGGGTTGGCACGACTACTCCGAGGGACATGTCTGGACTGACCTGTGAAGACTCCGGGGAGTTTGGTCAGGCCGCGTTGTCCCGGTCGCGTTCGATGGCTGCGAGCCGGTTCTTGAGCCGGTAGCTGGGGCCGTTGATGGAGATGACGTCGCAGTGGTGCAGGAGGCGGTCGAGGATAGCGGTGGCCAGAACCTCATCCCCGAACACCTGCCCCCATTCACTGAAGGTCTTGTTCGAGGTCAGGATGATCGAGCCCCTTTTCGTAGCGCTTTGAGATCACCTGGAAGACCAGGTTGGCCTCCGCGCGTTCGAGGGGCTGGTAGCCCACCTCGTCGACCACGAGAAGAGCAGGTCGGAGGTAGCTGCCGAGCTTGCTGGTCAGGCGCCCGGCGGTCTTGAGGTTGCGGACCATGTCGTCGAGGCTGGTGAAGTAGATCGAGTATCCGGCCCGGCAGGCCGCAACCGCGAGAGCGACGGCGATGTGTGTCTTGCCCACTCCCGGCGGCCCGAGCAGAGCAGCGTTGGCCTTGCCCTCGACGAAGGAGAGAGTGGCGAGGTCTTTGACCTTGCGCGGGTCGAGCTCGGGCTGGAAGGAGAAGTCGTAGTCGTCCAGCGTCTTGTGGTGCGGGAGCTTCGAGATCCGCAGGCCCGTGCGGAAGCGGCGGTCGTCACGGACGGCGAGTTCTTCGGAGAGAACCAGGTCGATGAAGTCGAGGTAGCCCATCTTGGCCTCGTCGGCCCGCTGAGCGTACTGAGTCAGGGCCTCGGCGAGGTGGGGCAGGCCCAGCTTGCCGGCCGTGTTGCGGATGCGGGTGGAGACCAGCTCACTCAAGACGTTTCCCTCGTGCTCGGCTTGGTGGTGAAGGGACGGGTGCCGGTCAGCTCGTCATAGACCGACAAAGGCCGGCGGCCGACCTCGACCTGGGTGACCGCGGTCCGGTTAAGCAGGGCCGCCAGCGGCCCGGACTCGGGGCCGGAGTTCTGCCGGCGGGTCAGCGGCAGGCTCCCGTCACCGGCTGTGACGCGGCGGCCGGATCCCGTGGGCAGGCCGTCCCAGTGCTTCTCCTCCACGACCCGGGCGCCCCGGCCGAGGGCCCGGGGATGGGTGGCCAGCAGGGTCTCGCCGCTGTGACCGGGGACGGTGGCATGCAGCATGATGTGGGACTTCGTGGCCCTGACCTCGACCAGCTGGCGAGGGCGGACCCTGCTGGCCGGCACCGAGTACAGATTTGCGTCGAAGGCGACGAGACAGTCCTTCCCGACGTGGCGAAGGTGCCGCTGCGTGACCACATAAGGCGTCTGCGGCAGCGGCCGCAAGGCAACGTGATCGCGGACCGCCCGCAGGCCGATGACCTCGCCGTGGGTGCCGTGGACCTTCGCCCGCCGCAAAGGAACCCAGGCGGTGAACGCCGCGTCCATTTCCTCGATGGAGGAGAAGCCACGTCCGGCCAGAACGTGATCACGGACGATCAGCACCTGCCGCTCGACCCGGCCCTTCCCCGTGGGCCGGTAGGCGGCCAGCACGTCGGGATCGAAGTCGTAGTGCCCGGCGAACGCGACTGCCTCGGGATGCAGCGGGACAGCTTCACCCGGCGCGACGTGGCGGCGGACCACCGTTTTCGTGCGGTCGTAGACGATCGACATCGGCACCCCGCCGAAGTGCGCGAACCCCTGGCGGTGGCAGTCGAAGAAGGTGGCCAGGTCCTGGCCGGTGGTGAAGCAGCAGAACGGATCACGCGAGTAGGACAACGTCATGTGGAACGAGTAGACCTTCGGGATACCGACATGAGCGAGGATCCTGCCCTCGTCGCCCCAGTCGACCTGGGCCTGAGCCCCGGGCACCCCCTCGAACCGGCGGTACAGTCCCGCCAGCTCACCCGGGCTGATGCCCAGTTCCTCCGCGATGCGGGGCCGGGCTTCCTGCAAGTAGATCTTGACCCGCTGGTAGTTGATGGTGAACCCGTACTCCGCCACCAGCCGCTCGTGGATCACCGCCCCCTTGAGCAGGATCTCGGCCCGCAGCATCGCGTCGATCAACGGCGCAACCTCGTCCACCACCCGCTGAGCCGGAGCCGTTGGGAGCCCGCCGCGGCGGCGCGACCGGCGTCCCACCCGACAAGTACTTGCCGACCGTACGACGATTCAGCCCGGTCTCCTTCGCGATCTCCCGCAAGCTCATCGCACCGGACTCGTACAGACCACGAAACCGCCTCAGCTCCAACCAGGGATGCGGATCCAAGACCACCCTCGCCGCCCTCCGCCGACCCCCGAACAGAACGACAGCAGACTCCCGCGACACCCACATCACCGCATAAAGAAGAACGGTGCACTTTCACCCGTACGCGGTGGTGCACGTTCACTTGTACGCCGACACCCCGAGCCGGAAAAGTCCAGCGCCGGCGAGGAGACCGGCCTGCAGGCCGCCGCTGCGACTGGCCCGGCCCCGGTGGTGGTTCCTCGTCGCCGTGACGGCCGGTCTCTGCCACCGATGTGATGGCCTACGTTCTGCCGGCGGGCAAGTGCAAACCGCCAGCCAGTTGCCCGGCCTGCTTCGGCTGGGCCGTGCTGCCCGGCCGCGCCTGCGGCGCATGCGAGAGTTTCCGCCGCAACGAGGAGCCTGCCGAGTCAGGGGCTGTCGGCGAACAACGCGGTTGAAGAAGGGCTACTGCCGTCTGTGCTGGCATCAGGCGAGCCAAGACGCCAGGGGGCAAGTCACCGTCTTGGAGCCCTACCCGGAGAAGGTGCAGCACCATCAACTGTTCTTCACCAACCTCCAGCGTCCGCGTCAGCCCGGCCCTCCCAGAGGTATGCAGGGACGACGTCGGGGTCGCCCGCGCCACCCCGACCCGGCCCCCGCCCACCGGCCGGTCCCCGGTTGGCTCCAGCCGCCGCTGTTCGAGGCCCGCCGAGATTTCACTCGGTTCAATCGCCAGGAACATGCCCGGCTCGACAACCCGTGGCTGGCCTGGGCCCGGCATACCGCACATCGTCTCGGCGAAGCGCATGGCTGGCCTCGCGGTGTCCGCTTCGACGTTGGCCGAGCCCTGGTCATCGTGCTGTCCAGCCATGTCAGCGGTGAAGTCGTGCGGCACTCCGAGATCTTCCCGGCCCTGCGATCCCGCGGGCTCAGCGTCCAACGCACAGTGGAAGTACTCGCCGAGATCGGCGTCTTCCAAGACGACCGGACGTCGTCGTTCGAACAGTGGCTGGAGCGCAAGCTCGAAGGCATCGCCCCCGGAATACGCCGCGACGTGGAGCACTGGGCCCGCCTCCTGCACGACGGTGGCCCCAGATCCCAGCCCCGCGACAAGGCCACGGTCTGGGGCTATCTCAACAGGATCCGTCCCGTCCTGCTGGAGTGGTCTGTCTCCTACGGCCATCTGCGCGAGGTGACCCGCGACGACGTCCTCACCCAGCTCGATGCTCTCCAAGGCAGCCAGCGACGGCACACGCTCATCGTGCTGCGGTCACTGTTCGGCCGAACGAAGAAGAACGGCACAATCTTCAAGTATCCGACCAGCCGCATCCGTGTTGGCCAGCACGAGTACGGCATCCTCCAACCCCTGGAGCCCGAGCACGTCAACAACTCCGTTGCCGCGGTCACCAAGCCGGCGGACCGGCTGGTCCTCGCGCTCGTCGCGGTGCACGCCGCGCGATCCGGTGCGATCCGGCGCCTTCAACTCGACGACGTCGACATCGGCAATCGCAAGCTCGTGATCGACGGCCGCGTCCGGCCTCTGGACGCGCTGACACTGTACGTCGCCCGCGAGTGGCTGGACCACCGACGCCGCCCGTGGCCCGACACCGCTAACCCGCACCTGCTGATCAACAAATTCACCGCCTTGGGCACCGGCCCGGTCAGCGCGGTCTCCCTGACCAAACCGCTTCGCGGCCAGGCCACCACCCTGGAACGGTTCGCGTCGACCGGCAGCCTGAAGAGGCCCTCGTCCATGGCCCCGACCCCCTCCACCTCGCCGAGGTCTTCGGACTCGATGCGAAGACCTCGATTCGCTACACGGACTCCGCGCGGGCGCTGCTGGAACAGGCCGCTGAACACCAGCTTCGATGAAACCTGCTCGACCGGACGCACGATGAAGGCAATCATGAGCGAGTGACCTCGACCGAAGCAGCAGCAACCGCTCTACAGGACCATGCAGTCCTCTGGAGCATGGGCGAGATCCGCGCAACCGACGTCGTCACTGCTGCCTGTGATGCACTCGTTGCCGGCCACGACAGCCCTGCCCTGCGGATCTTGGCCGCGTGCACACGCGCGGAGGCGGATTACGACGTCCCCGACATCCTTCCACCGGCACTCGACGAACTGGGCCTCACCTCCACCCAGCGGGCAGCGTTGCCGGACAGGAAGCCGCCGCCCGAGCACTTGCCGCCCGGATGCTGGCCGGCGAGCTGACACCACGCGAGCTGGCCTTCCGGATCCACGGTCGTTTCGGGCACGAGCTGCCTCTGGTCGAACGACTCGCCAACCTGGACGACGACTACGACGTCCTCGAATACGGCAACAGAGCACAGGCGCAGGTCGACGCCGAGGTCACGACCGAAGCCCTTCGGCTTGCACAGCGTCCTCGTGTTCCAACCGAACCCACGGGTCTACCGACCTGAAGCAGACCGGTGGACCCGTGGGTTCAAGCTGAAGGACCTTCGGTCTCCTTGAACCCACGGGGATCCAGGGGGCATGACCCAGATACGCCATAAACCCGCCACGGGATGACCTTGGAGGCGGGGCAGCTCTGACTCGGCGCCTACTGTGAGTTCGGGCTGAACGGGGGTCGGGGAGACTTCGGCAGCGTCTTGGAGAGCAGCGAGGTCGGCGTGAGGGGCTTCGATGGCCTCGTGGTACGCCTGGGTTTCTCGTGTTCGGCGAGTGCTCGGTAGCTGCTGGCGACGCTGGGCCTGGCTCCTTGCGTTTGCCGGTGGGAGGATCAAGTCGGGCTGGATCTGCCCGACCGACTTGCCGTTCGTCCGGCGCCGGAGCACGGAGTGCCGCACGTCGTCCGTGACGAGGGGCGACCGGCCACCAGGCTGGCGTCGGGGGCCGCTACATCGAGCCCTTCGAGGGTTGGCTCCCGGATGCTCTCTGGCTTGGCCGTCGCCATCGCCGCGAAGAACGCGAACAAGAGGGTGCCCGGGCCCGCTCGGGTCGTAATGCTGGATGCGTTTCGTCTGGCGCCCGGGGACGACACCGCCACCGGCCCAGCTGTTCGAGCGCAGGGTGTGTTTTATGAGTTGCGCCGACAGAACCTCTGAAGGGTCCCGACCCCAGAACCCCGAGCATAGAAGAGACACGTTCACAATCACCGAACATGCGTGTATGTTCAGCGGAACCGAACATGCACGGCGAGTTTGGAGAGTGGGCATGCGCACATACCTGTTCGAGGACAAGATCGCAAGGGAATCGTTGCGTCTCATCGAACGTCCAGATCCAGTCCCGGGCGATCACGACATCGTCCTGCGCATGAAGGCGGTGGCGCTGAACTACCGGGACCTTGCCATCATGCAGGGCAACTGGCACCGACAAGTCTCGCCCCCGCTCGTTCCACTCTCGGATGGAGCCGGAGAGGTTATCCAGGTCGGCGCAGCCGTTTCCCGCTTTAAGCCCGGCGACCTCGCATGCCCGACCTATCTGCCTAATTGGATCGAGGGGCCCCTCCGCCGACACTCGCTGGCCCGGCGACTCGGCGGTCCGAGCGACGGTGTGCTCACAGAGTTGTTCTGCGCACACGAAGACGAGGCTGTGCTCGCACCCCGCCATCTGGACGCCGGCGAGGCCGCCACGCTACCGATTGCGGGTCTCACGGCTTGGCACAGCCTATTCGAACACGACCGTCTGCGTCCGGACGAGACACTGCTGGTGCAGGGCTCTGGCGGGGTGTCGACCATGGCGATTCAGCTGGCACACCACGCCGGGGCGCGCGTTGTTGTCGTGACGCGGTCGGATCGGCACACCGAACGACTGAGCACGCTCGGAGCCGACCATGTACTCTGAGCTTGCTCCGTTTTGACGGACATTCGAGATCAGGGGTTCAGCCCCGGGAGGATGTTCATCATGGAGAGCATGGGGAAGAAGAAGCCTCGCCG
>NZ_JBFBAL010000031.1:0-14443 GCF_040682175.1 Streptomyces sp. NPDC051320
AAGGACCGGGAGCCCTCGTAGATGCAGTCGACGGGGCACTCCTCGATGCACGCCTTGTCCTTGACGTCGACACAAGGCTGCGGCTCGTAAGCAACTGAGCCGGTCGCTGATTATCTGACATGCTTATCCCTCCAATTCCTCCCGGCTGAGCCGGGGATACAACAAGGCGCCTCGTGGCGCACGCGTACCGCTCGACGGTGTTGCGCTGTTTGTATGCCTCGCGGTGGAAGGTGGGTGGCCTGCCACCTCGGCTGCCGCGCCGCAGCCGAGGTGGCCGCGCTGGTCCGCCGGGACGGGGACTTCTGCCCGGATGCCGCGTTGCGCAGGTGCTCGTGAATGGCGCGTGATGAGCGCGCCTTGTCGGCCAGAACCGCGACCAGCCTAGTGCGGGACCGACAGAGCTCCGGTGCGGTTCGGCCGCAGGATCGCAACACCCGCGACTGGTAACAGCATCGGTTTCAGACCTTGCTACGGGCGTTGGCCAATCCGGTCGACCACACCTACCTTTTCGCGGCCTCTCATTTCGGAGTACCAGCCAACCTGCCGCCACCTGCCGTCGATAAGCTTTGCGTGGCTGCCCTTCAGGCGCATCCCCAGGTAGTCATAGGTCTTGCGATCAAAGATGATGGAGAAGAGCATATTCGGGTACGAGACCCCGATCCCGTGCCTGCCGAGGGCGTTTACCTCGTCGTCGTTCACTTTGATGCGAGGCAGTTTCGCAACTGCCTCGAACGTGGCGGCCTGCAGTCCGGGCGGCATGACTCGTGGCCCCTGCATGAGCAGGCACGCTTGCGTGTACACCATCGCGTCGGGGTCTGCGGCAGCCCCGGCGGAGCTGCCCGCCTTGCGATTGCTCGGAGTGAGGATCTTGATCCGCCCACGCCCGAGCCTCTTGAGGAGCTCGTCGGGGTCAGTCGGCCACTCCTTCAGCTTCGCGTATTCGGTGGGTATCGATTGCACCTCATGCTTGCCCAGAGGGGGGTCGTTGTGGATCTTGCCGTGCTCCTGTCGTTTGGAAGGCTTGGAGCCGTCCACTGACATCCAGCTCTCGTCAGTCCACGCCTTGATTTTGCCGCCCTTCAGGGGCGTTTGCGTGATGTACGTCTTGGTGTAGAGGTACTGGTCATTACGCGGGATCGGCAGGTCAGCGCTGTTGAACCGCGACCTGTCTGCGGCCTTGTGCAGTACCCGAGCCGCGCTGAGCATGGTCATCGGCAGCGTTACGCGAGCCCCGCCGTGCTCTGTGGTGTCGACGGCGGAGCGAGCCCCACCCTCCTTTGTGGCGACGACGGTGCTCCCCACCACTGAGGCCGCCACCACCCCGCCAGCCACCAGCCGAAAGACTAGCCGCCTGGACAGAACAGCGGACCTGCCGGGACTAGCATTCTGCAAAATAGCGCGCTGCAGTCGGACTCGGGCGGCGGAGCGGGCCTCGACGGTCAGCGGTGGCACATCGGCCTCCATCTCCCGCACGCGCGTAAGGTCATCCATGATGGGGCTCCGTAAGTTGTTAGGCGGCCCGGGAGGGCCGGATGTGGCTGATGGGGTCTTGCCAGTCGTGGCTCCGAAGGAGTGGCCGTCCGGCTCTCCGGGGCGCCCTGGCTGCTGATTGAGATGTGCGCGCTTCGTGCGGTCGCTGATTACGGAGATGACAGCGGGGTGTTCCTCGGGCCGATGGGATTCCGAACGGCGCGAGGAGGGGCGAATGAGCAGGCGGAAGGCCCGGGTCTGGGCCGGTGTCGACGCAGGCAAGGGCCACCACTGGGCGGCTGTGGTCGATGAGACCGGCGCGACCTTGTGGTCGAAGAAGATCGACAATGACGAGTCGGCCATCTTGGCCGCACTCGGGGAAATCCTCGACCTGGCGGACGAGGTCCGCTGGGCGGTGGACATCTCCGGGACGTCCTCCGCACTGCTGCTCGCTCTGCTCGCCGCCCATGGCCAACAGGCCGTCTACGTGCCCGGCCGCACGGTGAATCGCATGTCGGGCGCATACCGGGGCGAGGCGAAGACCGATGCGCGGGACGCCTACGTGATCGCCGAGACCGTCCGCCACCGCAACGACTTCGCCGCGATCGATGTGCCTGCCCAGCTGGCTGCCGACCTCGCGCTGCTGACCGCCCATCGCTCCGACCTGGTGGCCGACCGCACCAGGATGATCAACCGGCTGCGCGACGTGCTGACCGGCATCTTCCCCGCGTTGGAGCGGGCCTTCGACTACAGCTCGCAGAAGGGAGCGCTGGTCCTGTTGACGGGCTACCAGTCTCCGGCCGCGATCCGCCGCCGTGGCCGGGCCCGCCTGGCGGCCTGGCTGGTCAACCGCGGCGTCCGCAGCGCGGACACCGTCGCCGCGACCGCGCTGGACGCGGCCCATGCCCAGCAGACCACGCTGCCTGGCGAGGGTGTCGCCGCCCAGATCGTCGCCGGCCTGGCGGAACAGATCCTGGCTCTGGACGACCGGCTGAAGCGGATCGACAAGCAGATCCGCGAGACGTTCCGCAGCCACCCACAGTCGGAAATCATCGAATCCCTGCCCGGCATGGGTCCGATACTCGGCGCCGAGTTCGTCGTCGCCGCCGGGGACCTCGCGGCCTACGCGGACGCCGGCCATCTGGCCTCGGCGGCAGGACTGGTGCCCGTCCCGCGCGACTCCGGCCGCCGCACCGGCAACTTCCACCGCCCCAAGCGCTACAGCCGCCGCCTGCGCCGGGTGTTCTACATGTCCGCGCAGACCAGCATCATCCGCGAGGGACCGAACCGGGACTTCTACCTCAAGAAGCGGGCTGAGGGCTGCAAGCACGTCCAGGCCGTCATCGCTCTGGCCCGCCGACGAGCGAGCGTGTTGTGGGCCCTGCTGCGTGACGGACGGGTGTTCACCTCCGCCCCGCCGGTCACGCAGGCGGCTTGACTTCGTCATTGAGACTCCTTCTGGTCATCTCGAATGGTGGTGGGGTCCGACCCGCCCAGGACCGCACGCAGCCCCCTCCGGGCCCGGTGCAGCCGGGAGCGAACGGTGCCCACCGGTATGTCCAAGGCCTCCGCGGTCTCTGTGTAGTCGAGATCGCCCCAGGCAATCAGCAGCAGAACGTCCCGGTTGCGGGCAGACAGCCCAGCGAGAGCTGCCGCAAGGCTGCCTCTGATGCTCCCGGCGCTGACCCGGGCAACCACCCGGTCTGCCATCACGTCACCTGCAGCACATTCTTCAGCTGGAGTGGCGATTGCAGCACGCGCCCACGCTCGATGGCGACGGGCCTCGGCCCGCGTGTGCCGACGAATGAGATTGCTGACGATCCCGTACAACCAGGGCAGGGCATGCGGCCTCGACAAGTCGTAACGCCGACGCTGCTGAAAAGCGATGACGAACGTCTCGGCCATCAGATCGTCGGCCGCCTCGGTGCCCAGCCGCCTGGTCACGTAGCGGTGAATGTCATCGGCGTAGCGATCGAACAATACGGCGAACGCGTCGGGGTCGTCCCAGGGCCGTTCAACGACCGAGGCATCAGACTCCACCGACCCGTCAACCACGCCGGCAGGCTCGACCTGGACGCCCAGCGAGACGGTCATTGGTCGCCTCTACGAGTCATGTGATTCCTTCAACAAACGGGGACACTGTCACCTGCTATTCACTGATGCCCGCACGCGAGTTCCAAATGGGCTTCCCAGGGTCGCTCCAGAGCCACGAAGTCTCGCAATACGGCCCCGTGCCGGAACTGCCAGATCGACTGTCCCGCACGGTGTTGACCGGGCCTTGGCCCTCGACGAGCCACAGTTTGTGATCCGCGACGCCCACGCCCAACTGGGTGGCGGAGACTCCTTAGGTGTCGGCGAGGGCAAGGACGGACCTCTACCTCGCGCAGTCATAGACCCGGGGGCCGTGGGCGCCGTTGCCGCAGGAACGGCGTTTCTACTTCTGCCGGGGCAGGCTGGGAAACAGGTCGTGGACCGGTGGTCCAAGGCTCAACGGGTGACGACGGTGTCGTGGCGGGTGGTGGCCATGACGTGGAAGACATCGGCCTGTTCGAGCTCGGTCCGCCGGCCCTTGGAGGAGCCGTAGGCCGCATCCGCGGTGACCCACCGGAAGGGAATCTTCTGAGCGATTGCGCGTCGGAGGATCTTCTTCGCGGTGACCACTTTCGTCTCGAAGGCGATGTCGTCGCCGACACCGGCGGCCCGGCAGCGTTCGCGGTCATCGGTCCATGACGTGGCAGATACAGGCGCCGGTCGATCAGGGTGCGTCCACGGGCGCCGGCATAGGCAAGGCAAGGAAGACACCGACCTGGCAGTTTTCCGTACGTCCCGCGGTTCCCGAATATTGCCGTTGGACCCCGGCCGAGGGGACACTCTTTTTCAAGAAGCCGGTGTCGTCCACGATCAGACCGGGTCGCCGAGATGCTCCACGACGTAATCACGGAGGTCGTCGAGGACTTCCTCAGCGTCCCAGTCGCACCGATTCAGTAGCCGGTGCATCCGATCAGGAGCCGCGTGACCGGCCTCTTCGGCCAGCGTCCAGCCGTTCTTCCGCTTCAACGGAGCGATCAGTCCCCGCATATAAGCCAACGCCGACACCCGCGGCTCAACCGCGCGAACCGGTGCACGAACCGCTCATGCAACTCGTTCAGGCCCGCCGCCCACGTCCTGACATCATCAAGTCCCCCACCCACAGCCAGACCAACGACAGCCCTGGCCACCAGTCACGTCAAACGCCGTTGCACTCCAGTTGTACTTCTCCATATGCCCTGGTCGCGGGGTCCTTTTGGAGTTTAGTTGGCTGATGCTGCATCAGGTCGGTGGTGGTTCGTGACTCACCCGATCGGGGCGCGTGCGGCGCTGGTAGTGGTAGTGGCAGCGGCGGGCGATGGCCTGGTGGCGTCGGCGCCAGCGGGACCAGTAGAGCCGCTGTGCGGGTGACCGGTGCCGGGCTGAGGAGGGATGGGCAAGGTCCAGGAGCCGTCGGATTTCTGCCACGGTGAGTGGAACGAGGCTGCTCGAACCGTTTCTGCCGCCCCCCTTTTCGAGGGCCTGGGCTGCCCTTGCCGCCAGAAAGGCATGCGCGAGCATGGCCAGGGTGATGTGGCGATACCAGCCGACGTAGCGGCGGACTTCGTACTGATCCAGGCCGCACTCATTCTTCCTTCGCGGCCTGGCAGCACTCCTCGATGGCCCACCGGGCGCCAGCCACCCGAACAAGTTCGGAGAAGACGGTAGCGTCCGCTGGCGCGAAGGCCAGATAATACCCGATCTCCTCGGACCGTGCCAAGCTGCGGCGGGCCAGCACCCAGCGGTGGTGGGCGGGATACGAACCCTCGATGGTGGACAGCTTGGCCGCGGCCCAGTCGTAGACCCGCGGCCCCTTCACACCGTCACCGCAGGAGATCCGCTCCCACGCCTCGGCCGGGGTACCGGTCAGGACATGGTCGATGCGCCAGCTTCCCGCTGGAGACTTGACCTACTGCGACTTGGGCACCGCCAGGACCTAGCCCACGCCGGCCTCCTCCAGCATCCGCCGGAAGTGCCGTTCCTGCCCGTAGGCCGCATCCGCGGTTACCCAGGCGATCGGCAGTGCGCAGTCCAGGGCCCGCCGGACCATGGCGCGGGCAAGATCCGGCTTGGTCGCGAAGGACTTGCTCTCCGGAATCCGGGCGGTGCGGCACCGATCGGAATCCTCCGTCCAGGACTTGGGCAGGTAGAGCTCGCGGTCCACCAGGGCCCGGCCCTTGGCGGAGGCATAAGCAGCGAACACTCCGATCTGGCAGTTCTCCGTGCGGCCAGCAGCGCCAGAATACTGCCTTTGCACCCCGGCGGAAACGGTGCCCTTCTGGAGGAAGCCGATGTCGTCCACGATCAGAACACCGTCCGGCTGCCCGAGCTGGTCGCCCACGTACTCCCGCAGATCATCGCGGATCTCGTCCGGGTCCCACTGACACCACGACAGCAGTCGCTGCAGCCCATACGGAGTGTCATTACCTGCGTGCTCGGCAATCTGCCAGCTGTTCTTCCGGCCCACCGGCCCAGCAAGCCACGCACGTAGTCCCGCATCCGCCGCCGCGGCTCGACGCGGCCGAACCGCTCGCCCACCCGCAGCAGCAACGACTCCAACGCGGCATCCCACAAACCGACTTCGGTATCGCTCTCCATATCCACAACCGGTTCAACGCGCCCCGATCGGGTGAGTCACGAACCACCACCGACTTGATGCAGCATCAGCCAACTAGACTCCAAAAGGGCCCCGGGCCACGGATTCCGATCAGTTGAACAGCGGCGCCGCCATCCAGACCGCGACTCCGAGCAAAGTGGAGGCAAACAGGTAGTCGATCCATCGCTTCGCCAGTTCACTGCGGAACAGAGTGGCGAGCGCCCGGCCGCCGAGCGCCCAGACGATGAAAGCGGCCAGGTTGTTCAGCGTGAACACGGCCGTGATCACCAGCACCGCGGTGGCGTTGCCACTGGCGGACGGTGCGAGAAACTGCATGAACATCACCGCGATGATGTAGTACGCCTTGGGGTTCATCAGCAGGACGATCGCACCATCCCAGAACCCGATCCGCTGCATCGGGGCGGCATCCGTCGTGTCCTCTCCTTTCGCCCGAGCAGCACGAATGAATGTCACCGCCAACCACAGCACGTAGAGGCTCCCGACCGCGCTGAGAACCTTCGCGAACACGGGGTGCTCCAGGATGGCGACCCCTGTCCCGATCCCGATCACCGTAGTTACAACAAACGTCGCCACGTGATATCCGGCGAGAGCGGGCACAGTGGCACGCAAGCCCCGCGTTGCACCGATCGCCGCGAAGAACGCGTTTCCGGGGCCCGGACTGTACGCAAGAGGGAAGAGGAAGACGAGCAGCGCGATGAGCATGTGCGCACTCACCGCTGGTATCAGGTGGGTCATAGGGTTCACACGCCGAGTCTCCGGAACCTCCAACCCTCGTGCTGGCGAAAATCGGACATCACGCTCCGGCACGGGACTGGTGCTTATTCTGGCTGTCACACCAATCTTCGTGTTGCGACGACTCCTGGAATCCGCTCCGGTCTATCCCGTCATCTTCATCGACGCCATCCACGTGAAAATCCGCGACGGCGCGGTCGCCAACCGGCCGATCTATGTGGCCCTGGCCGTCACCACGGAAGGCCGCTGGGGGGCTGTCACGCTGGCTGACTGGGTGGGTTGATCTTCGGGTTGGTCATGGTGGAGGGGCTTGTTCGTGGGGGTTGCGTCGCCGTCGTGTGGGGGTCATCGGTACCCGGTCGAGGCGATCTCGCACTGCGTGTGGCTGTACTTCCGGTTCCCTCTGTCCTAGCGCGAGGTCGAGGAGCTGATGCTCCAGCGTGGTGTGATCGTCTCCTACGAGACGGTACGGCGGTGGTGCGCCAAGTTCGGGCAGGCCTATGCCGACGGACTGCGCCGCCGCCGGCCGAGGCCCGGCGACAAGTGGCACCTGGACGAGGTCTTCATCAAGATCAACGGGGCGCAGAAGTACTTGTGGCGGAGCGTCGACCAGGACGGGATGGTGCTCGACATCCTCGTGCAGAACCGACGGGACAAGGCCGCGGCCAGGCATTTCTCACGCCCCGAAGCTCCAACAACCGGTCAACGCACCATCAACGTGACAACGCCTTCTGCGGAAGTCGTGCGGCGTGAAACTCAAGGGTGACCCGGCGACGTCGACGATGCCGGCCTTCAGCGCATGGTCGGTGAGGCGCTTGCGGATGCGATTGGGAGAAATGACTGCAGCCTGTGTTGGGAAGGGCACTGGAACAGGTGCGGCATCGGTGGGCCGAAGACACGCTCATATCCGTCGTACCGGGTCAGCAGCGGCACCCGCTCCAAACCGGTCGCTCCGGCACCAGAGCCCTTCCGAATCACGACCTGGGGTGGCGTTCACACGGCAATGCGGTCGACGAAGCCCAGCAGGCTCGTGTTGACTTCGACTGGGGACTCGGAGGGCAGGGAGTGCGTGGAGGTTGCCCACAACTCGGCCTGAACATCCGGGATCAGCGACCGCGCCCGGGTGTGCGCAGCCTTCGGATCGTGCATCACGCTGCGGCCCGCGACAAGCACCAGTACGGGAATGGTGATCGACCGCAACTGGTCGTCGTTAATGTATTCAGGCATCGGCGCAGCCATCTGGTAGTCCCGCATCCCGGCTTGGATCACCGCCGCGACCGGGTCGTCGTCCGACGGTGGGACGCCGCCGTTGATCCATTTCACGAATGATGGTCGGCCCCACTTCGAGACCAGTGGTAGGGCGGCCAGTGCACTACGGAACAGCAATGCCACGGGGAACCGCCCAAGCGTGTTCACCGGGTCGAGCAGGGTGAGCGTGGCCAACCGATCGGACGACCGTACTGCGTAGTTGCACGCGAGCCAGCCTCCGAACGAGTGGCCGACAAGGTGAACTCCATCGAGGTCCAGTCCAGTGAGTACCGCATGGAGCCACGCCGCCTGGTCAGCGCCGCCGCTCAGTGACGCGGTCTGCGTACTGCGGCCTGGCTCGCCCAGCGGCTCGACTACGAAAACCGGGTGATGCTCCGCCAGCGTTGTGAGGTTGGGCTGCCACATGACCGCGGTACCCGCCCGCCCTGGTAGCAGCACGATCGGAGCCCCCTCTTCGGGCCCGAATCGATATACCCGAACGGATCCGAAGTCGGTCACCACGTCGTGCGTGACCGCCGGGGTAGGCAGCATGCGCATCCCCGCCGCGTACACCACGTCGAAGTCGGACTGGGCTTGCAATGAGTTGAACTTGCCGACGCGCAAGGGGGCCTCCCATTTGACAATACGATCGTATCGTATAGCAGGGCTGACAAGTTGCAATACGATCGGATTCGAAACGGAGTGGTGATGCCCAAACAGGTTGATCACGAGCAGCGGCGACGCATGATCACCGAGGCGCTCTGCAGACTTGCCAGTACCAGCGGCCTGGAGGGCGTAAGCCTCGGCCAGGTGGCCGCCGAAGCGGGCGTGTCCAAGGGTTTGGTCCAGCACTACTTCCACAGCAAGGACCAAATGCTGCTCTACGCGACCGGATACCTCCGCGAACGTGTCGAACGACGGATCACGGAGCTGGTGGACTCGGCAGACAGCGACCCGCGTGCCCGACTGCGCGCCATCCTGGCCGCTCTGTTGCCCACCGATGACGCCAGCCGTACGCAGGCCCTGGTAGCCAACGCCTTCTTTATCCGCGCGCTCACGGACCCTGTTCTGGCGTCCCTATTCCGTAGAGGCAACGCGCTACTGCGTGGTGCCATCGCCATGCAGATCCGCGCAAGTCAGCGTGACGTCGCTCCACTCCTCGACCTCGATCCGGTGCGGGAGGCGGACATCCTGCTCGCCCTCGTCGGCGGTCTTGGGAACGCTCTCCTCCTGAGGCAGCAGACCCCGGCCGCCGCAATGGCCATCCTGGACGACCAACTCGACAGGGGTGTCATCGCCCCTCACCACTCCGCCAGCCTGCTCAAGTAGGACGGGGGTAGCTTCGCGCTCGGGATGATGCTGGGGACGCTCCGCCCTTGCCGTATTACCCTGTGGTTGCTTGATCTGTCTCTGTGGGCTGCGGTGATGTCGCGGACCGCGGGAACCCCACCTGTGCGGGGAGTCCGCCGGACAGTCTCAGCACCATCGCACACGCAACCACGAGCACGAGGCTGAGGACGCTCCACGGCGGGGCAGCGGCCGCGTCCAGCAGTGCGGAGAAGCCGGCCGGGGCAAGGGTCGCGACCGCGCTCCACGTCAGTTGGTACACCGCCGGGTAGCGTCCTCGGACGGCGTCGGGAGCCAGCGCCACCACAGTCCCGTCGTTTCGCCCGACGCGGGCTGCACGGTTCAGTCGTGCGTGGGCCTGTGCCACGGCAGGGCGGCCAAGTGACACTCAAACCCCTGAAACGGCCAGGTCACAAGGCACTCTCGCCCCGAGGAACATGTGCCAGCCCCAGATGGCTAGACCAAGACCCTCACCGACCCTCGCCCCTGCGCGGCTATCGTCGATCGCCTCACTTCAACGGCACCATCATCGAGACTGGCACCGTCTCCCAATGGGCGGTGAAGCGAGTCATCGCCAACCGACGCCAGATGGGTAGGTACGAGGTCTTCCTGTTACCCGGGCGATCAGTTCTTGCCACAGTCAGGCCCGGACCCGTGCCCCCTGACCACGACACGCACACGTCGGTGCATCTACCTGGCTCCTCACCTCTCTGATCAGCTGGTTCCGGTTCTCTGGTCGTGGCCTGAGCGGGCGGGGTGCGGTTGTGGGGAGCTGTCACGTTGACTGACTGGGTGGGTTGATCTTCGGGTTGGTCATGGTGGAGGGGCTTGTTCGTGGAGGTTGCGTCGCCGTCGTGTAGGGGTCATCGGTACCCGGTCGAGGCGATCTCGCACTGCGTGTGGCTGTACTTCCGGTTCCCTCTGTCCTAGCGCGAGGTCGAGGAGCTGATGCTCCAGCGTGGTGTGATCGTCTCCTACGAGACGGTACGGCGGTGGTGCGCCAAGTTCGGGCAGGCCTATGCCGACGGACTGCGCCGCCGCCGGCCGAGGCCCGGCGACAAGTGGCACCTGGACGAGGTCTTCATCAAGATCAACGGGGCGCCGCCGCCGGCGTGACGACCAACCCCTCGGACGCGCTGAACTACACCTCGATGTTCGACCAAGCGCCCGAGAACACCGGCGTCCACCCAAGCAGGCGCTGGTCGACGCCAGCTAAACCTTGCGGCCGCGAAGGACCGCCATACGGCCTGCGGCACCGACACGTTCATGGCCACCGGCCGCCCGGCGCACGACGAACAAGTCCCGCCCGCGCCACGCGGACGCATACCGGCGAGAGCCACGCCGAAGGAACGGATGGCCCGCAAGCTGCGGACCAAGCCCGGCAAGGCCGCCTACAGCCGCAGCAAAGCCATCGTCGAACCCGTCTTCGGACAGATCATGACCTACCAGAACGGCCGCCAACTCCTCCTCCGAGGCGAGGAGGGAGCCCGGGGCGCATGACGACTGCTCGCCGCCTGTCACCACCTCCGCAAAATCTTCCGCCACACCGGCACCGCCGGACTGGCCACCCTGACGGCTTGACCCAACCCGGCCACCCGACCCCTAGCCACATTCCCCACAGGCCGCACACCCGACGACAGGCGAACGGAAGCCTCACAGAAGCCGGCAGCGACGACTGCAACCGAGTCCACTGATCACGGCCGACTGGCCCCTTGCCCGATACTGACCCACGCTCCTAGGGCCTGTCTTCAAAGGGTAATATCCACATCAGGAGTGACGCGATGGTGAGGGCCGCTTCGTAGGATTCGCGGGTCTTGTCGTAGCGGGTGGCGATGGCCCGGTACTGCTTTAACGCGTTGAAGCAGCGTTCGACGACGTTGCGCTGTTTGTAGCGTTCCTTGTCGAAAGAGGCTGGTCTTCCTCCGTTGCTGCCGCGTCGGCGGCGGTTCGCCTGCTGGTCCGAGCGTTCGGGAATGGTGTGCGGGATGCCGTGCTTCCGCAGGTAGTTGCGTATGCGTCGACTGCTGTACCCCTTGTCACCCAGGAGATGGCCGGGCCGGGTGCGCGGTCGGCCCGGACCAGGGCGGCGGACCTTGATCTGCGCGAGGACCTGCTCGAGCTGGATGCAGTCGTTCGTGAGGACGAAGCCGAGCGGGCGGCCGCGGCCGTCGCAGGCGAGGTGGATTTTAGTGGTCAGTCCGCCACGGGATCGCCCGAGGGCGTGAGTGTGTGCCGCTTCTGCGGAGGTAGCCCCTTTTTACGCGCGCCGGCCGCGTGCTGGTGAGCGCGGGTGATCGTGGAGTCCACCGACACCAGCCAGTCGATATCCCCGGCCGCATCATTCTGGGCCTGGACCGTCTCCAGCATCCGTGCGAACGTGCCGTCCAGCGCCCACCTGCGGAAACGCGTGTACAACGTCCGCCAGGACCCATACCGCTCGGGCACATCACGCCAGGCCGAACCGGTCCGCAGTTTCCATACGATCCCATTCAGCACCACCCGATCGTCCCGCCGAGGCCGCCCCGTCTCCGTCCTCGGAAGCAGCCCCGACAGCACATCCCACTCTTCGTCCGAAAGCTCATGCCGCCGCACCATGCACCACATGATGCCCCATCAACTGCCTTTGAAGACAGGCCCTAGGAGTGCCGCCCCCAGCTGTACCCGCCCACCCGGCCGAAGGCCGGCCAGGACGTTTTCCAGGAAGGTCGCCCTCTCGTGCAGAGGCTGCCGGCGGATGTCGGTACCGCCGGGGCGGCCAGGAAATCGAAGGCCACGTACAACAGCGTGAACTCGGCCGCCTTTCGGGCCCGGGCGGTGCGCTGCAGGGCCATGCTCCAGCAGGTCTGAAGCTGATCGACGTCGGCCGGGGCTCCAGGCCGGACTCGGTCCAGATTTTCTCGCCGAGCATCGTAGACAGGTGTGTCTCCAGTTGGCGGATTCGTGCGGTGAGTCGCCTGTTGCTGTCAAGGGAGTTGGCCAGGGCGGCTCGGCTGACCGCCGTCATCCGGCTCTGTCCAGACGCTGGTGTGCGGGCATCGGCATGGATGCGTTCGAGTAGGTCCCGGAGCGGGGCTGTCCAAACGAGCGGCTCTGTCTCGCATTCGGTGGTGACTCTGTGTGGTGTTATCCGAGGAGGATGCGGTGGCGAAGGAGGGTGAAGCCTGCCCGTCCGTGCATCTGGCGGGCAATCCGGTTGGTCTTGGTGTTGACGCCCTCGGTCGGGCCGTTGCTGTACGGGAGTGTGAACGCGGCGATCACAGCGTCGCGGTCTCGCTCGAGACCGCGGGTGAAGGCGTGCAGATACGGCAGGTCGGCCGCGCGGACCTGGGCGACCCATTGGTCGTGTGTGTCGGCGTTTTCTGGCTGAGGCTTCAGAAGTGGGGTGAAGGTCCCGATGTGGGCTGCCAGTTGAGTCAACTCGGGGCAGGCGGCGGTGAGCCGGGCCAGGAGGTCGTGGTGCTCGGCCTTGAGGTTGTCGGGCCTGGTGAGGAGCATCCGGGCGAGTCTGCGTGCGGAGATATGGCTGCGGTCGGCGTCCGCGCGACCTTGGTTAATGTACTTGTGCAGGAGGTTGAGGCAGCCCGTGAAGCCAAGGGCCCTGATCTCTTCGAAGAGGTGCTGGACGGGGACGGCAGGGTCGTCGGCCCGGCGTTTGCGCAGGTGCTCGCGGTAGGGATCGACGAGGCTGGCGCGGTATTTCGGGACGCGGAGCATCCGCTCGGGCCGGTCGGATCGGGCATAGCGTTTGACGGTATTCAGGGCCAGCTGCAGACGGCGGCCGCATTCGAGGAGGCCCACGCCCTGGTCGAGGAGGTCGTGGATCTGGTGCCAGCGTTCCAGGGTGGTCCGTGCGCGGGGTCCGTCATACAGGGGCGCCTCCAGCACGGTGGCCCAGTAGGTGCTGTGCGCCTTTACCTCGCTCAGGGCGGCTTCGCACAGGTTGTGCCACAAATGCCAGCGGTCACCGACCTGCACTGCATCGGGCAGAGCGCGGCGGATGGCCTCGGCGTAGGTCGCCGAGCCGTCACGGCACACGATCTCGACGCCCGGATGCTCGCGCAGCCAGGCTTCCAGGGTGTCAGCCGTGCGATCGGGCAGCACGTCGATCCGCTCATGAGTCTCGCCGTCGATCACCACGGTGGCATAGCGGTGCCGCCGGCGCAGAGCGAAATCGTCGACGCCGATCACGCGGGGCACCCGCCCCGTGGGCAACGGGATCCGCAACAGGGCACGCAGAGCCGTGTGACGCGACAGACCTACAGCGAGTATCGCCAGCACGCGTGCCCCCGCCCGGCCCGCTAACTCCTTGACTACCGCCTTGACCTGCACGGTCAGGCGGGTGGTGCGTCGCTGATAACGCTCCAGTACCCCGGGTACCTGCTCGCGGAAGGTGTGACATCAGCCGCGTGTGGGACAGACCAGATGCCGCACCCGTACGCGGACCACCACTCGTCGGCCGTCGACCGGTGCATCGGCCACTGTCCGCCAGTGATAACCGTGAACGCGCCCCGACGACGCCCCGCACACCGGGCAGGGCGCGGACTCCTTCGGAGTCCGCGCCCTCACCACGACCCGCTCGCCCTCGTTGACCACATCCTCAATGACCAGCGGAGATATCCCCGAAAAGACCATCTGCACAAGCTCGTTGACATCCATCACACCGATATCAACGACCCTCACCACACAGAGTCACCACCGAATGTGAGACAGAGCCAAGCTAACGGCTGATCTTGGTTGTTGAGGGTCAGTGGTGGGGGGGTGAGGCGGCCCTCGAAGGCGATTTGGGAGGCGTTCGGTGGTGTGTTCCAGTGCATGGGTTTAGTGTCGTCTCCGCTGGCCGGTGGGGAGCAGACTCATCAGCGCCATATAGACACCTCAGGGCGCTAACTCGTCAAGCGGCGACGGCAAGGTGGGCTGCGAAGGCAGTGCCTTCTTCGAACTGCGTGCGGTGCTGGAGGCAGT
>NZ_JBFBAL010000032.1:0-13342 GCF_040682175.1 Streptomyces sp. NPDC051320
CCCGCTACGAGAAACGCGCCTACATCTACCTCGGCACCATCACGCTCGCAGCCCTCGTCATCTGGCTCCGAACATGATCCGAGAAACAGTGCCTAACCACAGACGCCTTGGAATTGATCATCTAGGACCTGCAGCGCCTTTCCCGGCCGTTCCGGCAGCTCGTCCGGCCATAAACCTTCCACAAGCTGCTCGGTGCTGCAGCCCATTCGCGAGTCGCCGGCGCTTACGACCTCGTGCATGGTTAGCGGTGACGATGGCAGCGCTAACCATGCACGAGGTCGTTAGCGCGAGGAGGCCGCGGAGCCGGGGCGCGGTGACCTCCTGACCGAGGTGGGCGCCACGCGGCAACAGGATCAGGTCGGTGGTCACCTGTGGCAGATTTTCCAAGCTCCGATCGTCCGAACTTCCGCCGTGGGCCAAGACCGGCACGCCGAGCCCGTCAGCCAGCTGTAGCTTGCGCGTCGTCAGACGCAGCGAGGTCGGCCCTGTTCCTTCCAGCCTGTAGATGCCTTCGCGGCGGAGCGAGGTCGCGTCATGCGTGAAGGAGAAGGCCGCCACCGGCATTGCGGTTGAGACGCGGGCACGGATTCACTGCTGCCCCGGGCACCACGGACGATGGGCCGGCGACGGGGCACTATCATCCTCGGCCACCAAGTCATCCGGGCCATTCACGATCTTGCGCACGCGGCTGCGGCCCGCTAGCAGAAGCCGTGATTCTGAGGGCAGAAGGGACCCGCCGCCGGTGAGGCAAGCTCCATCGGTGCGGGTCACAGCGCGGCGCGATGACATGAAGCGAGAAGTACCGGGGCCCGCTTACCAGTCGGCGATCAAGTCACGTCCTTGTGGGATAGCGATATCGAGCAGGCCCGGAAAGCGGGCATCGAGATCGTCTCGGCGGAGCTGGTTCAGCCGCCGGGTTCCCTCGTCCCGCTGGCGGATCACGCCCGCTTCCCGCAGGACCTTGAAATGGCCGCTCTGAGTCGACTTGCTGACCGGCAGTGCGAAGGTCGTGCACGCCAGTTCACCATCGGGCTCGGCATCTGCGAGTCGGGCCACGATGCCCAGCCTCACCGGTTCACACAGGGCAGCCAGGACGGTGGTGAACCGCAGCTGGGCGCGGTCAGGGTGCACAAGCTTCGTCGAGATACGGCTAGCCATGTACCCAGTATAGCCAACATGTTCGGTTGTCACGAACATCTGCTATGTTCGCAACACTCGAACATGCGAATCGGAGGCATAGATGCCGCTCGCTCGCTTTGCCGCTGCCCACAGCGGTCGGACACCACACCGCGACCGCCAATCCGAGCCTTCGACCTCACCAAACACGGACCATGAGGCGCGTCCTGGTCCGGTTGGGAGGTGGAAATTCTGGGCTGCGGCTTACGCGCTGCTAATCCTGCTTACCGGCACGAACCTGCCAACGCCGTTGTATCGGAGCTATGAGGCGCAGTTCGGATTCTCGCCGTTGGTAGTCACGCTGATCTTCGCGGCCTATGTAGTTGCGCTGATCCCATCTCTGCTGGTGGCGGGCCCGCTGTCGGATGCGATCGGCCGCAGGAAAGTGCTGCTGCCGGCCGTAGCACTGGCTGCGCTGGGATCGGTGGTCTTCGCGTTTGCCGCGGACACGGAGTGGCTTTTCGCAGCACGCGTTATGCAAGGCCTTGCGCTCGGTGCGGCCTCGGGTCCGTTGACCGCTTCGCTGGCGGAACTGGAACCTGCCGGCAACCGGCGTAAGGCGGCCCTGGTGTCAACCGTGGCTTCGATGGGCGGCCTCGGCTTGGGGCCCGTGCTCGCTGGCCTACTTGCTCAGTACGCCCCGGCTCCGCGGGTGTTGCCATTCGTAGTAGAGATCGTGCTGCTTGTACCAGCTGCGGCGGTAATCGTCTCGATGCCAGGAAACCGTTCAGCGACTCGATGGCGACCCCGCCGACCCGACATTCCCGCCGCCATGCGGGCGATCTTCGCCACCAGCGGGACAGCCAGCTTCCTCGCCTTCGCCGTCATCGGGCTCTTCCTCACCCTCATCCCCACCTACGTGGTGACTCTCTCGGGCAGCGAAAACCTCCTGTTGGGCGGTGCAGCCGTGGCACTGATGTTGGTCTGCTCGGTGCTCGCCCAACTCGTTAGCTATGGAAAGCCGGCCCGGACCCTGGAGCTGATCGGCCTCCCCTGCCTGGCCGCCGGACTGGTGCTGCTTGCCCTCGCAGGTGGGTTGTCCTCGCTGACACTACTGCTCATCGCGACCGTTGTTGCTGGTATCGGGCAGGGGTTGGCGTTCCTCGGCGGCCTCACCGCGGTCAGTCAAGCCGCTCCAGCCGATCGTCACGCCGAAGTGCTGTCCAGCTTCTACGTGATCGTCTACCTCGGCGTTGGCCTGCCCGTCATCAGCGTCGGCTTCCTCGCCACGGTTGCCGGACTTCTTGCCGCGGTCCAATACTTCGCCGGTGTCGTCGCACTGCTATGCGTGATCGTGCTGATCGTCCTTCTCCGAGTACGTCACCGCGTCCCAGCCATCAAAGTAGCGGCACCCGCCGTTACCGCCGGCGACTGAAACCAGCCACAACGATTCTTCCCGGAGGACCCCATGGACACCACCGAACTCGACGTCGCCTACCGACACCTACTCACCGCAGCGGGAGCGATCAGTGATACCACTCCGTTGGCCGTGGATTCACGATCCGACATCAACTGGACGCTGAGCCACATCGCGCTCAGCGACCGCATCCTCGCTGCCGCAGCTCGCGACGTGCTCACTGGCTTCCCCGCCATCGTCGACAACCGCAACGCCATGGACGACACCGCAATCAATACATTGATCGCCTCGACCACACACACTCAGCGTGTCCAGCTGGTGCGCCGCAACGCGGCAGACCTGGGTGCTGTGATCCGAGCAATCCCCGATCATGCCGCCGCCATGCCTGTGAAACTGCATCTGGTAAGCCGTGATGGTCAATCTGTTCCCGAACAGCGATTGCCCTGGAGCGACCTGATTCTTCTGCGCGCGACCGAGCATCTCCCCCGACACACAGAGAGGCTCACGTTGCTCGCCTCCGAGGAGTAATCTGTCCTGCATCGGCCTGGCGGGGCGCCCTTCCATCCTTGGCCAGACAACAAACCTCGGCACCTGCGCTGCGGGGGAGTATGCCATCGCCGTGAGACGGAACCTTCATAAGTAAGGGGAGGATCGCCTGTGCGGTCGTATCACGATAGTCACAGCGAGCGCGAGGAAGGAGTTCGCCCACGTCACGGGAATGTTTTGATCGCGGCGCTACTAGTCCCGGGGGTGGGAGTAGCCGGGGGTGCTGTGAAATCAATATTCCACGGACTGTCATCAGTCCAGTGGTTCGCTGTCGCCGCGATCATAGGGTTCGTTGTTCTCTTCGCCCTATTTTCGTTCATGTTCATGTGGATTCTTAACTGGGGTTTCAAGTTTGATTCAGCGCGCCAATAGTCGGAGGCATGAGTAATTTAGAAATGAATACTTAGAACAGCTGAGAAGAATCTTCCCCTTATAGCGGCGGAGGGCTTTCCTCGCTATTTGATTGAGTGATGTCGGGGCGATCTGCTGAGCGACAGGCGGTGGGCGGCGGGGTCACGCCTGGGTGAGGTACGCGCAGGCTGGCGGCTTGACCGACTCGGAGAAGGCGGCGAGGGAGCGGGTCCGCCTGGATACTGTGGCACGATTCCGGGTTGGCAAGACGAACAAGGCCGTCTGCTGCGCTGCGGGTATGGGAGCGGTGGCGTCGGCGATAGCGCGAGACAGTGAGCCCTTCCAACCTGATGGCGACATCGTTGAGTTGGACTGCTGTACGACGAGGTGAAGCTCCTGGTAGACGGGTTCTCGACCAAGATCACCCTGTGTCTGCCAGGAGCTTCGCATGCTTGTCTATCCGTCGTCGATCGATCTGTCCAGCCACATCCTGCGGTACTTGACCGGGCAACTCCGCGCCGGGCAGCGTGAGATCGGGACGCGGTGGCGGCGGCTGCCCGTCGGCCGTCAGGCCCTGCTCGCCCTGGCCCACCTGAGATGCGGCGACACCTATGCCCGGCTCGCGGCCGGGTTCCGCATCGGAGTCGCGACGGTCTACCGCTACATACGCGAGGCCGTCGATGACCTGGCTGTCCTGGCCCCGAGCCTGGCCGAGGCGATGAAGACCATGCGGGCGAAGGCGTACGTGATCCTGGACGGCACCTTGCTGCCGATCGACCGGATCGCCGACGACACTCCGTACTATTCCGGGAAGCACAAGCGCCACGGAATGAACGTCCAAGTCCTCACCGACCCGTTCGGACGTCTGCTGTGGGTCTCGCCCGCACTACCCGGTTCGACACACGACCTGACCGCCGCATGGACTCACGGCATGATCGATGCGCTCGCCGATGCGGACGTGAAGTGCTGGGCGGACAAGGCGTACCAGGGTGCCGGCCGACCGGTCCGGGTGCCCTTCCGTGGCCGTCGGCTCAAGCGATGGAAGCAACGGCACAACAGCACCCACGCCAAGATCCGCTGCCCCGGCGAGCAGGCCATGGCCACCCTGAAGGGCTGGCGCCTCCTGCGGAAAGTCCGCTGCAGCACCAACCGGATCACCGACATGGTGAAGGACATCGTCGACCTTCACCATGCCTCAACCTGAGGTTGGAAAAGACTCAGTGCCACCGGCGTCGTGTCGAGCGGATCGCCCGAACGTCCCAAGCTCTCCGAAAGCCAGATCACCAGACTGGCGCGGGAGTTGGAGCGTGGTCCGCGCGCGAACGGCTGGGCTGGCCAGCGGTCGACGCTGACGCGAGTGACCTGATAGGGCGGTTCTTCCATGTCTCCTATACCGCCGAGGGTATGTGGGGGCTCTTGAAGCGGCACGGCTGATCGTGGCAGCAGCGCGCCCAACGGGCTATCGAGCTGAGGACGACGCGGTGGAGCTGTGGAGAGCACATGGCGGCCTGTCGCGGCTGGATAGTCTCGAGGTCGAGGCTGGCAAGCCGATGGCGCCGCCGCGAGCCAGAACCTGGAACTGCATCGGCCTGACACCAGTGGTGCGGGGGCGAGGATCCGGCCAGGTCCCGGGGGGCGGACATGACGGGCCTTGGCCCCGAATCCTGAACACGTCTTATGCGGCTTCGGTCAGCGTAGTTGATGTTGTGTGGAAGGTGTTCTCGTAGGCGATGGGGCTGCGCTGTCCGAGCCGGGAATGCCGGCGCCGGGTGTTGTAGCGGGACAGGCAGCGGAACGCTTCGAGTCGGGCCTCGCGCTCGGTTGACCAGCCCTTTCGTCCCTGGAGCGTCTCTCTTTTGAAGGCCGGGTTGAAACTCTCCGCGAGTGCGTTGTCCGCCGAGCTGCCGATGGCGCTCATGGACTGGCGCACCCCCGCCTGCGCGCAGGCGGCGGCGAACGCCCGGCTCGTGTACTGAACCCGGTGATCGGTGTGCATGATCGCGCCGTTCAGGCTGCCACGGGTGCGGATCGCGGCGGCCAAGGCATCGGTGACCAGCTGGGTGCGCATGTGGTCGGCGAGTGCCCAGCCGGCCAGGCGGCGCGAGCACAGGTCGATCACGGTCGCGAGATAGCAGAACTTCCCGCTGCCGACGGCGAGGTAGGTGATGTCGCCGACGTACTTGGTGTTCGGCTCCGCCGCGGTGAAGTCGCGGCCGATCAGGTCGGGTGCCTTGGCCGCGACCGGGTCCGCGATGGTGGTGCGGTGCCTGCGGCGCAGGCGCACTCCGGCGAGCCCGATGCTCCGCATGACGCGGGCGACGCGCTTGTGGTTCACGACCGGGCCGCCGCCGTCGCGGAGTTCGGCGGTGACCCGCGCGACGCCGTAGGTCCCGGCCGAATCCCGGTGCACCTTGCGTATCCGGGCCGCGAGCCGGGTGTCCTCGGCCTGACGGGCGGACCGCTCGGGGGCGGTGCGGCGCCAGTAGTAGAAGCTGGACCGGGCGATGCCGAGGATGGTGCACAGCCGCTTCACGCCGTAACGGCGCTGGTGGTCGACGACGAACTGGAAGCGGCTGCTAACCAGTTGGTGAGGACGTCGAGTGCGAGCCCGAGCGCCGTCCGTCAGCGGCCCGGATCCAGTTCCGCAGTGTCTCGGTGTTGACCCCGAGGTCCCCGGCGACCGACTTGATCGTCGCTCCCGGCCGCGACTGGTACAACGCGACCGCGTCCGCCTTGAACTCCGGCGGATAGTGCTTCATCCCCACAGGGACTCCGTTCTCCCAGATCCTCAAGATCCAGTGTCTACGGTGTCCAAGATCTGGGGTCAACGCCCGCCTGGACGCCGGGCCGTATGCGTTCGTCTGGGTCGACGCCCTCACCCAGAAGGTCCGCGAGGAAGGCCGCCAAGGCCGCAGCCCACCTCGACGCCGCCCAGGCAGATGTACTGGCCTTCACCCCGTTCCCCCGCGAGATCTGGCGACAGATATGGTCCAACAACCCGCAGGAGCGGCTCAACAAGGAGATCCGCCGCCGCACCGACGTCGTCGGGATCTTCCCCGACCGCACCGCCGTCATCCGCCTGGTCGGCGCCGTCCTGGCCGAGCAGAACGACGAATGGACCGAAGCCCGCCGCTACATGAGCCGCGAACTCCTCACCAAAACCCGAACCCACCCGAACGAGTCAGAAAACGGCGGGAACACTCTGCCCACCGAACTCACCGCATAGCCTCACAACAGGATCACCGAGTGGCCGTCGTTACACCACTCCAGCGGACGTGACCTGTGGCTGAATCCGCGTGAGCGGTGGCATGACGAGCAGTATGCGCTCGGTCTGCAGCACGACGCGGTGGCGAGGCGATCGCGGGTGAACTGGACCGCCTCGCCCCCTGACCTTCGTGCGTGGCTGTGTTTATGACTCGTGGGATCAGGCGTGAGCAACATCAGCGAGGCTGGCACCCACACTTCCATTGCCTCGCCATGGCGAGCTGATAGGGCTGAGACCTGTTAACAAGCCGCAGACGCGGAGACTCTCCCCTGCCCTTGTTTGAGTTCAGAAACTGCGGAGTGGAGGGGGCGGACTCGGCTTGTATTGTCGACATCCCGTGGACCCGCCAGGGCTGTGGAAGATGTGAAGGAAGACCATGACAATTATTGGTTCGACCCAGGGCAACCTTGCAACGCACTACGACAGTGCCCGGCGGGATTTCGAGGCGTTGCTGGGCCGGGGCCTCTCCCTTGACCTCACGCGGGGCAAGCCGGGCCCCGGGCAGCTCGACCTCTCCCAGGAGCTGTTGGAGCTGCCCGGCACCCACTACTCCACGGCCGATGGCCTGGACTGCAGGACTATGGTGGGCTGCACGGGCTTCTCGAGCTCCGCGAGGTGTTCGCGGAGCTGTTGCAGGTCCCGGTCGGGCAGTTGCTGGCAGCGGGGAATTCCAGTCTGGAGTTGATGCACGACTGTCTGGTGCACGCGCTGCTCGGGCTGCTTCCCGGCGCCGTCACCCGCTGGGCGGACGAGAGGCGCATCGCCTTCCTCTGCCCGGTGCCCGGGTATGACCGGCACTTCGCGCTGTGCGAGCGGTTCGATATCGAGATGATCCCCGTCCTGATGACGGACGAAGGCCCCGACATGGACGTCGTGGAGCGCCTGGCCGCCGAGAACTCCGCCATCAAGGGCATCTGGTGCGTTCCGAAGTACAGCAACCCGGACGGGACCTGCTACAGCGACCGGGTGGTGGAGCGGCTGGCCGCCATGCGAGCTGCGGCGCCGGACTTCCGGATCTTCTGGGACAACGCCTATGCGGTCCATCACCTGACCGACGAGGAGGTGGAGGCAG
Organism: Streptomyces sp. NPDC051320; assembly: GCF_040682175.1. NCBI lineage: Bacteria > Bacillati > Actinomycetota > Actinomycetes > Kitasatosporales > Streptomycetaceae > Streptomyces > Streptomyces sp. NPDC051320. The sequence goes on from NZ_JBFBAL010000032.1 coordinate 7,768, forward strand.
CCGACGTGATGGCCGCCTGCGCGGCGCACAGGCACCCGGACCGCCCGTTCGTCTTCGGCTCCACATCGAAGATCCCCTTCGCCGGGGCCGGCGTCTCCTTCTTCGGTTCCTCCCAGGTCAACGTGGACTGGCTGCTCGCTAACAGCAGCAAGCGCTCGATCGGCCCGGACAAGGTCAACCAGCTTCGCCACCTGCTGTTCCTGAAGGACGCGGACCGCGTCCGGGAGCACATGCGGCGCCACCGTGCACTACTCCAGCCGAAGTTCGAGGCGGTCCACCGGGTCCTGGACAAGGAGCTCGGCGGCACCGGGCTGGCCCGCTGGACTAACCCAAAGGGTGGGTACTTCGTCACCCTCGACCTCCTGGGCGGCGGTGCGGCCGAGGTCGTCCGGCTCGCAGCGCAGGCAGGCGTCGCGCTGGCCGGGACCGGAGCCACCCACCCTTACGGCAACGACCCGCTGGACGCGACAATCCGGATCGCGCCCAGCTACCCCTCGGCCGAGGAACTGGAGCAAGCCATCACCGGGCTTGCCACCTGCGTTCGTCTGGTCGGCTACGAGCGGCGCCTGGCTCGGTAACTGCAGCCGTGTCGCAGCAGTCGGAGATACGTTCGTCGGACACGAGCGGCTCGTGCAGGCCCGTCGACGAGGCGTTGCGTCGATTCGGCGAGCGGTTGCATGGTGTCGCGATGGCGGTCTGATCCGTATCGGCGAGACCGGACCGCGCGTGAGGAGAGTCGGCATGGCCGGACAGGCCGGAGCGATTCAACGCGCCCGGCAGTAGGTGCGTGCCGTTGATGCAGCTGCTTATCGAAGACTTTCTTCCCGGCCAGGGCCAGGCGTGACCGTGATGGGCTGTCTTGCCGACGTCCAGGCCGAGGAACACGCCGACGTCTTCGGTGGCGAACATCGTACCCTTCCCCGGGGGGGGTTGGCGGTACTGGCCTTGGCAGTGGTGTTGTGCGCGCGCATCCACGTTATGCAGACTTGCCGCCCGCGAACTGCCGGCATTTCGACAGACCAGGGAGTGGCCGGACCTCTCATCAGCGTCTCCGACGGCACCTCCCAGGCCCGGTGACACCACCCCCCAGGTCATCCCTTCGACAGGGGGCAACAGTCATGCCGGGCCCGGAGGCCAGCGGCCCCCATGCAGGACCGCGAAAAACAAAACGGGGCGGTGCGGGTGAAGCACTGCAGCCGCGGCATGCTTAATCTGGCGAGCTTCGACTCGGGCGCCCGGCGGCGCCATCGGCTTCGGTGATAGGCACCGCCGGGCATCCGATCAGGATTGGAGGCGCTACTGACAACAACGCTGACCGAATCGCCTTCGACCGCCGTTATGCGCGCTGCTCTCTCGCCTTCCTCGACTGGATGGATCAAGCTCTCGGGGTGCGCTTATGCGCTGCACGTTGGACGTGGTCTCTGTTCCCAGCCACCTGGTCCCTTGTGAGAAGGATCTCCGTGCCGTCGTTGGGTACCAGATCTGCGGACAGGTTCGACGTTCGCTCCCACAAGCGTGCGTCTTCAGCCAGCTTTCGCTGGTGGCGTGGCTGCCACCGGTGGCACCGAACGGTCCAGTCAGCGCGAGGAGGCCGCCGAGGATGAAATGAAGGCTCCGCTCACGGCAGCAAATGTGCAGGAGTTTCTGACATTCGGCCTGCGTCGCGCACCCGGCGAACTCCGTGTGCCTGGCGTAGGCAGTGTGGCGCCGTTGACCTGCTCGTCCAGCGCGACGTATACCTCCGGCGGAATACCCGGCAGGTCCACTTCCAGCACGAGGGCAGATGATTCGATAAAGCTGCCGCGGGAACGGAATTGTTACGGATCCTGTGAGCCATCGCGCATTTCAGAGGCACACCCGCGTTGTTCTGCCAGCGGCAGAACAACGGCCCGACCGGGCTCGACGCTCGCTACAGTCCAGTCTCATGACGACGATTACAACGCGCACGGTCGAGTACCCGGCCGACGGCCTAACGATGATCGGGCACCTCGCGCTCCCGGCCGGTGTCGACCGCCGGCCCGCGGTGCTGCTCGGACCAGAGGGCCCGGGGCTCAGCGATGTCGAGCGCCGCCGGGCCGACACCCTGGCTGAGCTAGGGTACGTAGCACTGGCCTTCGACATCCACGGCGGGCGTTATTTGGGCGACCCCGAGGAGATGCTGGCCCGTTGCATGCCGCTGCTCGCCGACCCCGGCCGGATGCGGGGTATTGGCCACGCGGCGCTCGACATGCTGCGCGCCGAGCTGCGTACCGACCCCGACCGGATCGCCGCCGTCGGCTACGGCACCGGAGGCGCGATCGGGCTGGAACTAGGGCGCGACGGCGTTAATCTGAGCGCGATTGGGACTGTCAACGCACTGACCACGGGCGGACCGGGCGAGGCGGCGCGCATTCGCTGCCCGGTGTGGGCCGGGGTCGGGTCGGAAGACCCGATCATGCCGCCCGCGCAACGGGATGCGTTCACCGCTGAGATGCAGGCCGCGGGCGTCGACTGGCGCCTCGTGGTCTACGGCGGCGCCTTGCACGCCTTCCACCACCCACCGGTCGACCAGCCCGTTGTCCCCGGCGTCGGCTACCACCCAAGGCACGCGCAGCGAGCGTGGCGCGACGTCGTCGACCTGCTCGCCGAGTGCCTGCCACTAGCGGAGTGATCTGGTCGGCAACCGCGGTGCCTTTCGCACGGTTGGCGATGCGCGCTTGACTCGTGGAGTGGTAAGGGCTGACGTCTGGGGTATTACCGAAGCATGCGCTATCCACAAGGGGACGGGCTGACCGCCCGTACGGCTGCGGCTTCGTGAGGAGTTACGGCTCCAGGCGGCCGAGAGATTCGCTCGCGGCGAGGAGAGCTCGGTCATTGCCAAGGAACTGCGGATCGGTGTGCAATCGGTGCAGCGGTGGCGGCAGGTGTGAGACGAGGGCGGTCCGCGGGCTCTGCGGTCCCAGGGGGCGGCGTTGTTGCCGAGTCTGAGCAAGCGGCAGTTCGCCCAGCTGGAGGCAGAGCTGGCCAAGGGCCACGCCCGCATGGCTGGGAGGATCAGTGTTGGACTCTGAGCCGTGTGAAGACGGTGATCGGCCGGCGCTTCCACCTGACCTACACCATCCAGGGTGTGCGCAAGCTGCTTGTGCGCAACGGCTGGTCCTGCCGAGGTCCCGGCCCGGCGGGCCATGGAGCGGGACGACGTCGAGGCGGTAGCCGGGTGGGGCAAGGGGGTATGGCCCCGCGCGGAAGGTTAGCGGCGGCCCGTGGGGCTTGGCTGGTCTTCGAGGACGAAGCAGCTTCTCCATGACGCCGCCGCACGCGAAGACCTGGTCAGCACGCGGCGCCGGACTGCTGTGGTGCGGGTACGCGGACGCTCACGCAGACGGATATACATCGCGGCGCTGACCTGCCACAAACCCGGCCACGGCCGGACGACAGCAACCGCGACGGCCGCAAGAGCTTCTCCTTGCGCGACTACCGCGACCTGCTGATCGCTGCCCACCAGCAACTCGGCGGGCCGATCGTCCTCGTCTGGGACAACCTCCATGTCCACAAAGCCGCCGGCCTGCGCGAGTTCGCCGAAGCCCGGGAGTGGCTGACCATCTACTACCTCCCGCCCTACGCGCCTGACCACAACCCCGTCGAGGGGATCTGGTCACTCCTGCGGCGTGGCTGGCTCTCCAACGTCGCCATCAACACACCCGAACACCTCGTCCAGCGCATCCGACGCATCCTACGGCACATCCAGTACCGCAGCCATCTCATCGACGGCTGCCTCACCGAGACCGGCCTGCCCATCCGACCCACCTGAACGCCAGCACGACATCACGAGTTCAACCTCAGTAGGGCGCCGCAGGTGGGTCATCGAGCGGACCATGTCCTGGCTGACCGGCTATCGTAGAATCAGACCCGCTACGAATGCCCGCGAAGCGCAAATATGCTCTGGTGGACGCTGGGGATGGGGTGGGGCTAACTCCGGCGATGCGCTTGCCCTGGCCATCCTGCGCACAGAGATGCACGCTCACCGGCACCTGCCCAACGACTCCGATCTGGCCCGTGCCATCGCCGTCCTCGCCCGTGCCCAGCAGGATGCGACGTGGAATCGGCAACAGATCTCCAACCAGCTGCGCTCGCTGCTGCGGGAGTACTACCCGGCCGCCCTGGGGGCCTTCGGACCGTGGAAGAACGGTCTGTACCGGCCCGAGGCCCGAGAGCAAGGCTGCTCCAACTGGGGCTCTCGCCGCCCGGTTGGCCCGCACGCAGCTGCAGGGTGCTCTCAAGCGTGCATGCCGCCAGCGTGGCATCGAGGCCGAGGCTGAGCGGCCCCGTCACGCCTTTCGGGGCGGACTGGGCCCACCAGCCGCCGCTGGTCGAGGACGCGCTCGGCAAGCAGATGCTCGCCCTCCTGGTTCAGCTGGATGCGGCTTGCACTGCTGCTGACGACCTGGAGGTGGCGGTGCAGGAAGCCTTTCCCAGTACCCGGACGCCGAGATCATCCTTAGCTTCCCCGGCCTTGGTGTTCAGCTCAGCGCCCGGGTGATTGCCGAGATCGGGGACAACCGCAACCGCTTCGCCGACTCCTGGGGCATGAAGGCGTACGCGGGCTCTTCGCCCATCACCAGGGCCGCTGGCAAGAAGACCAGCATCACCCAGGCGGTGGGTGAAGAAGGACCGGCTTAACCACGCTGGCTACCTCTGGGCCTTCGCCACCCCTCCGACATTTCGCCTGGGGCAAACGCGCACTCCCGGCGCCGCCGTGACGCCGGAGACTGGCCCGCCGCCGCGGAGCGGAACCTCTTCCACCGCATGATCGGAGAGCTCTACCACTGCCTTCAGAACAACAAGCTGTTCGATGAGGAAGCAGCGTTCCTCACGCCTCTCGTCGCTGCTGCTTGACGAGTTAGCTACGTGAGGTGTCTACCGTCAGGTGGCGTGTAGCACTGAGTAACTTCCATCAATCCGGGATGAAACTATGGGCCGAAACGTCCTCTCCGACGTCGTTTCGACTACAGCCATCTGACTACGCTGCAACTTATCCGCTTCGATCCTGATGGCGGGAGTCGTTATGGACCGAAAAGTCCCCTCCCTTCACGTCCAGATGGCGATGCCGCTAGAAGTCCAGGTTGACAATGACCTTACCGAGATGCCCACCGCTGGCGAGATATTCGAGCGCGTCATCGAGATGCTCAAGGTCAAAGGCTTTGTCGATTGATGGACGAATGGCGTGTCGTTGCATCGCGCGGACCAGCGCTTCAAAGCTGGCGCGGCTACCTGCAGTGGCGATACGAATGTTGGTCGCATGTTCGATGGCAACGAAGATATCGAGTGGGGCGATCCGGTCGGCGGTGTAGCCCACCTGGTGAATGCGGCCACCCACTCTCGTTGCGGCGATCGTGGGGGTCAGGGTGTCTCCGCCCGCCACGTTGAGGGCGATGTCGACGCCCTCGCCAGTGAGAGCGACGACATCGCCCGGCCACGTGGGGGTGCTTCCGTTGGTGAGTTGAGCTTGTTCCGCTTTGACGGACACCATTGGTGTGGTGGTCAGGCTGCGAGTGCGGTCTCGTACTCAGCTGGGCTGAGGTAGCCGAGGCTGCTG
>NZ_JBFBAL010000033.1:0-12790 GCF_040682175.1 Streptomyces sp. NPDC051320
GGATCCCGGGATACCGAAACAAGTCCCACGTACCCCCGAGGTCGTCCCGCGCCTCGAGCATGACGAACGACTTCCCGGGGTGCACCGTCGTCAGTTCGACCGCCGCCGCGATGCCCGAGAGGCCGGCGCCGACGATCACCACGTCGACGCGCTCAATGGTCTGATCCATAGAGGTCACTTCCCGCCTTGTTCACACGATGCGTCTCAGCACGTCGGACCGGCCCGGCACCACGGTCCGAACTTCCCGGTGGTCTTTGGGCAGGGCATTGCGACGGCCGCGCACAGTTGAGTAGAGTCATATGACTAGATCGGACGTATAAATCATTCGTCCCACTCGATGGTAGCCAGGTCCTCCGGCCCGGCGTCAACCCCCGGCGAAGTCGATCGCGTCCTCCGCGGCCAGGCGTCACCGCTGCCGCGCACCCGCACGCCGACACGGCGACCGCCCGACCCAAGGAGCAATGAATTGCTGAGCACGATGCAGGACGGGCCACTGTCGCTCGCCAATCTGCTGCGCTACGCGACCTCCGTGCACGCCGACGCCACCGTCACCACCTGGACGGGCCGGGCGGCCCGCCGGCGTACGTTCGGTGAACTCGGAGCGCGGGCCGCGCGGCTGGCGAACGCTCTGCGCGGTCTGGGCGTCGGGCCTTCCGATCGCGTGGCGACGTTCATGTGGAACAACTCCGAGCACATGGAGGTCTACGCGACGGTCCCCGCCATGGGTGCGGTTCTCCACGCCCTGAACATCCGTCTCTTCCCCGAGCAGCTCGTCTTCATCGCCAACCACGCCGAGGACCGCGTGGTATTCGTCGACGGGTCCCTGGTGTCCACCTTCGAGGACGTGCTCCCCCGGCTCCACACCGTGCGCCACGTGATCGTCGTGAACGGTGACGCATCCGCTCTCCGGGCGCCCCGGGGGGTCGAGGTCCACGACTACGAGACCCTCCTCGAGGCGCAGCCCGGCGTGTACGACTTCCTCGTGCTGGACGAACGCTCGGCCGCGGCGATGTGCTACACCTCGGGCACCACGGGCGACCCCAAAGGCGTGGTGTACTCCCACCGTTCGCTCTACTTGCACGCGATGCACGTGACCACTCCGGCCGCGATGGGGCTGGCGGCGAGCGACACGTGTCTGGCGATCGTGCCGATGTTCCACGTCAACGCCTGGAGCCTGCCGTTCGCGTCCATGCTCTCCGGCGCGTCGCTCCTGATGCCCGACCGCTTCCTGCAACCCGAGCCACTGCTGGCCATGATGGAAGCGGAGCGACCGACCACCGCCGCCGCCGTACCGACCATCTGGACGGGACTCGCCGCCAGGCTCGCCACCCACCCGCAGGACATCAGCCACCTACGCGAAGTCGTCGTGGGAGGCGCGGCCATGCCGCCCACACTGATGAAGACCTTCGAAGAACAGCACGGGGTCAAGGTCGTCCACGGCTGGGGAATGACCGAGACCTCGTCCGTGGGCACGGTCGCCCACCCGCCCGCCGGTGCGGCCGGCGAGGACCGGTGGCGCTACCGGGTGAGCCAGGGGAGGTTCGCACCGCTCGTCGAGTTCCGGCTCAAGGACGACAACGGCACTCCCGTACCCCACGACGGCGCTTCATTGGGCGAACTCCAGGTGCGCGGCCCCTGGGTCACGGGCTCCTACTACAGCCCGAGCGACGAGCCGGTCGAAGCCGGCGCCTTCGACGACGGATGGCTGCGGACCGGTGACGTCGGCCGGATCAGCCCCGACGGATTCCTCACCCTGGTCGACCGGGCGAAGGACGTGATCAAGTCCGGCGGCGAGTGGATCTCCTCCATCGACATGGAGAACGACGTCATGGCGCATCCAGCCGTCGCCGAGGCGGCCATCTTCGGCGTCCCCGACGAGCGCTGGGACGAACGGCCCTGCGTGGCCGTCGTTCTGAGGAACGGCGCGGGTGAACCGGCCGACGCCGCGACGCTGCGGGAACACCTGGCCGAGAACTGGGCCAAGTGGCAGCTCCCGGAACGCTGGACCTTCGTCGCCGAGATCCCCAAGACCAGCGTGGGCAAGTTCGACAAGAAGGCCCTCCGTCGTCAGTACGCCGATGGCCGACTCGCCTTCATCCGCCTGGATTAGAGGCCGGCCGCGCCGGTGGGCCGTCGGGAACGACGGCCCACCGGCGCTTCTCGGACCGGACGGGGGCCGGGGCGAGAGCCCGGCTTGAGCCACTCCCGCCCGCCCCGATGGTCACGCGATCACGGAATCGCCGACCGCATCGGCCTTTCGCGCGCTCTCGTCCAGGAAGGCCTTCAGCGTCGCGCAGGCGGTCGCCGCGTCGCGCAGCGTGCGCTCCTTGTCGCCGTTCGTGAGCATCTGCAGCGAGAGCCCGTCGACCATTCGATATCGCGACCCGCAGCACCGAGTGGAGCTCCTCGTCCGGGAGCAGTACGTCGACCCGGCGCAGGACGGCCTCCGACGACTTGAGGAAGGCGTCGTAGAAGCTGACGGAAAGCTCGGCGCCGCCCTCGCGGCCCACAGCGTGGCCCCGATCATCGCCCGCATCCGAACGGGGTTCTCCACGCTCCACCGCATGGCTCGCGTCAGGCACTGCTCGATGACGCGCCCCGGGCTCGCGCCCTCGCCTTCCGGCAGATCGACGTCGACGGGCAGCTCGTCGGAGAGCTGCTCGAACACGGCGAGCAGGAGATTCTCATTGTTCTGGAAGCAGTAATGGAGGGAGGCAAGAGGCGCCTTGGCCTCATCGACGATCTTCCGGGTGGTGGCTCCGTCGGCACCCTCGCGAGCGATCACCCGCCCGGCCGCCTCGATCAACTGCTCCCGCCGCGCCTCCGCCGACACGTACGCCAGCGACACTCCCTGAGGAGTTGACTCAGTCATTTGAACCACTTCAACGTATCGTGGTCCAGACATCTCCTCATGGCGAAGCAGGCGGCCGGCGCTGCACGTTTCCTTCCAGCGGAGGGCCCGACACGGGTGTCGGGCCCTCGGTGTGTCGCTCAGGCCCGGGCGACGCTCCTTTCGTCCGAGGCCGGCTCCGCACCCGTCGCCACGTTGTGGTCGTGCAGAGCGCGGTACGAGAGGAAGTACACGAAGAGCTGAGTTCCCCAGGTGCCGAGAGCGAAGATGTAGAAGGTGGTGCCGTACTCGTCGTCGCCCGGAATCGGGAAGAAGTCGTACGTGACGGCGATCGCGGCTGCCGCGGCGGTGGTCAGCGCGGCACCGACGGCCAGGCCCCTGGCGCGGATGTTCCAGAGCCGCCAGGAGAGGTAGGCGAGGAACAGGGTGGAGAGCGCGTTGACGACGACGTAGAACGTCGCCGGGACGACGTGGAGTCCGTCGCCGTGGAACTGCCGGAGATACAGCCCGGCGACGATGCCCAGCGCGAACACGGCGATGTCGACCGCCTTCGTCGGCTTGTACCGGTGCGTCACTCGCATCAGACCCATGACGAGGATCAGGGAGACACCCACCGACCGCGAGAACGCGTCGAAGAAGTACGCGATGGCGTACATGGGGCTGCCCTTGTCGCCTCCGAGGAGGGACCAGACGAGGAAGTTCGAGCCGGACGTGGCGATGATGAACCATTCCAGGCCGAGCAGGTAGTTGCCGTACCGCCGGATGAGTTTCCAGCCGTAGAAGAAGCCGGCGAAGATCATCCAGATGTCTGCCAGCATGAGCAGCAGTTCTTTCATGGCGTGCGGTTCCTTTGGTCAGGCCCTCTCGGAGCGAGCAGTCTTGTTCAAGACGCGGTGGCTTCAGCCCATCGGCCGGACCGGGCACGTGAGGTCAGCACGGTCACCACGACGAGCAGGGCGAGAAGGCCGGAGATCCCGTAGCCGATGCCGTAGAGGCCCTTCGCGGCGACCTCGAGTCCGGTTCCGGGCACCGGGACCACGGACGCACTGAGGTCGACGCTGACCAGCGACGTGCCGAGGGCGAAACCCACAGCCATGAAGGTGCCGGCGGCACCGGCGGCCATGCCGGCCTTCTCCTCGGGCACTGCCATCTGCACCAGGGTGAAGCTCGCGGTGTAGCCGATCCTGCATCCGACACCCATCACGGCAGCGCCCACGAGGTAGTGCCACGGCCGGTCGTGCGCCACGGCGAGCCAGGCGAGTCCCGCCGCGCTGATGAGCGCCCCGAGGACGAAGACGGGCACACCACGCCCGTTGAACAAGGCACGGTCGAGCACCGAACAACGCACCAGGAACGCAACCGCGAAGGGCACCATGAGCCATGCGGTGTCCAGCGCGCTGAGCCCGAGGCCGTAGGCGTCCGCAGGGCGAAGAGCCTCGGAAGCGATCTGGGCGTACGTGCTGAGCAGGAGCAGGAAGGCCGAGTTCACCGCCGCGAACAACGCGATGCACAGACACGAAGCGGTGACCAGGGGCGTCTTTATCAGTGCCACGTCGAACACCGCCGAGGACGACCTCCGCTCCACGCGCACCCAGGCGATGCCACCGACGATGCCGGCCGCCAGCGGAATGAGCGCGGCGCTGCCCCACACGAGGCCCTGCGTCAGAGTGAGCAGGATGGCAGCGACCCACGCGATCATCCACACCGTGCCGAGCACTCCGATGCGGCGGGCGCGCTCGGCGGGCGGGGCGTGCGGGATCGTGGTGTAGGACGCAACGGTCGTGACCGCACATGCGGCGGTGAGGATGACGAAGAAGCTTCGCAGCGACAGGTTCTCGACGATGAAGCCGCCGCCGATCATGCCGGCGACGATGCCGACGCCGGTGGCGATGACCAGGACCGCGACTCCCACCGGAATGCCGCTCTCGCCGAGATTGCGGCGCAGGAAACCGAGCGGGAGCAGCTGTGCCGCGCCACCGAAGCCCATCAGGGCGCAGCCGACCAGAAGGGTCGGATACGAGTCGCCGACGGCGGGGACGAGCGCGCCGACGGTGAGGAACGCGGCGGCCGCCACGGAGGTGTTCCGATCGCCGTGCACGTCGGCGAAGCGCGGCAACAGGATGAAACCGGCTCCCCCGCCGAGGGTGAGCACCGAGTAGACCCATGTCGTGTCGGCCACTGTGGCGAGGTGGTACTGCGCTTGGATGACCGGCAGGAGCGGCGGCAGGACGAAGACGACCGCGTTGGTCAGGACGACCAGCAGCGCGGCTACACCGATGAGCGCCCACTTGTTCTTCACGGGGCGCGAAGGCGCCTCGTGGGCGAGGCCGGGGGGCCGGTGGGTTTCTGTCATGGGTTTCTCCGGTTCCTGATCAGATGGGGCCCGGGCGCCCGGCGCCGATGGCGAGGCGGCCTTCATGGCCGAGCAGCTGCATGGGCGGCAGGGGTTTTCCTCGGGGCGCAGGAAAGCGAGGTCGTCGCCCGTCGAGAGCCCGTCGGTGATCACGCCGCGATCGCCCGTGATCACCTCGGTCGCGGCGCCCGCGAGGGCGTCGGCAGGGAGGTAGGGCAAGCTTGTTCTTGCCATGACAGGACCGCTCCGTCGCAGGGGCGGCGCTCGGGAGCGGCGTCGCCCCGTACGCTAGGGCAAGTTAGTCATCCGTTCAAGACGTTCGACTAAGAAAATTCATGACCCAGCCACGGCGGTGCGTGGAACCTCGGCAGGAGGGGCCTGGGAGCGGGCGAGCGCTCCGCTCCTCAGGCAGAGGTCAGATCTTCACCGGATCGAAGGTCTCGACCAGCGGGTCACAGCCCGAACGCCAGGGGCGTGAGCTCGTGGGGATCCAAAGAGAGTTCGGTCCAGATCGTTTTGCCGGTCGGCGTGTAGCGGGTTCCCCAGCGTTGCGTCAGTTGTGCGACGAGGAAGAGGCCGCGGCCTCCCTCGTCCTCCATCGCGGCTCGCCGCAGGTGGGGGGAGGTGTGGCCCCCGTCGGAGACTTCGACGATGAGTCCGCGTTCCCGGATCAGCCGCAGGCGGATCGGTGGGCGGCCGTAGCGGATCGCGTTGGTGACCAGTTCGCTGACGGCGAGTTCCACGGTGAACGATGCGCCCTCGTCGACTTCCCACCGTTCGAGCCGTTCACCGACCAGCGACCGCGCGCGGCCCACTTCGCCGGGGTCGGCGGGTATGTCCCAGGTGGACACCTGGTCCTCCGCGAGGGCGTGCATCCGGATCAGGAGCAAGGCGGCGTCGTCCTCCGGCGGCCGCGGCAGCAGCGCGGCGGTGACCCTGTCGCAGAGGTGTTCCAGAGGGTCGCACCCAGGGCGGGAAACCGCCTCGCACAGGGCACGAATCCCCGCATCGATGTCCCGGTCCCGGCTTTCCACCAGTCCGTCGGTGTACAGCGCGAGCACCGCACCCTCCGGGACCTCGACTTCCGCACTCTCGAAGGGAAGGCCGCCCAGGCCCAGCGGCGGCCCGGCGGGAAGGTCGAGGAGTTCGGCGCGTCCGCCGGGCGCGACCAGAACAGGAGGCGGGTGGCCCGCTCGTGCCATGACGCAGCGCCGCGAGACCGGGTCGTAGATCGCGTAAAGGCAGGTGACGCCGAACGCCTGGTCCTCCGCCTCATCCGCCGTCCGGACGGCACCGGCCTGGATCACCAGGTCGTCCAGGCGGGCGAGAAGTTCCTCGGGCGCGAGATCGAGCGCCGCAAGGGCGGCCACGGTCGTACGCAAACGCCCCATCGTGGCAGCCGCGTTCATGCCATGGCCCGCCACATCCCCGACCACGAACCCGACGCGTGCCCCGGACAGCGGAATGACGTCGTACCAGTCCCCACCGACACCCACTGGCCCCGCTGCCGGCAGATAGCGATGGCCCAGCTCCACCCCGGCCGGCCGGGGCAGCGCGCGGGGCAGGAGGTCTTGCTGCAACGTCAGCGCGGTCGCGTGCTCTCGGGCATACCGGCGGGCGTTGTCCACACACACTGCGGTGCGGGACGCCAATTCCTCGGCCAGCGCGACTTCCTCGGCATCGAAGGGATCACGCGGCGCGGACCGTACGAAGGCCACCACACCCATCGCCACGCCCCGGGACTCCAACGGCACCACCAGAGCACCGGACGCCGGGTCGGAGACGGGCGCGGCGTCCGCAAGACACCTCGGACCTGCCTCGTCCAGGGCCGCAGCCGCGATGTCACCGACCGCCGCGGCCCGGGCGTTCCGGGCCACCTCGCACAGCTCGGAACTGGCCTTGCCGCCGTTCGCCGGCACCGGGGGGTCCTGCCCGCTCAGGACCGACGCGGACAGGCCGACCACGACCGCGTCCGCGAACTCCGGAACCACCAGATCGCCCAGCTCACCCGCCGTGCGCCGCATGTCCAGAGTCCCACCGATACTGGACCCCGCCCTGCTGAGCAACGCCAGGCGCTGCTGCGCCACGTAACGCTCGCTGATGTCCACGCCGGTCTCGCAGACCCCGACGGGCACCCCTTCCTCGTCGTTGAGCACGAAGTACGAGGCGGTCCAGACGTGCTCACGCAGGGGCCTCAGCGGGGTGACGCTCCGGTAGCGCATGTCGATCACCGGTTCGCCGGTCCGCGCGACGCGTCGGATGATCTCCTCGACGTCCTGCACCTCACGGCCTTCGTCGTACAGGAGCATCCCCTCCGGGAGGAGGCTCTTCAGAGACTTCCCTGCGCATTCCTCCACGCGGACGCCGAACTGCGCTTCGACCGCGTGGTTGAACCAGCGAATCCGGCCGTCCGTCTCGTAGATGGTGAGCAGGACGGGCGACTGGTGATAGATCCCGGCCGTCACGGCTCGATCGACGGCCCGCTCGCGCAGTTCTCTCGCGGGCATCGCCCGGACGAGCCAGGCAACCCCGGATGCGCCGCCGGACAGTCGACGGCAGTCGACGGCCACGTCGACGCGGTGCCCGTCACGGTGGCGTACCGACCGGATGTCCGGCGTCCGCCCACGACGCCTCCCGTCGGCGAACACGCCAGCGCTGGTGTCCGCGTCGGCCAGGATCACGTCGGCAGGGCGTCCCAACACCTCGTCCGGGCGATATCCGAACAGCGTCTCGGCCTCTCGGCTCCACCCCACGAGCCGCCGCTCGTCGTCCAGCACCATGATTGCGTCATCGGCCGCAGCCACACCGGCGGAAAGACCGCCTCGCGAGGGTCCCGCGTCCTGTTGGCTGCTGAACTCAGTCATGGCCGTTCCGAGTGTCCGGTGGTACGGAGCCGTGGCCTGTCCAATGTATCGCCGGATCTTGCACCTGGCCCATTCTCGCATATTGATCATATGATCCAGTCAATCGACCCTGTTCAATCGACTGGATCTTGTCAAGATCCCTGCGCGCGGAGGACCCCTGTGCCCCTTCCCGTCGAGCGGCCGACACCGAGGTCCGGCCCGGACTGCAGGCCGACCCTGCCGGGCCCCGTCGCCACCGCCACCGGGGGGAACCTCCGCCCGCGTGGCGCGGGCTCCTGGATCCCGAGTCGCTCCTGGCAGCCGACTTTCTCGCCGAGGTGCTCCCGCAACCTCTGCACACCCTCGGCCTGGAGGGAGTACGGCGGTTCGCGGCCCCGCAACCTCCGCCCCGCCGGACCCAGGTCGCGTCCGTGACGGAAGAGGACGCCACTTGGACCGACCCGTTCGGGGTGGTCCGCTCCGTGCCGGTTCGTCTACCGTCCGCACGCGCGGCGCACGGGTACGTCCGACCTGCCCTGCCTGCTGCATCTCCACGGCGGGGGCTTCACGGTCGGCAGCCTGGACGGCGTCGACGAAGTATGCCGTCTGTTCAGCCACCACGCCGAGTGCGTCGTGGTCTCGGTCGACTACCGGCTGGCCCCCGAGCATCCGTTCCCCGCCGCCATCGACGACACCAGGACGGCCCACGCCTGGCTCGTCGAGAACGCGGACCGCCTCGGCATCGACAGCCACCGCGTCGCGGTCGGTGGCGACTCGGCCGGTGGAGGGCTGGCGGCGTCGCTCTGCCTCGACCTGCGCAGCCGCGGACTGCCCCAGCCCGCGCTCCAGGTCCTCGTCTACCCGGCGGTGGACGACTCTTTCGCACGCCCGTCCTGGACCGAGTTCGCGGACGCCCCCTGATGGGAACCGCCGACGCGCAGTGGTTCTGGCGTCAGTACGTGGGCGACGCCGGCGTTACTCCCGGCTCACTCGCGGTGCCCTTCAAGGCCGCGACCCTCGCCGGTCTCGCCCCCGCCCACGTCATCACCGCGGAAGTGGACTGCCTGCGCGACGACGCCGAGGCGTATGCGCGACGGCTCGGGGCAGAGGGCGTCCCGGTGCGGCACCGCCGGTACCGCGGCGTGTACCACGGGTTCTTCACCGAGATCGACGCCTTCACGAAGGCCACGAAGCTGTCGCGGATGCGTGTACCAGCCTGCGCGGTGTCTTCACCGACGGAGTTCTCCCGGCGTGACCCAGCCATCCGGCCCACGCCCGCCCGAGACCTCATGCCGCCCGCAAGGCGGAAGGGCGCGCGATCGCGGGTTACGCTGCGGCTCCCGCCGGAGGGGGTGGCAGACCTGGCGACAGCAATGCTGAGAGGGCCGCGGTGTCGCATGTGAGAAGCCCCGAGGACGCCCTGAACAGCACCTTTGCCCTGCTCGCGTCGAGCCGAGCGGACCGGCGGAGACAGCCGTTCCACGGCGCCCCTCCGTCCCATGGGCGACGCGGGCCCCCTCAGCCCGAAAGAGGAAGCCTCTGGTCAGCGCGTCCTCCCCCGCGCCTTCAGCTGCGTCGTCGGCCCCTCCGGCGCGTCCAGCCGGTCGCCGTCGTAGCCCTTGACCTCGCCGAAGCGGTCGCCCGTCATCCAGTCCTCGCGCGCCCGGCGGATCTCCTCGTCCGTGCGGCCCACGAAGTTCCCACCACAACTCAGGTGCCTGCATCACCGACGCGCTCTCCGACCGATGCGGGTCACGGTCCCTGGGGCAGCCACGGTCATCTCCCACCGCCTCTGCGACCGACAGCCCGCGAGCCGCGTCCATCCAGAACACCCTGTGCTCGCCCGACGGTTCGCAAACAAGGACCACGGCCAAGATCCGGACCATTCCCGGACCGCAATGCCGATCGGCCACCCTTACATCAGCCGTTTTGGCTGGTCAGACCGCCTGCGCTCCCTGTCCCGCCAGCAGACCAAGAACCTGCTGTTCTCTCGAGGTCAGAAATCAGGCGGCTTCCCAGAGGCCGGCGTCCAAAATCCGGGCGGCCTTGGTGATGCTGCCCGGCATCAGGTGCCGGTAGGTCCGGTACGTCTCCTCGATGGACTTATGGCCCATCCACTCCGCGACGTCGGTGATCGGGATACCATTCCCGAGGGCGTTCGAGGCGAAGTAGTGGCGGAAGCCGTACATCCCCACCCCTTCCTCCGGCGGCAGGTCCGTGAAGAGCTTCTTCACCCGGCGCCGCTCCATGCCTTCGGTGAAGTAGCCGCCCGGACCGCGCAGCAGGTAGCCGTCCTTCGTGGTGCCGTGCTTCTCCTCATACCGCTCGATCGCCTCCCGGACCGACCGGGGCAGAGGAACCTCGCGGAACTCCCCGGTCTTGCGGTGCTTCAGCTTCGCCGGCCTCAGCGTGTTGGAATGGATCTGCTCCCGCACCCGGTACACGTCCTGCGCCACGACGTTGTTGACGTTCACCGCCCGCGCCTCACCGTTGCGCAGGCCGCATCCCGTCATCATGACGATCTCCAGCGCCAGGTCCTCGTCGGCGACGGCCAGCGCTTTCGTCACGTAGGCGAGCGATGGGATGGCAACCGTTGACCGGACGTATTCGGGCTCCTGGATCCCCTTCACCGGGTCGTCCGCCATGGCCCCCTTGGTGTAGGCGTCCCGCAGGATGGTCTTGAGGACCCGGAATATGTTCACCTGGTTTCCGCGGCCGACGCCGTCGCTCTCCATCTCGTCCAGGAAGCGCTCGATCACCATCGGCGTGACCGAACTCAGCTTCCGCGACCCGAGGCGGGGGACGATGTGCACGTTGATCGAGCTGTCGACGTGCCAGCCGGTGGAGTAGTCCGTCATCTTGCGCTGCCGAGGACGCCACTGCTTCGCGTACTCCTCAACCGTCAGCTGACCCAGTTCACGGCGGGCGGCCGCCACCGAAGGAGCCGTGGTCTTTTTCTCCGCATACAGCTGCGTGAGGCGTTCGATCGCATCATCCTGCGTGCCGTAACCAGACTCCTCGCGCTGCTTGCCGAGCGCGTCCCGGAAACGGATCGAGTACGGATGAGGGCAGCGGGTCGGCTTCGCACAGCCGCAGTCCTTGAAGAAGGACCCCATACCGCGGGCGAGCTGTCGGGCCATGTGACGCACCATCCGTTCCAGCCCAAGAACCTGCTCAGGCGCCGCACTGTAGGTCGCAGGTCAGCAACCGGGACACGTCCGGGACGCATGCTGACCGTTTGCTGACCTGAGGGGGGCACATGATGCCCCTGACCTGCGGCGACGCCAAACAGCTAGATCTTGGACTTGAACATGGTACGTATCACGGAAGTACTCCCGGGCTAGGCTCCCTGCCTGCTTTTTTGCAGGTCAAGTGCTGTCTTCCTACCTTACAACGAGTCGCAAGTCCGGTCAGCTTGTCCAGCACATCCCCGGGCCGCTCCTCCCCGTCCCCGTGCGCCTCGGCTCCGCCCTGAGGGCGGAGGGGCGGGCGACCATGGAGCCGGCTATTCCCGTCCAGGAGCACCGCCGCCCCGTCAGCTCATACGAGACGGCACAGGCGAGAACAGACGTCGGGCGGTCGGGGGGAACATAGCAGCAAATGACCGGTTGCAGCGGCGACTTCACGTGCCCGCCGGCGCCGGGCCGCGCAGGACGACAGCCGAAACTCATCGAGCCTGTTGCCGAGCCCGCCGTTGATGCCGAAGAACGACTGCTGAAGGCAGAAGCCCTTCAGCCGGACCGCCACGGTCGGACCGGCCGGCCCGGCTGATGTCTCAGCGTGCGCAGGCATGCTGCGATGCGAGCGGTGTGAGGTGCTGGCTGCTGATTGCGGGCGGCCGAGGCACGGGGAACGCGCGTGCGGGGCGATCGCTGGGATCGTCCCGCACACGTCACGCCTCACGCCTCACGCCCCGGGCCGCGGCCCGGGTGGTGGGATCAGCCCAGTTTCCACTGCTGGTTGGTGCCGCCGTTGCAGGTCCACAGCTCGACCGGCGCACCGTTGGCGGTGGAGCGGTTGGTCACGTCCAGACACAGACCCGACTGCACGCCGGTGATGGTGCCGTTGGCGTTGATGTTCCACTGCTGGTTCGTACCGCCGTTGCAGTCATAGATCTCCACTGACGTTCCCGGCGACGTCTGCTTGGCATGCGCGTCCAGACACTTCGCACCCCCGTACACGGTCAACTGCTTCGACGAGGTACCGGCCCAACCCTGACCCGCACCACCGTCACAGTCATAGACCTCCACCTGCGTACCGTTGACCTGCGTAGCACCCGGCACATCCAGGCACTTGCTCGCACCCACCGCACGCAACGCACCCGACCCACCCCCACCAGATCCACCAGACCCACCAGACCCACCGGACGTAGAACCCCCACCGGTTTGGACCAGGCTGAAGTCGTCGACGTTCACCCAGTTGCCGGCATTGGCGTTGGAGTACACGCCGACCTGGATCGACCCGTTGGTCACATTGATGCCCGGGATATCGACCTGTGTCCAACCGCCGATCGACTGGTTGATCGGATGATCCATTTCACTTGCGCCGAAATTCTTGGCGAAGATGTTCGCCGACTTCTGTCCGCCGCTGCTCTTCACCCACGCCGACAGCGTGTACGTCCCGTTCGGGTCTGTCCAACGAACGGTGCAATTCGGGTTGTTGAGGTTACTGTCGGGCGGCGGTGAGACGGCCGTCGAAGGTGATGTCGAAGGCGTTCAGTGCGGCCTTCCAGCGCATGGTCCA
>NZ_JBFBAL010000034.1:0-12085 GCF_040682175.1 Streptomyces sp. NPDC051320
CCCCAGATCCCGGGCGAGCGGTGCCAGCGACCAGCCGTCGGCCGCGATGTGGTGCAGCACCAGCACCAGCACATGCCGCCGGGCGCTCAGTCGCACCAGGCCGGCCTGGATCGGGAGGTGGCTCTCCACATCGATCGGCTGAGCCGCCGCACGCTTGAGCCAGTCGGACAGCTCCGGTTCCTCAACGTCGTCGACGGCGAAGTCGAGGTACGCGTCGGTCGAGCTGAGGACGACCTGACAGGGCGCGCCGTCGCCGTCGGGGAAGACGGTACGCAGAGCCTCGTGGCGTTCGACGACATCGGTGAGAGCGGCGCGCAGGGCGCGGATGTCCAGTGCTCCGTCGAGGCGGACCCCGACGGGAATGTTGTACGTAGCGCTGGGTCCCTCGAGCCGGTTCAGGAACCACAGGCGTTGCTGGGCGAAGGACAGGGGCAGCGTCTCCGGCCGCTGCTCGGGTACTACCGCGGTCCGTGCCCGGCCCGCGCCTGCGAGCACCGTGGCCAGTCCCGCGGCGGTGGGATGTTCGAAGAGCATGCGGATCTCGAGTTCGATGTCCAGGGCCGAGCGGACTCGGCCGACCAGCCGGGCCGCCAGCAGAGAGTGCCCACCGAGAGCGAAGAAGTCGTCGTGGACGGACACCCGGTCAACACCCAGTACGTCGGCGAAGAGATGACAGAGAACATCCTCCTGCGCGGTTCGCGCGTGCCGGCCGCCTTCACCGGCAGCGACCTCCGGGACCGGCAGCGCTCGGCGGTCCACCTTCCCGTTCGGGGTCAACGGCAGCGCTTCCATCTGCACGAACGCCGAGGGCACCATGTAGGCAGGAAGGGCCCGCGTGATGTCGGCCGCCAGTGCGTCGCCGTTCAACAAGCACCCGTCGGCGGGCACCGCGTACGCCACCAGCCGGCGGTCGCCCGGCAGGTCCTCGCGCACGACCACACAGGCCGACGTCACCGAAGGCGAAGCCATGAGGACACCTTCGATCTCGCCGGGCTCGATGCGGTAACCCCGGAGCTTCACCTGATCATCGACGCGGGAGAGGTATTCGAGTTGCCCCTCTCTGTTCCAGCGGACGAGATCACCCGTGCGGTACATCCGCTCGCCGCACCCGCCGAACGGATCAGCGACGAAGCGGGTGGATGTCAGCCCCGGCCGCCCCACGTACCCGCGCGCGACTCCCGGGCCGGCCACATACAGCTCACCCGCCACGCCCATGGGTACCAGCCGCAGGCCGGCGTCGAGCACGTACGCCCGCATACCGTCCATAGCGTCCCCGATAGGCGGCACGCCGTCGTGCCCGGAGGCTGAGGCGCTCGACGTCAGCTCGCAGCGCGTCGCGAAGGCCGTCGTCTCGGTGGGCCCGTACACGTTGATGAAGCGGGTCTGCGGATGGGTGACCGCCAAGCGTTGCAGCACACCTGCGGCCGCGGCCTCGCCGCCGGTGATCACCAGTCTCAGTTCGCCGAGCAGTCGGGGGTCCGTCTCGGCGATGAAGTTGAACAGTGCGGTGGTCATGAACAGTGCGGTCACGCCGTCGGAGCGGACAGCACGACGAAGGGTTTCGGGTTCCAGCGTCCCCGGAGAGGCGACGACGATGCGCCGGCCGTTGAGGAGAGGCACCCAGATCTCGAACGTCGAAGCGTCGAACACGTAGGCCGAGTGCAGGAGCACCGCCTCCGTCACGTCGCTGTCCCACGTCGTGTCGCCGGCCAGCGCGGCCACGTCAGCGTGAGAAACACCGACGCCCTTGGGCGTACCGGTCGAACCGGAAGTGAACGTCACATACGCCAGTCGGTCGCCACCCGGCGCTGCCGGAAGAACGCCGAGGTCCGCAGGCGCGCCTTCGAGTACCCGGCCTGCGATGTCGACGACGATCACCGGCAGCGCATCGCGCATCTCCTCGACCCATGCGTGATCGGCCGACTCCTCGCCGACGACCAGGGCCCGCAGCTGCGCGACCGCGGCGACCTGCCGCAATCGGCCGACGGGCCAGCGCGCGTCCAACGGCACGTACCTCCCGCCGGCACGCACCGCCGCCAGCGAGGTGGTCACCACGCCGGCCGACCGTTCCAGCAGGACCCCCACGCCGTCCTCGGCACCAAGACCCCAGCCTGTCAGGCAGCGGCCCAGCGCTCCCGAGATCTCATCGAGTTCCCGGTATGACAGCGTCGTACCGGGACCCGATACAGCCACCGCCTCGGGCGCATCGGCTACCCGTGCCGCGAACATGTCCGGCAGGCTCGCGCTCGACGGATCCGCCGGGAGAACGGCACCGCGCCCTTGTTCCAGCAGTCGGTCGGCTTCTCCATGGAGCAGTACGGTGAGGTCGGTGACGCGAAGGTCGAGGTCCTTCGCGCATGCTTCCAGCAGGAGGCGCAGCCGTGCCGCCATCACCCGCACGGTGTCGCCGGTGAAGGCCTCCGTGCGGTGGCCGAACGTGATCCGCAGGTCGTTCCCCGGCGCGATGGTGAGGGTCAGCGGGTAGTGCGCGGCGTCGTTGCCGTGGAATCCGGTGATCCTGAATCCGGGAAGGCCTTCCTGGGCCTGTCGCAACGCTTGCGCGTCCATGGGGTAGTTCTCGAAGACGGCCAGCGTGTCGAAGAGGCAGTCCAGGCCGGTCAGTGCCTGGATTTCGGTCAAGCCGATGTGCTGGCAGCCCAGGAGAGCGCTCTGCTCGTCCTGGGCTCTGCTCAGCAGGGTCGCGAGGGTGTCCTCGGGGCGTATGCGGATCCGGACGGGGACGGTGTTGATGAACAGGCCGACCATCGACTCGATGCCGGCGATCTCCGGCGGCCGGCCCGAGACAGTGGTCCCGAACAGAAGGTCGCGCTGACCTGTGAGGTGATGGAGCAGGAGACCCCAGGCGCTCTGCACCACGGTGTTCAGGGTGAGGCGGTGGCGCCGGGCAGTGTCGCGAAGACGGGCGGTGGTGGACTCGCCGAGGTCCAGCACGACGCTTTGCGGCAGCTCGTCCGAGGACACCGGGGTGGGTCTTGACCCGGACAGCAGGGTCGGTTCCTCCACTCCTTCGAGGGCTCGGCGCCAGACGTCAGTGGCTGCGGTGCTGTCCTGGGCGGCCAACCAAGCCAGATAGTCGCGGTAGGGGGTGACTCGGGGCATGCCGAGGTCGTCCCCGCCTCGCGCGTACAGCTCGAACAGTTCCCGTACGAGCACGGGTGTCGACCAGCCGTCGAGCAGGATGTGGTGGCTGGTCATCACCAAGCGGAATTGCCGGTGCCCCATGCGGATCAGCGTGAACCTGATCAGTGGCGGCTTCGACAGGTCGAAGCGACGGGTGCGGTCGGTGGCCAGGAAGGCAGTGAGGCGTTCTGCTCGGCCGGAGTCCTCACCGTCGGTGAGGTCGAGTTCGTCGAAGGCCGGTTGAACCTCGACGGCGACGGCTTGGACCGGCTCGTCGAGGTCCTCATGCAGGAAGCCGACCCGCAGATTGTCGTGCCTGCGCAGGAGCCCCCGCACGGCCGCCCGCAGTACGTCGGCGTCCACCGAGCCCTCGATGTCGAAGACGAACTGCGCGGTGTAGACGTCCACGGCCTCGGAGTCGTACAGAGCGTGGAACAGCATGCCTGCCTGCAACGGCGTTAACGGCAGGACATCCTGCAGCTGGAACCCGGTCACTTGCGTCCACCCCACTTGTTCTGCAGTCGGTCGATCTGGGCCTGGTTGAGCGAGACCAGGGGAAGGTCGGAAGGCGTGTAGCCCCCTGCGTCCGGTGCTTCGGCGTGTTCCGCGATGGCTCGCAGGGCGCGCATCCACCCTTCGGCGAGCTCCTCGATGTCTTTCTCCTCCAACAGGCCCTGCGGCCAAGTCCAGTTGGCGACCAGTCGGGGTCCGTCGGGGAGGTTTCGGGTATGGGCGTTGATGTCGAGTACGTGGTGGACCGGCATGTCGGGGTCCTGACTGCGTGGGCCGCCCCCGTCGAAGAGGAGCTGCCAGTCCGCGCCGGCCGCGGTGGCTCCGTCGCCGGGCGAACCGGTGTACCGGCCCAGGTAGTTGAAACCGATCTGCGGTGTCGGCGCGTCCCTGAGCAGTTCGCGTGTGCGCGGATTCAGGTGGCGCAGCAGGCCGTATCCCACGCCCTGGTCCGGGATGGTCCGCAGTTGTTCCTTGATGCGCTTGAGCGCGCGGTCGACGAGCGAGCCGTCGTAGGCCAGGGACGGGCTCACAGGGCCCGGGTCGAGCCTGACCGGGTACATGGTGGTGAACCACCCCACCGTACGCGACAGGTCGACGCGCTCGAAGATCTCCTCGCGGCCGTGCCCCTCCAGGCCGAGCAGGAGCGCCTGGTTTCCGGACATGCCGCGTTCGGCGCGCCAACCGGCGACGGCGAGCGCCAGCCCGGTGAGCAGTACGTCATTGACGCCTGCATGGAATGCGCTGGGCGCTGTGGTCAGCAGGGGCCGGGTCCATTCGGCGGGCAGACTGAAGGTCCGGGTCACGGCCCGGCCGGCGGTGTCCTGGCCGGGGTCGAGCGGTCGGTACGCCAGCTGCGGATCCGGGGTGCTCAAGATGTCCTGCCACATCCGCAACTCCGCGACGCGCGCCGGGGTGCGCGCTTCGGTAACCAGCAACTCGGCCCAGCGGCGGTACGAAGTCGATGCCGCGAGCAGCGACGGCGCCGGCTGCGGTGTACCGGAGGGGTTCGTGCGGAGGGACCCGTGACGGCGGGCGGTGACCGCCTGCCAGGCAGCCACCAGGTCTTCAGTGAGCGTGCGCCACGAGACTCCGTCCACTGCCAGGTGGTGGATGACGAGCAGCAACCGGCCCGGCCGGTCCGGGCCGGCGTCGAACCACACGGCCTCCAGCATGACGGCTGCTCCTGGCAGCAATCGCCGACGTGCGGCTTCCGCAGCCTCGGCGACCACGGCTCTCGTGGCGTCCTCCGCCAGACCCGCGATGTCCACCCGGGTCAGTCGCTCCCGGGCCTGTACTGCCCCCGGGGGCAGTACCTCGAGACCGCCGGTTCCCCCCTGCGCCGGAACAACTCTCAGGCGCAGCGTCCCGTGGTGGTCGAGCAGCGTCTGGACCACAGCGACCAGGCTCTCCTCATCGGCGCCCGCTGGGCAGCTCAGCATCGTCGACTGGTTGTAGCTGTCGAGCGTGCCGGGGCGGTCGAGGAACCAGGCTGCGATCGGGGTCAGCGGAACCTCGCCGATACCGGGATCCGCCGCCGTCTCCGGTTCGTCGCCGAGCGGCACGGCGACGGCAGCGATTGCCTCCGGGGTGCGGTGCACGAAAACGTCGCGGGCGCTGACGACCAGCCCCGCTCTGCGTGCCCTGCTGACGACTTGGATGGACAGGATGCTGTCGCCGCCGAGTGCGAAGAAGTCGTCATCCACCTGGATGTCCGACGCCCCCAGAGCGCTGGCGAACACCTCACAGAAGACCCTTTCCTGTTCGGTGCCCGGAGCGCGGCCAACGGTCCGGCCGACCGGCAGATCGGGCGCGGGCAGTGCTCGCCGGTCGACTTTCCCGTTGGGGGTGAGCGGCAGCGCATCGAGCCTGACGAACGCGGACGGCACCATGTAGTCCGGCAGCGTCGCCGTCAGAGCGGCGCGCAGTCGGGCCGCAGTGGGGGAGTCCGGCCCATCCGGGGTGGTGGCTACCGTGTAGGCGACCAGGCGTCTGTCACCGGGCCTGTCTTCGCGGACGATGGCGCAGGCAGCGGTGACAGCGGGCAAGGCGGTGAGCGCGGCCTGGATCTCGCCGAGTTCGATACGGAACCCACGGAGCTTGACCTGGTCGTCGGCGCGTGACAGGTACTCCAGCCGACCGTCGGCGTCCCACCGTACGAGATCCCCGGTACGGTACATCCGCTGCCCCGCTGGACCGAAGGGGTCGGCGACGAACCGTGAGGCGGTCAGCCCGGGCCGCCGCAGATAACCCTGAGCCAGCCCTCGACCCGCCACATACAGTTCCCCGGTCACCCCCCGCGGCACCAGGTTCAGGCTGGTATCGAGGACATACACCTGGACGTTCCAGACCGGCCGGCCCAGGGGCGTGGCCTCGGAACCCGGCCGCCCCGTGAGGGGAGCGACCGGATGAACGGTGGTGTCGATGGTGGCTTCGGTCGGCCCGTACACATTGTGCACCTCTGCTCCCCATGCCTCGGCGACCTGCACCGCCAGGTCAGCCGGGAGAACCTCACCGCCGGACATCACAGCCCGCAGACTCGAGGGCGCGGCCACGGTGGCGTTGTTCAGGATCAGCGACAGATGAGACGGGACGAACTGGGCCAGCGTCACCTGGAACTCGCGCATCCGCCGCAGCAGCAGGTCGGGGTCACGGTTCGCCTCCGCAGAGACCAAGCAGGTGCTCGCACCGTGCAGGATCGGCAACCAGAGCTCCCACACCGACGCATCGAAACTCGATGAAGTACGCGCGAGGACCCGGTCGTTCGCGGAGACATCGAGATAATCCGCCATCCACGCCATGTGATTGGCCAAGGACTCGTGCGTGACCACAACGCCCTTCGGCCGGCCCGTGGACCCCGACGTATAGATCACGTACGCCGGTTGGGAAGGCGCCGGCGAGATGTCGAGATCTGCTGTGAGGCCGGTGGACCATGACTCCGTCTCGTCGAGCATCATGACCGGCACGGAGATCTCCGGCAGTCCGGCGTGCGTCTCGAGCGTCGTGACCAGGAGGGCAGGGCGGGCGTCGTCGAGCATGTACCCGATGCGTGACGGCGGGTACTCGGGGTCCACCGGCAGATAAGCCGCTCCCGCCTTCAGCACCGCCAACATCGCCACCACCATGTCTGCCGTTGCCGGGACGGCCAGCGCGACGACGTCCGCCGGGCCCACCCCGCGCTCCGTCAGGTAGTGCGCCAAGTCATTCGCGGTCGTGTCGAGCTCGGCATACGTCAGTGTCCGGTGCTGATCACGGACCGCTACGGCATCCGGCGTCCGAGCGGTCTGCCCGCGGAAGGCCTCCGGTACCGACCGCCATGGCAACGAACAGACCGGCCCCGCACCTGCGGAGACAGCGCGTGACTGCTCCTGATCGGTGAGCAGATCGATGCTGCGCACCCGGCGGTCCGGATCGGCCACCACCGTGGCCAACAGCAGTGACAGGCGGTCGGCCAGGCCCTGCGCCGTGGCAGGCTCGAACAGTTCGGTGGAGAACTCAAGGCTTCCCTCGATGCCGGCGGCCCGGTTCGCCTCGTCGTGGGTCTCGGTGAAGGAGAACGTCAGATCGAACTTACTGATGCCGGTGTGGACGGGCTGTGCGGTAGCCGAGATTCCTGGAAGCTCGAGCTCGGCCGATGCCTGGTTCTGCAGGACCACCATGGTCTGGAACAACGGATGGAATGCCTTCGCTCGCTCCGGGCTCAGCGCATCCACCAGTCGCTCGAAAGGGACGTCCTGGTGAGCGTAGGCGGCCAGATCGAACTCCCGGACCCGGTCGAGCACCTCGTGAAAGGTCGGGTTCCCGGAGAGGTCCGTGCGCAGCACGAGGGTATTGACGAAGAACCCGACGAGTTCGTCCAGGGCCTCGTCCGTGCGGCCCGCCACCGCCGTGCCGAGCGGGATGTCGTCGCCCGCGCCGTGCCGGGACAGCAGAACGGACAGGGCCGCCTGCAGCACCATGAAGAGGGTGCATCCCGATGATCGGGCCAATTCGGTGAGCCCGCGATGGACTTGGGCGTCAAGATGAAAGGCGAGGGCGTCACCCGCGTGCCGCATCAGGGACGGCCGTGGACGGTCGAGCGGCAGCTCCAGCAGCTCCGGCAGCCCCTCAAGCGCTCGGCGCCAGAATTCCAGTTGCTGTGCGCCGATGCTGTCCGGGTCGGTGCCGTCACCCAGCATGCGCCGTTGCCACAGCGTGTAGTCGGCGTACTGCACCGGCAGCGATGGCCGGCCGGGAGCCTCACCGCTGGTACGGGCGCGGTATGCCTGCCCCAGGTCGCGCGCGAGCGGCGCCAGGGACCAGCCGTCACCAGCGATGTGGTGCAGAACCAGCACCAGCACGTGCTCCTTGGCGCCGAGCCGCAGCAACCTCACCCGCACCGGAACCTGCGAGGTCACGTCGAAAGCATGCGAGGCAGCCTCGGTGAGCAGCCGATCCAGGTCACCGGGGGCGACATCCAGTGGCCCGGCATCGAAATCCACTGCCGAGGAGTCCAGGACCAACTGGCGTACGACACCATCGGTGTCGGGATAGACGGTGCGCAGGGTCTCGTGGCGTTCGACGACGTCCGCCAGAGCCGCGAGCAGCGCGTCGACGTCCAGCGCCCCATCGAGCCGCAGGACGAGCGGCACGTTGTACGTGGAATTCGGTCCCTCGAGGCGGTTGAGGAACCACAGACGTTGCTGGGCGAAGGACAGCGGCACCGTATCCGGTCGCTGCTCGGGCACGATGGAGGTCCGGGCCTCCGCAGCGCCGTCGAGCGCGGCGGCCAAACGTGCCACAGTCGGCTGTTCGAACAGGGTTTTGACCTGCATCTCCACGCCCAGCGTGCTGCGGACACGGCTGGCCAGACGGGTGGCCAGCAGTGAGTGGCCCCCGCATTCGAAGAATCCGTCGTCGATTCCGACCTGTTCCAGGCCGAGGAGGTCGGCGAACAGTCCGCAGAGGATCTCCTCGCGCGCTGTTCGCGGTCCTCGGGTACCGGGGACCGCGGTGACGTCCGGCACGGGGAGGGCGCGGCGATCCACTTTCCCGTTCGGAGTCAACGGAAGCGTGTCCATGTCCACGAACGTCGTCGGCACCATGTAATCCGGAAGCACCCGGCCGAGACCTGCCGCCAGTTCGGCGTGGTCCAGCACAGTGCCGGCCGATGGCACCACGTAGCCAATCAGACGCCGGCCACCACCCGGTGCGTCCTCTCGTGCCAGCACGAAGGCGGCAGCGACCCCGGGCAGGCCGGCCAGGACGCCTTCGATCTCACCGGGTTCGATGCGGTAGCCCCGGAGCTTGACCTGATCATCAGCACGGGAGACGTACTCGAGTTGCCCCCGCGTGTTCCATCGGACGAGATCCCCCGTGCGGTACATGCGCCTGCCACCCGCGTGGAAGGGATCGGCGACGAAGCGTGTAGATGTCAGCCCGGGCCGGCCCAGATATCCGCGCGCCACTCCTCGTCCGGACAGATACAGCTCTCCCACTACGCCCGGGGGCACCGGTCCGAGGCCCGCGTCCAGCACATACGCCGCCATTCCGTCCAAGGCACAACCGATCGCCGGAGCCCCGGGAGGTCCATCCGCAGTGACGGTGAAACGTGTGGCGAAGGTCGTGGTCTCCGTCGGCCCGTACACGTGGAGAACGCGAGTGCCGGGCAGGCGTCCGGCGACGTCCTGCATGACCCCCGGGGCGGCCAACTCGCCACCCGCACACAGCACCCGCAATCCGGACAGGATCTCTGCCCCCGCCTCAGCGATCACGTTGAACAGGGCAGTCGTCATGAAGAGGGCACTCACGTGCTCAGCGGCGACGGTCTCCCGCAGTGTGCTCGGTTCCAGCACACCCGGTGGGCCGATCACGATCCGCCCACCCCGGAGGAGCGGAACCCAGATCTCGAACGTCGACGCGTCGAAGACATAAGCCGAATGCATCAGCACCGCATCGGCCGCACCCGACCCCCATGCGTTGTCCGCAGCCAACGCGACCACATCGCCATGGGACACGCCCACACCCTTGGGCTCACCCGTCGAACCCGACGTGAACATCACGTACGCCAACCGATCGCCGCCCACGACCGGTGGCAGGTCACCAGGTATCGCGGGTGCGCCTCCGACGACACGTCCTACTCTGTCGACCACCACCACCGGCGTACTCCGGCGCGTCTCAACGACCCATGCGTGATCCGCCAGTTCCTCGCCGACGATCAGGACCTGCAGGCCCGCCACCCGGGAGACCTGCCGCAATCGGTCCGTCGGCCACCGTGCGTCCAGCGGTACGTAGGCCCCGCCCGCCCGCACCGCGGCCAGCGAAACGGTCACCACCGCGGCCGAACGATCCAGCAACACGCCGATGCTGTCCTCGGCGCCGGTACCCCACCCCACCAGGCACCGGCCCAGAGCGGCCGAGATGTTGTCCAGCTCCCCGTACGACAACGCCACATCGCCGCCCGAAACAGCCACCGCATCCGGCGCCGCGGCCACCTGAGCCGCGAAGACCTCCGGCAGCTCCTCCGGCACGTCCACCGGAAGAGCAGCACCTTCGCTCCATCGGGTCACCGTGCGGTGCTCTTCGTCGGACAGCAGCTCATAGCGGTGCAGGGGACGGTCCGGGTCGGTTGTCACGGCGCTGAGCAGCCGAATCAGCCGATCCGCCAGTGCGTCGACGGTGGCGGCGTCGAAAAGGGCCGTCGCGTACTCGACCCCGGCGGACAGCCCGCCGTGTACGAGGTCCTCAGTGAAGGCGAACGTGAGGTCGAACTTACTGATCCCGTTGTGCACCAGTCGGCCGCTTACCGTCGCTCCCGGCAGCTCCATGGCGGCGGTGCCTTGGTTCTGGAGGACCAGCATGACCTGGAACAGCGGGTGGTGGTTGCGCGCACGGACCGGATTCAGACTCTCGACGAGACGTTCGAACGGCAGGTCTTGGTGCGCGTAGGCAGCGAGATCCGACTCCCGTACCCGGCTGAGGAGCTCTCGGAAGGTCGGCTCCCCCGATGTGTCGGTGCGCAGGACGAGCGTGTTGACGAAGAACCCGACCATGTCCTCCATCGCCTCGTCGGTGCGGCCGGCTACCGGGGTGCCGAGAGGGATGTCATCCCCGGCGCCGTGGCGGGAGAGCACGACCGACACAGCGGCCTGCAACACCATGAACAGGGTGCTGCCGCAGGATTTCGCCAGAGCTTGCAGCCGACCGTGCAGGTCTGCGTCCAGCGTGTAGGCGGCTACCGCACCGGAGGGGTCCGCGACCGCGGGCCGGGGGCGGTCGAGGGGCAGTTCGATCAGACCCGGTGCGCCATGCAACGCCTTGCGCCAGAAGGCCAGTTGCTGGGACGACACGCTGTCGGGGTCGGTCTCCGAGCCCAGCATGTCCCGCTGCCACACTGTGTAATCGACGTACTGGACGATCGTCTCCGGCCAGTCGGGGGCCGCGCCGCGAATCCGCGAGCGGTAGGCGGTTCCCACGTCCCGGGCGAGCGGCGCCAGGGACCAGCCGTCACCGGCGATGTGGTGCAGGACCAGGACCAGCACGTGCCGTTCGGGGCCGGTCCTGAGTAACTCGCACCTCATCGGTAGGTCGGTGGTGACATCGAACGGACGCGTCACCGCGGCGGAGACGACCTCGTCGAGTGCCTCGTCGCTGAGAGCCCGAACGGAGAGGCACAGTTCGGCTGGAGTGGGCTCCCGCACAAGCTGAGAGGGCACGCCGTCCTGTTCGGGGAAGACCGTGCGCAGCGTCTCGTGCCGCCGGACCACGTCAGCGAGCGCTCCGCGCAGGGCCTGCACGTCGATCTGTCCGTCGAGTTCCAGCACCAACGGAATGTTGTAGGTCGAGCTGGACCCCTCGAGGCGGTTCAGGAACCAGAGTCTTCGCTGGGCAAAGGACAGGGGTATCGGGTGCTTGCGTTCCGCCGGGACGACTCTCTTCCTCGCCGGGCCGCCGCCGATCAGTGCCGCCGCCAGACCGGCAACAGTCGGATGCTCGAACAACGCACTGACCGGCATCTCCACGCCGAGCACCGACCGCACCCGGCTGACCAGCCGGGTGGCCAGCAGCGAGTGGCCGCCCAGATCGAAGAAGCTGTCGCTCACGCCGACATCGGGCAGGCCCAGCAGGTCGGCGAACAGGCCACACAGGATGTCCTCCTGGACGGTACGCGGACCGCGTCCCTCGTTGCCTGTCGGAACCACGGCGGGCGCAGGCAGCGCCCGCCGATCGACCTTTCCGTTCGGCGTCAGCGGCAGCGCGTCCAGGACCACCAAGGCGGCAGGAACCATGTATTCCGGCAGAGTCCGAGCCATCTCGGTCCGTAGTGCCGCGGACCCCACGGCCTGCTCTGTGCACACGGCGTAGGCCACGAGCCGTTTGTCGCCGGGTTGGTCTTCGCGGAGGGTGGCGCAGGCGGCGGTGACGCCGGGCAGGGCGGTGAGGGCGGCTTCGATCT
>NZ_JBFBAL010000035.1:0-11442 GCF_040682175.1 Streptomyces sp. NPDC051320
ACGCCACTCTTTAACTACGGATTAGACGCACTTCAGGGCGGCCTGCTCGTTGGGGAAGTGGCCTCGGGCCTTGACCGCCCGACGGATCCGCGCGTCCACGGACTCGATCGCGTTCGTCGTGCAGACGATGCGGCGGATCTCTGTGTCGAAGCGGAGGAAGGGAGTGAACTCCTCCCAGGCGTTCTCCCAGAGCCGGACGATCGCCGGATACTTCTTGCCCCACGCGTCGGCGAACTCCGCGAACCGCTCCAGTGCAGCCTCCTCGGTCGCCGCGGTGTAGACGGGCTTGAGGACACGCGCGATCTTGTCCCAGTCCTGGCGGGCGGCATAGCGGAATGAGTTCCGCAGCAGGTGGACCACGCAAGTCTGCACGATCGTCTTCGGCCAGACGGTCTCGACGGCGTCGGGCAGGCCCTTGAGCCCGTCGCAGACCAGCATGAGGACATCGTTCACGCCGCGGTTCTTGATCTCGGTGAGGATGTGCATCCAGTGCTTGGCGCCCTCGCCGCCGTCACCGGCCCACAGCCCCAGGATGTCCCGCCGGCCCTCGGACGTGACCGCCAGGGCCACGTAAATGGGCCGGTTCGCCACCGCACCGTCACGAATCTTCACGTGGATAGCGTCAATGAAGACCACCGGGTAGACGGCGTCCAGGGGCCGGTTCTGCCATTCCGCCATGCCCTCGAGGACCTTGTCCGTGATCGTGGAGATCGTCTGCCGGGACACCTCAGCTCCATAGACCTCGGCCAGGCGAGCCTGGACCTCACCGGTCGTCAGGCCCTTCGCCGCGAGCGAGATGACCATCTCGTCCACGCCCGACAGACGCTTCTGCCGCTTCTTGACGATCCTCGGCTCGAAGGAACCCTCACGGTCGCGGGGCACGGCTATCTCCACCGGGCCGACATCGGTCAGCACGACTTGGCACGGGTTCCGTTACGGGAGTTGCCACCGTTCTTCCCCGCCGGATCATGCTTGTCATAGCCGAGATGGTCGGTGATCTCCCCCTCGAGAGCCGACTCCAGGAGCCGCTTCGTCAGCTGCTGAAGCAGCCCGCCCTCACCGGTCAGCTGAAGGCCCTCGGCCTGAGCCCGGCCCACCAACTCATCAATCAGCCGGTCGTCCACAGACTTCGACGCCGCCTCAGACGGCTCGACGGACTCGGCCTCGGTCACGTTGTCACTGGTCATCGATGCATCTTCCATGATCGGGAGTTACACCGAACGTTTTACAGACCCGAAGAGAAAGACGAGCAGCGCGAGGAGAATGTCCGTACTTACCGCCGGTGTCACATTGGTCACAGGGTTCACACGCCGAGTCTCCGGAAGCTTCAACCCTCGCGCTGGCGAAAATCGGACATCACGCTCCGGCACGCGGCTGCTGCTCCCGGAGACCGATGTCACCAGCAACGCACCACCAGCCGCCGATGGTCGGTGGCCTACGTCGTTACTTGAAGTCCATCGACTGATACGTATCCACTCCATCTACCCGGCCCGTGGCCTGCACGCGCATCGCCCCAGGGCCACAAGAAGTCGACTGGCGAGAACCGCGCGAAAGGGAGCTGCCCACCTCGGTAAACCGGATTCTCGGTCACGGGTTGGGAGTACCGGCCCTCCGACCAGCTGACGCCCATATCCGAGCGAAGCCTCCAGGCAGGACACACGAACGTACCGGTCCCGGAGACTCCTGCGACCTTCGTCTGAAGGGTGTTGGGCCGAACACGAGGGGCCCTTCTCTGGTCAGCAGTTGATGAACTTGTGTGAGGCGTTCTGGTTCTTCAACGTCGCGTTGAGGTTCGCCCATGTACCCCTAGGGATGATTTGCTTGGGGCCGGTCCAGTTGCTGTTGTAGTAGACGGCGACATCACAGTAACGGTTGTTGTTGATGACGGATGCCGCGTTGTTGTGGACCGGGTCTCCCGATCCGCTGCACAAAGCGCCGTCGCCATGGGCCTGCTTACTGCAGACGAACACTTGAGTGCTGTAGATCGAGGCACTGTAGGGCGTGTCGTAGACAGCGCCCGCGATGTTCGAGTTGTAGTAGAAGCAGACCTCGCCGTCGTCGCACCAACCGTCCCACGCCTTCGTGGCACCCGGTGCGGCCTGGGCGCCGCCTGCCATTGAAAGACCTGCGCCGACAAGAGCGAGCGCTGCTGCGCCGATTGCGGTCATCCGTCTGAGATACACTGAGTTGCCCCTTCGTCCCGGCGCTATGCTTCCGGTGCTGATCTGAGATCGACTTCGAAGCGGATCGATACGTCGGCATGGTCATGCGAGGAAGACCGTCAAAGACGGGATATTCGCTCCGGCTCTTGCCGAAATAGCCGCGTACAGCGAACCACCAGCTTCCGCACGTATAGAAGACATTCGCAGGCCCGATCACTAATGGGGGAAAGGGCTGTGCGGGCTGCTGGCTGTAGGTAACGGACGGCGTTGTCACCTTATTTGGTGCGTGACTGATCACATTTCGTTGCATGACACAAAGATGGAATCGTAAAGACAGACCTGAAATTTATACTCTGTGTTCTCTGATCCTAAGGACGGTGCACAGCAGTTTCGAGACCCGTGACGACGTTGGAGGTCAGCGCCCGCACTGAAAGCGATTCACAAGCGCGCCTCCCCGGAGAAATGCCGGGCAGCATTGCGCAGGATGTTGTGTCCCTCCTCCAGCTCGCGACCGTTTCCGCGCGACAGCGAGCTCAGCCTTTGGGTTTTTTGCCTGATCCAAACAACCCACCGCATCTTGCGAGTAACTGCTTGATCATCACTGCCTCTACTTCACTGCATTGAGTATCTGCAGAACCTTGAGAACAGAAGACCACACGCGCTTTTGCCTTACAACTACGCGGATCGATATTACTCGCGGGTAACTGGAGGTCCAATTCCTGGGCACTATCGCGTTTCTCTATGCGTCGTCAGATAACCTAGATAGGAACGTTTTTGAGTAGGTGTCAGTTCAACTCAATCAATGTAGTGTGATGTATATCACATTAACCTCGATTCTTCAGCGGTGATCGTTGCCGCATAGGGTGATCATTTCGCCCTGTTTGTTCTCGCTGTTCGCGGTCAGGGTCTTCGCGTGCCGCTGCGGCTGCGCCGGGCTCCACGGTCCCGGGGTGGTGCGGGGGCCTCCTTCCTGGTCTTCGTCGGGGTGGGGGCTGCTCGTCAGGTGACGGTGGTCAAGCCGGTCAGGCGTTGCCAGGCCAGGACGAAGGCGGCTGTCCAGGGCCAGTCGGGTGCGAGGCGTAGGTGCCTGCGGCGGGCGTGGGTGGCGAGGCGTGCGGGCAGGTGGTAGATCCGGAACCGCATGGTGTCGGGTTCGGCGTCGGCGAGTTCGTCCTGGTCGTGCAGGGCCAGGAGGCGGAGCCAGGCGTCGAGGTCGGCTGCGAGGTTCGCGGCGAGCATCCAGCCCTGGTTGACGGTGAAGGATTTCGAGGGCAGGTTGTGCAGGCCCATCGCCTTGTTGGTGCGGACCCGGTCCTCGACGACCGCGTGGTGGCGGTGCAGGGCGTCCAGCCACTGCGCCTGGTGGGAGCCGGGGATCCGGGTCATCTTGCGGATGTTGGTAGCGATGACCGAGTACTTGAAGCCGGTCTTCTTCTCGAAGTCGGTCAGGTTCGCGAGGTGGCGTCTGGAGGGTTTGACCCGGCGGACGATCAGCCTGAGCCCCCGGCTCCAGCCCTCGCGTGCGCTCAGGCCGCTCAGTTCCGCTACTGCGTAGTCCTCCTGGAGGGTGCCGTCCTGGTCAGGGAGACTTCCCAGGCCGTCTCGGGCAGGCGGGCGATGGCCTGCTCGTCGAGGTCGGTGATGGTCCAGCCGGTGGTGAAACGGACCGTGCGCCGACGGGTGTTCAAGCTGATGAGGTGTTCGTGCAGGCCGTGCGTCGCGCCGGCTCCGTCGACGCGGATCAGGAGCTTCGCGGCCGAGGAGCCGGGTATCTGGGCGAGTGCGCCGGCCAGGACCGTGATGTGGTCGGCGACGGTGTTGCTGCCGGCGTTGCCCGGCCTCAGCAGCATCGCCAGGCATTCGGACGTGTTCGCGCACCAGGCGGCCAGCGGATGGAAGCCATAGGTCTTCTTCCAGGTCGCCTTCGCCTGTTCCTTCTTCGAGGCGGCCGTGATGATGGTGGCGTCCATGTCAACGATCACCCAGTTGTGCAGGCGTTTCCCGGCGACGGTGAGCCAGGGGAAGCCACCGGGCCGCAGGGCCAGCCACGACCACACCATCCGGCGGACCCGCGCCCGGACCCGGGCGATCGCCGCGAGCCGGTCGGCATCGCACAGGTCCAGGGTGCGGTGCACCGTGGAGTCCGAGACACCTGGACCGGTCATCCGCACGTGGTGCAGAGCGAGTTGCTCGGCCTCCGCCACACTGCGGGCGCCCAGCGCGATGGATACCGCCAGCTGGACGAAGACCACCGCCCGATCCCGCCACCCCGGCCCGCCCGCCGGGAACACCCCAGCCAGCGCCTCCGTCAGCCCCGACCGGTCCGCCAGCCGCCGCAGCAACGCCACCCCGGCATGCCCGACCAGCCCTTTCCCGTCAGCCCCCACGACCAGACTCCGGTCCCACCCTGTACGCTCGCTCACCAGAAAGGTGTCCTGATTCTTGCAACCGATGCTTCCTCGACAGTCGCATCCTCGCAGGCCAGGGCACCTTTTCTGCTACCGGGCCGTCAGACCGGGCAATTCCGCTGAATGGTCAGGGTTAACAGCAGGTTCGTTGTAAAATAGAACCAGAAGCTTGTGATATAAGTCCAATCGGGTTGCGAATCCCCGCATTCCTACGTACGAAGCCTCACCGGATCAAACCGGACAAGATCACCTTACGCAAAGACCCTTGCGATCCATATATTATGGAATGACTGGTTCTCGCAATCCCACCTCACCGCGAAGGGTTTGTGTTGGCTGGAAATCGCCTCACACACTCATCGCCGAACGCGGATAGTGATCACGGTCTGAAGCAGGGATTCCTACTTCAGAATCGGATAGTCCCTTTCTCGGTGCACCGAGAACAAATTGAAGGGAAATCGTCGTGAAAACACTCATTCCCACTCTTTCGGATCTCCGGGAAATCTCGGAGGATTTCCTGATCAAGGAAAGCCCGGTCCTGCACAGGTCGCTTGCTCAGCGGCTGGCCCTGGACGACGTCATCCTGATCGAAGACAGCGCCCTCGCCTACTCGTCGGGGCTGATCCCCGATGAGGAAGAGGACGCCCGCGCCTGACCTGACTGCGTCTCCGTGTCGTTCTCCCGCGGCCTGGGCCGCGGGAGAACGACCCCACCTCACTGACCAAGGACGGCCTCATGGCATCAGTGAAGCTCAACCCCTCCCCACCGGCGGCCGAGTGGCCGCTCACCGGGCTAGACCTGGCCGCGCTGGAAGCCGGCGGCTGGCGTCCCCTTCCCTTCAACGAGTTCGTGGTCAAGCTACACAGTCGCTGCAACCTCGCCTGCGACTATTGCTACATCTACGAGATGGCCGACCAGAGCTGGCACGGCCAGCCGACCTTCATGGCCGAGGACACGATGGCGACCATCGTGGAGCGGATAGGCGAACACGCCGAGCAGCACAGGTTGAAGCGAGTTGTGGTCATCCTGCACGGCGGCGAGCCATTGCTGGCCGGACTGGAGCGGACTGAGTTCTTCGTCGGGACGCTACGGAGCCGGCTCGCCGGTATCACCCCGCTTACCCTGCTGGTTCAGACCAACGGCGTGCTTTTGGACCAGGCCTATCTGGAGATGTTCGCGCGCAACAGGGTGTATGTGAGTGTCAGCCTGGACGGCGGGCGCGAAGAAAACGACCGGCACCGCCGCTACCGCAACGGCCGAGGCAGCTTCGACGACGTGAGCCGTGGGCTGGGGCTGCTCGGCTCGAATCGCTATCGTTCCCTATTCGCCGGAATGCTGTGCACAGTAGACGTCAAGAACGATCCGATACGCACTTACGAGACGCTGGCAGAATTCGCCCCGCCAAGGATAGATTTTCTGCTGCCGCACGCTAACTGGTCGGCCCCGCCAGCTTCGTATCCCGGATCCGCAACTCCTCACGCCGACTGGCTTCTGACGATATTCGACCACTGGTACGGGCCGGACGGCGGACGGGTCAAAGTACGCCTCTTCGAGGACTTGATCGCGCTCATCCTTGGTGGACACGGCGGCTCGGAGGCGATGGGTACGGCACCCGCGCGCATGGCAGTCTTCGAAACGAACGGCGATCTGGAACAAGTCGACTCGCTTAAGTCCGCCTTTCCTGGGGCTGCCCAACTCGGCTTTAACGTACGCGACCACGCCCTGGATCTCGCGCTGCGGCATCCGGCCATTGCGGCCCGGCAGATCGGCATGGACGCGCTCAGCGATACCTGCCTTGACTGCTCGCTTCGGCAGATCTGCGGCGGTGGACAGTTCACCCACCGCTATCGCGAGGGCACCGGCTTCCGCAATCCGTCGGTGTACTGCGCCGACCTTCAAAAGCTCATCGAGACCGTCTACCGGAAAATCTCGTCCGACCTGACCGCTGTGAAGGAGCGCGCCACGCATGCCACCGTTCGACCTGCAAAAGACCACCGCTGAGCTGGCCACTGGATACGGCAGCACCGAGACCTTCGAGGCACTGCGGCAGGGCCAACTCGCCAAGCGCATGTACCTCGTCCAACGTCTGCTGAGCAGCGCTGAAGGCCACCCCGACGCGGAGGCAGCAGGACTTCCTCAGGCGTTCGCTCACCTCACCCGTCTGCAGCACGAGCACCCAGAAGTCGTCGGCCGACTGCTGTCCTCGCCCATCACTGGCGGCTGGCTTCTGCGCGCATTGCACCACCTGGCAAATCTGCCACGGGAGGACGCAGGCGTCGTCCTACGGCAAACCTTCGGCTACCCGGGCTGGCTCGCTGCCGCAGCCATGATCCGCTCACGGACCGCCGGCGAGGTCACAGTCGTCGTACGCCGCGGCGTCGTGATGTTGCCAGGGGTGGGTCTGCTGCGGCTGGCCGCAGCAGACGTCGACGGCTACGGCACCGCGGAGTTGCGGATAACCACCGACGGCATCCTCACCGCCGCCCACCGTGGCCGTGAGACCACTATCGACACCACGGTCTCCGAACGTTCGGACCAACCTGGCGAGTGGATCCCGGTCGGGCGACTCAGCAGCGACGACGACCCGGTCGATGTGATCCTCGACGACCTCGATCCCTTCCGCACGATGGACACCCGCACTATGCCGACCGCCATCTCGGCCAGTCAGCTACGGGTCTGGCAGCACACCTTCCGCGGTGCTTGGCAGACCCTGCAGGAATACCATCCCGCCTACGCGGCGGGCATGGCAGCCGGGTTGCAGTCGATCGTGCCGCTGTCCGCAGAACCGGTGGTGCAGGTACTGAGCAACACCTGGCCCGAGGCGTACGGCGCGATCAGGGCAGCCCTACCGTCCGGCCGCTTCAACCTTGCCTCGGTACTCATCCACGAATTCCAGCATGCCAAACTCAGTGCCCTGCTCGACTACGTCGAGCTGACAGACCCCGCCGCAGCCCAGAAGCGCTTCTACGCACCGTGGCGGAGCGATCCACGGCCAGCCGTCGGGCTACTCCAGGGCATCTACGCACACACGGCCATCGCCGATTTCTGGCGGGTCCACCGGAACCACCCTGACGCGAACAAGAACCTTGCCGAGACGCAGTTCGCCCGGTGGACTGTTCAGGTGGACCGGGCCATCACGGAGTTTAAGAACTCCGGTGCCCTCAACGAGGCGGGCGCCAGCTTCGTCGCGACCGTGCATCGCACCCTGGCCCCCTGGCTCGACGAGCCGCTGAGCGACAATGCCTTTTGGGTCGCTGAGGAGGTCGTCCTCGCCCACCAGGTTGCCTACCGGGTCCGCAACCTGACCCCGGACGAGGGCCATGTGCGGCAGCTGGCACAACGGTGGCACAGCGGCGACCCCGCGGGCGAAGTTCACTCTTTTGACAGGGCGTTCCGGCCCGCCTCGCTCACCGTCGACTGGCGCAAGGGCGATCTGCCGGCCGACTACGTGCGTCTGGCCGGCGCCGGAAGTGGGGTGCGAGCCGGCGCTGGCGCTGGCGACCTGGCTCTGGCAGCCCAAGACTACCCGGCCGCGATAGCCGCCTACGGGGCCGAGATAGCCAAGTCACCTGATGCGCCCGACCTATGGGCGGGCCTCGCGGTGGCGCTGACCCGCGCCCGTCCGTCGGACGGAATGCGTCCCCTGACGGAGGCGACGGAGACTGTGGCAGCTCTGTACGGTCTGCTGGCCGCCGAGCAACCCGGAGAGCCCGTGGGCGCAGAAGCCCTTGTCAACTGGCTCACCGAGGGGCCCCGTTGACTGAGAGCCAACTCGCAGTCTTCCGGAACCGGCAATTCACTGCCCTGTGGTCCGCTTTCGGGATCTCCTTCCTCGGCGATGCCGCAGTGCGCGTCGGATATCCACTGCTCACCCTCGCGGTCACCGGGTCCCCGGTGGCCGCAGGCTGGGTGGCCTTCGCGGCGAACCTCCCATCGCTGGTGCTGGCGCTTCCCGCGGGCTGGGCGGCGGACACCTGGAACCGCCGCTACATCCTAGTGACCTGCCAACTGGTCGGGACAGTGGTCGCGGCGATCGTCTTGGCCGCGGTCCTGACCGGGAGCGGCGTCCTGCCGGCGCTGATCGGCGGCGCCTTCGCCGAGGGAACGGTGGCCACGACCGCGGGCGCCGCCCGGCTGCCCAGCCTTCGCAGCGTGGTCCCTGCGGGGCAACGTTCGGCGGCTCTGTCGGCCTACGAGGTGCTGACCCTCGCCACGGGGCTGGCAGGACGCGCGCTGGGCGGGCTGCTCTTCGGGCTGGCGCGCTGGCTGCCGTTCGGTGCGAACCTTGCGTCGTACCTCGGATCGGCTGCGTTGCTGGGCACCATTCCGGCCGACGCGCTCACGTCCCGTGCCGTCCCCCAGAAGCCCGCCCCGCGGCACGGAACACGCGAGAGTTTCCGGTGGCTCCGGCAGGAGTCTTTCCTCCGTTTCTGCGTGCTGTCGCTGTCCGGCACGGGCATGGTGTTCCAGATCCTGCAGCTCGTCCTGATCGTCACCGTGCGGCACAGCGGCGACACATGGCAGGTCGGGTTGGTGCTGGCGGCGAGCGGAGCGGGGGGCGCGGTCGGCGCGATGATCGCTCCCGCGACACCGCGATCCTGGTCCGCGTCCGCCATCATCGCTACGTCGCTCTATGTATGGGCAGCGCTGCTGGCTGGAATGACGAGCACCACCGACGCCTATCTGCTTGCGCTGCTCAACTTGGGCATCGGCGGTGTCGGCGGCTTCTCGAACGTTGCCATCAACGTCTACCTGCTTGAAGCTGTGCCGGAGGAAAAGCTCGGACGGATCAACGCGGCCGCAGAGATCCTGCCCAACACAACCCTGGTGGCCAGCGCAGCGGCAGCCGGCTACCTCGTGGCCGCCAGAGGCCCAACGAACACGCTGTACCTGCTCGCCTTGGCCATGATCACTCTCGCGGTCTGTGGAACCTTCTATCGGCGTTTTGAGAGGGGTGAGGGGTCACTCGGCAGGGGCCCTAAAGAGTTGTCCTGTAAAGAAATCGAGAGGAAGGAGTAGTGGAGCCACAGATCAAGTACTCGCCGGAGTTACGTGAGGAAGCGGTTCAACTGGAGTTGAAGCCAAGCAGGCCGATCGCCCATGTTGCGCGGGAACTCGCTATGGGTGCTATCACATTGGCTGGTCCGTGGGACGGTTCATCCTGATGCGCCGTCGCGCCATTTACCGGTGCCCACACAGCTTGCTGGCAGACCCTCGATAGGTCTTGGGGTGCGGCGAGGTGGATCTCGTCCTAGGTCTCGCGGCGGCCGGTGTACCGCTGGAGGGGGCGCCTCGGACTTCGACGTAGGCATGCTCGACGCAGATCCGGCGGGAGAATTGGCGGCGTTCCATCGCCCGCCAGCCGTACCATTCGCTCCGCGGCCCAGCGCAGTGGTCAGCCGTCCACAACAACGCAACGGGCAACCCGCAGACGGCCGGTCTCCGTCCGGGGTGCAGTACGGTAAGGTACGAGAGCCTTTCTGGTCGGTGGAGACGTCGCAATCCACACCGAACCCGGAAGGCCCTCACCCGTTCAAGATCCCTCAGCCGAGATCTCGCTCACCCGTCCACACCCTCCCCAGACAGAACACCTAGTGAGCTGGTTTGGAGATCCTGTCGCAGTAGCGGCAGATGCGGTCGAGGATCTGGTCGGCGGTTCTGGTCCATCTGAAGGGCCGGGGCTCGCCGTTCCAGACCTTGATCCACTCCTGTATTGCGGTCTTGAGGTCGTCGAGGGAACAGAACACTCCGCGCTCGAGGCAGCGTCGTTCCAGCTCTGCGAACCACCGCTCGACCTGGTTGATCCACGACGAGTAGGTGGGAGTGAAGTGCAGGTGGAACCGGGGGTGCGCGAGCAGCCACTTGTGGACCACGGGCGCCTTGTGGGCGGAGAGGTTGTCGCAGATCACGTGGACCGCCATACCCGGATCGGTCTGGTGGTCGATCTCGTCGAGGAAGTCACGGAAGTCCACGGCCCGGTGCTGCGCGGAGAGCTTCGTGATCACCTTGCCCGTCGCCGTGTTCAACGCGGCGAACAGATCGACAGTGCCATGGCGGACGTAGTCGAAACTCCTGCGTTCGGGCACTCCCGG
The DNA here is from genome assembly GCF_040682175.1 of Streptomyces sp. NPDC051320. Taxonomy (NCBI): domain Bacteria; kingdom Bacillati; phylum Actinomycetota; class Actinomycetes; order Kitasatosporales; family Streptomycetaceae; genus Streptomyces; species Streptomyces sp. NPDC051320. The sequence goes on from NZ_JBFBAL010000035.1 coordinate 10,660, forward strand.
GATCATGGGCAGTACCCGGCGTGGTCCGCTCCAGCGCCTGGATCTGCGGCTTCTCGTCCACGGCGAAGACCGCCGCGTTCGCCGGCGGAGCGAGGTAAAGACCGACGACGTCACGGATCTTGTCGATCAGAAACGGGTCCGGTGAGATCTTGAAGGTCTCGGTCCGCCACGGCTGCAGCCCGAAGGCATGCCAGATCTTCAGCACGCTCGCGGGCGAGATCCCCACCACCTTGGCCAGCTCCCGCTTCGACCAGTGTGTTCCACCCTCAGGTGTCTCCTCGAGGGTACGTACCACCACCTCTTCCACCTGAGCGTCGGTGATGGTCCGCGGCACCCCGGGACGCGGCTCATCCGACAGGCCGCCGAGCCGGTCCCGCAGGAACCGGGTCCGCCATCTGGCCACTGTCTTGCGCTCGGTCCCCAACCGTGCGGCCACGACGGTGTTGTTCCACCCTCGCGCACACGCCAGCACGATCTGAGCACGCTGAGCCAGGCCCTGCGCGGTCGAGCGCCGCCTGGCCCATCCTTCCAACGTCAACCGCTCGGCATCCGACAACACCACCGCAGGCAGCCTGGTATCACCCATCCACCCAGAACACCGGCCGCAAGCCCGTCACGTCAGGAGAAACCCAAGATCTGAAACAGAACACGACTCACGAGGCGAGCCCAGTTCTCAAAACCAGCTCACTAGGCACTGTTTCTCGGATCATGTTCGGAGCCAGATGACGAGGGCTGCGAGCGTGATGGTGCCGAGGTAGATGTAGGCGCGTTTCTCGTAGCGGG
>NZ_JBFBAL010000036.1:0-11397 GCF_040682175.1 Streptomyces sp. NPDC051320
CAATATCTTTTTTTGTCTTTTTTTTTTTTTTTTAATTTTTTTAATACCGGTGCTGGTCGGTGGTGCCCCCCGGGCGGGGCCCCCCGCCCTCCGGCGTTCGCGCACGATCAGTAGGCGCTGTTCACGTTGTCGATCGAACCGTACTTGTCGGCGGCGTAGTTCGCCGCAGCGACGAGGTTGGCGACCGGGTCGTAGATGTTGTTCGACGTGCCGGCCACGTGGTAGGCGTCGAAGGTCGGCTGGATGGTCTGGAGCAGACCCTTCGAGGGGATGCCGTTCTGGGCGTTGATGTCCCAGTTGTTGATCGCCATGGGGTTGCCGCTCGACTCACGCATGGTGTTGCGGTACAGACCGTTGTACGTACCGGGGATGCCATGCGCCTTCATGATCGCCAGGGCGTGGTTGATCCAGCCGTTCAGGTTGTTGGCGTAGAGCGTCGGGCGGGCGGTCGAGCGACTGGCGGCGGCCTCGGCGGTGCGCTTCGCCTTCGCCTTCGCCGCTGCGGCCTTCTCGGCGGCCTTCGCCTTGGCGGCAGCCTCGGCCTGGCGCTTGATCTCGGCGGCCTTGGCGGCCTTCGCCTTGGCGGCGGCCTTGGCCTTTGCGGCAGCCTTCGCCTTGGCAGCGGCGGCCTTGGCGGCCTGCTCGGCGTGCGTCTGCTGGAGGTCGAGGCCGGCTCGCACATCCTTGACCTGCGAGGCGAGCGCCACCGGAGCGGTGTCGACGGAGTGCGGGGCGGACTCGGCGGTTGCGTTTCCGGGCACCAGCGAGAAGGCGACAGCAGCGGCGCCCACGGCGGCCACACCGCCGATCGAGTACTTGTGGGTCCGGGTCAGGCGACGGAGACCGTTGCGGGGCTCAGACATGTTGGCGTCCTCTTCGAATGGCTGGAGTCGCGGTTGCCGGGGGCGGCGATACGCCCTGGGGCGGCGACGGGAGCAATTCTTAGCGGCCGCAAAATTTTGTGGCAAAGGTGTGACGTACGGCCCCGCATAGTGGAGCGCGGGCCGCCGGGTGGGTCGAATGTCCGCGTATAACCGGCCCTTCTGCCACTTATATATCAACTAGCGAGGGTCGTAAGTGATCTGCGTCCTATGCGCGGGGTCACACACGCAGGACATCGATTTCACGATGCGTTGCATCAGCAATGCGGAAGGTGAGCGTCCTCATCCGGGAGGATGAGGTGGATGTCCCCGAACTCGTGCCAGAGGTAGAGATTCCGCAGCGCCTCGGCGTAGCTGCGGGTCAACGCCTCGTGCCCGGCGATCGCTTCCAGCATCAGCAGGTGCGATGCGGCCGGCTCGTGCAGGCCGGTCAGCAACCCGTCCACCGCCCGTACCCCGCGCTCGGGTGTCACCACCAGATCCGTCCATCCGGCCGCCGCCCGCACCAGCCCGTCGGGCCCTGTCGCGGTCTCCAGGGCGCGGACCGCGGTCGTGCCCACGGCGACGATGCGCCCGCCGCCCGCCTTCGCCGCGTTGACCAGGAGAGCGGTGGCGGCGCCGACCTCGTAGCGCTCCGGATAGGGGGTCTCGTCCGCCTCGGTCGACGCCACCCCGGTATGCAGCACCAGCGGAGCGAACTGCACCCCCCGGCTCACCAGCTCGGCGACCAGCTCCGCGGTGAATGGCCGCGCGGCGCTCGGCATCTCCGCCGATCCCGCGCCGTCCGCGGCCGGCCGCGCGAACACCGTCTGATGGGCGGCGAGCGGCTGGTCGCGCCGGGTGTAGGCGTACCGGATCGGCCGGCCGTGCCGGCGCAGCAGCCCCGGCACGTCCCGGGCCGACGGGCGCGCCCACCACAGCCGGTCCTCGCCGTACTGCAGCGGCTCCTCCCACCCGAGCCGGGCGCCACCCGCGAGTCGCACCACCGTCCCGGCCGGCCCACCGGGCCGGCGGCGGGTACTTCCGCCGGGCAGCGGATCGCGCAGCTCCACCACCCAGCGGCCGTCGTCCCCGCGGACGGAGAAGTGCACCACCACGGGCGTACCGTCCAGCGTCCCGTCGATCGCGGCGGGCAGCGTCTGCGAGGTGTTCACCACCAGCACGTCCCCGGCCCGCAGCTGGTCCGGCAACTGCCGGAAGGAATGGTGGGACACCGCGCTGCCCCGCGACACCATCAGCCGTACGTCGTCCCGCCCGGCCCCGCGCTCCTCCGCGGGCACCGATGCGAGCAGCTCGTCCGGCACCCGCAGCGCCTGCCGCACGCTCATCGCACATCTCCGATCCGCACAGTTCCGAGCAGTTCGGTGGCCGCGTACCGGCCGCTCGCCGGCCGTTCGTCCAGCAGCCGGAGGAAGCCGGGGACCACGTCTGCCGGATCCGGCCGCTCCCCGGGATCGTCCGGAGCAGCGGCCGCGTACAGATCGGTGTCCATGTCACCCGGGTCCACCGCCCACACCCGCAGCCCGGGCTCCTCGACGCCGAGCACCGCGGAGAGCTGGTCGAGCGCCGCCTTGGACGCTCCGTACCCACCCCAGGTCGGGTAGGCCTCGACCGCCGCGTCGGAACTCACCGAGATCACCGCCCCCGCCCCGGCGGCCCGCAGCAGGGGCAGCGCCTCCCGTACGAGCCCCAGCGCCGCCACCACATTGGTCTCCAGCGCCGCCCGCAACCCCTCCACGGTCAGCTCGGACAGGCCGACCAGCGGCTCGGCGCCCAGTGCGCTCGCGTTGTTCACCAGCAGATCGAGCCCGCCCAGATCGCGCGCCGCGGCCACCAGAGCGGCGCGGTGCGCCGCCTCTGTGACATCCCCTGTCACTGCCACCACCTGCGCGCCGTGCTTCGCCAACTCCCGCCCGGCCTCCTGCAGGGCCCCCGCCGTCCTGGCGTCGATGACCAGGTCCCACCCCCGCTCCGCCAGCGTCGCGGCGAGCGCCCGGCCCAGCCCCTTCGATCCACCCGTGATGATTGCTACCGGCATGGCACAGCCCCTCGTCGGTTCGGCCCTCGTTGCTGGGCCCCTCGTCCGTTCGGTGCCACCAACGTAGGAACGCGCCCCCATCCGGCGCGTCGTCCGCCGGCCCGAGCGGGCCAAGGCACTTCGACCTAGTCCCTTCGACCTGGTCAACTGCCGTCCGCAGCCCGATACGGACCACCTGCTGCCGCCGGTACGGTGTGGCCATGTCCCATCGCCCCGCGTCAGGCCTGGCCGCAGTGAGCGCCGCGCTGCTCGCCATGAGCCGCCACCTGGAGGTCCGCGACGTCCTCAAGACGATCGTCGCCTCGGCCCGCGAACTGCTGGACGCCGAATACGCCGCGCTGGGCGTGCCCGACGACCACGGGGGCTTCGCCCAGTTCGTGGTCGACGGAGTCAGCGACGCCCAGTGGAAGGCCATCGGCCCGCTGCCACGCCAGCACGGCATCCTCGCGGCGATGCTGCTCGACGAGAAGCCGCAGCGCCTCGACGATGTGCGGGAGGACCCGCGCTTCGGAGGCTGGCCGTCCGCCCACCCGGACATGTCGGACTTCCTCGGCCTGCCGATCCGCGACGGGGACGAGACGATCGGTGCGCTCTTCCTGGCCAACAAGCGGTGCCCGAAGCCGGCCGGCGGGTGCGGATTCACCGAGGACGACGAGGAACTCCTCGGCATCCTGGCCCAGCACGCGGCGATCGCCCTCACCAACGCCCGGCTCTACGAACGCAGCCGTGAATTCACCATCGCGGAAGAACGTTCCAGGCTGGCCCACGAGCTGCATGACGCAGTGAGCCAGAAACTCTTCTCGCTGCGCCTGACGGCCCAGGCCGCCGCCACCCTGGTGGACCGGGACCCGGCCCGGGCCAAGGACGAGCTGCACCAGGTGGCGGACCTCGCGGCGGAGGCGGCCGACGAACTGCGCGCAGCCGTCGTGGAACTGCGCCCCGCCGCCCTGGACGAGGACGGACTGGTCAACACGCTCCGTACCCACATCCAGGTCCTGAACCGGGCCCACGCGCCCCAGGTCACCTTCGAGAGCCGGCAGCCGCGGGCGCTCCCCGCGGCCCAAGAGGAAGCACTGTTGCGGGTGGCCCAGGAGGCGCTGCACAACGCGCTGCGTCACGCGGCGGCGGACCGGGTCGATGTAGTACTGCACCGGCAGGGCCAGGGCGCGGTGCTGCGAATCACCGATGACGGCCGGGGCTTCGAGCCACGTACGGTCCGGCGGGCCGGCCGGCACCTCGGGCTGGTCTCGATGCGCGACCGGGCGAGCGGGGTCGGCGGCAGACTCACGGTTCAGTCGGCGCCCGGCGAGGGCACCACAATCGAAATGGAGGTGCCCGGTGGCTGACACCGCAGGCCTGCCGAAGGCGGCCATCCGCGTCCTGCTGGTCGACGACCACCAAGTGGTCCGCCGCGGCCTGCGCACCTTCCTGGAGATCCAGGACGACATCGAGGTGGTGGGTGAGGCGTCGGACGGCGCGGAAGGGGTGGCCTCCGCCGAGGAACTCCGCCCGGACGTCGTCCTGATGGACATCAAGATGCCGGGCATGGACGGTATCGAGGCGCTGCGCAAGCTCCGCGAACTCGCCAACCCGGCCAAGGTGCTGGTGGTCACCAGCTTCACCGAACAGCGCACCGTGGTGCCGGCGCTGCGCGCGGGTGCGTCCGGGTACGTCTACAAGGACGTCGATCCCGGCGCACTGGCCGGTGCCATCAGGTCCGTGCACGCCGGACACGTGCTGCTCCAGCCCGAGGTGGCCGGGGTACTGCTGTCCCAGGAGCCGGGTGGCGGCCAGGGGAGGGGCGGCACGCTGACCGAACGCGAGCGTGAGGTGCTCGGTCTCATCGCCGACGGACGCTCCAACCGGGAGATCGCCCGCGCCCTGGTCCTCTCCGAGAAGACCGTCAAAACGCATGTGTCGAACATCCTGATGAAACTGGACCTCGCCGACCGTACCCAGGCCGCGCTCTGGGCCGTACGCCATGGTGCGGCCGGCTGAGCGCGTCCACCACACCGGCCAGGAGTGGTGTCGAGCACGTCAGCTGCGCTCCCGCTCCTCCACATACGCGTTGTACGCCGCCACCTGCGCCCGGCGGGCCACCCGCTCCACCGGCCGCAGGGCCGCCACCCTGGCTGCCATCTCGGAGGCGCTCACCGCGCCGCCGGGCCCGTGCTCGTACGCCAGCGAGACCAGCAGCCCGACCCGCCGCGCCAACTGCAGGACCCGCGCCGCGCGGGCGGGGTACCCAGGGGCCAATACGTCCCGCGAACCGCGCTCGGCCCGCGCCCGATAGGCGTCCAGGGCCGCTTCGGCGGCCGGACCGGAGCCCGCCACATCGAGACCCGACAGCACCCTGGTCGCATCCCGGAGCGCCTCCGCGAGCTCCCGCTCCGCCTCACCCAGTGACGGCACATCGGCGGGCGGCGCCTCGCGCACCGCCAGGCAGTGCCAGACCACCTCCACATGCAGATCGCCGTCCGGCCCCGCCTCGTACACCTCGGGCACCAGCCCGAGCGACACCCCGAAAGCGACCACCGCTTCCTGGGCGTCGAGCGCCCGGGCGTTGAACTCCGGAGGGCCGCTGAGCCCCAGCGGATGGCCCGGGGCGGGCAGCGCCACCCGGAACCCGGTCGCACCGAGCCCCCTCAGCCGGCCGAGCGCCAGCGTGAGCCCGACCGGCCCCGCTTCTCCGGGCAGCCCCTCGACACGGTGCACCGCGTCGTCGCCCACGATGGCGAGCGCAGCGTCATCCGGCGAAACAATTCCGGCCAAAAGCGCATTTCCCCATGAGGCCAGCAATCCCGAGCGTGGTTCTGTGAGCATGAGCTCAGCTTAGGAGGGTGCCGGACAGTGGACCTCCGGATGGAAGCATGTGCGAGGTGGCGTAGGTTTTCCCTGGGAGCTGCGTCCACAGACGCACGCGCGAACCGAGACTGCATGGGGAGACAACGCGCTCATGAGCGATGTACTGGAGCTGCTGGACGTATCCGTGGTCCGCGACGGACACGCTCTGGTCGAGGACGTCTCCTGGGCGGTGAAGGAGGGGGAGCGCTGGGTCGTCCTCGGTCCCAACGGCGCGGGGAAGACCACCCTGCTCAACATCGCGGCCAGCTACCTCTTCCCGACCACCGGTACCGCGGCCATCCTGGGCGAGCGGCTCGGTAAGCCCGGCACGGACGTTTTCGAGCTCCGCCCGCGCATCGGCATGGCCGGTGCCGCGATGGCCGAAAAGATGCCCAGGCGGCAGACGGTTCTCCAGGTCGTGCTCACCGCCGCATACGGCATGACGGCCACCTGGAACGAGGATTACGAAGAGGTCGACGAGCAGCGCGCCCGCGCCTTCCTCGATCGCCTCGGGATGACCGAATTCCTGGACCGCAGGTTCGGCACGCTCTCCGAGGGCGAGCGCAAGCGCACACTCATCGCTCGCGCGATGATGACCGACCCCGAACTCCTGCTGCTCGACGAGCCCGCCGCCGGTCTCGACCTCGGCGGCCGCGAGGACCTGGTCCGCCGTCTCGGCCGGCTGGCTCAGGACCCGTATGCCCCCTCCATGGTCATGGTGACGCACCATGTCGAGGAGATCGCGCCCGGCTTCACCCATGTCCTGATGATCCGTCAGGGCAAGGTACTCGCCGCGGGCCCCATGGCCACCGAGCTCACCTCGCGCAACCTGTCCCTCTGCTTCGGTCTGCCGCTCCTCGTCGAACAGCGCGGCAACCGCTGGACGGCGCAGGGCCTGCCGCTCGGCTGACCGCGCCCCCTCTTGCGTACTGTCCCCGGCGGAAGCGCCGACTTACCATGGCCGGGTGGACATTGAGGGATGGGTGTGGTGGCTGATCGGCGCGGCCGGGCTGGGAATCCCGCTCGTTCTCACGGCGATGCCCGAGTTCGGGATGTTCGCCGTGGGTGCGCTGGCTGCTGCCGGCGTCGCAGGGCTCGGCGGGGGAGTGGTGAGCCAAGTCCTTGTCTTCGTCGTGGTGTCCGTCGCGCTGATCGCCGTCGTACGGCCGATAGCGAACCGTCACCTCTCCCAGCGGCCCGGACAGGCCACCGGCGTTGACGCGCTGAAGGGCCGTCAGGCCGTCGTGCTGGAAAGGGTGGACGGCAGCGGCGGCCGGATAAAGCTCGCCGGTGAGGTCTGGTCGGCCCGGTCGCTCGACGGGGGGACCAGTTACGAACCGGGCCAGCAGGTGGACGTGGTGGAGATCGACGGTGCGACAGCCGTCGTTCTGTGACCGAATCCCGCACGCGGCAGGCCGCGGTCTGCGAAACTCGATCACCGGGAACTCCCGTTCATCGGGAACCGTCGGCAACCGAAGGGCACGGGGAGCACGATGCCATCCGTCATCATCGTCCTGATCATTCTGGTGGTGCTCGTCTTCATCGCCCTGATCAAGACGATCCAGGTGATCCCGCAGGCCAGCGCCGCCATCGTCGAACGATTCGGGCGCTACACCCGCACCCTCAACGCCGGTCTGAACATCGTGGTCCCCTTCATCGACACGATCCGCAACCGGATCGACCTCCGTGAACAGGTCGTGCCCTTCCCGCCCCAGCCGGTGATCACCCAGGACAACCTGGTCGTGAACATCGACACGGTCATCTATTACCAGGTGACGGACGCCCGCGCGGCGACCTACGAAGTCGCCAGCTACATCCAGGCAATTGAGCAGCTCACCGTCACCACGCTCCGCAACATCATCGGCGGCATGGACCTGGAGCGGACGCTGACGTCCCGTGAGGAGATCAACGCGGCACTGCGCGGGGTCCTCGACGAAGCCACCGGCAAGTGGGGCATCCGTGTCAACCGCGTGGAACTCAAGGCGATCGAGCCGCCGACCTCCATCCAGGACTCGATGGAGAAGCAGATGCGCGCCGACCGTGACAAGCGCGCGGCGATCCTCCAGGCCGAGGGTGTCCGGCAGTCCGAAATCCTGCGCGCCGAGGGCGAGAAGCAGTCCGCGATCCTCCGGGCCGAAGGTGAGGCGAAGGCGTCCGCGCTACGCGCCGAGGGTGAGGCCCAGGCCATCCGTACGGTATTCGAGTCCATCCACGCGGGCGACGCCGACCAGAAGCTCCTCGCGTACCAGTACCTCCAGATGCTGCCGAAGATCGCGGAGGGAGACGCCAACAAGCTCTGGATCGTGCCCAGCGAGATCGGCGACGCTCTCAAGGGGCTCAGCGGAGCCTTCGGCAATCTGAGCGGCGACGCGGTCGGCTTCAACACCGGCAAGGAAGACCCCCAGGTACCGCGCCAGGCACCGCCGACCGCCTGACCGCTCCGACGACAGCGCTGAGCCCGCCCCCGGAGGAACAGGGGCGGGCTCGCGGGGGTGCCGGGCGACCACGCCCTTGCTCACGCCGCGTGCTGGGCCGTCTGCGGAAGCCAGTCCGGAAGGGCGTGCCGGTCACCGGCGCCGAGGGCGAGCAGCATCGCATCGGCAGGCGTCGGCACGAAGGGTCTGCGCAGCAGGGGCATGTCCGCCTGCTCCGGTGTGCGAGCCGCTTTGCGATGGTTGTCGGCCGCGCAGGACGCGACCGTGTTCAGCCAGGTGTCCTGGCCACCCTGGGCGCGCGGCACCACGTGGTCGACGGTGGTCGCCCGCCGACCGCAGTACGCGCACCGGTGCTGGTCCCGGATCAGCACCCCCCGTCTGGACCACGGCGCCTGTCTTCGGAAGGGCACCCTTACGTAGCGGCAGAGCCTGATCACCCGGGGCACCGGTAGCTCGACGGCGGCCGCGCGCACCCGGAGTCCGGGATGGGCCTGCTCGACCACAGCCTTGTCCTGCAGCACGAGCACCACGGCGCGGTTGAGCGTCACCGTCGACAGCGGCTCGAAGCTCGCGTTCAGTACCAATGTGTCCCGCATGGTGCCCACCTCCGTGTGCCGGCCCACCCCCTGGCAGGCTGGGATCAACTCTGGCCGGGCACGCCCGGATGGACAACGCAATAAAAAAGGGCCCTGCCCAGATCTCTCCAAGACCGGGGCAGGGCAAACAATCAGTGCGGTGTCAGCTCTCCGCAGGAGTGGCGTACTCACCGATGAGCTGTGCGCGCGCCAGCGTGTGGAAGCGCAGATTGAAGCCCACCGCGGCCGGCGGAGTGTCTCCGTCGATGCCCAGCTTCTCGGTATCCACCGCATACACGGTGAACACATAGCGATGGTTCTCCCCGGCCGGCGGGGCCGCGCCTCCGAACTCCTTCGCCCCGTAGTCGTTGCGCGCGTGGACGGCGCCCGCGGGCAGACCGTCGAACTTTCCACTGCCGGCACCCGCGGGGAGCTCCGTGACCGATGCCGGGATGTCGAACAGCGACCAGTGCCAGAATCCGCTGCCGGTGGGGGCATCCGGATCGAAGCAGGTCACGGCGAAGCTCTTGGTCTCCGCGGGGAACCCCTCCCACCGCAGGTGCGGCGAGGTGTTCCCGGCCGCGTACACCTGAGCGTCCTCTAAAGGTCCCCCCGGCGCGATGTCCTCGCTCACCACGGTGAACGAGGGCACCGGCGGATGAAAATCATGGGGAAGCGGCGGCTTGCTGAGCCCGGTCACGACGGCACCTCCTGCATCGGCTGTCCAGTTCCGGATACGACCCTAGAGGTTTGGCTAGAACCAGTTGCGCCTGCCGCCGACGTCGGCGAGCCACTGGTTGAGGTAACCGGCCCAGTCGGTGCCCTGGAAGTCGTGCTGCCCGACCTGGAAGGCCCGGTAGGAGTCGCTGCCCTCGCTGAAGAGGCCGGGCTCCTTGTCCATCTCCAGGATGACGTCCATTTCGCGGTCGTCAGCGATGAAGGTCAGCTCGACCTGGTTCAGACCGCGGTACTGCTGCGGCGGGTAGAACTCGATCTCCTGGTAGAAGGGCAGCCGCTGACGGGTGTTGCGGATGTGCCCGCGCTCCAGGTCCGCGCTCTTGAACCGGAAACCGAGCTGGATGAAGGCGTCCAGGATCGCCTGCTGGGCCGGCAGCGGATGGACGTTGATCGGGTCCAGGTCGCCCGAGTCCACCGCCCGCGCGATCTCGAGCTCTGTCGTCACTCCGATGTGCATGCCGCGCAGCTGCCGGCCCGAGACGCTCGAGATCGGCGTCTCCCAGGGAACCTCCAGACCGAACGGCACCACATGCACCGCGCCGGCCTTGACCTCCAGGGCTCCGCCGAGTCGCAGTTTGGTGAACTCGATGTCCTGCTTGACCTCCTGCTCGCCGCCTTCCACCTCCACACGTCCCTGCAGGCCGACCGAGAGCCCCTCGATCTGCTGGTCGACCGAGCCGCCCTGGACCCGTACTTCTCCCTGCACGACGCCGCCCGGCACGACGTTCACCTCGGTCAGTTCGGTCTCGACCGAAGCGCCGCCGGCCCCCATGCTCGCGAGCAGCCTCTTGAACCCCATGTGCACTCCTTCTGGACGTGATCCCTGCATAGGCGCATACGCGCGACGACCGGGATCGGTTCCCCGGTACGCTCGTACGACATGATCTCCAGCCCCGACCGTATGCCGCTTCCGCGTGACTTCTTCGACCGTCCCGTGCTGGAGGTGGCCCCCGAACTCCTGGGACGCACCCTGGTCCGTCGCACCCCGGACGGTCCCATGGAGCTCCGTCTCACGGAGGTGGAGGCGTACGCCGGTGATGTCGACCCGGGATCGCACGCCTACCGCGGCAGGACCGCCAGGAACGACGTGATGTTCGGACCCCCCGGACATGTGTACGTCTACTTCACCTACGGCATGTGGCACTGCGCGAATCTGGTGTGCGGTCCGGAGGGGCTTGCCAGTGGGGTTCTGCTCCGCGCGGGAGAGGTACAGGTGGGCGCCGAACTCGCACGTAAGCGTCGCATCTCGGCCCGTCATGACAAGGAACTGGCCAAAGGCCCGGCCCGCCTGGCCACCGGCCTGGCCATCGACCGCACGCTCAACGGTGCGGATGTCTGTGCCGCCGGGGATGCCCCGCTGTCGGTTCTGGCAGGCACTCCACCCCTCCCCGAGCAGGTACGAAGCGGCCCGCGCACCGGAGTTGGCGGAGCGGGAGCCCATCAGCCGTGGCGCTTCTGGATCGACGGCGACCCGACCGTGAGCCCGTACCGGGCCCACGCACCACGCCGCCGTCGAACTTGACTCGGCCCGTCCGGACGCCTAACGTAGCCCGAGCCGCTTGACACGGGCACTGTTGTCGGAACGGTCGTGCAGACCGTTCCCGAGCAGCCCGAAGTGGCCAACCACTACCTACGAGCAATCCCCAACGGGTTTGGTTTTCGGCATGCCGAAATTCGAACCCGAGGCCCGATTATGAGTCACTGGGGAAATCGGCTAAAGTAGTGGCAACGCCGGAAAGGGAAACGCGAAAGCGTGGAACTGGAAAGCGAACCCCGCCGGCCGGGAATCGGGCACGAAAGAGTCTGATAGAGTCGGAAACGCAAGACCGAAGGGAAGCCCGGAGGAAAACCCCAGAGAATGTTCTGCGGTGAGTACAAAGGAAGCG
>NZ_JBFBAL010000037.1:0-8914 GCF_040682175.1 Streptomyces sp. NPDC051320
GCATCGAGCACCCCACCACCCCGTCGGCAAGACCATCAAACGCGCCGAATCAATCAAGGAACACCGAGGCCAGACTGGTTAAACGCCAAGCTGAGTACCTGTTTCTGATCCCCTGGGTTCGACTGGGACATGTGTAAAGGCCTTCTTGACAGGCGGGAGGGTGTAAAGGCACTCTTGACATGTGGTCGATTCTTCGATGTCTCTCAGCGCCCTGAGCGATCAGCTTGCTCAGCAGGCGTCTGATCTGGCTGAGGCGCTGGGCAGCCCTCTGGCAGCGCCGGCATATCTCGACTTAGTCCGGCGCTCCCAGAAGGTCGACGACATGGCGGGACAAGTCCTGAAGCTGTGCGTACAGCAGTCGCGTGATGCCGGTCACACCTGGCAGGAGATCGGAGACCTGCTCGGTGTCACTCGCCAGGCCGCCTTCCAGCGGTTCGGTAAACCCATCGATCCCAGGACGGGAGAACTCATGGATAAGACGGTGCACATGGCCGACGCCGCGGAACGTGCTCTCGCCATTGTCACGGACGTTCTCGAAGGCAGGATGGACCGAGCGAGGCGGTCGTTCAACGCCGAAGTTCTGAAGGCGTTCACCGACGAAGTGTGGGGCAATGGCCTGGCCACGCTCACCGGCCTCGTCGGCCCGTTCGAGGGCTTCGGCGAGGGCGAGCCGTTCGTACGGCGCATCGGCGACCACACGGTCGTCGACATCCCACTGCGCTACGAAGCCGGCGACATGAAGGCCCAGGTCGCGTTCGACGCGCAGGAGAGAGTCGCCGGAATCTACATCATCCCCACGGAAGTCCCGTGAACCTCGGGCCCGGCCAACGCGGAAGGCGTGGTCGGCGGACGAGCGGAGGAGTCGTGCCCACAAGGAATAGGCCGGACGCGCGGATTTTCGCCGTGATCGCCGTGCTGCACACGGCCGCTGCGGTCCTCACGTGGCGGGACCTGCGGGCCAGGCCGGCGCGGCGCGTGCGCGGTGGCAAACGGATATGGCGGGTGGCCAGCACGGTGAACACTCTCGGATCAGTTGCCTACTGGGTGTTCGGGCGCCGGCAGGATTTTATTGCGTCGGTAGACGCCCATACGCGGGAGGCATGAGTGAGCCGGGCGGGTATGACCACCTACGACGACGGTGCGATTCGCTGCGACGATCAGTGCCTGATCATCCGCGGCTACTACCCCTGGGGGGCGAAGCGGATCGCCTGCACCTCGATCAAGGGCATCGAGACACTCGACCTGACCGGCACGAACAAGGTGCGCGCATGGCGGATCTGGGGCACGGGCGACTTCATCCACTGGTGGAACTTCGACGCGAGGCGCCCCAGGAAGAGCCGCGCTCTGGTGATCGACGCCGGACGCCGTGTGCGCCCCACGATCACCCCGGACGATCCGGACGCTGTCCTGCGCATTCTCACCGCAGGCAGGGGCAGCAGGTGACCGGACCGTCTGGCGCAAGCCCGTGGGTGGCGATCGTGCCGGTGATCGCGATTCTGCCTGCCGTCCTGTGCATGGTCGACATTGTGAGACATCCGGACACCCGGGGCCTGACGCCTCAGGCATGGCTGGCCATATGCGCATTCGGGAACGTCTTCGGGCTGATCGCGTATCTGAAATTCGGCCGGGACGCGAACCGCTAGCTGTACATTCCGTGGAGCGGAAGGGCAGGGCCAGCTCGGTGCCGAGGTGATGGTCCTGGCCTTGAAAAGGATCAGTCCCGCTGGGCTTCGCGAGAGGCCGGCTGCCCGTTCCTGCGGGAGCTTCGGCGGGTGATGCGCTTGGTCATGAGGGTGATCGCGGCCCAGGTGATGAGCGATTCCGAGTGCTGGATGAGCCGTTCGTAGTCGCGCGCATGCCGGCGGGCGTGCATGACCCAGGCGTGTGAGCGTTCGACGACCCAGCGCCGAGGCAGAACGACGAACCCCGAGGCGTCCTTCGGTCGGCGTGGGAGAAGCTCCGCGCGAGCCGGGCGAACCCGCCCGGCAGGGTCGGCGGTGGAGCGCGCCGAAAGGTACGCGGCGGCTCTGGAACAGGCAGAACAGATGTTTCGCGCGGCTTCCGTGGTAGGTCCGGCCACTCGACCCCTGCAGGTCTTCTACGGCTTGAGCCAGGCTGGTCGTGCCATCGCCGCAGCGGCAGTCGACCTCAAGGACTCGACGGACACGGCATCATGGCCAGCGGCTTCGACAAGCCCTTTGCCGACGTCGAGGTTCTCACTGACCCCGTGACGTCGCGGGGCAGTTTCGTGCGGCTTATTCAGCTCTCTGAAATCCCCGGTCTGGGGCAGGGATCCGGTGGGTCTACAAGAGGTCTGAGGCATGCTGGACGGGAGACGGCGAACTCGTTCTTCGCAAGTACCCGCGGCTCGCTCAGCACCATGAGTAGGTGCGCCGGGCACCACGCCCCGATGCGCCTCCCGACCTCACCCGCTACGACCAAGGCGGTGGAGGACTTAAGGAGGCCGCGTCGAAGAACCGGCCCGTCGGCCTGGAGAAGGTGGTGGCGGCCGGGCTGGAGCTGCCGGCTTCTCCACCTTCGACTCGATGATCTCCACGATCCGCAGCGAGGTGAACTCCTCGATCTGCTGCGGCATCCACGACCGGATGAGCCTCGCCGAGCAGGCGGGGATGCTGCGGCTGTTGGAAGAGCGCGGCAGTGACGGTGCGACGCAGTTCAAGCGGCTGAAGCAGACCCGCAGGGCCCGAGCTGGTCGCACTTCAAGCGCCTGTTCACGCACCTGGAGTGGCTGGACAAGCTCGGGGACACCGTGGTGTGTGGGTGGTCGGAGCCGCCTGAGCGAAGGTCACCGACTTCGCCGGCTTCCGAGGGGCAGCGGCCCTCGGCGAAGCGGCTGGAGCAGGAGGTCAAGGCCCGGGTGCCGGAGCGCACGCTGATGGGGATCGTGGCCCGTTCCGCGAACTGGGTGTGGCCCTGCTTTCATGCGCGTATCGCCGCAAGATCACCCGGCCAGGAACCCTGTCCGGTTCACACGTTCCATGAACGGTTGAGATACGGCTTCTTCAGCTCTTTGTCGGTAGCTGAAGAGTGGTGATCATAATCTGTGCGCGGTGGTCGGTTCGAACGCTAGTGAGCGACCAAGATCTCCGTGAAGGCGGGGCGCAGCTCAGGGGGAGGCATTTGGTCGGTGACAAGGATATCGACGATCGATAGGTCGCCGAGGGCCATCGCTTTCTTGCGGGTGAACTTGGTGTGGTCTGCGGCGACTACGACTCGGTCCGCGAGGTCGAGAAGTGTGCGGCGTACTTCGACTTCGGCGGGGTCGAAGTAGGTGATCCCGCGGTCGATGGACAGTCCTCCGCAGCCGAGGATCATCAGGTCCAGATGGATTTGAGGCGGTTCCTGTGCGGCCGTGGAAGCGATCAGGCTCAGTTCGGGTGTCATAAGTCCGCCCAGGACGAGAACGCGGCTTCGGGTGTCGCGCAGTTCGAACGCCGCGTGAAGCGAGTTGGTGATCACGGTCAGATCGTCCCGGTCGGAGAGTTCCGCGGCGACAGCGGTACAGGTGGTGCCGGTGTCGATTCCCACTGAGGCGCCTGGCTCGACCATGTCTGCCACGGCCCGCGCAATTTTCGACTTCTCGGGCATCATTGTCGCGGACCGCGATCCGTAGGCGGGTGCCCGGCGAGGTACGGCGCCGCCGTGGACGCGGTCCAGCAGTCCTGCCTGATCGAGTTCGGCCAGGTCGCGGCGGATCGTCATGCCGGACACCGCGAATCGTTTCGCGAGTGTGTTGACGTCGACCTGCCGGGATGTCTGCAGCGCGCTGAGGATGGCTCTCTGCCGGGAGTTGCGCACTGGTTCCACCTCGTCTTGAGCCACGCTCATCACGCTATCGGGCCTCCTGCCACGGGCTTCAACCAGGGTTGACGCGGTGCGCCCCCTCCAAGTTTGTTCATATGAACATCGCGGCGCCTCGATCGTACACCTGTCGGGCCTATCGTGCGGGCGTCCTTAATTCTGCGCCGACGGTCACGCGAGTGGCGGCCTATTGACCTGCAGACTTCCTGCGGCTAAGGTCCGAGCCACTAAATGTTCATTCGAACATTGCCGTCCGGAGGTTCCCATGGCTGTGCCCATCAAAGCTGGCATCGAGAAGGTGCCGGGCGGGCTGATGCTCGTCCCCATGCTCGTCGGTGCCGTGGTGCACACGGCGGCGCCGGGCTCCGGAGAGTTCTTCGGCTCCTTCACCGGAGCTCTGTACACGGGCCTGCCCGCGATCCTGGCCGTCTTCTACGTGTGTCTGGGCTCGACCCTGGATGTGAAGGCGACGCCTTACATCGCAAAGAAGGGCGGTGTACTGCTGGGGAGCAAGATCTTGTTCGCGATGCTCGTCGGCATAGTCCTGGGCCGGCTGCTCGGGGAATCGCCGATCAGCGGTGGGGCGTTTGCGGGGTTGTCCACGCTGGCGGTCGTGGCGGCACTGAACGACACCAACGGCGGCCTCTACATGTCGCTGATGGCCCAGTTCGGACGTAAGCGCGACGTCGGCGCCTACAGCGTCATGAGTCTGGAGTCCGGCCCGTTCCTCACCATGGTCACACTCGGTGCCGCCGGGCTATCCGCCTTTCCCTGGCAGGCCCTGGTGGGAGCGATTCTTCCGTTGGTGCTGGGAATGTTCCTGGGCAACCTGGATCCCGAGATGCGTCGCTTCCTGGCCCCCGCCGTGCCGGCGATCGTGCCGTTCCTCGGGCTGTCACTGGGACTCACGCTCACCCTGACCGCGGTCTGGAAGGCCGGCCTGCTGGGGATCGGGCTGGGACTGTTCGTGGTGCTGGTCGGCGGGGCGGTTCTGCTGTTGGCCGACAAGGCGAGCGGCGGCGACGGCATCGCGGGCCTGGCCGCAGCGACCACCGCCGGCAACGCGGCAGTGGTCCCCTCGATCGTCGCGGCCGCCAATCCCGTCTACGCGCCGGCCGCCCAGTCCGCGACCGTGCTCATCGCCTCGTCGGTCGTGGTGACGTCGATCCTTTGTCCGCTGATCACCGCTCTGTGGGCCCGACGGATCCTGAAGCAGCCCTCTGGCGCCAACCAGGTCGGCGACTCGACAGCCGACGCCGAGGGGCCATCCTCCATCCCGGATGTCATACCCAGCAGAAACCGCGCAACCGCCGCGCAGCGCGACGGCAATTGACGACGAACGTCCCTTACATCAGAGCCGTAGAAACGGAGAGCACCATGCGTGACCAAAGGGTTGTGCGCTGCACGTACTACCTGGAGTCGGAGATCGATCCGGAGCAGGCTGCCGCGATCATGGCCGGGGAGCAGTCCAGTGGCACCTTCATCGCCGTGCCCGGTGAGTCTCCCCGTATTCGCGAACGGCATGCCGCGCAGGTTGTCGACGTGCGGGATCTGGGCGTGCGCAGCCCGTCGCTGCCGTCACGTACCCGCCCCGAGGAGGTGCGGGCCGCCCTTGCGGTGGTCGAGTTCCCTATGGAGAACATCGGCACGGACCTGGCCACCTTGCAGACCACGATCGCGGGGAACCTCTTCGAGCTCGGTGAACTGTTCGCCTGCCGTGTGCAGGACATCGAGCTGCCGGACGAGTTCGTTGCCGCGCACCCGGGCCCGGCGTTCGGCGTCCCCGGCACCCGCAGGCTGATGGGGGACGCCGAGGGCGTCATGATCGGCACGATCATCAAACCGAACGTCGGCCTCGCCGAGGACGAGTTCCGTCTGCTGGTGCGGGAGTTGGCCAGGTCCTCGGTCGACCTGATCAAGGACGACGAGCTGATGACCGATCCGGCGTACTTTCCGCTGGAACGCCGTATCGCCGTAGCCACCGAAGAGATCCGGGAGGCCGAACAAATCACCGGTCACCCGGTCATGTACGCGTTCAACATCACGGGTGACCTCGCCGGGCTCCGTCGGCGACACGACATGGTGGTCGCGGCGGGCGGCCGGTGCGTGATGCTCAACGTCCCTGTCATGGGACTTCCCGCCCTGGCCTGGCTGAGGGAGTTCTCCGAAGTCCCCGTGCACGGCCATCGTGCCGGTCTGGCCGGGTCGATGCGCTCGCCGGCGCTGGGGATGTCCTACCGGGTGTGGCAGCAGCTGGCCCGTCTGGCGGGAGCCGACCACCTGCATGTCAGCGGACTCGGCAGCAAGTTCTACGAGACCGACCTGGAGGTCGCCGCGAACGTGCACAGCCTGCTCGAGCCGCTGGGGAAGACCCTGAGCCCGGTACCGACCTTGTCGTCCGGGCAGAACGTCACCACCCCGGCACCGACCTTCGCCGCGACGTCACCGCACCCGTTTTCGACAAGACGGTGCCCGGCTCCTGGCTGATCGACCTGTCCACCATCGAGATGGACCCCCGGCTGGCGAACCCGTTCACCCCGCACGGCACGCGGCCGACCGGCCCGGCCTGGTACGCGACGCCCACCGTCGCCTACGCCCAAGAGCTCATCGCCACCTACCAACTGCCCGTCACCCTCACCCCGATCCAGGCATGGATCCGCACCGCATCCGGCCCGTACCTGGACCCCTGGTACAAGCACCTCTCGGACGCATACAAGGCGACGATGGCCGACCTCGGCATCGAATCCGGCATGGAGGAAAACGACTTCCTCACCGCGATGGCCACACACAAGCGACACGATCCCGGCATGGCCATCGTGCTGTCCGCGATCAAATCCACCATCAAGGGCAGCATCGGCAAGCTCCGCGAACGCCCGCAGGGCGCCTCCCACAAGTACGGCGAGCGCTGGCCCGCACTCGAGCGCCCGACCTGGCGCCCGGACATCCGTGCCGCCGTCATCGCGGCGGCCCGGGTCAACATGCACCGCAAGCTCATCAAGACCGCCCTCGCCTCTCAGACCTCTCCGGCCCCGGTCGGGCACCTGCGCTTCGACGAGGACGCGCTCCTGCCTGTCGCGCTGCTCTCGGACTGTGCGGTTTTCCTCGCCGACGACCCCTCGCCGTACGGCTTCCTGCCGCGCACCGCCGACGGCAAGCCGGCCCCCGGCGGATTCCGTCTCGGAGTATCGCCCGGGATGGTCAAGCACGAAGGCACCCAGGAGTTCATGTGGGCCGCCCAGATGCTGGATCAGGGCCACAACCCGGCCCGGCACATCAAGGGCACCGACGCCGCCGACGACGGAGAGTAGGAATCTGATGGGCATCATCGGAGACAGCCTCGACAAGGCCTCAGCCAACGTGTTCACCCGCCCGATCCCGAAGTCCGCCGGCGCGCAGATCCGGTTCCTCGTGAAGCACGAGAAGGGCTCCACCCGCACGGTCGCCCGCCGCCTGGGCATCTCCCAGCGCACCGTGGAGCGCTACCTGAAGGGCCAGATCAAGAAGCCCCGCCCCGAACTCGCCGACCGACTGCAGGGCGAGGTCCGCAAGAACTGGCAGCCGGTGGTCCGCAAACGCGCCCGCACCCAGGCAGCAACCGCGACCGGCATCACGATCGAAACCCGGGCCCGCTTCGGGTTCACCGCCGCGCCCGGAACGACGGATGATGGACGCATCCGGCTGATTACCCAGCACCTCCCGCCCGTTTACGCCGACCGCCTTTTCACCGCGAAAGACGCCGGGGCCGGTGAGCAGGAATTGCGGAACATCGTCGCTCAAGGACTGCAAGAGGTCTATTTCAAGGACGGCGGCCGACGCGCAAATGATCTTCTCGTGGAATTCACCGACATCGATTACATCGAAACCGACTACTCCTGATACCCGCGCACCGGCTACCGCCGGAGCGCCCCGCCCTGCGACGATCGAGGCTGGGTGGGACGCACCGTGGAAGACCCAGCTGGCGCCTGTGTAACAGCGCCAGGGCGCGCCACCCAGCGCGCACCCGGCGCAGCGCTCCGCCCCTCCCCACCTCACGACCCCTATCGACCGACAGCCGAGCAGCTCCTCTACCCACTGACTGGACGTGCTTCATCGCCACCGGCGCCTTCGCGGGGTGGCTCAATTCACGAACCCTTGGAGATCAACGAAGCCAGAAAGCCGACCGGAATCCGGACCCCCTGGCAGTATTCGGACGGTCGGCCACCGACGGCGAGCGCGAGAGGTTCAGCCGCCTGCCGGATGTGCAGATCGAAGAGTGGGTGGGCGACGGGCACTTCGTCCACCTCGTCGATCCCAGGCGGTTCGCGACGAGGCTCCGCACGTTCGTCGAACACTGCGACCAGACGGTCTGACCGACGGGCCTGTCCTCCTTGGCTTAGGGAGGAACGCCTGAGGGGCTTCGGCGGGTCAGGGCCTGTGGCGAAAGTCGATCTTGAGCGTGAGACGATCTGGTCGTTTAAAGTCCAGGCGCTGGTACATGTCCTCAGCCCAAGCCGTCGAAGTCTGCCGCACCAGCCCCGCCTGGCACGACCCGAGCGTCGATGAGAGCTTGTTCCTCGGGGGCGCTCGCAGTGTGTCAGGTGAGCGGGGCTCTGGAGACCGACTGGGGGCCAACGGCAGAGGTGGACTCATGAACATCGAGATCAACAAGCAGGTCGTGGCACGCTTCGACGATCTTGGCGTCGTTGGCTCACTCTCCAGGTTCGCGCACGGCTTCAGATCCGTGATTTGCGCAGCGAGCGCCACGTGGCTCCGGCCAGTGCCCGCATCGACTGAGGAACCGAGAGCCGCTCGTGTTCGCGATGGAGGCCCAGTTCTACGGGCGAGCCCATCTTGTTCGAGGAGACCGAGAGTGACGACCGCAGCGCCCTCCGAAGTCATCGGGCGGTGCGCACCGATACGCCGGGTGTCGGCTTCGATGCTCGCGCGCTGGTGGGGATCCGGCCAGAGGGGTGTTTTGTCGCCAACAACGTGCAACGGAGTTACCGGACGCCGTGGACGGGTCTGTACAGCGAATGGTGGGACTCGGTTGATTGTTTCTATCGGCGTCCGGCGGTGAGCCGGCCGTCGAAGGTGATGTCGAAGGCGTTGAGTG
>NZ_JBFBAL010000038.1:0-8817 GCF_040682175.1 Streptomyces sp. NPDC051320
CACTGAACGCCTTCGACATCACCTTCGACGGCCGTCTCACCGCCGCCCGACAGTAACCTCAACAACCCGAATTACACCGTTCGTTGGACAGACCCGTACTATGTGCTGGCGGGGCAGACTCCGGTGCTCGTGCACAACTCGAATGGGGCCTGCGGTACAAACCTGACGCGAGGTGAAAAGGTCGCTGCTGCTGCGGGCGTCGATGATCTGCCGCCAGCGTTGCGTAAGAACCTCACCGGCTTCATGAAGAAGAGTCCTGGGGATGCCGAGATCCCGCAGATTATTCGACTCCCTGGAGGCGGTGCGGAGTTCAGCTACAAGGTCCCCGGGAGGGTGCCTGGGTCATACGCGATGTATCGGAAGCGGGTAGATTCTGAAGGGCTCACGGAGTTGGCTTACAAGACGACGTTCCTCCCTGATGGCAGCATTGCGCACATCAAGTTCAAGTGAGGATGAGACCCATGGAATCGGATGCTTGCCCGGCTCTGACCAGCCTGATTCGCTGGGAATCATCGCTGGATGGCCTGATCGAAGCCGCCAACCGATGCGATCGGCATGAGGGACCTTCTGTCCGCCTCGACCGTGATGCCGTAAGGAATGTTCTACAGCGGTGCATTTCCGGATCCGCAGACGTTCTCGAATTGTCGCGATGGGCCGGGGCGGTTCACATGCTGGAGCGTGTCGAGATCGATGAAGTAGACGTCGATTTGCTGACTCAATTCCTCTTCGAGGTGTCGAGTCCTGAACTGTTCGAGCCGATCACCGTGGACGTATGTCAGCGATGGATCAGCCGAATGGAGCATGTGTAGCACTCTGCTCACGCAAAAGCCCGGAGGCCCGGACGGAGAGGATTCCGACCGGGCCTCCGAGGCGTTTGACGGCAACGGTGACGGCAACGTCAGCGGACGACGGCTGCGGCGGGTGGATCGTCGGGGGTGTCGGCCGGGCCGAGAGCGTGGCTGAGGGTGTCGATGGCTTGGCGCTGGAGGCGGAGTCGGACGTGGGCGTAGACGCCGGCGGTGACGCCGATGTGGGCGTGGCCGAGGAGTTCCTTGATGACGACGAGGTCGACGCCCTGTTCCAGGAGCAGGGTGGCAGTCGAGTGGCGGAGGTCGTGGAAGCGGATCGTCCGGAGTCCTGCCTTGTGGAGGAGGCGGCGGAAGCGGCGGGTGAGGTTGGTGGGGTCGAGGGGCTTGCCGTTCGGGGTGGTGAAGACGAGCCCGTTGTCCGTCCCGTCCGGTCCGGCTGTCTGGCGCGCTACTCGCTGCTGTTCCTGGTGGATCTTGAGGGAGTTGATGCACTCGGTGGGCAGGGCGATGCGGCGTTCGGAGGCGCGGGTTTTGGTGTGCAGGACGGTCAGGCCGCCGGTGCGGGTGCGCTGGAGGGACCGGTGGATGGTGGCGGTTCCGCCGCCCAGGTCGAGGTCTTCCCAGTGCAGGCCGAGGAGTTCGCCCTTGCGGAGGCCGGTGCGCAGGGCGAGTTCGTACAAGGCGTGCAGACGGTCGTTGCTGGCTGACTGGAGGAACTGCCGGGCTTCGGCGGCAGTGAGCGGCTGGAAGCGTCTGGGGCGGGGCATGGCCGTCTTGACGTTGCGGGCGACGTTGCGCGGCAGTTCGTCCTCGCGGACGGCGTGCTCCAGGGCGGACTTGAGGACGGCGTGGACGTAGGTCACGGTCAGCGGGGAGAGCCGCTTGTCGCAGCACTGGCCGATGGCGCAGCAGCGCCACCGGTCCGCGTCCCGTTCCTGGGCGCAGCACTGGCAGGTGGTGCGGAGTCCGTCGAGGAAGGTGCGGATGTCGCGGGTGGTGAGCCGGGCGAGTTTCTTTGCGCCGAGGCCGGGGTTGAGGTGGAGGCGGACGGCGGCGGCGTAGCGGGTGTGGGTGTTCTCCCGCAGGTAGTGGACGGCGACGCCGTTCAGCCAGTGCGTGAGGTAGGCGCTCACGGTGCTGTCAGCTGCCGCGACGGGCAGGCCGCGGTTGCTAGCGGCGATCTTCTCAGTGAGCTTGGTCATCGCGTCTTTGCGGGTGGTGCCGTAGACGCGGACGCGCTTGCGGGTGTTGCCGGGGGCGAGAACGTATCCGGCGGCTTCCCAGCGTCCGTCCTTGCGCTGGTAGACGGTTCCGTCGCCGTTGGCGCGGGAGCGGGAGCGGCGGGATGGAGCGGGGCGGGCTGTGGTCATCAGGCGGCGTCCTGTTCGAGGCGGGTGCGGATGAAGTCGGTGAGCGCGTGGGTGGGGATGCGGCGGGCGCGGCCGAGGGTGATCGAGGCGAGTTGGCCGGTGCGGAGGTGGTCGTAGACGGCTGAGCGGCTGAGCTGGAGGCGGGCCATGACCTGGGGGACCGTGAGCAGGTCCAGCGCCGGTGTCGCCTCCGCGTGGCGGACTGTGAGTGGAGGTGGGGAGCAGGCCCCCCGGGAAACGGGCCCCGAGTCGGCCGGGGGAGCACTGCACAGGACGCTGGTCCAAGATCCCGCCGCCCCCACGCGCGACCGGGCACGTCAGCGCGGCAGCCTAGCTACGGCAGGAGAGTGAATGAGCGGGGCGTCTTGGGGCGCACGACGCTGAAGTGACGGCGGTCCAAGGTCGCGATGACATCCGCGCCGAGCCGCTCGGCGACGGCGAAAACGGACGCGTCGACCGCGCGGAGGGGGAAGTCGGCGTACTTCTCGACCAGTTCGACCATACGGTCGATGTCTTCGGCGGCCAGGGGAATCAGGCTGACCTGCCCGAGGCTGACCGAGCGCAGGAAAGCGGCCTCCGCACGGGTGCCGTGCTCGCGTTCCAGCACGTAGCAGACCTCGGTGAGGACCGGGTACGGGACCAGCGGCGGGCGCGGTGTGCGGCGCATCAGCTCGACGCAGCGGGCGTGGTCCTGATCGTCGGCGTCAGCGGCGGCGACCAGCGCCCCGGTGTCCCAGACGATCATTCGGCAGCGCGTCCCAGCTCGACGCGCAGGATCTCGCTGGAGCGGGCGGCCAGGTCGCCCTTGCCGCTGGACAGCGCGCCGACGAAGTCGGGCAGCGACCACTCCTCCCCGCCGTCCTCGGCCGGGGTGCTCTCCCGCACGATGGCGAGTCTCGGCGCGACCTGCGACTCCGGCAGTCGGTCGATCAGCTCGTGCAGCTCTTCCCGCAAGGTGCTCATGAGGCCAGGAAAGGGACAACCGCTCAGGCGCGGGAGCTGTCGGGGCAGGTCGGCCCCACCGAACCCAGCGGTCGAGATCTTTGACGGCAGCGCTGACGGCAACAAGCCCGGACGCCAGCGCACTCCCGCGCGGTGCGGACCTGGGACCGCGTCATGGTGGAGTCGGACCATCGGGGACGCATGCTCGGCTCGGGTGCACGAGCCGATGCCGGCGCAAGTCAGGTCGGTCAGCTCCGCCAGGTCGACGCGGCACAGGCGCGGGTGACCGGCGGGGGAAAGGCTGACCGGCGGGGGCAGCGCTTGCCAGACTGACGACATGACCACTGATGCACTGCACCTCACCGCCGCGATCACCCTTGAGGGCGAGTGGTACGTGGCACGCTGTCTCCAGGTCGAGGTCGTCTCCCAGGGCGAGACCATCGAGGAGTCCCTGGAGAACCTCCGCGAAGCGCTGGAGCTCTACTTCGAGGACGCCCTCGCCCCGAGGTTACCTACGTCATCACCGCCCCCGTGCAAGTGCGGCGCGCCGCGTGAGCCCTGCCGTCCCCACGGGTCTCACCGGAGCCGCGGTGGCCAAGGCGCTGGAGCGGGGCGGGCTCTGGTACGTCTCCACCTGTGGCGGCCACGCAAAGTACCGCAGCGGAGAGCGGACCGTCATCGTCCCCCTCCATCGCAGCCTCGCCCCGGCACCCTCCGCTCAACCCTCCGCCAGGCCAACTGGACCGTGGAGGACCTTGAGGAGCACCTGAAGTAGCCGCGCACCGGTTCTGACGGCAACGTCAGCGGACGGCGGCCGAGGGCGTAGGTCGGGCACGGGGAGGCGGCGGGCAGGGATGCGGCGGCGCGGCCGAGAGTGATGGAGCCGAGCGGTCAAGCTGTAGGCGGCACATGACCTGGGGGCACTTGGCAGTTCCTCTGACGTGCGAGGCCCCCGCCCTCGTCGAGCGGTGATTCGGCCACAGACCGGTGTCTCGTCGAGGGATGAATGCCCCCGGTTGGAAGCGGGCACACCGTCACCGGTGGCACGTGGCCCACACCGTTTTGCCGTCGGGGGAGTAGGGGCGTACGCCCCATTCGGCCGCCAACGCTTCGACGAGCAGCAGTCCGCGTTCCGATTCTCCGCCGGTGTCCGGACACCGCAGCGGCAGGCGGTCGGCTCGGGCGTCGGAGACCTCGATTCGCAGTGTCGTCGCGTCGAGCATGACGACGAGCCGCGCCGTGCGGCCATGTACTTGGCCGTGCAGGGCCGCGTTGGCGGTCAGTTCGGCGATGAGGAGGGGTGCGGTGGCGAGGAGGTCGTCGCAGGCGGGTTGATCCGCCGTCAGCTTGTCCGTGAGCCACCGCTCGGCGGCATGCCTGGCTGTGTGGGCGCCGCGCCTGGTGGTGGGGAAGAGTCTGCTGAAGCGCGTGGGGCTGGTGGGTGCGAGTGGTTTGTGGGTCGCGGCCCCGGATTCCTGGTTCACCTCACCGAGCGTGAGGCAATCGCCCTACGGTGGGGAGTAGGCGTCTTGGTACGGAGAGTGACTGTCTGGCCGTTGGGGGGTGGTTGTCCGGGCAGATGGTGACGTTGTACGGGTGTCCGGCCGTGTCCTTGGCCGGCGACGGTCGGTGGTGGGGGCAGTGACCAAGACGGGGCGGTGGTAAGGCATGGCGGCAGGGCCGGAGGCAAGCGTCGAGGACCCGGTGGGCTCGGAGGAGGTGGCGGATCTGTTCCGGGCCATCGGTCGCCAGGTGAAGGCGGCACGGGAGCGCGCCGGGATGAGCCAGAAGGAACTGGGGAAGCGGGTCGGGTACGGCGAGGAGCAGATTTCGTCGCTGGAGCGGGGGCGGCGGACGCCGCAACCGGAGTTTCTGTTGGCGGTGGACGAACTGCTGGGCTGCGGTGGGCTGTTGGCGGTCGCGGCGGAGGATGTGGAGCGGGCGAAGGCGCGGAGGCGGGTGCGGCATCCCGAGTGGTTTCGGGATTACGCGCGGTTGGAGGCGGAGGCGGTGGAGATCTGCTTCTACAGCACGCTGACCGTGCCGGGGCTGTTGCATACAGAGGGCTATGCGCGGACGATCTTTACCGCGCGGCGCCCGATCCTGAACGAGGACACCATCGAGCAGGACTGGACTGCGAAGGTCACGCAGGGATGGAGGGGCCGTTCATCTCCTCACCCCCAGAGGAAGGCCGCAGGCGGGATACGGCGAGTTCCAGAGTGTAAACCGGCTCATCACGGAGCCGGACGAGGTCCGTATGCTGGCCGCGCGCTACGGAAGCATCCGGGGTCAGGCGCTCAGCCCGCCCGATTCTCGGGCACTCATCGAGAAGCTGCTGGGAGAACGATGAAGAGCGAACAGGCCGACCAGCTCAGCTGGTTCAAGAGCAGCTACAGCGGTGGGGAGGGCGGCGAGTGCGTCGAGGTCGCCGCCGACCGCGCCGCGATCCGCGTACGGGACTCCAAGCAGCGCGGCGGCCCGCAACTCGCCTTCGCGCGCGACGCATGGGCCGGGTTCGTCGACGGCGGCGGGAGGCAGGGCCGGTCCCACTGAGCGCCCGCCATGGCCGGCGGCGGTTCCAGCAGTGTCTGGTACGCGCCGCCGGTAGTTCCCCCTGGTCGCGGGAAACAAAAAGTGCCGGTCGAGACGCATCTCAACCAGCACTCTGCCGCAACCCATGAGCTATCCGATGGTGTCCGAGGGGGGACTTGAACCCCCACGCCCGATAAAGGGCACTAGCACCTCAAGCTAGCGCGTCTGCCATTCCGCCACCCGGACAAGGTGTCTGCCGTACGGCCGTGGGCCGTTCCGACGTGGAAAACCATAGCAAACATTGGGCGGTGCTCGATCACGCCCGATCCCGTGTGAAGCGCGTATGACGACGGTCCGCCGAGCTTGGTGTCGGGGGTACGGCGCGCAAGGATGGGGAAGGGACCACCAGCAGTGACAGTGGGAGGAATCAGCGTGAGCGAGTCGAAGAGGCCAGGACCGACGCAGCCCGTTTCCGGCGAGGACGAGGTCGTGGACCTCTGTCGCGATCTGATCCGGATCGACACCAGCAACTACGGCGACCACTCCGGGCCGGGGGAACGGGTCGCTGCCGAGTACGTGGCCGAGAAGCTCGCCGAGGTCGGCCTCGATCCGCAGATTATCGAGTCCCACCCGGGACGGGCGTCCACCGTGGCCCGGATCGAGGGCCAGGACCCGTCCAGGCCCGCCCTCCTCATCCACGGGCACACCGACGTCGTACCGGCGAACGCGGACGACTGGACGCACCATCCCTTCGCCGGCGAGATCGCGGATGACTGCCTGTGGGGGCGCGGCGCGGTCGACATGAAGGACATGGACGCGATGACGCTCGCGGTCGTGCGGGACCGGCTGCGCAGTGGCCGCAAGCCCCCGCGTGACATCGTGCTGGCCTTCCTCGCCGACGAGGAGGCGGGCGGTGTGTACGGCGCCCACCATCTGGTGGACAACCGGCCGGAGCTCTTCGAGGGTGTCACCGAGGCCATCGGTGAGGTCGGCGGCTTCTCCTTCACCGTCAACGAGAGCCTGCGGCTGTATCTCATCGAGACCGCGCAGAAGGGCATGCACTGGATGCGGCTCACCGTGGACGGCACCGCCGGCCACGGTTCGATGACCAACAGTGACAACGCCATCACCGAGCTGTGCGAGGCGGTGGCTCGGGTCGGCAGGCACAAGTGGCCGGTGCGGGTCACCAAGACCGTGCGGTCCTTCCTCGACGAACTCTCCGATGCTCTCGGCATCCCGCTGGACCCCGAGGACATGGAGGCGACGCTCGACAAGCTCGGCGGCATCGCGAAGATGGTCGGCGCCACCCTGCGCAACTCCGCGGCGCCCACCATGCTCGGCGCCGGATACAAGGTGAACGTCATCCCCGGTCAGGCCACGGCCCACCTCGACGGACGCTTCCTGCCGGGCTACGAAGAGGAATTCCTGGGTGATCTCGACAAACTGCTGGGCCCGCGGGTGAAGCGCGAGGACGTGCACACCGACAAGGCGGTGGAGACCACCTTCGACGGCGATCTCGTCGACGCCGTGCAGGTGGCGCTGCGGGCCGAGGACCCGATCGCGCGCGCCGTTCCGTACATGCTTTCCGGCGGCACCGACGCCAAGTCCTTCGACGACCTGGGCATCCGCTGCTTCGGCTTCGCGCCGCTGAAGCTGCCGCCCGAGCTGGACTTCGCCGGCATGTTCCACGGCGTCGACGAGCGGGTGCCGGTCGACGGACTGAAGTTCGGCGTCCGGGTGCTCGACCGCTTCCTGGACAGGTGCTGACGGACGCGGTAATCCGCGGGAAATGCCGAAGCTGCGCTCAAAATAATCGGTAGTGCGTGCTAGAAGACCGAATCGAGTGAATGGGCGTACCGACACGTAGCCCCAGCCATTTCTCCTCGTTACAGGTGGTGCAGTCCGCGGTTTGGGGCCGCATTGCCAACTAGGAGGAATAATGATCAAGAAGGTCGTCGCTGCTGCGGCTGCCACTGGTGGTCTGGTGCTCGCGGGAGCGGGCATGGCCGTCGCCGATGCGGGTGCCCAGGGTGCTGCGGTGCACTCGCCCGGCGTGCTCTCGGGCAACGTCGTCCAGGCGCCCATCCACATTCCGGTGAACGTGTGCGGCAACACGGTCTCCGTGATCGGGCTGCTGAACCCGGCCTTCGGCAACGCCTGCGCCAACGTCTGACATTGCACATCCGACCCGCAAGGGTCTGAGCCTCGTCGGCCCTGGGGTGCGCGCCATGCGCTCCGGGGTCGGACAGGCCCTCGGCCCGTGGGCAATGAAGCTCGCGAGCTCTTCCGGTAGGTAGAAGACAGGGAACGAACCTATGCGACAGGTCACGAAAAAAGGCCTGATCACGGTGGCGGCAGCGGGCGGAGTGCTCGCGCTGGGTGGCGGTTATGCACACGCCGACTCGTCGGCCGCCGGTAATGCCACGAATTCGCCGGGCGTGCTGTCCGGCAATTCGATCCAGGTCCCGGTGCACATCCCGGTGAACGCCTGCGGCAACACCATCAACGTCGTCGGACTGCTCAACCCGGCGTTCGGCAACGACTGCAGCAACACCTCGTCGGCCCACTCCGGGAAAAGCCAGGACGACGACAAGGGTGGCTACGGCGACGACAAGAGCGGCAGCGGCGACAGCCACCGCGGCGGCGGGGCGACAGCCGTCGGCCACACGGAGGGCTCGCCCGGCATTCTCTCCGGCAACAACGTTCAGGTCCCGGTTCACGTACCGGTGAACGTGTGCGGGGACAGCGTCACCATCGGCGGCCTGGGGAACCCGGCTCACGGCAACAGCTGTGAGAACGTCAGCACCCCGGTCACCGTGCCGGACAAGCCGTCGACCCCCGACACCCCGTCGAAGCCCGTGGTGACTCCGGACGCCCCGGTCGCCCAGGCGGCTCCGGCGCCCGTGGCTACCGAGCAGCTGGCGGAGACCGGTGCCGGTGGCCTCGGTCTGATCATCCCGGCGAGCGCCGGGCTGCTGCTCGGGGGTGCCATCCTTTACCGGCGCGCCCGCGCCGCCGCGTAACGGCCGGCGTCTGAACCGGTCGCGCACAGCAGAAACGGAGGAGCGGGGGGCGCCCGGGGGGGGGGGGCGCCGGCGGGGGGGAGGGAAGACCCGCACCACCAGGGGGGCCCCGCGGCGGGGGTAGGGCCGCCCGGCCGCCCC
>NZ_JBFBAL010000039.1:0-8710 GCF_040682175.1 Streptomyces sp. NPDC051320
GGATCCCGGGATACCGAAACAAGTCCCACGTACCCCCGAGGTCGTCCCGCGCCTCGAGCATGACGAACGACTTCCCGGGGTGCACCGTCGTCAGTGGGTAGGGCTGCAACCCAACGTCAGCTGCGCTCGTGACGCCGGCGGTTCCGGACTTCGCTCCAGTGTCCGGAAACGCCGCCCCCTTCAGGCGGCGTTTCGCGCAGCCTCACCCAGGAAGGCCCTCAGCATCGCGCAGGCGGTCGCCGTGTCACGCAGCGTGCGCCCCTTGTCGCCGCTCGTGAGCATCTGCAGCGAAAGCCCGTCGACCAGGGCGATCGCAACCCTCACCGTGGAGTGCAGCTCCTCGTCCGAGAGCGTCATGTCAGCCTGGCGGAAATGGTCTTCCGACCTGTTGTAAAAGGCCTTGTAGAAGCCGGCGGAAAGCTCAGGGTCGTAGCGCTCGGCCCACAGCAGGATCTCGAGCATGGCCCGCGTCCGGACGGGGTGCTCCACACACCACCGCATAGCGCGCGTCAAGAGCCGCTCGGCGACCTGCCCCAGGCTCGCCTTCCTGTCCTCCGACAGATCGACGCCGACGGGCAGCTCGTCGGAGAGCTGCTCGAACACGGCGAGCAGGAGATTCTCCTTGTTCTGGAAGCAGTAATGGAGGGAGGCAAGAGGCGCCTTGGCCTCATCGGCGATCTTCCGGGTGGTGGCTCCGTCGGCACCCTCGCGAGCGATCACCCGCACAGCCGCCTCGATCAACTGCTCCCGCCGCGCCTCCGCCGACACGTATGCCATCCCACACTCCCAATAAGTGACTCAGTCGTTTGAACCACTTGAACGGTACCACGTCTCTCCTTCCGCCTTCGACGAAACCGCGTGGCCAGTGCCGCTCCGACGTCGCCGGCGCCAAGGCTTCCAACCTGTTGGAGTCCAAAGACACTTCGGTCCATATCGTCTTGCCGGCCGGTGTGTAGCGGGTTCCCCAGGTTTGAGTCAGTTGTGCGACGACGAGGAGGCCGCGGCCTCCTCCATCCTCCATCGCGGCTCGCCACAGGTGCGGGGAGGTGTGTCCGCCGTCGGAGACTTCGACGATCAGTCCACGTTCCCGGATCAGCCGCAGTCGGATCGGGGGGCGCCCGTAGCGGATCGCGTTGGTGACCAGTTCGCTGACGACGAGCTCGACAGTGAACGATGCGCCCTCGTTTACTGCCCACTGTTCGAGCCGTTCGCAGACCAACGACCGCGACCGGGCCACGTCGCCGGGATCGTCGCGTATGTCCCACGTGGACACCCGGTCCTCGGCCAGGGCGTGCACCCGGACCAGGAGCAAGGCGGCGTCGTCCTCCGGCGGCCGCGGCAGCAACGCGGCGGTGACGTTGTCGCAGAGGTCTTCCAACGGGCCGCGGTCAGAACGGGAGACCGCCTCGCACAAGGCGCGATTCCCGACATCGATATCCCTGTCTCGACTCTCCACCATCCCGTCGGTGTAGAGCGCGAGCACAGCGTCTTCCGGCAGCTGGACTTCCGTGCTCTCAAAGGGAAGGCCACCCAGGCCCAGCGGCGGCCCGGCAGGGAGGTCAAGGAGTTCGGCGCGTCCGCCGGGGGTGACCAGCACTAGCGGAGGATGACCCGCTCGCGCCACGACGCAGATACGCGAAGCCGGGCCGTAGATCGCGTAAAGGCAGGTGACGCCGAACGCCTGGTCCTCCGCCTCATCCGCCGTCCGGACGGCGCCGGACTGCACCACCAGGTCGTCCAGGCGGGCGAGAAGTTCCTCGGGCGCGAGATCGAGCGCCGCAAGGGCGGCCACAGTGGTGCGCAGACGCCCCATGGTGGCGGCAGCGTTCATTCCATGGCCCGCCACATCCCCGACCACAAGCCCGACGCGCGCCCCGGACAGCGGGATGACGTCGTACCCACACGTTTCCCAAGGTCAGCGCACTCGCCCGCGCGGCTTCAGCGGGGTGGCGGGGAGCTCCGGGGCGGACAGTCGGGCGCCTTCGTAGCCGTGGACCCCGCCGAACCGCGAGCTCTCCTCCCAGTCCTCGCGCGCTTGTGCGATCTCATCACCGGATCGGCCGATGAAGTTCCCCACAGCACGCTCCTCGATGGCGTTTACTCAGGTCAACGGTTCGTTGAACGGCTAAAGGTCGGCAAAGTGGCAGCGTCGGCACCTTGCTGCCCCTGCGGTCTTCCGCCCCGGGCGCGGGCAAGCACCGTCGGAACGGCGGACACAGGTGACACAGGCGGCCATCGCCGTCGCCCCCAGGGACCGGCCCCATCGGCACAGGTGTGGGCGAACGCTCGCATCCTCCTGACCACCCTCCGGACGGCGGCAGGCCGGGTTGGCCGGCCTCGTACGGGCGCCGGTCAGGCCGCGCCCACCATCATGCGCGTCATGGCGCGGTAGCGCTCCGCCAGTTGCTGCGGGGTGTATTCGCCCTCGGGCCGATACCACTGGGAGACGCCGGTACACATGGTCACGATCGCCCTGCTGACCTCGCGCGGGTATTCGGTCGTGAATTCCTTCCGCTCGACGCCGTCCTGGAGCACCTGGTCCATCAGACGCTGCTGGCGGTCACGGGCGCCGATGTAGGTGTCGCGCACCTCTCCCGCGAGGCTGCGGATCTCGCTGTAGGCGATGAACGCGAGCTCCCGCCGGTGGGCATGGAACAGCACGAGGCACTCCACGAGCAGGTCGAGCCGTCGCCGGACGTCGGAACCGACTTCCTCCAGGGCTGCGGTGCTGCGCTCCCACAGGTCGTCCATGGCGTGTGAGACGATCGCGACGAGCAGGTCCTGCTTCGCCGGGTAGTGGTGGTAAAGCCCCGGCACCGAGAGCTCCGCACGCGCGGCCACTTCCCGGACCGTCGTGCCGTGGTAGCCGTGCTCCATGAAGCACCTCAGCGCGCTCATGAGGATCGGCGGCAGTCCGCTGCCCTGGTACGACCTCCAGTCCGCTCTGGCGTCGGCCTCCATCACAGCCCTCCTTCCCCCGGATGCTGATCGCGTCGGCACAGTATGCAGTGCCGCCCCGCCCTGCCCGGCAGCAGCCCTCTTGACATACCTCAGGCACTTCCCTTCACTTTACCGAACGGCCGCTCGGTAACCGAGCGACCGATCGGTACGCCGTTGGCCTTGCGGCCCGGCTTCCCTCGAAGGACTGATTCATGAGCGACCACCCCAACCATCAGGGCCGTTTCTCGGGCCGAACCGCCATCGTGACCGGCGCCAGCCGGGGTATCGGTCTTGCCGTCGCCGAGCGCCTCGTCACCGAAGGGGCGCGCGTGTGTCTCACCGCGCGCAAGGCCGGGCCCCTCGAGGAGGCCGCGGCTGCTCTCCCTCCGGGGAGCGTCATCACGGTCGCCGGGAAGGCCGACGATCCCGACCACCGCCGCGAGGTCCTCGACACGGTCGCGGAGGAGTTCGGCCGGCTCGACGTCCTGGTGAACAACGCGGGCATCAACCCGGCGTACGGCCCCGTCGTCGGCCTGGACCTCGATGTCGCCCGCAAGGTGCTTGAGGTCAACGTCCTCGCCACCCTCGCCTGGGTCCAGGGCGCGGTGGCCCACCCGAAGCTCGGTTTCACCGAGCGCCAGGGCACCGTCGTGAACCTCTCCTCGGTGACCGGCGACACCCCCGCACCCGGCATCGGTCTCTACGGCGTGAGCAAGGCGGCGGTGTCCCACCTGACCAGGACCCTGGCCGTCGAGCTCGGCCCTGAGATCCGTGTCAACGCCGTGGCTCCGGCCGTGGTGAAGACGCGGTTCGCCGAAGCCTTGTACGAGGGCAAGGAGGCCGAGGTCGCCGAGGGGTATCCGCTGCGGCGCATGGGCGTCCCTTCGGACATCGCCTCCGCCGTCGCCTACCTGGCCTCGACGGACTCCTCCTGGGTCACCGGCCACGTTCTCACCGTCGACGGCGGCCTCACGGTCGCCGGCGGCACCGCGTGACGACCCCGCCAACCCCCGAAAGGACTGTCATGACTTTCACCCACCTTCCCCCCGAAGTGGCGGAGCTGCGTGAGCGCACCCGCCGGTTCGTCCGCGAGGTCGTCGTCGACTCCGAGCCCGCACCGGGCGGACGTCTCGACCAGGTCACCCGAGACCGGCTGCAGGCGGCGGCGAAGGACGCTGGCGTCTTCGCGCCCCACGTGCCGAAGGAGTACGGCGGGCAAGGGGTGCCCATCGAGCACTGGTCGCCGATCCTTCAAGAGGCCGGTTACTCGCCGATCGGCCCCAGCGCGCTCAACTGCATGGCCCCCGACGAGGGGAACATGCACATGCTCAACCTGATCGCGACCGAAGAGCAGAAGAAGCGCTATCTCGCGCCTCTGGCCGCGGGGGACGTACGGTCGTGCTTCGGCATGACCGAGCCCCACCCCGGAGCCGGATCCGACCCGGCGGCACTGCGGACCAAGGCCGTGCGCACCGCGGGCGGCTGGATCATCGACGGCCACAAGCGGTTCACCAGCGGCGCCGTCGGCGCCGGCTTCTGCATCGTGATGGCACGGACCCCGGCGCTGGACGGCTCCCCCGAAGGGGCCACCATGTTCCTCGTCGACATGACCAACCCCGGCATCCGGATCGGCGAGGCGATCCACACCATCGACCGCTCCATCGACGGCGGCCACCCGCACGTGTACATCGAGAACTGCTTCGTCCCCGACGAGGCGGTGCTCGGCGAGGTGGGCCTCGGCTTCCGCTACGCCCAGGTGCGGCTCGGACCGGCCCGTCTCACCCACTGCATGCGATGGCTGGGACTGGCGCGCCGGGCACACGACATCGCCCTGGACCGGGCCGGGAAGCGAGAGCTGTTCGGTGGTCCGATCGACTCGCTCGGCCTGGCACAGCACCTGATCGCCGAGTCCGTGATCGACATCGAGACCTCCGACGCGATCATCACCAAGACCGCGGCACTGCTGCACGGCGATCCGAAGGCGGGGTCCGCGATGTCGTCGATCGCGAAGGTCCACTGCTCCGAGGCGATCTTCCGGGTGATCGACCGATCCATCCAGATCTGCGGCGGGGACGGAGTCTCCGACGGGCTCCCGCTGGCGCAGTACCTCAACGAGGTCCGCCCGTTCCGCATCTACGACGGCTCCAACGAGACCCACCGGTGGGTCATCGCCCGCCGGGCCTCGGCCGGCCGCGCCGCCGCGGTCCGCGCCGGTGAGCCGTACCGGGGCGACGCCGTCGTCGGCCGGGACGGGGGCGCGTGATGGAAACCGTCCCCGACGGCGTGGAAGTCGTCGCGAGCTGGGAGAAGGCCCGCCACCTCGACAGCCCTCCACTCCTGGTCCTCGACGCGGTCACCGGCTTCTTCGACGCACACGGCATCGGCACCGGCCCGCTGGCGTGGCAGCGCATCGGCGACGGCCAGTCCAACGTCACCTATCTGATCGAGCGGGGTGGCGAGTGCGTCGTCCTGCGCCGCGGCCCGCGCCCGCCGCTGCCGAAGTCGACGCACGACATGGTGCGCGAGGCCCGCATCCAGAAGGTCCTCGGCGGGCACGGGGTGCCGGTGCCGGAGATCCTCGCGGTGTGCGAGGACGAGTCGCTTCTGGGGGTGCCGTTCTACCTCATGTCCCGGATCGACGGGACGGTCATCACCGACACGATCCCGACCCATCTCTCCCCCGCCGAACAGCGCCGGGCCACCAGCGAGGCGGTCGTCGACACCCTCGTGGCCCTGCACGGCATCGACGTGACCGGAGGGGAGCTCGCCACCCTGGGCTCCCCCGATGGGTACCTCCGGCGCCAGGTCGAGAGGTTCCACGGGCTCTGGGAGGTCAACACCACCCGCAGCCTGCCGGCGGTGGAGCGCATCTCGGACTGGCTGGCACGCAACCTGCCGGCGAGCCAGGCGGCCTCGGTGGTGCACGGCGACTACCGCATGGGCAACCTCATGTTCGCCCCACAGGCGCCCGCCAAGGTCCTCGCGATCCTGGACTGGGAGATGGCGACCCTCGGTGACCCGCTGGCGGACCTGGGTTACCTCACCGCCACCTACTCCGAGGCGGGCCACCCCACCACCCCGCTCGAACTCACCAAGGTGACCCGGTCCCCCGGCTACCTCACCCAGCGCCAGCTGGCAGAGCGCTACCAGCACCACACGGGCCTCGATCTGACGTCGCTGCCGTGGTACCAGACCCTCGCGCTGTGGAAGGCGGCGATCTTCTGCGAGGCCATCTACACCCGCTGGCAGCGTGGTGAGCGTCCCCACGACACGGCCTTCGGGCCCTCGCTCGAGACGGGAGTCCCCCGTCTGCTGGAGCGGGCCGGGCAATACGCCAGCCTGACGGCGACCGGTTGCCGCTGACAGCCGACGGTGCCGGCCGCTCCTTGTTGCCGATAGTGGCGAGGCCTCCCTCACGGAGGCCTCACCACCATCGAGTTCGGGGTCGGCGCCCCGCGGACTCAGCCGGTGACACCACTCCGTTCGGTTCGCCGGATCCGGGCGGTCCGCCTCCACGGACGCGCGCTGCCGAGCCATCCCAGGAGGAAGGCCGTCGGGACGGAGACCAGCCCGGGGGCGCCGAGCGGGAAAAAGTCGAAGTCCTCCTGGGGCAGGAGCGCGTAGACCGTCCCGGAAACACCGGGGGAGAAAAGGGTCAGGAGTATGCAGAGGGACAGTCCTCCGTACACCTGCCACAGAAGCCCTCGCCGGTTGAAGCCGGTCCAGAGGAAGGAGTAGACGAGCGCGGGGAACACGCACGAGGCCGCGACGCTCATGGAGAACGCGAGGAGGAACTCGATCGGGTAGCGGTGTGCTGCGACGGTGAGGACCAGACTTACCGCGCAGAGCGCGACGACGGAGAGCCGCAGGACTCCCAGCTCGCCGATGGCGCTCCTGGAACGGTCCTTCCGTCCGAACAGGTCGCGGGCCATGGAGACGGCGGCGGCGAAGGTCACGGCGGCCACGGCCGTGAGGACGGCGAGGAAGGCGACGCAGGCCACGAGGGTGATGAGTACGACCCGGCCCGTGGAATGGTGGGGCAGGACGCTCGATGCCAGCAGGATCAGGGCTCCCTGTCCCTTCGCGTCGACCGCCCCGATCTGTCCGCTGCCCACCACCGCGGCCGCGGCGAAGCCCGTCGTGATCAGGAGCAGGAAGAAGAGACCGCTCAGTGCTACGGCGATGCTCATGGAGCGCCGGGCGGCGGGCACGTCCCGGCCGGCGCTGACGCGCAGGATCAGGTGGGGCATCATCGCGGTGCCGAGGATGACGACGATGTGGTCGCTGATCGCGCTGAGTGGCCCGAGACCCGTGGCGTGCGCCCACAACCCGGGACTGAGGTATGCGTGCGGGGACGTGCTCTTGTGCACGGCGGCCGAGAGCAGGTCTCCGGGACTCCAGGCGAAGACGCGGAGCGCCAGCAGGGTCACCACGGCGAGCGTCGTCAGGGCCACGGGCACCTTGACGACCTGCACGAAGCTGGTGCCGCGCAGATCGGCCACGCCGGCGAAGCATGCGATGAGGCATCCCATTATGACCGTGCACACCACCTGGGCCGTCTCGCTCGGCATGCCGATCAGGAGAGCCGTGGTGACGCCGCCGGCCCGCAGTTGGACCATGAGCAGAGGGACGGCGATGCACAGGGTGACCACCGCGCCCGCCGTCCGCACACCGGGCCCCTCAACACGCAGGGAGAACAGCTGTCCGAGGGTGTAGCGGCCGGTGGCACGGATCCTCGGGGTGAGGAGAAGGAAGACGCCGAGGGCGATGGCGCTGTCGACGGCGATCGAGACCCCGTCGTAGCCGAAGAGGGAGATCGACCCAGGCAGCGTGACCAGGATGACGACCGTGATCTGTTCTCCGGCCATGGCGACGCCGTTGAAGACGGGGGCGAGGGACCGGTCGGCGACGTAGAGGCCTTCCAGGTCGTCGCCCTGGGTGGCGAGGGTGAAGACCCACAGGAGGCAGACGCCGATGAAGACGAGGAACGCGCTGATCACGGCGCCCCTTGCCTCGGAACCGATCGGGTCGAGCGAGCCGACGCCCAGGAGGTAAGGGGTCATCACGCGCCCCCGGCCGCAGGAGAGGCGGCGGTCGTCGCCGACGCCGATGTGCAGGAGGCGACTCGGTGCTCGTACCAGCATGTCCCGCCGACGAGGACGGCGAGCTGCACGAATGCCCATCCCAGGCCGAGCGTGAGGCGTCCGTACACGGCGGTCGCTCCGAGGGTCGTGGAACAGGAGAGCAGGACGCCGACGGCGAGCGGCAGCGCGTTGATCGTGACCAGCATCCGCGTGTCACCGGGGGACGAGTGGGGCGCTGGCGTGGGAAGCCCCCGTCGCGGGACGGGGGGCCGGGAGGAAACGGAGGGCACGGGACCTCTCTCCGGAAGAAGGAAGACGGCCACGGCGCACGGGGGTGGGGAGCGGTCGCAGCCGTCGGGGACGGGCGACAGGAGTCGGTCGGCTGCGGCCCACACCGATCGGGAGAGGCGCGGCCTGATGCCGAGGCGCCGGTCTGGCGTCACAACGGCAATTGATGAGGGTGGGTTGCCTTACGGCGTGGCCCAGGAGGCCGGGTACAGGCGTGGGAGACGCCGGGCGCGCGGGGTGTCGGTCAGGATGTCGACGACATCGGGCAGCGTGCGGCGGTCAGCCCGCTGCGGGCCTCGGCAGCTGACGCAGGATCTTGTCGAGGGCGTCGGCGGTGGCGTCGATGTCCGCCTGGCGGTGCGCTGTGCTGAGGAAGATCTTGGCCGAAGGCATGAACA
>NZ_JBFBAL010000040.1:0-7340 GCF_040682175.1 Streptomyces sp. NPDC051320
GCACGCAGTTCGAAGAAGGCACTGCCTTCGCAGCCCACCTTGCCGTCGCCGCTTGACGAGTTAGCGCCCTGAGGTGTCTACATGGCGATCATGTCGCTCGACCCCACCGGCAAGGGACAAGCCCGCTGGACCATGCGCTGGAAGACCGCGCTGAACGCCTTCGACATCACCTTCGACGGCCGTCTCACCGCCGCCCGAC
The DNA here is from genome assembly GCF_040682175.1 of Streptomyces sp. NPDC051320. NCBI lineage: Bacteria > Bacillati > Actinomycetota > Actinomycetes > Kitasatosporales > Streptomycetaceae > Streptomyces > Streptomyces sp. NPDC051320. Next base: position 200 of record NZ_JBFBAL010000040.1, read on the forward strand.
AGTAACCTCAACAACCCGAATTACACCGTTCGTTGGACAGACCCCTGCGGCGCGAGCAGCGGCCGACACAGCCCGCACCGACGCAACTGCCGTCGCCAGCCCTGCGCCGGCCCGGCGGGCGAGCCGAGTGAGAACTCCCGGGCAAGCCTTCCATCGTGTGTAGCGCCGTACGTGCCCGCGCGATGTCAAGGCGAGTCATCGAGCGCCCGCGCCTGAACCGCCGCGACGGTCACCACCGCCAGCTCGTCCCGCTCCGTCGTCCGGCGTGCCACCATGATCGTCCAGTCAGCTGCGGACACCAGCCGCAACTGGTCGTGCTCAGCCGCCCGCAGCCGCTCCTCGCGACGACGCCGACCCCACGCACCCATCACGAAACCCACCTTCCGAAACGCGGTGAACGACGCAAGCGCCCGCCTCCCATTGTAAGAGGCCGCCGGGCACTTGCCGTTGATTCAGGATGCGGCGGCGTCGAATCGGCACTCGTACCCGACTGGGGATGGCGGCGAGGGCGCTCGTGGTCGGATCTCATCCTGCACTATCCCCCGCTCGCGCCTGTCGTTCACGCACAAAGCCGCTCCAGCCCCGCCTTCCCAACTGCGTCCTCGACCAGCTTCCCTCCGGGTACGTGCTCCCCTTTGGCCCTGCCGAAGGGCTCCGAGCCGCGCGGGCGGAACCCGTTGAGCGCCTGTACCGCATTCAAGGTGCACGGATCGCAAGGCTTAACCGGTCGGCGAGACCTGATGCAGTGCTGTGAGGACGGCCAGCGGAGTGGCCGCTGCCCAGGCTTGCGGTGAACACGAATGCGGGTAGGGCACCGGTTCTGGGTGATCGAGGAGTCCGTATCCCGCTATCACCTCGGGCAGCCGGTGGCCGTGGTGTGCGGCAGCGTTCAACAGACCGTGCGCGAGCGTTCGGGCCTCGTGTGCGAGACCGCAGCGTGCGAGTCCGAGCAGGATGATGGCGTTGTCGTGCGGCCAGGCGCTGCCGCGGTGGTAGGAGAGGGGTTGGTAGGCGGGCTGACCCGAGGCGAGGGTGCGGATGGCCCAGCCGGAGAAGAAGTCGGGCTCCAGCAGTCGCCGTCCCACGAGCTGCGCGTGTCGCTCGTCGAGGATGCCCGACCACAGGAGGTGCCCCGCATCGGAGGCGAGCGAGTCGACCTGCCGCCCTTGTCCGTCCAGCGCCAGGGCGGGGAAGCCGGGCCCGGGCATCCAGAAATCCCGCACGAAGCGGGCCCGGAGATCGGTGGCGGCGGCCTCCAGTTCGTTGGCGTAGTCAACGTCGTTCCAGACCGAGCGTGCCAGCCGCGCAGTGCGGATCAGAGCGTCGTAGGCGTATCCCTGGGCCTCGGCGACCGCGATGGGCCCCTCGGCCTGCGTGCCGTCAACGAAGCAGACAGCTCCGGCTGAGTCTTTCCAGTTTTGATTGACCAGCCCGTTGGGGTCGGGCGTGTAGACCAGATAGCCACCGCTGTGCAGGCCGCCGTCTTGGAACATCCATTCCATGGCCGCGCGGGCCTGGTGTTCCAGACGGGTGGCGAGTGAGCTGTCCCGCGTGGCCTGCGTGTAGCTGCCCAGGAGCACAAGGAACAGCGGAGTCGCGTCCACCGAACCGTAGTAGCGACCGTACGGCACCTGGCGGAAGCCGGCCAGTTCCCCGTGCCGGAGTTCGTGGACGATGCGGCCCGGCTGCTCGCACCGGTACGGGTCGTGACGGGTGCCCTGCGTCGCCGCGAGTGCGCCGAGGGTCGCCGCGGCCAGCTCAGGCCGGTACGGGAGAGTGAAGAGGGAGGTGAGCAGGGAGTCGCGGCCGAAAAGGGTGAGAAACCAGGGGACGCCGGCGCCCGTTACTCTCAGCTCTTCGCCGTCCGGTCCGGTGGCGGGCATGCGCAGCGCCGCCAGGTCGCTCAGGCCGCGTGCGCAGGTTGCGGCCAGACCGGGGGGCGCGTCCCGGGGCATCGGCAAGGGCGTGTCACCGATGAAGGACGCGATGTCGGCGGCACAGTCCACGGCGGCGTCCGACGGGGTGGCGACCGCTGCCGGGGCCGGCCCGCCGTGCGGGTAAGCCATGACTGTCAGCAGCAGTTCCGCCGCACCGTGCGAGGGCAGGTCCAGTCGCCATACCAGCCGGTGGGCGGTGTCCTGCCCGTCCACTGGCACGACGGCCTCCGGGGCTGGTGTCGCGGAGACCGTCGTGCGGGAGAGCCAGTCACCGCGCTTGTACGCGAAGGCGACTCCGCCGGGCTCCGCACGCGCGCTGCGCTGTGCGCCGTCCTTGTCGTAGTGGCGCTCGTCGGAGCGCAGTTCGAACTGGTCGGCGAAGTCGGCATCCACGGTCAGCCCGACGAGTGCCGTGGTGGTCTCCGCCCGGTTGCTGACCAGCCGGAGCCGTTCCGTCAGGGCCCCGTCGGCGAGGGACTGTTCACGGAAGACTGTGTAGGCGGGGGGCTCGTCGCGGGTGCCCGGCGGGGTCAGTACACAGCTGGCGGAGAACTCGCCGTCTGAGGGGACGAGCACTGCGGGAGCCGCGCCGTCCACGGTCAGAGACCAGAGACTCAGGTGCCTTGCGTCCTGCCGGAACATCCCGTCGGGGGATGCGCCGCGGCTGCCGGTGATACCGCCGTCGGCCCTGAGGACGGCGAAGGTGCCCGCACGGACCAGGATGGTGTCCGCTGTGCCGATCACGTACGTACTCCGTTCGCGGGGCCGGTTGTGCAGCCGGCGATCTCCGAGGGCCGCGCGGCGACCAGCAGATCGAGGGTGAGGGCTGCTGTCCACCCGAAGCCGCGAGCGCCCCGGGGCTGCGAGGTGAACGGGTTCACGTACTCCGCGAAGTCGCAGGCACCCGCGGCGGTGAGCATCGATGTGCGCAGCCGGTCCGCCGTCTGGGCCCGCCCGTGCTCGCGCAGGCCGCGCTCCAGCAGCCAGTTGGTGTTGAACCAGGCGGGTCCGCGCCAGTAACGGGACCCATCGAAGGCGTGGCCGGTGAAGTCGTACGAGGGTGACATCGGTACCTCACCGAGCCGGAAGCCGGGGCCGGCCGCCGTTGCGAGGAGTGCGTCCACTACGTCGCGGGGGAGCCCGGGTACGATGAGGGGGATGAGCCCTGCGACGCTGCGCTCGGCGATGAGCTCGCCCTCCAGCAGGTCCCGGCAGAGGAACATTCCTTCGGCGGGGGACCACAGCCGCGCCACCAGCGCGGCGGTCAGCTGTGCGGCCCGGCGTTCGTGACGAGCGGCGTCCGCCCCGGTCTCGGTGGCGATCCGTGCGAGCGCGTGCTCCGAGACGATCAGCAGCGCGTTGAAGCAGGGGTCCTCGACCGCGAAGGCGTGGTCCCCTCCCGAATCCGCGTAACGCCGGTCGCGGTAGTCGGTGGCGAGACGTACGTAGCGGCCGTAGTCCAGATCGGTGGGGCGCTCCGCGGGCTGCCCGTGGTCGAGATCGGCGCGCCGATACGAGTCGGGGGCGGTCGGGTCCACGCGTTGCAGGGGGCCGTCCCAGCAGGGACTGTTGTCCATCCCGGGCTCCCAAGGATGCACCACCGCGGCGAGCCCGCCGCAGCCGAGGTCGCGGGGGCCTGTGAGGTAATCATGCCAGGCGGCGAGACGCTTGTAGAGCCGCGGCAGGAAGCCGCGGCGGCGTGAGAGTTCTGGGTCGGCACGGTGAACGAGCAACGCGGACAGGGCGTGGACTGGAGGCTGCACGATCCCTGAGGTCTCGGTGCCCGGGGGTGCACCGGCCGTCGCGCCGGCGCGGGAGGAACGCCAGAAGTCGGGGCTGGGGAAGTAGGCGTCCAGTGGGACAGCAGGGTTGAAGACGATGTGTGGCACGCGTCCGTCGGCCCACTGGGCGCCGAGCAGGCTCTCCAGTTCGCGCTGGGCGCGCCGCACCGACAGATGGCGCAGGCCGATCGCGATGAAGGCCGAGTCCCAGCTCCACTGGTGCGGATACAGGGCCCGGGAAGGGACTGTCGATGTTCCTGTCCAGTTGGCGAGTAGGACCCGTGCCGCGCCGCGCCGAAGGGTCAGGTCGTCGGTTGCGGCGGGCACGGGCATTTCGAGCAGCGACGTCACGCGCCGGACCTCCGCAGGAACGCGGGGATCGAGCGGACGGCCTCCGCGGGGTCGCCAGTTAGCCGGCATTCGACGGCGAGGTACCCGTCGTAGCTGATGCTGTGCAGGGCACCGAGCCAGGCGGGCCAGTCTAGGTGGCCGGCGCCCGGCTGGAACCGGTTGGAGTCGCTGACCTGGGCGTGGCCGATGTACGGCGCGGCGGCCAGGATGGCGGCCGACGGGTCGGCCTCCTCGATGTTCATGTGGTAGCTGTCGATGCCGATACGGACCGAGTCGCTCCCCACCGCTGCGATCAGCTCGGCGGCCTGCTCGAGGCGGTTGATCATGTGGTCCTCGTACCGGTTGAGCGGCTCCAGGTAGAGACTCACGCCCTCCTGGCGGGCGTGTTCGCCAAGTTCGGTGAGGCCCGCGACCAGCACCTCGCGGTCCTGCTCCTCCGTGCGCGGCGGTTCGAAGGGCGGCAGCCTGCGGGAGAACATGCCGTACGAGGCGGGGGTCTGGACGCCCAGGGCGCCGATCTCGGCCGCTACACTGAGCTGTGACTTCAGCTGTTCCAGTGCGTCGCGGCGCAAGGAGTCATCGAAGGCCGCGAAGAAGTGCAGCATGTCGACGCAGACGGTCGGCATGACGACGCCGTCCGCGCGGGCCTGTTTCAGCTCGGGAAGACGGTCACGGAACTGGAAGTCGCCCTTGGAGCGCAGCTCGATCGCGTCATAGCCAGCTGCCTGTGCGAACTCCCACTTCTGCTGCAGGCTCTCGCCGAGGAGGAGCTGTTCCTGGCAGGCGGTCTTCAACATGGGGGCCTTTCGGCGCCGGAGTGCCGGCGCTCGGTGTCTGGGGGGTGCCTCTATGTCTTTCGTCAAGGCATCCCTGTCGGGTTTGGGGTGGTTCAGGGTGCTGGGATTATGCGGCGAGCTCGACGTCCTTCGGCGTCCGAGATTCGTAGAAGGTGCCGTCGCGGAGCATGGCGAACAGGACGCTGATGCGTTGGCGGGCGAGGCGGAGGAGGGCTTGCGTGTGGGTCTTTCCGCGGGCTCGTTGTTTGTCGTAGTAGGTCCGGGAGGCGGGATCGGCGTTCATGCAGGCGAAGGCGGACAGGAACATGGCCTGCTTGAGCTGCCGGTTTCCGCCTCGGGGCGTGTTCGCCGTGGATCGAGGTTCCCGACGACTTCGTCGTCGGGGCCAGGCCCGCGTAGGAGGCGAGGTGGGCGGCGGTGGGGAAGTTCGTGCCGTCGCCGACGGTGGTCAGCAGGACTGCGGCGGTCCTGACGCCGACGCCGGGCATCGAGGTCAGGACCTGGGAAAGAGGGTGGGCCTCCAACAGGGCGTTGATCTGGGTTTCCATCGCCCGGCGCTGGGCGTGCACGGCGGTCAGGGAAGCGGCCAGGGAGGGGACGACGATGTCCAGGGTGGCGGTGCCCGGGACGACGACGGTCTGCTCGTCGAGTGCGTCGAAGACCTCGTCGATCAGCCGGGCGGCCATGCGCGGGGCCTTGGGGCGGATCAGTTCCACGAGCCGGCGTCGGCCAGCCTTTCGCAGGGCGGCCGGGGATCCGTAACGCTCCAGGAGCCAGGTGACGGCCTGGTGGTCCAGACGCGGCCCGAGGACGCGTTCCAGGGAGGGGTGGAACTGGGTGAGCAGGCCGCGTATCCGGTTGGAGGTGCGGGTGGCCTCGGCGGCGAGGTCCTGGTCGAAGCCGGTCAGGACGGTCAGCTCGGCGGTGATTTCGTCCGTCAGTTCCAGGGAGCGCAGGGTGTGCGGCATCGTCCGCGCGGCGTCGGCGATGACAGCGGCGTCCTTGGCGTCGGTTTTGGCCTCGCCGGGGTAGAGGTCGGCGATCCGGCGCATGGACAGGCCGGGCAGGTAGGCGACGCGGCAGCCCGCGTCGCGGGCGACGGTCAACGGCAGCGCGCCGATAGAGGCGGGCTGGTCCACGATGACCAGGACGGTGCCGAACTTCGCGGTCAGCTTGTCGAACACGGCCCGCAGCTTCGGCTCGCTGTTGGGCAGCGGCTTGTCGAAGACCTTCTTCCCGGCCGGGGTGAGCCCGTGGCCGTGGTGAGCGGACTTGCCGACGTCCAGGCCGAGGAACACGCCCACGTCTTCGATCTCGAACATCGTGCCCTTTCAGGGGTGTTGACGGTGCCGGCCTCGGCTCGGGTGTCGTGCTCGCGCATCCACGTTATGCAGACCTGCCGCCCGCGAACTGTCCGGCATTGCGCCGGACCGGACGGTGGCCGGACCTCTGATCAGCGTCTCCGACGAACACCCCCGGGCCCGGTGACACCACCCCCCAGGTCATACCTTCGACAGGGGGACACAGTCATACCGGACCCGGAGGCCAGCGGCCCCGTTGCAGGACCGCGAAAAACATAACGGGGGTGGGGCGGCCGGATGCGGGGAACGGATCAGAACTCCAGGACGATCTGCAGAGCGTCTGCGGGCCGTTCGTCGAGCAGGATGTACGCGTCTGCGGCGTCCGCCACCGGCACCACATGGCTGACCAGCGACTTCACATCGACCTGTCCTTCGGCGACGAGCGACAGGAAGGTCTGCTGGAGGCGCTCGACCGTCCACCGTCCCGCGAGCTGGGGCGGAACACCGCCAATCTGTGAGCAGACCAGCTGCACCCGGTTGTGGTGGAACTCGTCACCGAGACGCAGACCGATGCCGTCGCCCTGGTAGAAGCCGGATGCGACCACCCGGCCGCCGACGGTGACAGATCGCATGGCTTCCTGGAGCGCCGGGTAGACGCCGCTGATCTCGATCGCGACGTCGGCACCGACACCTCCGGTGGCTTGGCGGATGTGCTCGGCGACCGTACCGGTGCGGGCGTTGAGGGTGTGCAGGGCGCCGTATTCGCGGGCAGTGGTGAGCCGCCCGTCCAGTGCGTCGACCGCGGTGACCCGGGCGCCGTTGAGCTGGGCGAGGCGGGTGGTGAGCAGACCGATGACGCCCTGGCCGAAGACGGCGACGTTCTCGCCGAGGTGGATGTCGGCGCCGAGAACAGCGTTGTACGCGATGGCGCCGACCCGGGCGAAGGCGCCGGCCAGCGGCTCGAGCCCCGAGGG
>NZ_JBFBAL010000041.1:0-7190 GCF_040682175.1 Streptomyces sp. NPDC051320
GCCCGGTTACATTCCGAACCCGGAAGCTAAGCCTTTCAGCGCCGATGGTACTGCAGGGGGGACCCTGTGGGAGAGTAGGACGCCGCCGAACAATTTTTAGCCTCAACCCCGAGCTGTCATAGCCCGGGGTTGAGGCATTTTTGCGTTTAGGGTCAGGGTATGCGCTACGACCTGGTCATCTTCGACAACGACGGCGTCCTTGTGGACAGCGAGCCGATCTCCAACACCATCCTCTCCGGGTATCTGAGCGAGCTCGGGCACCCCACGACGTACGACGAGTCTCTCCGCGACTACATGGGGGCCGCTGTGCACCGGGTGCACGACCTCATCCAGGAACGGACCGGTCAGCGGCTCCCCGACGACTTCGACGCGACGCTGCACGCCCGGATCTTCGCCGCTTTCGAGCAGGAACTCACACCGGTCACCGGTGCCGCCGAAGTGCTCGGCGAACTGGTCGCCCACGGGGTGCCGTACTGCGTGGCCTCATCCGGAAGTCACGAGCGGATCCGGGTCGGCCACCGGGCGACCGGGATCGACGAGTGGTTCGAGGAGGAGTGGATTTTCAGCTCGGAGGATGTCGGCCGGGGGAAGCCGGCGCCGGATCTCTTCCTCCTCGCCGCCGAGCGCATGGGTGTGGCGCCCGAGCGGTGCGTCGTCGTCGAGGACAGCCAACTCGGTGTGAAGGCGGCGCGGGCCGCGGGGATGGACGTGTACGGCTTCACGGCCATGACCCCCGCCGAGCGGCTGGCCGGGGCGAACGGGTTCTTCTCGAAGCTGGTGGAGCTTCCGGAATTGCTTGCCTGACCTGTCTACCCACGGGTAGGTCTGGGGCCTACTGTGCCGCCATGACGTCAGATGTTCGGCTGCGGCACGGCAGGGTCTCCCTGGGGCTCAGCTTCTTCGCGCAGGGCGCGGCCTTCGCTCTCCTCGTCACGAGGATCCCGGCGATTCAGGATCGCTACGGGATATCCGACGGTCTGCTGCCGGCCTTCCTCGCCGCTGTGCCCGTTCTCGCTGGCGTCAGCAGCGTCGCCACCGAGCAACTGGTGGCGCGGGTCAGGCCGTCGGTTGTTCTGCGGTGGGTGCAGTCGGTGGTGCTGCTGGCTCTCCTCGGGGTCGCGGCCGGCAGCCGGCTCTGGCAGGTGGCGGTCGCGCTGGGGGTCTTCGGGCTGTCCGTGGGGGCGCTGGACGCGTCCATGAACATGCTGGGGGTCAGCCTTCAACGTGCGTACGGCCGCAGCATCATGCTCGGCTTCCATGCCGCGTACAGCCTGGGCGGGATCGCCGGCGCCTCGCTCGCCTGGGCCGGTGCGCACTGGGACCTGTCGCTGCTGATGTCGTACTGGCCGGTGGTCACGGTGCTGCTGCCGCTCTGTCTGGTGGCGAGCCGGTGGTACGCGGACGCCCAGCGGGACGCCACAGCAGCCACCAGCAGCACCGCTCCCACTCCTCCCACCGCTTCCACCAATTCCGCCCCTTCCGCCGTGCACTCCACCGACGGCGGCTCCGTCGTCTTCAAGTTGCTGTTGCCGCTCTGCCTGGTGATGGCCTTCGCCTATATCGGCGACTCGACCGTCTCCAACTGGAGCGCGAAGTACCTGCAGGACGTGCTGGGCAGCTCCGAGCAGCTGTCCACCGTCCCGTACAACGTCTATATGGTCACCACGCTGCTGGGCCGGGCGGTCGGGGACTTCGGGGTGCGGCGCTTCGGTGCGGTGGCTGTGGTGCGGTTCGGTTCGGTGCTGGCCGCCGTCGGCTTCGCCGTGGTGGCCTCGGCGTCCGGGCCCTGGGTGGGGATGCTCGGATTCACCCTGCTGGGGTTCGGGCTGTGTGTGATCGTGCCGCAGACCTTCGCGGCCGCCGGCCGGTTGTTCCCCGGAGCGTCGGACGCCGCCATCGCCCGTCTGAACATCTTCAACTACGTCGGCTTCCTGATCGGCTCCCCCCTGGTGGGGGCGATCGGCGACGCGTGGAACTACCGCGGGGCGATGCTCGTCCCCATGGTGCTGGTCCTGGCCACGCTGCTGTACGCCAGGTCGTTCGGAAACGGTGATGCCCGATACGGTGGCGGGCATGAGCGGCCGCGAACTGTTGATGTGGGACGACGCAGTAACGAAGTATGACTTCGGGCCGGGCCACCCGATGGATCCGGTGCGGCTCGCGCTGACCATGGGGCTGATCCGGGCCTACGGCGTGGACGCCGCGCTGGATGTCGTGGCGGCCAAGCCGGTGGGGGATTCGACCCTGCGGCTGGTGCACCGGGCGGATTACGTGGAGGCCGTGCGGGCGGCCTCGGCGGATCCGGACAGCGCCGACCCGGCCTACGGCCTCGGCACCCCGGACGACCCGGCCTTCGCCGGCATGCACGAGGTGTCCGCGCTGATCGCCGGGCAGTCGGTGGGCGCCGCCGAAGCGGTATGGCGCGGGGACGCCTCCCACGCGGTGAACTTCTCGGGCGGGCTGCATCACGCCATGCCCGGGTCGGCCTCCGGATTCTGCGTCTACAACGACGCCGCACTTGCCGTCGCGAGGCTGCTCGAGCTCGGCGCCGAGCGGGTCGCGTACGTCGATGTGGATGTGCACCACGGCGACGGTGTGCAGGCGGTGTTCCATGCGGACCCACGGGTCCTCACCGTGTCGCTCCACGAGCATCCCAGGACGTTGTTCCCCGGGACCGGCTGGCCGGACGAGACGGGCGACGGAACGGCCGAGGGCTCCGCGGTGAATGTGGCGTTGCCGGCCGGTACCGGGGACGAGGGGTGGCTGCGGGCGTTCCATGCCGTGGTGCCCGAACTGCTGGCGGACTTCCGGCCGCAGGTGCTGGTGACCCAGCACGGCGCCGACACGCATTTCGAGGACCCGCTGGCCCATCTCGCGGTGTCGCTGGACGCCCAGCGGGCGGTACAGGTCGCCTGCCACCGGCTGGCGCACGAGTACGCCGACGGTGGCCGGTGGGTGGCGCTGGGGGGCGGTGGTTACGCGGTCGTGGACGTCGTACCGCGCTCCTGGACGCACCTGGCGGCGATCGCGGCCCACGCCGAGATCGATCCCGAGTCGCTGATCCCCGACGCGTGGCGGTCGGAGGTCTACGCCCGCACCCGCCAGTCGGCGCCGCGCCGGATGACGGACGGCCGGTGGCCGGTGACCTGGCGCGCCTGGGACGAGGGCTACGACCCGGCAGACCGCCTGGACCAAGCGGTACTGGCAACCCGCCGCGCGGTCTTCCCCTCCCGGGGCCTCCTGCCTTGAAAGAGGCGATGTGTCTGACGCCGGGCACATGGGAGCCTCTCCGGCGACGGGGGAGCGGGGCCCGGGGCGACGCCCCGGGCAGCTGCTGACGCACACCTTTACGCCAACCGTGCGGACCTCCCTCGTTCGTCCCCCGCCCCCGGCTTCCGTACGGAAGCATCGGCAGGGTGTTGAGCACCGGCGCCCTCCGTGCGCACCTGTTGGCGGCCAAGCTGGCCGGGCCCGTGGCCACCCCCCGGGAGACAAGTCTTCGTAGCTACCGCCTCTTCGCGGCGCGGGACCCCAGAGCGACGCTCGGCCTCGCCCCCGAACGCCACTGGGACGAACGGGAGTTGCTGGCCTTGATGGCCGACCGGTGTGGAGTCTCCGGCGACCCGCGCCACGTGTCGGGCGCCGATGTCATCGACCCCGAGAGGACACTGGCAGCGCTGAAGGCGTTCGCAGACCGCCTCGGCGAGGCGGTCGCACGCCGGTCGGCCGTCCTGTTCGGTACCGGCCACCCGCATCGGCTGCTGGGGTTCTACGCCGCGCTGGCAGACGCGGTGTCGGCGGCAGGATGTGTCGTCCTCACCCCTGCGCAGGGCCACCATGTCGACATAACGACCCGGTTCGGCGTACGTACGTACGACCTGGACTACGTGCGAGGAGTCGCGCTGATGCGCGAACCCGGCGCGCGGGCCGCCGGAAGTGAGCCGGGCGCACACACCCATTCGCCGCTGCCGGTCCGGGTCGCTCTGGCGGCCGCGGCCGGGGACGGTGGGCGGCTTCCCGAACTCGTCGTGGGGGACCACGGATGGGTCTGCGGGGCAGGTCAGCTGGGCATTGAAGCCATCGGTCTGGCTGATACGGATGATCCCGCGCTGTTCGTCGGAGAGGCCGAGGGACGGGTGTCCGTGGCTGTGCCGCTGGACGACGCCGTGCGGCCGGAGCACTACCGGCCGCTGACGCGCTATGTACTCAATCGGGCTCTCTGTCCCAGTAGGTAACCGATCGGTACCCCTCTTCCCCACTCGTACCACCCGCACCTAGTCTGATGGGTGAGCGCACAACGACGAACAGTCACCGGAAGGGGAAGCCGGTGCGCGTCGGGTGCGGAAGGTTCAGGTGGGTCATGGCTGCTGGGAGTGAAAGGCCTCTCAACGAGGTCAGGTTCCTGACCGTGGCGGAAGTCGCCTCGGTGATGCGTGTGTCCAAGATGACCGTGTACCGGCTGGTGCACAGCGGTCATCTGCCGGCGATCAGGGTGGGCAGGTCCTTCCGGGTCCCGGAGCAGGCGGTGCACGACTACCTCCGGGAATCCTTCGTGGGGGTGCAAACCGCGTAACCAGAATCCGGCGCGGGACCGGGGCGGGACCGGAACAGGAGCGCACGGCTCCCCTCGGATTACGTCCCTCACTCGGTGGCGGGTAGGCTAGGCCGACGTAGGTCGTGTGGGCCCAGACGCCCCGCACCAGTGAAGAGAAGTGAGCGAGGGTAGTCGTGGGCTCTGTTATCAAGAAGCGGCGTAAGCGGATGGCTAAGAAGAAGCACCGCAAGCTGCTCAAGCGCACTCGCGTTCAGCGTCGCAACAAGAAGTAAGCGGCAGCTGTACGCGGTTCCGTGGCCCTTCCACCATCATGGTGGGAGGGCCACGGTGCGTTGTGCGGCCGCAACATTTGGTTACCTGCCGCAGCGCCCTGTCACCGCAGAGCAACATCGACCGGCTACGGTGGCCCGTACGGGAGTCCGAATGGGAGGCGCGGATCTTGGGCAAGGTCGTGCTCGTGACCGGTGTGGCCCGGCAGCTCGGGGGCCGTCTTGTGCGGCGCATCCAGCGGGATGCGGAAGTGGACCGGGTGATCGGGGTGGACATCGTGCCGCCCGACCACCAGCTGGGCGGTGCGCATTTCGTCCGGGCGGACATCCGCCAGCCTGCCATCGCCCGGGTGCTGGCCGAGTATGACGTCGACACGGTCGTCCACATGGATGTCACCGGCACTCCGCTCGGCGCGGGCGGCAGCCGGGCGACCGTCAAGGAGAACAACGTCATCGGCACCATGCAGCTGCTCGGTGCCTGCCAGAAATCGCCCACGGTACGGCGGCTGGTGGTGAAGTCCAGTACCAGCGTGTACGGATCGGCGCCCCGCGACCCGGCCGTCTTCACCGAGACGATGCCTCCCAAGTCGTTGCCCAGCGGCGGCTTCGCCAAGGACGCCGTCGAGGTCGAGGGCTATGTGCGCGGCTTCGCCCGGCGCCGTCCCGATGTGGCGGTCTGTGTGCTGCGCTTCGCCAACATCCTGGGGCCGAGCGCGGACTACCCGCTGGCGCAGTATCTGTCGCTGCCGGTGCTCCCGACGGTGTTCGGTTACGACCCGCGCCTGCAGTTCGTTCACGAGGCCGATGTGATCGGCGTGCTGCTTCTCGCGCTGGGCGAGCCGCCACAGGGGACGCTGAACAGCGGCACCTTCAATGTCGCGGGCGATGGCGTGCTGCTGCTCTCGCAGTGCTCGCGGCGGCTGGGCCGTCCGACGGTCCCGGTGCTGCTGCCGGCCGTCAACTGGGTGGGTTCCGCGCTGCGTAGGGTCGGTGTCACCGACTTCTCGCCCGAACAGATCCGGCTGCTGACGCACGGCAGGGTGGTCAGCACGGTCCAGATGCGGGAGACCCTGGGTTACGTTCCGGAGTACTCGACGCCGGAGACCTTCGAGGACTTCGCGCTCAGCCGCGGGATCGGACTGCTGCCGCCGAAGGCGCTGGCGCAGGCGGTCGACCGGGTATCTTCCATTGCCACTGCTGTCAGCAAGGAGCGCAACTGACATGGCCGATGCCAAGGTCATTCCGTTCGGTGACGAGCCGAGGGCCAGGCGGCCCAGGAACGGCAAGGCCGTCAAACGGCCGGGTGTGCGCACCAGGACGGCCGGGCCGCTGGCGCCGGTACCGGAACAGCAGACCGGCCCCGATCCGTCGTCCGAGCCGCCGCTGCAGGCCGTGGACGAACCACGGGAGACCGGCGGCGGCCTGGACCGGCGAATCGCCGGCGGGCTCGCCTTTCTGCGGCGCCGGATCACCGGGGACTACGACGTCGACGAGTTCGGCTACGACAAGGAGCTCACCGACCAGGTCCTGATGTCGCTGGTGCGACCGTTGTACGAGAAGTACTTCCGGGTCGAGGTCAAGGGCATCGAGAACATCCCCTCCGAGGGTGGGGCGCTCGTCGTCGCCAACCACTCGGGGACGCTGCCGCTGGACGGACTGATGCTCCAGGTCGCGGTGCACGACCAGCACCCCGCCGAGCGCCATCTGCGGCTGCTGGCAGCGGACCTGGTCTTCATGCTTCCGGTCGTCAACGAGCTGGCCAGGAAGGCAGGGCACACGCTGGCGTGCGCCGAGGACGCCGAGCGGCTGCTGCGGCGCGGTGAGGTCGTCGGGGTCATGCCGGAGGGCTTCAAGGGGATCGGCAAGCCCTTCTCGGACCGCTACAAGCTGCAGCGTTTCGGCCGGGGTGGGTTCGTCTCGACGGCGCTGACCGCGGGGGTGCCGATCGTGCCCTGCTCGATCGTCGGGGCGGAGGAGATCTACCCGATGATCGGCAACGCGAAGACCGCGGCACGGCTGCTGGGCTTCCCGTACTTCCCTCTCACGCCGACCTTCCCGTGGCTGGGGCCGCTCGGGATGGTGCCGCTGCCGACGAAGTGGACCATCCAGTTCGGCGAGCCGATCCCGACGAGCGGATATCCGGCGGAGGCGGCGGAGGATCCGATGCTGATGTTCAATCTGACCGACCAGGTTCGGGAGCAGATCCAGCACACCCTGTACAAACTGCTGGTGCAGCGCAGGTCGGTGTTCTTCTAGCGGTCGCCGTTACCCAGGCGTGAGGGGGTGCCGACGACGGCACCCCCTCACGCCCGAGCAGCTAAAGCGCGACCACCAGCGCGGTGGCCACACCGGGGGGCACCCCCCCG
>NZ_JBFBAL010000042.1:0-6904 GCF_040682175.1 Streptomyces sp. NPDC051320
CGCGCCTCGCTCACGAAGAGCGGATGCGGCTGCATGGCCGCGCGGAGGCCTGAACCCACCCCCGCTCCCACACTGCGCCGGGCTCGCTCGAAGGCGATGCGCGATGACTCCAAGCCCATTCGATGTTCCTTCCTTCCACGTCACCGGAACAGGCCCCCCAGGAAGGCGGTGGGTGCCCCGGTGTCTGTCTGACGCCCGGTACCGGGCGAGGTGTTGCGGGAGCCTCAGGGCGCGACGCGGGCGCCCTTGCTGGCCAGGGCGCCCACCGGCAGGTCCTCGACGGTGCGGAAGCCCGGTTCCGCCTCGACGACCGCGGTCACGGCGTTCGATGCCATGGCCACAGTGGAAAAGAAGCTCTCGAACCCGCCGGGCACGACGACTTCGATCGTCTGCTCGCGACCGACGAGCAGGAGTCCGTCGCCGCGTTCGACGACGTCCTCCGGGTCGAAGATGCCGAATCGGGTGGCCAGTTCGATGACGGCCTTCCCCTGCACCAGTCCACGAGCCCGGTGCAAGACGCTCGTCACGGTTCCCGCGGGGATGACGGCGTGCTGCCCCTTGCGTTCCGTCTCCGCGATCAGGTCTCGCTCGACGGTGTCGACCTCGATCGAGTCAAGATCCCATTCCAGTCCACGGGCCAGGGCACTGATGCTCTGCGCGAAGCCGACGTGCCCCATGACGCGACCCGCATCGCGCTCGGCGTCGAACTCGGCCGGCATGATACCCAGCCCGAACTTCCTCAGGATCGCGCCGTAGCGGCTCATGTCCGCCGTACGCCGCACGGACACGCGATCCACCCCGAGCGTGAGGCCGCTCAGCACCAGCGGAAGCGTGTCCATCAGCATCCCCGGGTTGCAACCGGTACCGAGTACGGAGACGCCGTGTTCGCGCGCGAGCCGATCCAGGCGGGCCACGGCCTGGGCGTGGCTCCGGGTCGGATCCCTCAGCTCCTCGCAGATCGACACGACGTTCGTCCCCCGTTCGATGAGGGCGGTGAGCGTCGGTTCTATCGCGTCCACCCAGGACGACGTGGCGACGACGGCCACGTCGGCAGGCGGCAGCTCCGCGACGGAGGCGACCACGGGGACACGCGGCGCGCCGGCGACGAAGTCGGCGAGGGGCACTCCGGCCTTGTCCACCCCGATGTCCAGCGCACCCAGGAGTGCGCAGTCGCGTCGGCTCACCAGCGACTCGGCGACGGCGATGCCCGTGGCTCCGAGTCCGACGAGAACGACGCCGGTCGGCTTGGTCATGTTCGAGTGCCTCCTTCAGCACAGGCGGGACGGCGGCACCGAACCGACAGGACGGGGCCGAAGATCTCGTGCTGGGCCAGGCGGCTGTGCTGGTCCACGTCCACGAAGACCACCGGATCCACGTACAGTCCGTCGGTCCTCTTCCGGTCCGATCCGAGGACGAGCCGGGCTCCCTCCGCGATCCCCTTGCGCACCTCGTCCAGCACGTCATCGCGATGCCCCTCGCACGCCAGCGGCCCGGCTGGGGATGTCCGCGAAGGGCAGTCCGTCGCGCGGGCTGACGAGGGTGGCCGTCCGGCCTGTCCTCGATTCGGCCCATTCGCCGTTGATCCACATTCCGCGCGACAGGCTCAGCCCGCTCTTGAGAGCGAGCCAGTCGTCCAGTGAACGCGCGGTGCTCGTTCGGTCCGTGTTCATCACGTCGCGCCTCCTCTCATGGCGTGTCCGAGGAGGTTCGCCTCCGATTGGTCGACGAGCCAGTCGAAGACAGGGTCCGGCGAGGCCATCCACTCGGGATGCCACTGCACCCCCACCACCGGGCTGTCGGCGAGTCTGATGGCTTCGACGACGCCGTCGGTGGTGGTGCCCATGACGGTGAGTCCTCGGCCGAGGCGGTCGACCGCCTGGTGGTGCCAGGAGTTGACGACGCGCTGGGGCCCGTAGAGCGTGTGGGCGAGGCTTCCCGGCGTGAAGTGGACGGTGTGCTCGTCGTCGCCGTCGTCAGCTGCGAAGTTCGGGGACGAGTGGACGATCGAGCCCTCTTCTATGTGCTCGACGAGGGTGCCGCCGAGGACGATATTGAGCAGCTGGTGACCGCGGCAGACGCCCAGGATCGGAACGTTCGCCTGGAGCGCGGCCACGATCAGGGCCGCCTCGTACTCGTCTCGTTCGAGGTCCGGCGCATCGTGGTCCCACCTAGGGTCCACCGCGGGGTCGACCTGGGCGCTGCCGCCCCATCGGGAAGGGTGGACATCCTGCCCGCCGGTGACGATGAGTCCGTCGAGGCGATCGACGATGCCTTCCGCATCGGCCCCGAACGGCAGGTTGACCGGGATTCCGCCAGCGGCGGTCACGTTGTCGCCGAATGCACTGAAGTGCGAGTCGGCGAACTGGAATTGGAAGCGACGGGAGGCCCTCTTCACCATGCCGAGGCTCAGGCGCCGGCCTGTGATTCCGATCAGCGGCTTCGGCATGTCATACCTCCCCGACCCGAGCGACGACGCGAATCTCCTGTCCGGACGCCAGGGCCTTGAATCCGTCGTTGATGGTGGCCAGGTCGCACCGGGCGGTTACGAGATCGTCGAGGCGGAGAAGGCCCATGCGGTTGAAGTGCACGTACAGCGGGACATCAACCTTGAAGTGGTTGGAGCCCATGAACGAGCCCTGGATACGCTTCTCCTCCAGAAACAGCTCCGCCCCTCGGACCGCAATCGGCTGCGAGTCCGGGATCATGCCCATCACGGTGGCGGTGCCGCCCGGCCGGAGCATGGCGAACGCCTGTCCGGCCGTGGTGCCCGAGCCGACCGCTTCGAACGCGTGGTGCACGCCGGTGCCGGTGATCGCCCGCACCGCCGCGACCGGGTCGGTCTCCCTCGCGTTGACGACGTGTGTCGCGCCGAAATGGACGGCCCGGTCCAGCTTGCCCGGCACGACGTCGATCCCGATGATCTGCGCCGCGCCCGCCAGTTGCGCGGCTTGAACGGCGGCGAAGCCAACTCCGCCCAGTCCGATCACAGCGACGCTGTTCCCGGTGTGCACAGAGGCGCTGTGCAGGACCGCGCCCATGCCTGTCGTGACGGCGCAGTCGAGCACACTCGCAGTCTCCGGACGGATGTCGTCCGGGATGGCGACCAGGCCGTTCTTGTGGACGAGGATCATCTCCGCGAAGGCACCGATGCCGGCGGTCGGCCGCACCGGCCGGCCGTCGCGCTTGGTAAGCCGCGGTCGGGATCGCTGCTGTTGCAGTCGTGAGCGGTTCACGCACAGGGTCTGCCTGCCGGTCACGCAGTACTCACAGGTACCGCAGTAAACGGACAGGCACGTCACGACCGTGTCGCCCGGCACGAACTCCGACACGCCTGCGCCGACGGCCACGACCTCCCCAACCGCCTCGTGACCGAGGACAATCGGCGGTTGGGTCTCGAAGGTCCCGTCGATCTCGTGCAGGTCCGAGTGGCAAAGGCCGGCGTACGCCACCTTCACCAGTACCTCGTCCGGACCGGGATCGTCGATCACGAGCTCCTCGAGCTCTAGGAGGCCCGGCGCCGTGTTCAGCACGGCGGCTGCGATCCGGGTACTCATGCCAGCTCGAAGTATCGGCTGCGCTCCCACGGAGTGATCCCGCAGTCGGGGTCGCCCCCACCGGTGTGGAACGACAGCCACTCCGACAGGCGCGTGCCGATCCAGTAGCTGACGAACTCAACTCCGAGCGCCTCGGGCAGGATCTTGTCCGCCTCCATTGCCGAGGCCGCCTGGCTGATGCTCGCCGGAATCGGCTCCCCGTCGGGGCGGAACCAGGCCATGCCGGTCAAGGGGGTGGGCGGCTCGAGTTCGTTACGGACTCCGAAGAGGCCTGCGCCGAGAACGGCCGCGGTGACCAGGTACATGTTCGCGTCCGAACCGGGCACGCGGTACTCGATGCGGGACTGCTTCGGGTGGTCCACGACGGCGCGCACCGCCGTCGTCTTGTTACCGACTCCCCAACTGATGGTCGTAGGCGGACCCTCGGCGGGGATGAGCCGGCGATAGGAGGTGATGAAGGGAAGGGCGATCGACGTCGTACCCGCCATCGCCGGCATCACGCCGCCGATGAACCGACTCATCACCGCAGACGGAGCGTCGGGGCTGTAGAAGGCGTTCCCGTCCGGCGTCCCCAGCGAGAGGTTCAGGTGCGACGCCTGGCCCCAGGCGTCCGACCATTTCGCCATGAACGTCACGGTCCGGCCGAGCTCGTGGCCCACCTCGCGCATCACCTGGCGACATCGGGCCCACCGGTCGGCGACCTCGACGGCACTGCCGATCGCGACATTGACTTCGATCTGGCCTGCGGCGGCCTCGTCGTTCCAGGCCTCCCAGTCGATGCCGATGGCCCGCAGCCGTTCCTCCACCCGCTCCAGGTACGCGCGCCAGTCCGCGTCCTTGGCGAGCACGTAGGCACCTCCGCTGGTGCCGCCGAGCGGAGTGAGGTTCTCGTAGCCCTTGGCGCGGGCTTCGCGAACCGACTCCTCGAAAATGGTCGCTTCGATCTCGATGGCGGTGTTGACCGTGAAACCGAGCTGCTGGGCGTCGGCCTCGACGCGGCGTAGCAGGTTGCGCGGACAGACGGAGACCGGGGTGCCGTCCTTGGTCCAGAAGTCGCCGATGACGGCCGCCTTGCCCGGCTTCCACACAACCAGCGTGCTGAGGTCGGGGCGGAGGAAGATGTCCGCGAGTTCGCCGCGCCAGGAAGGGAAGGGGATACCGAGGATCGGGGTGCTGCTCAGGTCGTTGCCGAACACGACGTCCGCGAAGGCGAATCCCTGCTCGACGCTGCCCAGGAACTTGCCTCGCGACAGGGTCTTTCCGATGAACGTGCCGTCGAGGTTGGTTGCCTGGATCTCGACGGACGTGATGCCGTGCTCATCCAGCCAGCGGTCGAGCTCATCAATGGTCATCTCAGACACCGAATCTCACCTTCCAGTGCGCGCCACATATTGCCGACAGGTGCGCCACGCTGCCGACGACGGTGACGCCGGTTGCGAGAGCGAACAGAAAAGTCTCACCGCGGCCGCTGAACACCGCCGCCAGCGCGTCTGCGGGGCCGTGCACCTCGTACGCCGGTGCGTCCTCGCCGAAGCGGATTTCCTCCTCCTCGGTCTGGCAGACCACGCGGAGCCCCTCGGGGAATCCGGTCGAGCCCTGGTTCGCCGCCCAGAAGGACAATGCGGCGTCACGCCAGGCGGGCACCGGCGGATTCAGCAGTGTCTGGACCGCCGAGGCGAGTTCGTCGGGCGTCGCGGCGAGCGCGTAGTCGGAATAGGGCACGAGGGGGATCGCCTCCACGCCCTCGTCCACGCCGTGGTGGATGTCCACGCCGCCCTCGGCGAAGAGCAGGGTCGCGGTCTGGGCGTCCAGCTGCGATCGCAGCGCCACGGTGCCGGTCAGCCCCGTGAGGAGATCACGGAGTTCGGGTACCGCCGCGCTCTCGCGCAAGACCCTTGCCAGCGAGAGCACGAGCGGAGTCGGATCCGCTTCGACCTCGATTCTCACAGCGCCCCTCATGGGCACCCACCTCAATCATTCGCGGCCGAACACGGGGGGCCGGCGCCATTCACAGAGTCTCGATCAAATGACTTGCTCATTTGATCGAGTCGTTCGACTTGAAGCTAGTCCCGGTGAAAGGGGGGTGTCAATCACAGGGCGGCAAAGAAATCGCTCTTTGCCGGGCGCTACGTGAAGCGCAGGGCGCCGTCCTCGGGATCCGCACCCAGGAGGTCCTTCATCTGCTCGTGGACCTGGGGATTGATCCATGGCGCGCGGTCGCCCTGGGCCGGCATGTCGTCCATGTGGCGCACGAGGTAGCCCGAGGAGACGTCCTTGACCCAGGGTCCTCGCGACATGTCCTGGTCCTCGTCGCGCAGTACAGGGGTCACGACCGTCGCGCTCAGTTCGTCCATCCGGGTGAGCAGCGAGCTCCAGAACCGGTTGACCAGTTCGAGGCGGAGGGTCCAGGAGGAGTTGAGGTAGCCGAAGGCCACCATGAGGTTCGGGACGCCGCTGAAGGCGACTCCCTTGTAGGTGAAGGTCTGCGAGAAGTCGATCGGCTGACCGCCCATGCTGAACCGGATCTTCCCCAGTGTGACGAGCTGCAGGCCGGTCGCGGTCACGATCACGTCGGCCGGAACCTCCTCGCCGGAGGTCATCCGCAGGCCGTGCTCGGTGAAGGTCTCGATGTGTCCCGTCACCACTTCGGCCCTACCCTGCCGAATGGCGTGGAAGAGGTCCCCGTTGGGCACCAGGCACACGCGCTGGTCCCAGGGCTCGTAGGCCGGGGTGAAGTGCTTCTCCCGGCACTCGCGGCCGACGATCTTCTCGATCTCATCGAAGAGGTGCTTCTTGAAGGCCTGGGGATCGGTGCGTGCGAAGTGGTACCTCGCCTGCTGGTCGCGGACGTTGCGCAGCCGGATCCGCGTGAACGCCTCCTGGTCCCCCACTTCCGCGCGCAGCCGGTTGGCC
The DNA here is from genome assembly GCF_040682175.1 of Streptomyces sp. NPDC051320. Classification (NCBI taxonomy): domain Bacteria; kingdom Bacillati; phylum Actinomycetota; class Actinomycetes; order Kitasatosporales; family Streptomycetaceae; genus Streptomyces; species Streptomyces sp. NPDC051320. Next base: position 6,468 of record NZ_JBFBAL010000042.1, read on the forward strand.
TCCTCGTCGACATCGGAGTCGATGGCCACATAGGTGGGCGACCGCTGCACCATCGTGACCTTCGACGCGGTCTGGGCGAGGGCCGGGACCAGGGTGATCGCGGTGGCGCCGGATCCGATGACGACGACTCGCTTTCCGGTGGAGTCGAGGTCGGCCGGCCACTGCTGGGGATGGACGATCGATCCGCGGAATGCCGGCTGGCCGGGGAACTCCGGCTTGTGGCCGCTGTCGTGGTCGTAGTAGCCCGCGGCCATGTAGAGGAAGGAGCAGGTGAGAAGTTCGAGACCGGCGGGGCCCGCGACCTCCAGGACCCAGGAGCGGTCGTCGTGCGACCAGTCGGCGCTGATCACCCGGCGCTCGAGGCGGATGTGCCGCTTCAGCCCGTACTCGTCGACGGTCTCCCCGAGGTAGTCGAGGATGGCCTCACCCGACGCGAT
>NZ_JBFBAL010000043.1:0-3187 GCF_040682175.1 Streptomyces sp. NPDC051320
TCAGATCTGATCCAGCAGTTCCTGTAGGCGCAGGCCCCGGGCGGCGTCGATCCCAGTCCCTGTGCCCGTTCGTACGGCGGTGGCAAACTCACGGCGGAGCACCGGCCAGCACTCCTCGTGGTCGATGTCCGCCGTGTCGTACACGAGTTCCGGCCCGGGGCCGAAGAGCTCGACGCGGGTTCTGGCGCGGGGCAGGCCGACGCTCCCGGACAGCGAGGCCTGGCTGACGGCGCCGTTCTCGTGTTCGCAGGTCAGCTCGATCCAGCGGCGCGGGTCGCCGGTGCCGCGTACCGAGACGATCGGTGCGACAGCGCTGTCCAGCAGATCCAACAGGTGCGGTCCGAGGTCGAGCAGCGCGCCGTGCTCGAGTCGCCAGGACGTCGCGAACTCTCCGCCGAGGAAGGCGCCGTGCAGATAGCAGGACCGGGCGCCGGTGACCTCGCGGGTGGCGGCCTCGGCCAGGAACGCCCTGGTGACGGGGTGGTACCGCTTGGTGAGGACGAGTTGTGACACCACGTCGTGCTCGGCGACCGCATCGGCCACTGCTCGCGCCGCGGAAAGATCCGCGCCCAGGGGCTTCTCCAGGAGCAGCGCCCGTCCTCTGGCAGCCGCGCGAATGGCGAGCCCGGCCTGGACGGCCGGCGGCACGGCGAAGGCGACGGCCTCGCAGCAGTCAAGCAGTTCTTCGAAGGAACCGGCGGCCAGGGACCCCTGGTCGTGCGCGATTTCTGCGGCCGCTTCCGGGCGCCGGGCCCAGACCGCAGTCAGATTGGTCTCAGGCCCGGCGGCCAGTACCCGGGCGTGCATGGCGCGGGCCCAGGGACCCGCGCCGACCAGGCCGACACGGACCGGGGGGTACGGCCAGGATTCGTGAGACAGGTCGACGGCTCGGGACATGGTGCGCTCCCTACAGGTTGCCAGGGTGGGTCAGCCACCCTCGCCGGTGTGGGCGAGAGCGGCGAGCCGGGCGTCGGCCCGGTCAGGGGCATAGAGGTGGTCGACGACCATGACGGCCGCGCCGACCAGGGCGGCACGGTCGCCCAGCGTGGAGGTGGCCACCTGGAGGTGGGCCGTTGTGCGCGGCAGAGCGCGCTGGTAGAGAAGTTCGCGTACACCGGTGAGGAACGGCGTCCCCGCCAGGTCTCCGCCGAGCATCAGGACACCGGGGTTGAGCAGGGTGACGACAGTGACGAGCACCTCACCGACTCGCTGCCCGGCCGCTCGAGCGAGCCGTACGGCGTCCGGCTGTCCGGCGGCGAGGTGGGCGCGCACATCGGAGCCGGATGCGGTGGGGACGCCGGCGGCGGTCAGCTGTTCCGCGAGGGCGCGGCCGCTGGCGGCCGCCGCCAGGCAGCCGTAGGAACCGCACATGCAGAGCGCGTCGGGGCGGTCATGGAGCCGGATGTGTCCGATATCGCCTGCCCCACCGTCGATTCCGCGATAGATGCTCCCCCCCACGACGACTCCGGCGCCGATACCGGTGGACACCTTGACCAGGAGGAATGCCCCGCAGTCCGGGTAGTGCTCGCGTTGTTCGGCCAAAGCCATCAAGTTGGCGTCATTGTCGACGAAGACCGGGAGTGGAACCGCGCCGGGCGGCGGGCCGACGTGGTCGGCGAAGGCGTCGCGAAGCCGTTCGCGTACGGGAAAACGGTCCCAGCCGGGCATGATCGGCGGCTGCACGATCTGCGCCGACTCCCAGTCGACGGGGCCCGGGACGGAGAGGCCGATGCCGCAGACGCGGTCGGGGGCCGTGGCTGCTTTCTTGAGCAGGGGGCCGAACCAGCGGGCTAGCCGGTCCAGTACGAGATCGGGCCCGTCCGCGATGACCAGATCGCCGGTGTGTTCGGCGAGGATGTTGCCGGACAGGTCCAGGACCGCGGCGTGGCCATGCCGGGTATCAAGATCAGCAACGAGTACGACGGCGTGGGTGGGATCGAACTCCAGCCGTGCGGACGGCCGTCCGCCGGTGGAGGTGCCGGCGGCATGGCGCAGCCAGCCGGCGCCGAAGAGCTGCTCGAGCCGGTGCCCGACAGTCGATCTGGAGAGACCGGTCGCCTGCTGCAGCTCGCCACGCGTGGTGGCCTCACCACTGCGGATGAGCCGCAGCAGATTTCCCGCGCTCGCCTGGTTTCCTGTCATCCCCGTCGTCCTCGCCTCTTCGTGTGGCGCACCGACCGGTTGTGCCGGTCGACGCCGTCGCAGATCTGGTGCCACGTCCGGTGTCAGCCCTTGTCAGCGCCGCTGGTGAGCCCCTCGGTGAGGAGCCGTTCGGCGGCGAAGAACAGCAGTACCACGGGGATGGTGAGGACCACCGACCCGGCCATCAGGACGGTCTTGGGCACTTCGATGCCGTTGGCCAGTTGCTGGAGACCCAGGGAGACCGTCCACTTGCCCGGATCGGCCGCCAGAAAAAGGAGGGCGAAGAGGAATTCGTTCCAGGCGATCATGAACACGTAGAGTCCGGTCGCCATCAGGGTGGGGGTGGCAAGCGGAAGGATGATCCTTCGCACGGTCTGCAGACGGGAGGCGCCGTCGATCGCCGCGGCCTCTTCGATACTGAACGGAATGGTGATGAAGTAGTTCTTCAGCATGTAGATCGACACCGGCACGGTCTGCGCGATGTAGACGATTGCGAGTCCGACGAGGCTGCCGGACAGACCCATTTTCGCGAACATGACGAAGAGCGGCACTGCCAGCAACGTGGCCGGGAAGAGATACACCGCCAGGAAGAGGGCGCTCACATGCCGGCTCCCGAAGAACTTCAGTCGGCTGATGGCGTAGGCGCCGGGGACCGCGGCAGCCAGCGTCAGCAGCACCGTGCCGAGGGCGACGAGCGCCGAGTTGAGCAGCATGCCGAGGAAGCCCTGGCCGCCCTCGGTGGCCGGCTTGAGCACACTTCGGTAGGTGGCAAGCGTGAAGTCGTGCAGGGAGATCCAGAGTTGGCCGGGCTTCAGAAGCAGAGCGTCGATGGGCTTCACCGATAGCAGCAGCATGTAGTAGAAGGGCGCGACGGTGATGACCGCAAGGAAGGCGATCACCACCCAGCGGAGCATCCCGAAGAAGCGTTCCTCGAACTGTGCGCGGGTCATGGTCGATGCGCGAGTCATGCCGACTCCTCCTGGACCTTGTTGCCGAAGAACGTGAAGTAGATGCCCAGCAGTGCCATGAGGACGACGGCGAGGAT
>NZ_JBFBAL010000043.1:3282-6240 GCF_040682175.1 Streptomyces sp. NPDC051320
GGACCAGCGCCTGGGCAGCGGCGGCGCCGACGTCGAACCGGGCGGTGAGAAAGTTGTAGACGCGGACGGCCACGACGTCGGTGCCCGACCCACCACCGGTCAGCAGATAGATGTCGTCGAACTTGTTGAACGTCATGATGAAGCGCAGGACGGACAGCAGCGCGATGACCGGCATCAGCTGTGGCAGCAGAATGTGCCGGAAGCGCTGGGTGGGGGTGGCGCCGTCGACCGTCGCCGCCTCCTCCAGGTTGCCCGGTACGGCCTGAAGCCTGGCCAGCATGAAGAGAAAGGCGAAAGGGAAGTAACGCCAGGTCTCGAAGGCGATGACGGTGAGCAGCGCCAACGGTATGTGGAAGTGGACGCCCAGCAGACCGACCTCGTACGACCGGGTCGAGAGGAAGGCGATCGGGTCGTGCCATCCGAAGAGTTTGCGGCCCCAGTCGTTGACGACGCCGTACTGCGGGCTGAGCGCCACCTGCCATACGAAGGAGACCGCGACGACCGGCGCGACGTACGGCAGGAGCATCGCGCTGCGCAGCAGGCCGCGGCCGTGGAACGGCTTGCGCAGTGCGAGAGCGGCGACCAGGCCGAGCAGTACGGAGCCCGCGGTCGCTCCGATGGTGTACGTGAGGGTGGTGCCGAGGCCGCTCCAGAAGCCGGGGGAGCCGAAGACCTGCTCGAAGTTCTCGAGGGTCCAGTTGCCGAAGAGACCGTTCTCCTGGATGTCGACGAGCTTGGAGTGCTGGAAAGCGAGCAGGACGGTCCACAGGATGGGCAGGATCACCACGACGAGGACCACCAGGAAGGTGGGGGTGACGAAGGCCAGGCCCGCGCGGTTCTCCCTCCGGCCGGCGGACTGCGGGTGGCTGCGGCGCTCCTGGGCGCGGCTGTCGGATGTACTCATGAATCGGTTACCTCGGTGACGGAGCGGCCGTGTGGCTACTGGAGGGACTTCTGAAGTGCGGCCACGTCGTCCTGGGCCTCCTCGGCTGCCTTGTCCGGCGAGATCTGACCGCTGGTCATGGCGCCGATGGCCTTGGCGACCGGAAGTTCGCCGTTGGTGGCGCCTACGAGGTTGCCCTGGCCCTGGGCGAGGCCCCAGCGCTTCATGTCGCCCACGCCCTTGACCAGGCCGTCGAGCAGTGAAGGAGGGTAGGCCTTCGCCATTGATGCTCGGTGGTCGACACCCATCTCGCTGGCGCGCCAGGCCTTCAGGAAGGAGTCGGGGCGGTCGGGTGTGCCCGTGCGGACCGGGATCTTGCCTTCGGGGGCCATGCCGAACCAGTCCTGGTAGCCCTTGCCCATCATGTATTCGATGAACTTTTTCGAGGCGCCGGTCTCGGCGGTGCGGGTGACGGTCCAGGAGGTGATCTCACCGAACTGGGCGGGGTCCTTGCTGTCCGGTCCCTTGAGCGAGGTGACGACCCCGGTGTTGCGGGCGAGGAAGGCGCGGTCGTTCTTGCACTGGGGGCAGCTGGGCAGCGAGTCGTTGCGCAGGCCGGCCAGTTCGTCAAGGAGGAACGACGACCAGACCATCATCGCGGACCGGCCGGAGAAGTAGGTGGCACGGGTGGTGTCGACGGACTGCAGGCCTGGGGCGCCGTGCTTGTGGGCGAGGTCGTCGTAGGCCTTGAAGGTGTTGCGGCAGGCTGTGGAGTCCAGGTCGACTCTGCCCTTCCCGTCGACGAGTTGGCAGTTGTTGGCGAGGGCCAGGTCCTCGAAACTCTGCTGGGTGAAGACGTCCGAGGGATCGGTGGCGAGCGACGCGCCGTTTGTGCCTCCCTTGTCCAGCTTCGCGGCGGCCCTGAGGGCGCTCGCGTAGCTGTCGGGTGGGCGCAGCCCGGCCTTGGCGAACAGGTCCTTGCGGTAGACGAGGAGCTGGAGCCAGGCGTCGGACGGGACGCTGAGACGCGTGCCGTGATCGCCGGTGAGAGAAAGAGCGTTGGCATTGAAGGTGTCGGGACGCAGATCCTTGACGATCTGCGCCGCTACCTCTGTGTTGAGCAGGCCGTTTCCGTACATCTGCCATACCTGGCCCATGGGGACTGCGCCGATGACGTCCGGGAGATTCCCTGCGGCGGCCGCTGACATGATCAGCTGCGGCAACTGTTTCTCGTCGACGCCGACCAGGTCCACCTTGACACCCGACTCCTTCTCGAAGCGGGCGATAACCTTCTTGGTCACAGCCATGCGCGGCGCCAGGTTCTCCTGCGACCACACCGTGATCCGGTTGTCCGGCTTCTTGCCCCCGTCCGCGCTGCCACAGCCTGCGAGCAGTCCGGCGGCGAGAGCCGCTGCGAGCCCGAACGCGGCTGTCCGCGACCATCGGGTCTTCCACACCATGCTTCATCCTCACGCTACTTATGCACCTTCCTGGAGCATCTCAGCACCACTTCTGCTCATTGACAAGACATAAGTCTGAGATATCTTCGACGGAAGTCAGCGAGCACCATCCCCTCCCAGCCATCCGGAGCTCCCCGTGGAACGCGTTGTCCAGTTCACCGGCCCCCGTCAGGTCGAAGTCGCCGAACACGGAAGTACACCGCTTCCCGCCGGCCATCTACGGGTCCGCACTCGCTACTCCGGAATCTCCGCAGGCACCGAACTCACCGCGTACCGCGGCACCAACCCGTATCTGACGCGCACCTGGGACGCCGAGGCGCGCATCTTCCGCGACGGGGTCGCCGGAATCGAGTATCCGGTGGCCGGCTGGGGCTACTCCGAAGTCGGCGAGGTCACCGAGGTCTCGCCCGAACTCGTCGGCAGCCCGGGTATGCCGGTCACCGGCGATCAGGTGTGGGGCATCTGGGGCCACCGCAGCGAGGGCATCGTCCCGGCGGAGCGCATGGTCGGCCACACTCTGCCCTCGGGGCTCGAGCCGCTGGCCGGCGCCTTCGCCCGGGTCGGCGCCATCGCGTACAACGCTGTTCTCGGCGCCGACATCCACCTCGGCGAGAA
>NZ_JBFBAL010000044.1:0-5582 GCF_040682175.1 Streptomyces sp. NPDC051320
CAACATCTCGAAGCGTGAAGAACGGCCGTCTCCGCTGTCCCGGGAAGAACCGCAGATCAGCAGGTCGAGTGACCTGCGATGTTAAACGCCAAGCTGAGAAGCTGTTGCTCAACCCCTGCTGGATCAGCTGGCGGCGTCCTGTGCGTGCGATCGCAAGGCGGCGGGATGCCCTCAATGGGGGTCCTCCCTGGCCTTTAAGGCCTTGGGGGAGGAGCTATCAGGGCATTTCGCCAACGCGGCATGGGGGTCCCCCTTGCCTCCGCCCGGGTCCCCTGACACATGATCGCTGGATTGGAAGCGCGTCTCAGCCTGGGGCGTGGAACTGATGCCCGGAGGGGAACATTGAGCAAGCATGTGCGCTCGCGCGTCTCGGCGTACGCGATCGCTACCGCGCAGGACCAACTACTGTTGACCCAACTCTCAGGCGTATCACCGGTCTTTGCGCCTGGGCTGTGGCATCTGCCCGGCGGGGGGATCGATCCGGGCGAGCAACCGGTCGACGCGCTGGCACGTGAACTGCACGAGGAGACCGGCCTTGAGCTCCTTGACGCCCGACTGGTGGACGCGCGAACGTATGCAGCCCACCGACTCGGGGTGAGCTGGCACCTGGTGGGACTCTTCTACCTCGTCGATCTCAAGCCCGGCTCGCTCGTGGTCACCAAAGCTAACGAGTCCACCTGCGCAGTCACCTGGATGCCCATGTCCAGCCTGGACGATTCGGTGCTGTCCCCAGCAGCGATCGACGGCCTTGGGATGATCAACGCGCGAAACCGGACCGCACCCACTCACCTACCTGAGCAGTCACGTGACCTGGACGTTTAGCCTTCGACGACCGGAGGTTAAACAAGCTGAGGCTCACGCTCCGTACGGCCGCACCGCCTTGGCTTCCCGGAGCGCCCGCCCCCACCAGACGAGCTGGTCGAGCATCGTCTTGGCAGCCGCGTCGGGCGCCGTCGGGTCCTTGTGCGTGCCGTCCTCGTCGAAGTGGCCGTGCGCGTTGTGGAAGCTGACCGTGTCCCGGACGGTGACGGTATGCATCTCGGCGAAGACCTGCCGCAACTGCTCGACGGCCCGCAGACCGCCGGACATCCCGCCGTACGACACGAAGCCGACCGGCTTCGCCTGCCACTGGGTGAAGTGCCAGTCGATGAGGCTCTTGAGGGAGGCGGGGAACGAGTGGTTGTACTCGGGGGTGAGCACGACAAAGGCGTCGGCCGCTTCCAGACGGGGCGAGACCCGGCCGAGGACCTCCCGCACCTCGGGCGAGGGCTCGTGGGAGAGGGCCGTCGGCAGATCGGTCTCGGCCAGGTCGATCACCTGGACGGAGAGGTCGGCGCGCTGCCGTGCGCGGGAGAGGAACCAGTCGGCGACGGTGGGGCCGAAGCGGCCGGCGCGGTTGCTGGCGATGATGACGGCGAGGTTCAGAGGGCTCTTGTTGAGGTCCATGGGGAGAGCGTCATACATCAAGCAGGGTTGAGGTCAAGCCGTCACCGCGCGCCTACCCGCTCCCGCACCACCATGCCCATCGGCAAGCCCCTGTACGTGCCCGCATCGTTCGACTTCGACTTCGGCACCAGCGACTTCGGCGCACCGCCAGAGGCAGCGACGCGCTGACTCGTACGGTGCACTCATGCACATAGAGATCGACGGCCGCCCCGTCACCGACGCGTCCCTGCGCACACCCGCCTTCGTCAACTACGGCCATTACACCGCGATGCAGGTCAGAAACGGACGGGTGCGCGGTCTCGGACTGCACCTCGACCGGCTGGACTCCGCGACGCGCGAGCTGTTCGGCTCGGGGCTGGACGGCGAGCACGTACGGGAACTCGTCCGGCACGCACTGGACGGCGCGGGCGTACGGGACGCCGCGACCCGGGTGTACGTACACCGGCCGGACGGCGACGAGAACGCGACCGTGATCGTCACCGTGCGGCCGCCCGCGGTGATGCCCGAGACTCCGCAGAGCCTGATGTCCGTTCCGTACGAGCGGCCCGTGCCTCACATCAAACACCTGGGCGGCTTCGGCCAGATCTACTACGGCAAGGCCGCGCAGCGCGCCGGCTTCGACAGTGCGCTGCTCACCGGCCCCGGTGGCGTGATCACGGAGGGTGCGGCCACCAACATCGCCTTCTGGGACGGCACTTCGGTCGCATGGCCGGACGCGCCCGCACTCCTCGGCACCACGATGGCACTGGTCGAACCCCTGCTGCCGTCGGTGCGGCGCCGGGTGACCCTGAATGACCTGCCCTCGTACCGGGCGGCCTTCGTCACCAACTCGCAGGGCACCGCCCCGGTGCACCGGATCGATGACACCGAGTTCGCGGTGGACGCGGAGCTGATGAAGACGGTGGCGGGGGTGTACGACGCGGTGCCCTGGGACGAGATCTGAGCAAGCACGGGCACGCCACAGGTCCGGAAGACGAGTGCGGCCCGCCTCGCCACCACCGGGGACGGAGCGGTGACGCCTCAGGGCGTGGGGGCCGACTGTGCGGCCTCCCAGGCGAACCCGTCCGGGTCGGTGAAAATCCCGGCATCGCCGCCGATGGCGAGCCGGTGCGATCCGCTGCCGTCCGGGGAGACGCCCACGTCCTTGGCAAGGGCGCGGCGCCGGTACAGCGCCAGCTTGAGCGGACTCGACCCGGTAGCGAACTCGACGTACATGCGGCCGAAGCTCTTCGCCACGGTGAGGCCTTGGTCGACGTAGAACCGCTTGCTCGCGGTCACGTCCGCGACTCCCAGCAGGAGCACGATCTCGTCGACGCGCCGAGTGGCAGGGCCGGTGTCCTTCTTCGCCGAGGTCGCGACCTTCCAGATGGTCCCGTCCGGGGCTTGTACGACACCGCCGTAGCCCCACAGCGACTTCCCGGCAGGCTTCAGCGGTGTGGCCCCGGCGTCCAGGGCGGAGTCGATGAGGCTGTTGACGGTGGCCGGCTGGGACACCGTGAGGGACAGGGTGAACCCGCGGAAGCCGGCCGTGGGTGCCTCGGAGGCCCGCAGGCGAAGCTGCGTGTCCAAGCCGAAGGCGGCGCTGTAGAAGTGTTGGGCGGCCGTGGGGTCGGCCACGTCGAGAGTGACGGATTCGATGGATGCCATGACGATCACGCTAGGCGCACTCCGCGGCCCGCGCTTCTCGAATCCTGACCGATCCGGCCGATGCCGTCCAGGCCGCGTTCCGGGGACCCTTCCACAGCTCAAAGGGTGCCCTGTGATTCACGTGGTCTGCCGGCGCACGGCCGAGATCAGCCCGCCGGGCCCTTCCTCCCGCTGCGGCGGTGTGCTGCTCGGACGGCCGTAGGCGGCAGCACGCTCGCGCAAGGTGTATGTCCTGGCCTCCCAGCCGTGCCCGGCCAGCCAGCCGACCGGGTCCTCGGGCATCTCCGAGACCCACAGGGACACCGCCGATCCCGGCCCGGCGTGCGCGCCGAAGCGTTCGATCGCCCCGCGCGTGCCCAGCGTCAGGCCCATCCGGCTGCCGGGTGCGGAGTGCGCGCCGATCCGGGCCAGCAGCAGCTCCACCGCGTCTTCGGGCAGGTAGATCAGCAGCCCCTCGGCGATCCACACCGTCGGCAGCGCCGGGTCGTGCCCGGCAGCGACCAACGCCCCGGGCCAGTCCTCGCGCAGATCCACCGGGACGGTGATCCGCTCACAGCGCGCGACGGCCCGCTCCTGACGCAACACCGAAGCCTTGAAACTCAGCGGCTCGGCGGTGTCGACCTCGAACAGCCTGGTGCCCTCGGCCCAGTCCATCCGGAAGGCCCGGCTGTCCATGCCCGCGCCGAGCAGCACGACCTGCCGGATGCCGGCCGCGGAGGCCTGCTTCAACAGGTCGTCGAGGAACTTCGTCCTGATGACGATGGAGAACGCCACGCCCAGCCGGTACCGCCGGGCGGCCTCGTCACCGTTCGGCAGCAGGGCCGAGTCCGGCCCGCGCCCGCCGGCGGTGGCGAAGGCCCGCGCCAGCGGGTCCTGGAACAGCGCGTCCTCCCGCTCGGTCTCCCGGGCCCGCACCCGGGCCACCCCGACCGCCGTGGCCCACACTCCGGACGGTTGCTCCCGCCCCCACTCATCAGTCACCGCAGCAGCCTAGCGAGACACGGCGGGAACGCGCTCGGTAGGTCGTGCCACCGTCCTCCTCACAACCCGGCGGAGCTCGTCCACCGGACGAAGATGTCCCTGCGCCGAGCCGCGCACCGATGTCGAATCTGTCCGAGCGCGTGACCGCCTTCCGCGCCGGCCGCCGCCATCGAGGAGGAGGGGTGGGACCCGACCTCGATGGCGGCGACCTGGCCGGCATCGCCTACCGTCTGCTGCCGGTCTGACGGCGCGGCCTCACTTCAGGTGCCGGGCGAAGAACCCGGCCGCGTCCTCCCCTGCGAACTGCGGGACGCCCGTGTGCCCGCCCATATTGGCGTGCAGCGTCTTCTCCTTGGAGCCGAAGGCGTCGAAAAGGTCCAGGGCCGCCTGGCGGTCGTTCCGTTCGTCGTCCCACTGCAGCAGGACATGCAGCGGAATGGTGACCCGGCGGGCCTCCTCGAACATGGCGGCGGGCACGAGACTCCCGGCGAAGAGGCCGGCGGCCACGATGCGCGGCTCGACCACCGCCAACCGGATGCCGATGGAGATCACTCCCCCCGAGTACCCGACCGGGCCGCCGATTTCAGGCAGCGAGAGAAGGGCGTCCAGGGCGGCCTGCCATTCCGGGACCGACTTCTCGACGAGCGGGAGGACGAGGGCGTCGATGATCTCGTCGCCGACCGGCTCGCCGGCCTCCATAGCCCGGCGCAGGTCGGCGCGTGCCTGCTCGGTGGCGGCCGAGCGGGGCCGGTCACCGCTCCCGGGGAGCTCGATGGTGGCCGCGGCGAAGCCCTCAGCCGCGGCCTGCCGAGCCCGGGACAACAGGCGGGGGTGCATCGTGTGCAGTCCGAGCGGGGGGAGGCCGAGCAGGATCAGCGGGACCGGCGCGGATGCGGATGCGGACGCGGGCGTCCACAGGATGCCGGGGACCTCGCCGAGGGTGAATTCGCGTTCGACGACGCCGTCGTCGAGGCGTTGTTCAGAAGTGAATTGCATGGTCGTGCCTTTCGGGAGCGCTCTGGAACGGCGCTCCCGGACGACCTACCGCCCGACCGTGACCCCGGAGGGGAGCACCCATGTCGATACTGCGTTCACGGGTACCACCTCCTCGTTCTCTCGCACGGCCTCCGGAAAGGTAGCAGCGGTCGCCGTGGTTCGCCACCGGTTTTTTTGCGGAGGAAACTGCGCGACGCCGGACGCACCCGTGCCCCCATGTCCAACGCCTGGGCCGGCTCTGTCCTTACTCGGTCCAGGGACGGAGTTTCTCCGGGTTGCGGATTGCCCAGATGCGAGTGATGCGGGCGCTGGTGGGATGCCGTCAACGGGTTCGGACCAGGCTCCGGAGTCTGCTGACGTGGGCTTGGATGTGGTGGTCGACGGCGGGTCGGTCGTGTGTGGCTGGGCGTTGGGTAACGAGGTCTTGGGTGGCTGGGCGTTGGGTGGCTCGGTAGCAGGGGTGGCACAGGCCGTGCGGGAGTGCTTCGGGTGGGCCGGGGGTGCCGCATTCG
>NZ_JBFBAL010000045.1:0-2769 GCF_040682175.1 Streptomyces sp. NPDC051320
GCCGTGAGTTTGCCACCGCCGTACGAACGGGCACAGGGACTGGGATCGACGCCGCCCGGGGCCTGCGCCTACAGGAACTGCTGGATCAGATCTGATGCACGCGTGCGTCCACCGGGAAGCTCGCACAGAGAGCACTGGCGTGCGCCTATACCCATCCGGGCAGTGGTGGACGGGAGCCCATCCAGACCCCCTGCACAGTGAGGTACACATGTCTGAACAGCCCATACCCACCATGGCCGGTGTGCGCCTGACGAAGGTCTATGACAACAGTGGGTTCTGGGCCTTCTGGCGGAGTCGCTCGCAGGGGTCTGGCCGGTGAGGGCGCAGGGGGGGCGATGACGTCGACCTGCAGTTGGTGGCCGGGGCGCTGCTTCTCGTACCGCTTCCAGCGGGTGGAGTGGAGCTTGTAGCGCTGGGAGGCCGGCAGCCGGTTGAGGCCGACCTTCTTCAGGATGCGCCAGATACCGCAGGAGCTGACTGTGACGTCGTGGTAGCGCTGCAGGTACATCGCGATCTTGGCTGGGCCGAAGTGGTACTGCTGACGCCGCCACAGGATCTTTTCCACGACGTCTGCCTCGGTGGCGTGCGGTGTGTGGTGCGGTGCGCTCGAGCAGTCCTTCAGCCCGTCAAGCCCCTTGGGACTCGTAGGGGTCTGATGCAGCGTTGGGTGACAGGTTCACCCGATCGTGCACCAGACTTAGGTTCGAGAACGGCGTCCTCGTCGAACGCGAGGAGCAGGCCGCTTGATCGGCTGAAGGAGCCACCAACCGTCCCATGGACGAGCTGACCTATCCGCAGTCAGGCTAATGTGGGGCGCCGAGAGCTCCGTGCGACTGGACTACCGTGCCCAGCGGCTCATGACCGGAGCGGTGCCGATCAGGCACTCGATGTCGGTCGGGAAGCCAACGAGGGCGTAGGCGGTCAGGCGCAGGTGGCCCTCAAGGCAGACGAGGTTGTCCTGCCTCTCGCCGACGAGGATGAGCGGAGAAAATCGCTCGCCTCGGATGAGCGCGTGGGCTGCGTCGACGAACGGTTCATTGGGCACGTCGAACGCCCGGAACCCTGCCTTGATGCGTGCGGCTGCGTCGGCCGGCCGGCGGCTGCCACCCGACAGTTCAACCCAGTAGGAATAGTCGAGGTAGCGCACGCTGGTCGCCTCGTCGGCGGACAGGAGTGCCCTGGTCCACGTGACGTGAGTGGGGAAGTTCTCGAACAGATCGCGGTTCTCGCCGTACCCGCGCACCGCAGCGAGCAAAGCGCGACGTGCGAAGTTCGCTCCAGCGTCGGAGAGGTCCGGACGTGTGAGCAACTGCTCGGCCAGCCCGGCTGCCGCCAGTTGGGACCGGAGGTTCTGGCCGAACCTCCGGCTGGATAGCTCACCGCTCAAGAAGCAGGCGACCATCTCGTCCTCACTGCTCACACCCAGTACCCGCACGACCGTCAGCATAGGATCGAATTCTTTGGGCGCCGAAGCCTGCTCGCACGTCATCTTGTCCACGGGCCTCGACTATTGCTCGGTGGAGAGACGAAGGGGTAATTGGCGGGCAGCAGGGCTGCCGATGCGGGGCTACGAGAGGCGGAGCACGTGCGGGAGCTGCAATATCTGTCAACGGCCAAGTTAGATGATTTTTATGAGCAGCTGCGAAGAGGGCTCACCGATCGGTCCGTTGAGACAGAAGTCGGCGCGCTGGGCGTCAGCGCCCGCGTCGCGTGCGGGGGAAGTGGTGGCACCGCGGCGCCGACGCCCGACGAACGGCTGGAGCAGATCCTGGGCCACCTCCGAAAGCAGTGCTGGGCCCGTACTTGGGAGCCGGCTGCGTGCGGACATTTGGGGGTCGGCGCTTGGCTGGAGTTTCGCGGTTTCTTCCGTTACGGCCCCGCAGCCAGCGATGTCGGACTTCGGGACGCTGGCGTCTTCTCCTACGCGTCCGTGGAGGACGGCGGCTGCCGGCATCGTGACGAGGAGTTCTGCAGCAACATCGAGGTAGTGCTGTGCGGCTCGATGCAGCACGTGCGAGACCATCGCGAGCACCCGCCCACCAGGATGGGATCCGGCTCCGACTGGCTGCATGCCATGGCCGCCGACCTGGTCGCCCGTGAGATGCAAGGTGACACAACGCCACCCGCCCTGCTGGCCTCCACAGCCCGAACGACCAGGAGTTCGCGGCCCGGTCCGCCTACTCGATGATCTCCCACTTTTACCCGACCCCGGGGTACCTGAGCGGCCACGCCCGGTGCTGTGCAACTTCCCGTCGGGGCAGTTGCGGCACCGGCTGATCGTGGCGACCCCCTTGTACGTGGAGAGCGGATCACAGCCCGCGCCGACGGTCACGAACGGGCCGATGTCTCCCACCCGCAGGCTTGAGCGCCGGTGGCGTTGGCTGAGGTTTCGGAGATAGTCCCAGCTGCCGGGCCCGTTGCCCCGCGAGCGTCAGCGCCCTGCGGGGCTCGGTGGGGCCTGTTGCAGGCGGTTCCACTCGCCGAGCCGCTTCGCCTTTTGCCGCGCTCAGAACTGCAAGTGCTTCTTCACCGCAGCGACCTGCGGACCAGCATCGGAAGCAGGGGCCTTCCACCGGTGCGCGGTGCCTTCACCATCGACGTAGACGAGGGTGCCGCCCTTTGCTTGCGCCGTGGTCAGGTCGAAGATCTGCGCATCCCATACGAAGCTGCCCGGCTGAGCTTGGCGTTTAACATCGCAGGTCACTCGACCTGCTGATCTGCGGTTCTTCCCGGGACAGCGGAGACGGCCGTTCTTCACGCTTCGAGATG
>NZ_JBFBAL010000046.1:0-2631 GCF_040682175.1 Streptomyces sp. NPDC051320
TGCCGAGCGAGTCAGGAAGTCCGCCCACTCCTGGAAGCACACGGCCACCGCATCAATGCCTCCACCGCCCGCTTCCGCACACCAGCCGACATCACCACGTTCCTCGCTTCAGCCCCCACCTAAACCAAGATCAAGAAGACGGGTTAATGATCTGCACGCCCTAAGTCGACGGAGCCGGTCATCGACGCTCTGCGGATCCAGGCTGTGCCGGTTGAAGAGCTGGACCTGTACGCCAGGACCGTGGCGGAGGGCTTCGAAGCGTCGCACAAGATGTTCCAGGTACTCGCTGTTCCTTCCATGGCGAAGGTCGACGGGATCACGTTCACGCCATCAGACCCTCGCACACCCAACAACATGACAACGCCCTGCCGTGTCATAGGGTGGGATAAGCGGAAGGACCGATACGTGACCCCCACCGAACCGATCTATAATCAGCTTGTCAGAGAACGCGGCGACGTCGTCGCCGACGCACGCCGGTCCGCTGAAACAGCCTGGCGCGAGGTCCTGCAGGCTATCGACCGCTTCCGCGGTGATCCATACCTACACCAGTGACGTCGACGTCGAGCAGCGCGACCACGGGCACTTGATGATGGCGGGGGGCCTTGCTGATGCGCAGCGGCATCCCGCTGACACAGCGCCTGGTCGACGAAATGGCCGGGCGAGCAGCTGGGCCAGATCGCTCTGGAACTCGCCCCGCCTTCCTGTCTGAGCAGGAAGCCATCGACACAGCCCTCGGCCGGTACGCGGACGATGCCGGTTGCGACCTGGACACCATCCTCGCCGCACGCCGCTACACCCTCACCAGCGACCCCCGCGCCCTCGAAGACACCTGGCTCTGACCAAGCCCACCGCAGCGTGCTACGCCACCACCGGGGTGAATCCGGTGGCAAATCCCGTGACCTGCAGCGGGCCGAACATGTTGCCCCGGGGTGACGCGTACCCGCTGTGAACAGCCACGGGAGACGCATCGTGCGGGGCTAATAATGGGGTGTCGCGCAGCCGCGTTAACGCAGCACGCCCTCCCGAAAATCGCTGCCGAGTCTCGACACGACGGAGAGGTCGAGCTCATGCAGGGCGTAGCGGCCGCGGCGGCGGGTGGTGAGAATGCGTGCCTTCTTGAGCACTGCGAGATGGCGGGAGACTTCCGGGGGCGTCAGATCGACGATGGAGGCCAGTTCGCCGGTGGTGTGTGGGCCGCGGGCGAGCGTACGGCACATGCGCATACGGGTGGGGTGGGCCAGCGCCTCAAGACGTCGCTGCGTCATGTCCAGGGACGTGGGCTGCGTGAGGCCGGGAGCCGTGGCGGGGTACTGAAGCGCCGGTCGCCCGTCGAGGGCGTGCGAGACGATGAGATGTGGCCGGCCGAAGTGGGTGGGCACGAACATAAGGCCGTGCTCAACACCTGTTACGACGCCATCCCGCAGTTTGTCCACAACAATCCGGGTACCTTCGGCGTTCAGACTCAGGGCCGGGGAGATCGCGCTGATCACCTCGGCGAGCCCGACGTGGCGGCATAGGTCTTCCTTGTGTCGCACGTCGGCAGCCAGATGCGGCTTCAACCGCAGCCATGTCTCGCCGAAGAACACCGCCTCGCAGTCCTCGAACAGTCTGCGCAGCCAGACGCGCACGCCCTCCGGATCGCTCAGCAGTCTGTCGGCGAAGGCTGCCTGCCGGGGGCCACGGGCGGCGGCTAGCTCCTGAACTCGTTTACGCTCCGCGACGTCGGTCAGCGGTGAGGTGAGGCTGCGGCCATAACGGGCCGCGCAGGCGATCTCCAGGGCCGCGCTGACGAAAGCCTCATCGTCCAGCTGGTCCAGCTCTTCGCAGAGCGTCGCCCTGGGTTGCTCGGGCATCAGGATGTCCGAGCGGGTGGAACGCCAGAGAAAGTCAGCCTCGTACAACCGGTCAGCGAGATCGGGCAGCAGCTGTGCGGCGGTGGCTGTCACCCAGTCGTGCAGGCCTGGATGGTGGCCTGGTTCGGACAGGACGTGCAGCATCTGGCCCAGCTCGGCAAGCGGAGAGGGTGTAAAAACGATGCCGTCACCAGGCATTTTGGTGATTGCGATGGTCAGACTCACCACCCCATCATTCATGACGGGACCGCGGCGGCAGTCGTCCATTGACCGGGATCGTCAAGTGGGATGCGGACCTGAACGGCCAGGCATGACGCTCTCCGTCATGGATCAGCGTCAGCAACACATCCCTGTTGTCCATCAGGCCGATCGAGGGGGCGAGCGCTACCCCGTACGGCTGTACACGGCGGTAGCCGGGAGGTCCTTGAGTCGACTGCGCAGGGCACTGCTCACCACCATCGCCCTGCGCCCCAACATAGCCACACTCGAGATCGAAAAATTGTGCACTCCGGTCGAGGAGCCACGGAACGAGCATGGCTGAGGCTGCGACATCCACCCATCAGCAGGTGGGAAGCCAACAGACAGCGACGCCGAAGGTCCGCAGTTGGGCACGGCGGACCATGACACTGTCGTGCCTTGCGGTGTTCATGACGCAGATGGTCACAACCATCTATCTGCCGTCCCTGAGCTTGCTCCGTTTTGACGGACATTCGAGATCAGGGGTTCAGCCCCGGGAGGATGTTCATCATGGAGAGCATGGGGAAGAAGAAGCCTCGCC
>NZ_JBFBAL010000047.1:0-1288 GCF_040682175.1 Streptomyces sp. NPDC051320
GTCGTGACTGCGTGCCTTTTGAAGAATGAGCCTGCGAGTTAGCGGTGTGTAGCGAGGTTAACCCGTGTGGGGAAGCCGTAGCGAAAGCGAGTCCTAATAGGGCGTTTGAGTTGCACGCTCTAGACCCGAAGCGGAGTGATCTAGCCATGGGCAGGTTGAAGCGGCTGTAAGAGGTCGTGGAGGACCGAACCCACCAGGGTTGAAAACCTGGGGGATGACCTGTGGTTAGGGGTGAAAGGCCAATCAAACTCCGTGATAGCTGGTTCTCCCCGAAATGCATTTAGGTGCAGCGTCGTGTGTTTCTTGCCGGAGGTAGAGCACTGGATAGGCGATGGGCCCTACCGGGTTACTGACCTTAGCCAAACTCCGAATGCCGGTAAGTGAGAGCACGGCAGTGAGACTGTGGGGGATAAGCTCCATGGTCGAGAGGGAAACAGCCCAGAGCATCGACTAAGGCCCCTAAGCGTACGCTAAGTGGGAAAGGATGTGGAGTCGCAGAGACAACCAGGAGGTTGGCTTAGAAGCAGCCACCCTTGAAAGAGTGCGTAATAGCTCACTGGTCAAGTGATTCCGCGCCGACAATGTAGCGGGGCTCAAGCGTACCGCCGAAGTCGTGTCATTCCAGCACATACCCCCAACGGGGGCTGGGATGGGTAGGGGAGCGTCGTGTGCCGGGTGAAGCCGCGCCGGAAGGCAGTGGTGGACGGTTCACGAGTGAGAATGCAGGCATGAGTAGCGATACACACGTGAGAAACGTGTGCGCCGATTGACTAAGGGTTCCTGGGTCAAGCTGATCTGCCCAGGGTAAGTCGGGACCTAAGGCGAGGCCGACAGGCGTAGTCGATGGACAACCGGTTGATATTCCGGTACCCGCTTTGAAACGCCCAGTACTGAATCAGGCGATGCTAAGCCCGTGAAGCCGTTCCGGACCCTTCGGGGAATGGAAAGTGGTGGAGCCGGCGGACCAGACTTGTAGTAGGTAAGCGATGGGGTGACGCAGGAAGGTAGTCCAGCCCGGGCGGTGGTTGTCCCGGGGTAAGGGTGTAGGACGAACGATAGGTAAATCCGTCGTTCACATAGTCTGAGACCTGATGCCGAGCCGATTGTGGTGAAGTGGATGATCCTATGCTGTCGAGAAAAGCCTCTAGCGAGTTTCATGGCGGCCCGTACCCTAAACCGACTCAGGTGGTCAGGTAGAGAATACCGAGGCGTTCGGGTGAACTATGGTTAAGGAACTCGGCAAAATGCCCCCGTAACTTCGGGAGAAGGGGGGCCATCACCGGTGAGA
>NZ_JBFBAL010000047.1:1385-2581 GCF_040682175.1 Streptomyces sp. NPDC051320
GTGAGCTGGGGGTGGCCGCAGAGACCAGCGAGAAGCGACTGTTTACTAAAAACACAGGTCCGTGCGAAGCCGTAAGGCGATGTATACGGACTGACGCCTGCCCGGTGCTGGAACGTTAAGGGGACCGGTTAGTGCACTTTCGGGTGTGCGAAGCTGAGAACTTAAGCGCCAGTAAACGGCGGTGGTAACTATAACCATCCTAAGGTAGCGAAATTCCTTGTCGGGTAAGTTCCGACCTGCACGAATGGCGTAACGACTTCTCGACTGTCTCAACCATAGGCCCGGTGAAATTGCACTACGAGTAAAGATGCTCGTTTCGCGCAGAAGGACGGAAAGACCCCGGGACCTTTACTACAGTTTGATATTGGTGTTCGGTTCGGCTTGTGTAGGATAGGTGGGAGACTGTGAAGCGGCCACGCCAGTGGTTGTGGAGTCGTCGTTGAAATACCACTCTGGTCGTGCTGGATGTCTAACCTCGGTCCGTGATCCGGATCAGGGACAGTGTCTGATGGGTAGTTTAACTGGGGCGGTTGCCTCCTAAAGAGTAACGGAGGCGCCCAAAGGTTCCCTCAGCCTGGTTGGCAATCAGGTGTTGAGTGTAAGTGCACAAGGGAGCTTGACTGTGAGACCGACGGGTCGAGCAGGGACGAAAGTCGGGACTAGTGATCCGGCGGTGGCTTGTGGAAGCGCCGTCGCTCAACGGATAAAAGGTACCCCGGGGATAACAGGCTGATCTTCCCCAAGAGTCCATATCGACGGGATGGTTTGGCACCTCGATGTCGGCTCGTCGCATCCTGGGGCTGGAGTCGGTCCCAAGGGTTGGGCTGTTCGCCCATTAAAGCGGTACGCGAGCTGGGTTTAGAACGTCGTGAGACAGTTCGGTCCCTATCCTCTGCGCGCGTAGGAATATTGAGAAGGGCTGTCCCTAGTACGAGAGGACCGGGACGGACGAACCTCTGGTGTGCCAGTTGTTCTGCCAAGAGCATGGCTGGTTGGCTACGTTCGGAAAGGATAACCGCTGAAAGCATCTAAGCGGGAAGCCTGCTTCGAGATGAGTATTCCCACCCCCTTTGAGGGGTTAAGGCTCCCAGTAGACGACTGGGTTGATAGGCCAGATGTGGAAGCCCGGTAACGGGTGGAGCTGACTGGTACTAATAGGCCGAGGGCTTGTCCTCAGTTGCTCGCGTCCACTGTGT
>NZ_JBFBAL010000048.1:0-2481 GCF_040682175.1 Streptomyces sp. NPDC051320
CTGCCTTCGCAGCCCACCTTGCCGTCGCCGCTTGACGAGTTAGCGCCCTGAGGTGTCTACATGGCGATCATGTCGCTCGACCCCACCGGCAAGGGCCAGGCCCGCTGGACCATGCGCTGGAAGGCCGCACTGAACGCCTTCGACATCACCTTCGACGGCCGTCTCTCCGCAGCCCGGTAGTAACCTCAACAACCCGAATTACACCGTTCGTTGGACAGACCCACGGCTGCGCCGCCCACCCCGTGCCACCCTGGGCGGGCGTCTTCCTGCGAGCGGCGGCCTGCTTCACCTGGCTCGTCTCCGGCGAGGACCAGGAACTGCTCGCCGCGCCAGGTGACCGTGCGCACCTGCTGCGCGTGGCGGAGACGGCCAAGCTGCGCCCGCCCCAGCCGCCCGCAGCCCGCCGCGAAGGCCCTGTCGGCCGTGTGGAGTGGGACTGGCGCGAGCGGCAGGAAGCCGAGCGGTACGAAGCGGTGCCGACCAGTCGCGTCAGGCCCTCACGACGCTGAACACCCTGACGCGGTCGCTCGAAGTGGCAGGCTCAGTCGATCGAGAAGTCGGCGAACTCGACGTCGCTGAAGACGATGTGTAGACCGTGGGCCCGGCGGCCCCATTCGCGGAAGTAGCTGTGTCCCAGCGCGCGGGCGAGGATCACCGTCTGCTGCTCGCCCGCGCCGGCGTCCCGGGCGGCGAATAGCTCCCGGGCTACCTCTCCCGGCAGATCCTGGGTGATCCACCGCACCCGCGGATCGTCCGAGGACCCTGCCGCAGCAGCAAACCCGAACCGCGCCCGGGTATGGAAGACGAACCCCTCCGCCTCTGCCTGGGCACGCCGACGGGCCCGTATTCGGGGCTGCCACCGAGCCAGGACCGCTTTGTCGATCGCCTGGGCATGCCGCGGACCCGGCGGTCGACGTGCTCCGGACTTCTTTGTCACCCACCGCTGCACGGTTCGCTGTGAAACGCCCAGAAGACGTGCCACCTTCCTCGTGGAGCCCTTCTCGGATCTCATGAGGAAACGCAATGCCGAGGCGCCTGTAGGTACCGGGCGCGTCAGCAGTGCTCGTTCGATTCCGTTGCTGATCTTTCCCATGACTCTCCCCGGCTCTTGACCCCTATGGCTATCGGAGCTGCCATCTCTCCCACAGAGGTGGCCACTCGTGACCGAGATCCGCCGTATAGGGCGAACGATCGGCGAACCTGGGCTATGGGCGCAGAACGGGAGACGGAGATGGTGACGGACAGAGGTCAGAGTGTCCCGGTCGGCGGGGCCTGCTCAAGGATTGCACCGCCGAACGTGATGAGAGGCTGTGTCCCGGCCGGAATACACGCGAGGTGGTCCGGGCTGGCTGTCTTGCGCGCCGACTCATCCTGCGTCCGCAGGCCGAGAGGACGCTGGCGCCGGCCTCGCGAGCGGACCCGCGCCCATGCTATGGGTGACGGCCCGTCTCCTGCGGCGTCTGGAGGTCGTGCACGAGGGAGCGCAGATTGACGTGAACCAAGGCACGCGGGGTGTTGAGCCCGCGCGACGCCTGCTGGAGGAAGACGCCGGTCTTCTTCTCCGCGACGACGTGGTCGGCATAGCCTGCGGCGCAGGCAAGGTAGAACAGATCATTTAGGTCGTTGCGTACCCACTTGTCCGATGCGTTGCGCAAGCGGGCCTGAGTGATCTCCAGTACTCCGCCGTTGAAGGGCAAGCGAGCAAAGAAGTCGACCACCGTTTCCTCGTTCAGGAGAGCAGAGACGTTCTCGCTGCCGATACCAGCGATCAGGAGTGCCTGGGCGATGTCTCTACCCTGATCGCCCAGCATGTGTGCGGCCGTCACCAGACGTATGTCGCGATCTCCTGGATGATCCCGCATGTACTGGGCGAGCGTCGAGAGGGTAGCGGCCCATCGCTCGATGACCGCATTACTGGCGGCCAGCTCCTCCGGAGAAAGCGTGTCCTCCAGCAGGGCGCTTGCCCAGGCCACCTGCCAGGGGAGGCCGTCCGGGCGATGGGCGGCGGTCGGCGCGGCAACGCTGCTCGAAGGCGTGTAATTGAAGAAGGGGGAGTTCGCGGCGGTGGTGAAGACGTCCGTTGCCGTCAGCTTCGTCCCGCTGAATGCGCCCACCAACTCGTACCGTCGGACGACCAGCGGATTGAGCATGTGCCACCCGCCGTAGCCGTCCAACATGGCTCGTGCGAGCCGACGACGGCTGGGCTTCAAGCCGCGGTGAGCGGTCTCTACGAGGTGGGCCATCGACAGCGGCAACCGGACCTGCCCGGTCGCGGCCAACTCCCACAATGCAGTGGCGGCTTCGCGCTCCTCAGCCTTTTGGATCTTCTCGGGCGCATAGCGTGCCCGCGCCATCGTGATCCAGTGATTTTGATCCAGGTAGATGACCTGAGCTTGCTCCGTTTTGACGGACATTCGAGATCAGGGGTTCAGCCCCGGGAGGATGTTCATCATGGAGAGCATGGGGAAGAAGAAGCCTCGC
>NZ_JBFBAL010000049.1:0-2322 GCF_040682175.1 Streptomyces sp. NPDC051320
TCCACGGCGGCCTCCCCGGCCTCGATGCCACTCATCACGTCAGTCATCAACTGTCGCTTCCAGCTCGGGAGTTACACCAGTCACGGTACAGACCCGTTACTGACGGGAGGGAGGTCTCCGGAGAGGGAGGCATCATCCTCGGGCTCCGCCGAACTGCGCTGGCCACCAGCGGGGTTTCCGGCCGTACTGGTTGTCCAGCAGCGGGATCAGGGGTGAGGAGCAGATCGGTGATGGTTCCGCGATCGCCGGTCTGAGCGAGCCAGCCTTCGAGGACGTGCTGCAGAATGGGCCGGGCGAGCAGCAGGTATTCGTCGGGGCGCTGTTCGCGGGCTGCGAGGCTCGCGAGGTGACGAGTGTGGCAGTGCAGCGCAGCGAGCTCGGTGATGAGCGCAGAGCCGCATCGGGGCAGCGCATCGAGTTCGGCGCAGGAATGCGAGTCGGGCGCAGGCACGAATGCCGCGGGGCTGCGGCGTCGGAAGAAACCCATCATGGAAGCACTTCTCTCTCTGTGTGGAAGCCGCTCAGGTGAGGGCCGTATCGCCGGGATACGGGCGCGCGGCGAGTGGTACGTCGGTGAGAGCCGGTCACCGAGCAAGGCGCGCGACCGGCGCGACGGGCCGTGGATATTTCACGATTTCGGACTACGGCGTGCGGTTGTGACGGGGCGTGGGTCGGCGGGGACGAGGGAGCGCTGTCCTGCGGTACCCCTTTGGACGCGTCGGGGCTTCAGTGAGTTAGACACCGGGAACTCACCACCCTCCGCGGCAGGTAGCGCAGCGTCCGTCTCCTGCGGGGTGGGCGTGTTTGGGCGTGGGCCCTGTGCAGGTAGTGCACAGCGGCCATTGCAAGCAGGCCGGGCAGAGGTCTTCTCCCGGGGCTGTGCCGGGGCGTCCGCATCCTGAGCACTCCACGAGCGGCCGGTAGGAGAGCGCGGCGTCGACGTCCCGGGCAGCTGAGGGCCGCTTGAGGTCCTCGCCGTCTCCGTCGTTTTCGCTGTTGAGGCGCCGTGGCGGCGGGGCCTGGTCCGCGGCACGCAGCCGGGCTGCGACGATGGCACCAATAGATGTGTAGACCGGCTCGGGCAAAGGGCGCCCGACGATGATGTGTTCCAGCTGCGGATGTGTCCATCCCTTCTCCAGCATGCTGGAGACGACCTCCGCCTGGTCCTGAAGGGGCTTTCCTGTCAGCAGGTACTCGGGGCGCTGCGCGGCCACGTGCAGCAGGAAGGCCATCCCTGTCGAGGGAGCGGGCGCAGGCGGCTCGGCTGTGGGATCAGCCTGAGGCGGAGTGCTCTCGTGCCCGGCTGGCGGTTCGCCGGGCGCGGAGGGACGGATGGTGTTCTTGCTCTTGGTCTTCTTGCTTCTGGTGTTCTTTGTGGGCGGATCATCCGCCGTCGGACTATCCGCGTGCGGAAAATCGCATCTTGGTTGCGACCTGGTCGTTTGTGCACGGCGGCCCGGGGGCTGGGCGGTCAGGTCGTTGAGGGCGGCCGGCATGTCGGTGATGGCGTAGACGATGTCTCCCCATGTCCCGTTCGCCGCTCGTTCCCTGACTCGTGTCAGGTAGCCGAAGCGCTCCAGTTCGGTGAGCCCGCCGCGCACCGCGTGGATTCCCTCGGTCGAGGAACGCACGAGCTCGCGTACGCTCACCCGCCATCCGTCCCGGTGGCTCGCGATGAGTCCGAAGATGCCCTTGGCCTTGAAGCTCAGGCGGCGGTCGCGGAACAGCCCGTTGGCGATCTGTACAAAGTGGTCGGCGGCCATCGTGCCGCGCTGGGTTCCGGACCCGTAGCTGCTCACGTCATTCCCTTCGCGTCGCTGCGCATCCCCCGGATTCGGGACGGCGGCTGCTCCAAGGCCTCAGTTCATGTGCTGTCTCCGACCGGTCTGACGTCCACCAGTGGTGACCATGAGTCACGATCCGATCTCGTTGCCGCGCAGTGCGTGGTCGGGGGCGACCACCGAGCCGACCACGCTGGTAGTACCGCGCGTGCGCAGTTCCCTATCGGGTGACATGTAGCTGCCGTAGAAGGAGGTACTGCCCCGGTGTTCAGGGCGGGGCCCGCTTGCGCAGTTGTGCCGGGCAGCTGGTGCGCAGTGCCGTGCGGCGAGGGTTTGGTGCCTGGGCAGGGACGGATGCGCAGAGGCCGGCCGCAGTCGGGGCGCCCGGTGGGCTCGTAAAGCAAGAAAAGTGCCGGTTCACGTTCGCGTGGGGGCGGGACGGCAGAGGGGCCCGAATCCGGTGGTCGGGTCTGTGGTCGGGCACGATCACAAACGCGTCACAAAGCCGTGGTCGGGTCTGTGGTCGGGCCCGACCACAGAC
>NZ_JBFBAL010000050.1:0-2111 GCF_040682175.1 Streptomyces sp. NPDC051320
CAGCAGCCTCGGCTACCTCAGCCCAGCTGAGTACGAGACCGCACTCGCAGCCTGACCACCACACCAATGGTGTCCGTCAAAGCGGAACAAGCTCACCCTGCCTGCCGTCATGCGCGAGCTGCATGTGTCGCACGCCTACGCCCAGCTTTCCGTTTCAGTGTTCGTGATCGGTGCCGCGCTCCCAGTAATGGTGTGGGGTTCAGCCGCCGACCGGTACGGCCGACGTGGCCCGATGGTGTGCTCCCTGGTGCTGTTCGTCGCCTCCAGCAGCTCGCTGGCTCTCGTGCATACCCCAGCGACGCTGCTCGTGCTCCGTGCTGTCCAGGGCGTTGGGGCCTGGGGTAGTGCCATCATCGCGCGGATCGTCGTACGCGACCTGTGGACCGGCGACGAGCTGGCGCGACGCCTGTCTGTACTGTCAATCGCCTTCATCACGGCGCTAGGCGGCGGACAGTTCTTCGGTGGTCTGATCGGCCAATACTCGCACTGGGAGACCGGATTCGTTGTCCTGGCGGCCGTCGGCACTCTAACGACTGTGCTGGCTGTAACCGTTCCCATCCAGGCCGGTCGCCGGGCGCCTACTGGCGTGGGAGGCATCAATACCTACCCAGGTATAGCACGGCAAAGCGGCTTTCTCCCATCGGCCTGCCAGCATGGCAACTGCGGTCAGCCGCGTCAGCAAGAACCAGGGCGCCCACGCGGTCGCACTGTGCGGCTTCCTCCAACAGTCGATGGCCGGGCTCGCGGCTGCCGCGGCCACGTTGCTCCGCCCTAATCTGGCGTGGTCAACCGCGGTAGCCGCGCTCGGCGTCATGGCCTGGGCCCTGGCCGGGTTCAGCAGCCGAGTCGACGAACCGTGCGACACTCCGAGTTCTGCTGAGCCTCGCTGAGTCTCGGGGCTGTGACGTCACCGTTGCGTAAGATGATTTTCGGGTTGGTCGTACTTGGGAGGCGCCTGTCGTGGAGGGCACGTCGCCGTCATACAAAGGCCACCGGTACCCCGTGATGCGACGCCTCACCGAGGACCAGCTCCCGCAGCTCGCAGGGCTCGGATACCACTGGGCGGCATGACGTGCCAGTGAGGGAGGACACCAGGCGCAGCTGACGTCGTGGTTGAGCACGAGGGGCCTGACTGCTCCCGTGGAACATGCCGCGCGTCTGATCTTTAATGGTGTCATCACGAGGCCAGAACCTAATCCTATCGCCTGGCCCACACCACGGCTCAGGCCGAACGCGCAGTTATCTGACGGCCCCGCCCCGGCTAGAGCTAGACGGTCGACCGCCCTGCCCCCGGACTCGGCCCGCCTCACATCGGCGAGCAGGTCGGCGGAGAGGGTAGATTCGCCGGCTGGCAGCAAGCCCTCCTGCTCGCCCGTCGAACTCCAAATACTCCGTAGCCATATCGGGTTGTACGGGTGCCGATTCCCAGCCTGCCGGACTCGTATCGGCACGCCGAGGCGAACGATAATTCCGTCGTGATCAATATGCATCAAGGCGCAACCGCGCCAGCCGAAGCGCCGTCACAAGCCACCGCGAGGACCTCCGTCACGGATCCTGGCGCAATCGACCAGCACAGCGAGTCGCGCGGCTTCGAACCCCCAATTCCAAGACCTTGCCCGGCAGGCCCTTCGTAGTCATCACCATGACCGGCAAAGCACTTCGGTTGCCACAGCGGCGACGGTCGAGTACATCGCGGACGTCGGGGTGGCGGTCGGTACCGGTCCTGCATAGAGCGAAAACACTGCGCCTTACGGGGTGAAGCAGCGGATGCAGGCTGAGCCCGGTACGAACGTCTTGGCTACGAGGGTACGGAACTCGTCTGACTGGGTCATGAGCATAGACCGGCGCGAGATACCCCCAACGGCCCGGGGCCACGTGTCGGTGACCACGGTCCAGGAGTGGCATACGAACACTTTGCTCTCACCGTGCCACCCCATGTGGCGGCCGCCGCGTTACGAACCCGATTCGAATACCTCGCAGGCAAACAACCATGCCCCCTGCCGTACACATCATCTCTGAGCTTGTTCCGCTTTGACGGACACCATTGGTGTGGTGGTCAGGCTGCGAGTGCGGTCTCGTACTCAGCTGGGCTGAGGTAGCCGAGGCTGCTG
>NZ_JBFBAL010000052.1:0-1691 GCF_040682175.1 Streptomyces sp. NPDC051320
GTGATGTCGGCTGGTGTGCGGAAGCGGGCGGTGGAGGCATTGATGCGGTGGCCGTGTGCTTCCAGGAGTGGGCGGACTTCCTGACTCGCTCGGCAGATGGTCATGGCGGTGACGCCGAAGAGTTGGCCCAGGAGGTTCATGGTGGCGAGTTTGCGCAGGTGGAGCACGGTGGCCAGGATCCGATCGGCTGGGGTGAGCTTGGCTTTGGCGCCCGTTCCGGGTGCGACCAGACGCTCGTGGCCACGACGTGTGCGGAGCACTTCCTCGCGTTGAATCTCCAGCGCTGGCGTCAAGGTGTCGATGAGTTTGCTGAGTTGTTGGCGGGTCATACCGGTCAGTTCGGGGTCCTGCAGTAGACGTTGGGTGAGGCGATCCAGCCTGTTCGCCGGGGCCTGGTCTGACGTGCTGTTGATCTCCGTCGCGTCCAGCGGATGCTGGGGGTGCAGTGTGTAGTTCCAGTCGCCGTGGAAGCGGTGCCGGGTGATCGGCAGGTCGGCAATCTCCTCATCACTGACCTGGATGCCGGTGGGGTACGTATTGGTGTCGAGTTCGGCGTGCACCATCAGACCGGATTTGGTGGTGGTCGCGGCGATACTCTCGACGATGACTTCGTGGCTGGTCAGAGGCCTTCCCCGCCAGTTCATGGTGATGTGGGAGAACAGCCGGTGCTCGATCCGGTTCCACTTCGACGTTCCGGGAGGCAGGTGGCAGACGGTGACTGCCAGTCTGGCCTCGGCCGCGAACCGGGCGAGTTCGGTCTTCCAGGTTCGGGTGCGATACCCGTTGGAGCCGCCCGCATCGGCGGTGATCAGCAGTCGCCCGGCCGTCGGATAGGCGGCCCGCCCGGCTCCGTTCCACCAGCGGCGGATGGATTCGACGGCGAACGCGGCGGTGTCGTGGTCGGTGCCTACGTTGACCCAGCCGGTGTTCGCGGCGACATCGTAGATGCCGTAGGGCACCGCCTTGCCCAGCTCGCGGTCAGGGAAGTCGTGGGTGTCGACCCGCACCGGCTCGCCTTGGGGCTCCCATTCACGGCCGCTGTTCTTGAAGGGGCCGACCAGTTCCTTCTTCTTCGTGTCCACACTGATCACCGGGGACCCACTGTCCTGGTGGTTGCGGGCCTGCTCGTTGAGGTAATGGAACTGTGCATCCCGGTCGGGGTGCTGGTTGCCTTGGTCTTGGCGTTGCTCTGCAGGCTGAAGCCCTCCTCGCGCAGCAGGTCACCCACCGTGTCCGCGGAGATCCTGTGGCCTTGGCGGGTCAGCTGTTCGGCGAGCTTGCGAGTGGATTTGGTGGTCCAGCGCAGGGGCGACATGGGATCTCCGCGGACGTCGGGCTCGACCAGTGCGAGAAGCTCCTTGCGCACGGCTGGGTTCATGGCGACGACACGTTTGCGGCCGCCGCCGGGCCGGCGCACCCGGCCCAACGGTGCTTCCCCGGAGCCGAGTTCCCGCTTTCCCGCAGATACCGTGGCCTCACGTACACCGGCCGCACGAGCGACCTCTTTGATCCCTCCGTGGCCGAGGGACTGGGCCTCTGCTCCTATCAACAGGCGGCGTTGTCGTTCGTCGAGGTGCGGCAAAATCGCCACGAACTTGGCTGCCATCACGGCCCGTTGTCCTTCCAACCTGCTCATGCCAGACCAACGAACCACCGAGCGGAAAGCTACGAGTTAAAGATCTGCACGCCCT
>NZ_JBFBAL010000053.1:0-1686 GCF_040682175.1 Streptomyces sp. NPDC051320
TAGACACCTCAGGGCGCTAACTCGTCAAGCGGCGACGGCAAGGTGGGCTGCGAAGGCAGTGCCTTCTTCGAACTGCGTGCGGTGCTGGAGGCAGTGGTGGAGCTGGCCGATCATGCGGTTGAAGAGGTTCCTCTGTGCTGCGGCGTGCCAGTCGCCGTGCTCGTCTCGCCGTCGCCGGTAGTGGGCTTTGGCGCCGGGTGAGGCGGTGATCGCGGAGAACGCCCAGAGGTATCCGGCGTGGTTGAGCCGGTCGTTCTTCACCCGCCGTCTGGTGATGGACGACTTCTTGCCGGATGCCCTGGTGACGGGCGAGGAGCCGGCGTAGGCCTTCAGCCCTCGGGCGTCCGCGAACCGGGCGCGGTCGTCTCCGATCTCGGCCAGCACCCGGGCGCCGAGCTGGGTGCCGAGTCCCGGAAAACTGGTGATGATCTCCGCGTCGGGGTGCTGAGGGAAAGCCTCGGCCACAGCCTCGGAAAGGTCGTCGGCAGCCTTGGAAGCGGCTTCGAGCTGGATGAGGAGGGCAAGCATCTGCTTGCCGAGCGCGTCCTCGACCAGGGGTGGCTGGTGGGCCCATTTGCCGCGGAAGACCTCGCGGAGCCGCTCGGCCTCGGCCTCGATGCCTCGCTTGCGGCCGGCTCGCTTGAGGGCGGCTTGCAGTTGCGTGCGGGTGAGACGCGCGGCCCGCGTGGGCGTCGGGGCCAGCTCGAGGACCTGGTGAGCCTCGGGTCGGCAGAGGCCGTTCTTCCAAGGCTCAAACGCTGCCAGGGCTGAGGGGTAGTACTCGCGCAGCAGGGACCGGAGCTGGTTGGCGGTCTGCTGGCGATTCCAGATGGTGTCCTGCTGGGCTCTGGCCAGGACGGCGATGGCGCGGGCAAGATCAGTGTCTTGCGGCAGCGTCCGGTGGGCGTGCATATCGGTGCGCAGGATGTTTGCCAGGACCAGGGCGTCGCCGGGGTCGGACTTCTTGCGTGAGACGCTGTGCCGATCGCGGTAGCGGGCGGCGGCCAAGGGGTTGATCGCGAAGACTTGCCGGTTGCCGGTTCGCAGGACCGCCACCAGCAGGCCGCGGGATGTCTCGATGGCGACAGGGATCGGGGTCTCTTCCGTGTCGCCGTACTCGGAGAGCAGGTCCAGCAGAATCTTGTAGCCGGCCGCATCGTCGGTGATATGGCGCTTGGCTAACAACGTTCCGGTGTCGTCGACAAGAGCGACGTCGTGCGTCCTTTCCGCCCAGTCGATGCCGCAGTAGATCATGATGGTTTCCCTCTCTGTGGTGCATGTATGCGCTGGTCACGAGCTCATGCGGAACCACGCGGCGCCCTAATCCCAGGCCTCAGCCACACGGGGCTGGGCCGACACCTCAGTAGCCGTTCGTGGGACCAGCTCATCCCCACGGACCCCGGTCTGGATAAGAGCTCGAACGGCTCGGGCGTATCAAGGGGTCGCCGTGCGGCGGGCTCGCACCACCAACACCAACGAGCGATCAGGCGTTGAGTGTTGACGCTCGAAGGCGCCCGGCGGCGCCGTGCTACATGTAGGCATCAATGCCGGACGCACTTCAGGAATCCGTCTGGCGCCCACGAGCGTCAACACGCCACTCTTTAACTACGGATTAGACGCACTTCAGGGCGGCCTGCTCGTTGGGGAAGTGTCCGCGGGCCTTGACCGCCCGACGGATCCGCGCGT
>NZ_JBFBAL010000054.1:0-1611 GCF_040682175.1 Streptomyces sp. NPDC051320
GAAAAGTGCCTCTGACCAGCAAGAATGAGGATTGTCGAGGTCCTTGTTCCTGCTCAAGCCGGAGGCACTTCTCAGGTGAAGAAGAGTATCGGGTCCTACCCGCGTGTCCGCGTCGAGGGTGGTGGCCGGGCGGTGGTCTCTCAGGCCGGGGGCGTGCTGCTGGTCGAGACCGTCCGCAAGGCCGGCTTGGACACCGCGATATCAGCGGCGCTGACGCCGTGGCGGAAGGCTCGGGCGGTGCACGATCCGGGCAAGATCCTGCTGGACGTGGCTCTGGCGGTCGCGCTGGGCGGGGACTGCCTCGCGGATGTCGGGATGCTGCGGGCCGAGCCGGCGGTGTTCGGGCCGGTGGCCTCCGATCCGACGGTCTCCCGCCTCATCGACTCCCTCGCCGCCTCCGGGGAGAAGGCCCTGCGGGCCATCCGTTCCGCGCGGGCCGAAGCGCGTGAGCGTGTCTGGCGGTTGGCCGGCGGGGAAGCGCCTGATGCGGGCGGGACGGTGACCGTCGATCTGGACGGGGTGCTGGTGATCGCGCACTCGGCCAAGGAGGACGCGGCCCCGACCTGGAAACGGACCTACGGACATCACCCGCTGGTGGGGTTCGTCGACCACGGACCGGGCGGCACCGGTGAACCGGTCGCGGCCCTGCTCAGACCGGGCAACGCAGGCTCGAACACAGCGGCCGACCACATCACTGCCACCCAACTGGCCCTGGCCCAGCTGCCGAAGCAGTACCGGCGCGGGCGCCGGACCCTGATCCGCACCGACTCCGCGGGCGGCACCCACGACTTCGTCGCCTGGCTCGCCCAAAGGGGGCGGTGGCTGTCCTACTCGGTCGGCATGACGGTCACCGAGCAGGTCCACCAGCACGTGCTGAAGGTTCCGGCATCGGCCTGGACTCCGGCCGTCGAAAGCGGCGGCGAGATCCGCGACGGCGCCTGGGTCGCCGAACTCACCGGCGACGTCCTGACCGGCTGGCCCAAGGGGATGCGGTTGATCGTCCGCAAGGAACGACCGCATCCCGGGGCACAGTTGCGGCTCACGGATGCGGACGGCATGCGGCTGACGTGTTTCGCGACCAACACCTCGGGGCGGCCGATCGCCGAGCTCGAGCTCCGTCACCGATTGCGGGCCCGGCCGAGGACCGGATCCGAAACGCGCGGGCCACCGGCCTGCGAAACCTGCCCCTGCACCGCACCGCCCAGAACCGGATCTGGCTGGAGATCGTGCAGATCGCCCTCGACCTGCTGGCCTGGATGCCGATGCTCGCCCTGACCGGCAAGGCCAGACTCTGGGAACCCCGCCGACTACGGCTCCGCCTGTTCACCGCGGCGGGACAGCTCGTCACCACCGGCCGCCGGCGAATCCTCCGCCTGGCCCGGCACTGGCCCTGGACCAGCCACATCACCGCCGCACTCGACCAGCTCGCACTCCTGCCAAACCCCGACTGACCAGCAACTCTCTCGTCCCTACGACAGCAGACCGACCCCGGAGCAGTGGAACCCGGCGCCCACCCGAGACGACACTCGGGCCCTCAACCTGCCCACTCTCAACCCACTCAACGAAAACGGTCCACCGACTTCGTCGGCGGACAGTCACGAAACTTCGAGG
>NZ_JBFBAL010000055.1:0-1583 GCF_040682175.1 Streptomyces sp. NPDC051320
AGCTTGGCGTTTAACATCGCAGGTCACTCGACCTGCTGATCTGCGGTTCTTCCCGGGACAGCGGAGACGGCCGTTCTTCACGCTTCGAGATGTTGAGTCAGGAAGTGCGAGAGAACGGCCGCTGCCCATGAGTGTCCCTGGTGCGATGTCCGCAGGCGAGGCATGGGGAGTGCTGTCCCGCTTTCGGGTCGAGTTCTACGATTCCCTCTACGCTCGCGCGGACACGCTCTTCGAGTTGACAGACACAATCCTGTGCGTGGACGGGCCGGTCAGGACCCTGGTCGAGCTGTCGATGGCCGTCGAGCACCGGCGTGGCCACGGTGCTCTGTACGCAGCCCTGGACCGGGGCTGGGCCGAGCCGGCACGGCTGCGTCGCGCGCTGACCGGCCTGCCGGTGCCCAGAGCCGCCGACGGGCGGATCGTACTGGCCGTGGACGTGTCCAACTGGCTCCGCCCCGACGCTCCCACCAGCGACGAGAGGCTGTTCTGTCACGTCTACGGACGCGGTGACCGCAAGACCGACCAGTTCATCCCCGGCTGGCAATACTCTTTCGTCGCTGCTCTGGAGACGGGCCGCACCTCCTGGTGTGCTCTGCTGGACACCGTGCGTCTGGGCCCTGCGGACGACGCCACGCTCATCACCGCCGCCCAGCTCCGCGAGGTGGTGGGCCGGCTGATCGCCGCCGGGCACTGGAGTCCGGGCGATCCGAAGATCTTGATCGTGATGGACTCTGGCTACGACGTCGCCTACCTCTCCCACGCCCTGGCCGGCCTTCCCGTCGTCCTGGTCGGGCGCCTACGCTCGGACCGGGTCATGCTTCGCGACCCTGGCCCCGCCCGGTCGGGTCCGAAGGGCGGGCGACCCCGTCGGCACGGCGGCGTCCTCACGTTCACCCGGCCCGAGACCTGGCACGAGCCCGACGTCACCGCTGCCACCGACACCACCCGCTACGGCAAGGCGGCCGCAAAGGCTTGGGACCGGATGCACCCCCGGCTCACCCACCGTGGCCCCTGGCTGGAACACGCGAAGGAAGAACTCCCTGTTCTCCACGGCACGTTGGTGCGGCTGGAAGTCGAGCGACTGCCGGGCGACCGCACCCCGAAGCCGGTCTGGCTATGGAGCTCGGCCGCCGACGCGACACCGGCGGACGTGGGCCGCTGGTGGCAGTGTTTCCTGCGTCGCTTCGACCTGGAACACACCTTCCGACTGATGAAGCAGACCCTCGGCTGGACCGCCCCGAAGGTCCGCCGCGCGGCCACCGCCGACCTGTGGACCTGGCTCATCATCGCCGCCCACACCCAACTCCGCCTCGCCCGACCGCTCGCCGAGGACCTCCGCCGTCCCTGGGAGCGGCGGACCGAACCACGCCGCCTCACCCCAGCCAGGGTGCGGCGAGGGTTTCGCAACATCCGCGCGACCACGGCCCGTCCGGCCACCGCACCGAAACCCTCCCGCCCTGGCCCTGGACGCCCCACCGGCTCCAAGAACCAGCATCGAGCACCCCACCACCCCGTCGGCAAGACCATCAAACGCGCCGAATCAATCAAGGAACACCGAGGCCAGACTGGTTAAACGCCAAGCT
>NZ_JBFBAL010000056.1:0-1533 GCF_040682175.1 Streptomyces sp. NPDC051320
ATCCCACTCCGCATTCGTCAGATCACCACGGCCCATACAGCCAGCCTGGCCTCAACACCCCACCCACGTCCCGAGATCCGAGAAACAGTGCCTAGGTGTATCGGCCCGCAGCGTTGTTCACGCGGCTGATGGGGGGTTGGCCTCCGAATGCGGTGTGGCAGCGATGGTAGTTGTGGCTGTGCGGGAAGTCCTCGAGTGCTTCGGTTCGTTCGAGGGTGGAGGTGTGGGGCCGTAGGTAGGCCCATTCCTCGGCGAGGGTGCGGTTGAAGCGTTCGACCGTGCCGTTCGTCTGCGGCCGGTAGGGGCGGGTGCGTTTGTGGGTGATGCCGGCCGTGGTCAGTGCCTGGGTGAAGAGGCGTGACTTGTAGCAGGAACCGTTGTCGGTCAGGACGCGTTCGACAGTGATGCCGTGGGCGTTGAAGAATGCGTTCGCCCGCTGCCAGAAGCCGATGGCGGTGTGCTGACGTTCGTCGGCCAGGACCTCGCTGTAGGCCAAGCGGGAGTGGTCGTCGGTCGCGGAGTGGATGTAGCTGTAACCGATCACTGGTTTGCAGCTCTTGCGCTGGTCGGTGGTGGCCTGCCGGTTGTGGTTGCCGGTTGACCTGCCGACCGTGCGCCACCCGCCGCCGTCCGGGATGTTGCCGAGCTTCTTGATGTCGACGTGCACCAGCTCGCCGGGCTGGTCCCGTTCGTAGCGGCGTATCGGCTCGCCGGTCGGGCGGTCCAGCCAGGCGAGCCGGTTCAGGCCGTGACGGGTCAGGATCCGGTGCACTGTCGAGGCCGGCAGTCCGAGGATCGGCCCCATGCGGGCCGGACCGAGCTTGCGGGCCTTGCGCAGATCACAGACTGCGTTTCCGTCTCGGGAGCCGTGCGGTGCGGGGTCGTGCGCGGTCGGCTCGAGCGGTCGAGCAACCCCGCCTCACCCTCCACGCGCCACCGACGCACCCACTTGTGCGCTGTCGCCCGTGAGATTCCCATCTCAGCGGCGACGTGCGCGACCGGACGACCGGATGCGACACGTTCGACCAACAGACGCCTCCCGAAGACCGTCAGCCGGGCATTACGGTGGGACACGAAGACCTCCGTGTGGTGTGTTCCTAGCCAGCTCCACCACATCGGAGGTCTTCACCATGTTCAAGAGCACGACTGTCAACAACGCTCGTGATCAATACACCTAGTTCGCCTGCTACCGCCAGCTCACAGGCGCGGTAGGTCAGATGGAGTCACTGTGCGGCGGGTCCGAGCTTGACCCAGGCGCGAGGGCCACGACCCATGGGTCGTCCGGCTTGCAATCCAGGCCCACCCGGCCAAAGACAACGGGTTGACAACCAGCCAAGAACTCGTCGATAGCAGGCCCGAGGCCGTCGCAGGGCACACAGGCAGCGCATTAGCCTCGCCCTTTCATGAAGCGGGCCGTCCGACGGGTGGTCAAGTAAGAGAAAAGTGCCTCTGACCAGCAAGAATGAGGATTGTCGAGGTCCTTGTTCCTGCTCAAGCCGGAGGCACTTCTCAGGTGAAGAAGAGTATCGGGTC
>NZ_JBFBAL010000057.1:0-1478 GCF_040682175.1 Streptomyces sp. NPDC051320
TTCGAACGACTGGTGGAAGAACTCAATCCCACCCGATCACAGAACCACCACCCCCTCTTCCAGACCATGCTCGTCCTGCAGAACCAGGCAACCGCCGGTGTGGAGCTGCCAGGGGTCGTGGTCACCGACCGCTCGTCGCACACCGGGATCAGCAAATTCGACCTGACGTTCTCCCTATCGGAGACTCATGACGAAAACGGTGCCGCCGCCGGTCTGGGAGGCTATCTGGAGTTCTCCACCGCGCTGTTCGAGACAGCAACGGCCACATCCCTGGCCGACCGTCTGCGACGGGTGCTGTCCGCCGTTGTCGCGGATCCCACACAACGGGTCCATGACTTCGAGCTGTTGGATGCGCAAGAGCAGGTACGTGTGCTCGGGAGAGGCAGTGGAGAGGCCCGGCCGCTGCCGACGGCGACGACGCCCGAGTTGTTCGAGGCGCAGGCACTGAGAACTCCTGATGCCCCGGCGGTGCAGGGCGCAGGGGTTTCTCTCTCCTACGCCGAGCTCAACGCCCAGGCCAATGGTTTGGCGTACGGCCTGCGGGACCGGGGGGTGGGCCCGAAGGACGTGGTCGCGCTCGCCGTGCCGGGGGCGGACATGGTTGTCGCCATGCTGGCGGTGCTGAAGACCGGAGCGGCCTATCTGCCCGTCGACCCCGACTATCCCGCGTCCCGCATCACCTACATGCTCGACGACGCCCGCCCCGCCGTCCTGCTCACGACCTCCGCGACACAGGCAAAACTGCCGGCAACGCCCCTGGTGCCGGTCGTGGCTCTCGACAGGACGGAGTCGTGGTCCACCGACCGCACAGCAAATCCGGGCGTCCCGCTGCATCCCTCCCAGCCGGCGTACGTGATCTACACCTCCGGGTCCACCGGCCGACCGAAAGGCGTTGTGGTCACGCACGCCTCCATGACCAACCACATGGCGTGGATGGCGGATTACCTATCCCTCTCCCCCGATGACCGGGTGCTCGGCCGTACATCGCCGAGCTTCGACGCTTCTGTGTGGGAGATCTGGCTGCCGTTGCTGCAGGGCGCCTGCGTCTGCGTCGTCTCCGCGGCGGCGAACCGCGACCCTGATCTACTGCTGCGGCACATGCGCGACTCCGGCGTCACGCTGGCACAGTTCGTGCCCTCCCATCTGTCGCTGCTCTTGAACAACCCCACAGCCGCCGGCCCCCTGAACCTGCGGGCAGTGATGTCCGGCGGCGAGACCCTGCCGGCGGAACTCGCGGAACGGGTCACCGCAGCCTGGTCCGCCCCGCTGCACAATCTCTACGGGCCGACCGAGGCGACCATCGACACGACCGCCTGCCCGGTGGGTCCGACGGTGAGGCAGCGCGGAGCGGAGAGCGTGCCGATCGGCAGACCTGTCCGGAATGCCCGGGTGTATGTCCTGGACGCAGGGCTGAAGCTGGTGCCGCCGGGCGTGGTCGGTGAGCTGTACGTGGCGGGTGACGGTCTGGCCCGGGGATA
>NZ_JBFBAL010000058.1:0-1463 GCF_040682175.1 Streptomyces sp. NPDC051320
TTCGAACGACTGGTGGAAGAACTCAATCCCACCCGATCACAGAACCACCACCCCCTCTTCCAGACCATGCTCGTCCTGCAGAACCAGGCAACCGCTCGGATCGATCTCCCGGGCCTCGTGGCTTCCGATGAACCGGTCTCCACCGACGTCAGCAAATTCGACCTGACCTTCACCTTCGCCGAGACACACGATGAGCGCGGGGGTATCCGGGGCATGCAGGCCCGGGTGGACTTCTCCACAGAGCTGTTCGACGCCGAGACGATCCACCGGCTCGTCGACCGGCTCACTCGCCTGCTGAAAGCGTTCGTGGCCGATCCCGACCAGCGGATACGCGCCGACGACCTGCTCACCCCAGGGGAACGCCGGTCCCTCCTCGAACAGGGACGCGACCCCGTCCAGCACCTACCCGCCGCCACCGTTCCGGACATGTTCCAGCACTGGGTCGCCCACACCCCCGATGCGGTGGCCGTCCGCGATGCCGCGGGAACACTGACGTATCGGCAGCTGGACGCCCGAGCCAACCGTCTCGCGCACCACCTCGTCGCCCAGGGGGTGGGGGCGGAGGACCTGGTCGCCCTGTCGCTGCCCCGGTCCGCGGAAATGATCGTCTCGATGCTGGCGGTGCTGAAGACCGGAGCGGCCTACCTGCCCGTCGACCCCGACTATCCCGCGTCCCGCATCACCTACATGCTCGACGACGCCCGGCCGGTGCTCCTGCTGACGACCCGTGCGATCCGTGCGCATCTCCCCGCCACCACCGTACCGACGGTCGCCGTGGACGACGCCGCACCCTGGCCCACGGGCCCGGCACCAGTCTCCGGGAAGGCACCCTGCCCCTCGCAGCCGGCCTACGTGATCTACACCTCGGGATCCACCGGGCGCCCCAAGGGCGTCGTCGTCACCCATCGTGGAGTCGGGGCGATGGTGCGCACCCAGGCGCAGCGGCTGAAACTGACGCCCGAGAGCAGGGTGTTGCAGATGGCGTCCATCAGTTTCGACGCGGCCTTCTGGGAGATCTGCATGGGATTGCTGACCGGCGCCCGTCTGGAGATCGCCGACCGATCGGATCTCCTGCCGGGTCCCGCGCTGGCTCATCTCCTCGAGGAGCGCCGCATCACCCACCTGACCCTGCCGCCTGCTGCCCTGGCCGTGATGCCGGATGACGGCATTCCGCATGGCATCACGCTGGTTCTGGCCGGTGAGGCGTGCACGCCGGCCCTCGTACGCCAGTGGGCCGCGCACCGGCGACTGGTCAACGCCTACGGGCCGACCGAAACCACGGTCTGCGCGACCATCAGTGCCTTCCAGCACCCGGACGGTCCGCAGGCACCGGTCCGGACCGTACCGATCGGCACGCCGGTGGCCGAAGCCCGGGTGTATGTCCTGGACGCAGGGCTGAAGCTGGTGCCGCCGGGCGTGGTCGGTGAGCTGTACGTGGCGGGTGACGGTCTGGCCCGGGGATA
>NZ_JBFBAL010000059.1:0-1374 GCF_040682175.1 Streptomyces sp. NPDC051320
GGGTCTGTACCGTGACTGGTGTAACTCCCGAGCTGGAAGCGACAGTTGATGACTGACGTGATGAGTGGCATCGAGGCCGGGGAGGCCGCCGTGGACGCACCGGATGTTGTGGATGACGGTCTGGTTGCCGAGCTGGTGGCCCGAGCCGAGGCCGGCGGGGTGAAGCTGACCGGTGAGGGCGGTCTGCTGGCAGAGCTGACGCGCAGGGTGCTTGAGTCGGCGCTGGAGGGCGAGCTGACCGACCACCTGGGGCATGAGCCCGGTGAACGGGTCGAGGGTGGCCGCGACAACTACCGCAACGGCCACCGGTCCAAGACGGTGACCACCGAGGTCGGGCCGGTGGAGATCACGGTCCCGCGGGACCGGGCGGGTACGTTCGAGCCGCAGCTGGTCAAGAAGCGCCAGCGGCGATTGGGCGGAGTCGATGAGATGGTCCTGTCCCTGTCCGCGAAGGGCCTTACCCACGGCGAGATCTCCGCCCACCTGGCCGAGGTCTATGGGGCAGAGGTGTCCAAGAGCACCATCTCCACGATCACCGATAGCGTGATGGCCGGCATGGCCGAATGGCAGAACCGCCCTCTGAACAGCGTGTATCCGGTCGTCTTCATCGACTGCGTAAACGTGAAGGTCAGGGACGGCCAGGTCGCCAACCGGCCCGTCTATATGGCGCTGGCAGTGACGGCGGAGGGGCATCGGGACATCCTGGGCCTGTGGGTCGGCGACGGCGGCGAGGGCGCGAAGTACTGGCTGCAGGTCCTTACCGAGATCAAGAACCGCGGAGCCCGTGATGGGCTGATGCTGGTCTGCGACGGCCTGACCGGCCTCCCGGACGCGGTCAACACGGTCTGGCCTGCGACGATTGTCCAGACGTGTGTGGTTCACCTGCTGCGGAATTCGTTCCGTTACGCAGGCCGGCATGACTGGGAGAAGATCGCGAAGGCGCTCAAGCCCGTCTACACCGCGCCGACCGAGGACGCCGCCCTGGAGCGTTTCCTGGAGTTCGGCGAGGCCTGGGGCAAGAAGTACCCAGCGATTGTGCGTCTGTGGGAGAGCGCCTGGGCGGAGTTCGTCCCCTTTCTCCAGTTCGATGTCGAGATCCGGAAGATCGTGTGCACCACGAACGCGATCGAGTCCGTCAACGCCCGCATCCGCAAGGCCGTCAGGGCCCGCGGGCACTTCCCCACGGAACAGGCCGCGCTGAAGTGCGTCTACCTCGCGGTGATGAGCCTGGACCCCAAGGGCACCGGCCGCAAACGCTGGACCATGCGCTGGAAGGCCGCACTCAACGCCTTCGACATCACCTTCGACGGCCGGCTCACCGCCGGACGCCGATAGAAACAATCAACCGAGTCCCACCATTCGCTGTACAGACCC
>NZ_JBFBAL010000060.1:0-1227 GCF_040682175.1 Streptomyces sp. NPDC051320
CTGACGCAGGATCTTGTCGAGGGCGTCGGCGGTGGCGTCGATGTCCGCCTGGCGGTGCGCTGTGCTGAGGAAGATCTTGGCCGAAGGCATGAACATCACGCCGTGGGCGAGCATCCCGCCCAGAATCTGCGGCCAGGGACCGCCGGTACCGTGCAGGCCGGTGGCTTCGTCGTCCGGGACGAACTGAAGCAGAGAACCGACGCGGTTGAGACGGGCGGGTTGGGGCGCGGAGGCCAGCAGGCCCCCGATCACGCGCTCGAACTCGGCGGAGACGCTCTCCAGCGTTTCATAGACGGAAGGGTCCTCGAGTGCTCCCATGGTCGCCTGTACGGCGGCCAGCGCGATGGGGTTTCCGTTGAACGTCCCGGCGTGGACCACGCCGTCGGTCACCTGGTCGATCAGGTCCGCTCGGCCGACGACGGCGCTCTGGGTGAAGCCACCAGCCATGGCCTTGCCGAAGACGGACAGATCAGGGTGCACCCCGAAGAGCTCCGCAGCGCCGCCCCGAGCTATGCGGAATCCGGCGATCACCTCGTCGTAGATGAGCACCACGCCATGCCGGTCGCAACAGGACCGCAAGGTCTGCAGGAACTGCTGCGTGGGTGCTTCAACGCCGGCATTGCTCATGATCGGGTCGATGAGTACGGCGGCGATGTCCCGCTCGACGGCATCCGCGAGAACGCGTTCGATCATCTCCACGTCGTTGAACCGCGCCACCACGAGGTCGTCGAGCACGCTGGGGCTCTGGCCTCTGCTCGCCGCCCTGGCGACCTGGCTGCCGTCGGCGTCGGTCAGGCCGGCGTAGACGGTGTCGTGCCAACCGTGGTAGCTCTTGGCGAACTTCACCACCCGCCGACGGCCCGTGGCCGCCCGCGCCAGGCGCAGCCCGACCTGAACCGCCTCGGTCCCGGTGTTGCTCCAGAGCAGGCGCTCGCCGTGCGGGACGGCTCGCAGGACCGCCTCCGCGGCGGCGTACTCGAGGACGTGGCCGGTGCCGACGACCTGCATCCGCGCGACCACGTCGCGTACGGCGTCCACGATGCGGGGGGCGCCGTGTCCGAGGACGAGGGGACCCCACGCCATCACGTAGTCGATGTAGCGGTCGCCGTCCAGGTCCCAGACATGGGCTCCCCGCGCCTCGCTCACGAAGAGCGGATGCGGCTGCATGGCCGCGCGGAGGCCTGAACCCACCCCCGCTCCCACACTGCGCCGGGCTCGCTCGAAGGC
>NZ_JBFBAL010000061.1:0-1009 GCF_040682175.1 Streptomyces sp. NPDC051320
CTAGGCACTGTTTCTCGGATCTCGGGACGTGGGTGGGGTGTTGAGGCCAGGCTGGCTGTATGGGCCGTGGTGATCTGACGAATGCGGAGTGGGATCGGCTGGAGGCGTTCTTACCTCCTGGTGGTGCGCGTGGTGGTCGGTGGAGCGACCACCGCCGGGTGATCAACGGGGTTCTCTACCGAGTGCGGACCGGTGTCCAGTGGCGGGATCTGCCCGAGCGGTTCGGACCGTGGGAGACGGTCTACAAACGGCATCGCCGCTGGTCAGCCGATGGAACGTGGCAGATGCTGTTGTCCCGCATCCAGGCAGCCGAGGATGCCGAGGGCGGGATCGACTGGGACGTGTCGGTGGACTCAACAGCCGTGCGGGCCCACCAGCACGCGGCCGGCGCGAGGAAAGCGCCCCCGGCCGCCGTTCCCCAAAAGGGGGCCGTGCGGGGGACGAACCAGGTCGATCCGGTACTGCGGAAACTGGCCGCCCGTCTGGAGGAGGTGGTCAGATCGGCGAATGCCTGGGACGTTCCCGCGGAGGGTTCACCACCAAGATCCACCTCGTCGCCGACGGGCGATGCCGACCCCTCGGCCTCGCCCTGACACCCGGACACTACGGTGACGGACCCCAGCTGGAGCGGGTGCTGGAACAGGTCTCCGTGCCCCGGCCCGGAGCCGGGCGACCTCGCACCCGGCCCGACCGTGTCTTGGCGGACAAGGCCTACACGTCCCGGATGAACCGCCGCTACCTGCGACGACGCGGCATCCCGCACACCATCCCCGAACGTCTCGACCAGCAGAGACACCGCAAGAGCCGAGGCTCTCGAGGCGGACGGCCCACCGGTTTCGACAGCGAGCGCTACAAGAAACGCAACACCGTCGAACGCACCATCAACCGCCTCAAAGGCTTCCGCGCCGTCGCCACCCGCTACGAGAAACGCGCCTACATCTACCTCGGCACCATCACGCTCGCAGCCCTCGTCATCTGGCTCCGAACATGATCCGAGAAACAGTGCCTA